>JAFVGN010000002.1 GCA_017474925.1 Prevotella sp. | reverse complement strand
GAGGAGTACTCTAAAAACTCCCCAGTACTCTAACTCCCCAGAAATAATATATCCTCTGCGTTACCTCTGCGAAACTCGGCGGCTCTGCGCGAGACAAAAACACTCTCTGCGCGAGAATAGAAAATCACTCTCTGCGCGAGAATAGAAACATCAATCACTAACACAAAATTTTAAACCAAAAATCGCTATGAAAAAGAATTCTGTATGGGAGGTTCTCCTCCGCATCTTGATTGCGGCTGGTACTGCTGCGCTGACGGCACTGGGTACTACCAGTTGCATGGGCCATGGACCGATTTCGTTCTAAGGAGCGCAAATCGCAGGGAAAAAAGAAGAAATGACAAATGAGCTGGCTAAGTTTACACTTGGGACTGTCTCAATGCCATTTCTTCTTTTTATTTCTTATGCCTCACGCGTGATATCCTCTATCTGGTCGATGATGTCCTGATACTGGCGCTGGGTCTTGAAGTGAATCGAGAAACCGATAATGGCTCCGATGATGCCGCCAACACAGCCGCCCCAGAAGAAGGGGTTGTCTATCCCGCCTCCTTGAACCTGATAGGTCTCGTACATAAACCAGCCCATGAAAAGGAGTACGCCGGGAACACCGAAAAAGAGCCAATTGGCATCGAACTTCTTGGCGCGAGCCATACGGCGACGAACATCCACGAGATTGTTGGTCATAAGGTTCGAATCGCTAATGTTCCTGCTGTTATAATAGGTGGCTCCTATGCAAATCAACATGAAGACGCAGGTGAAAAGCCAGAAGGCAACCGAGAAACCTGACAGTTTGATAAATACCCAATAGGTATAAGGTATCATGAGGAGTCCTGCAATCATGGCAATCGTGTATCTGCGGCTGATATTACTTGCAGTCTTTTCCATCGACTGGCGTATCATGCGGTCGTTCACTATCTCCTGCTGGTCCAGCTTCTTCTTCAGGGTTTCCATCTGCTGGCGCATGTTCTCTAATTCGAAATCATTATTATTCAACTTCGTTGCACCTTTCTTACTCTCGGCAGAATGAGTGAACTCATTTTGCTCTCGCTTATTCGAAACGTTATTCATAATGGGTCTTGTTTTTTAATCGTTTGACATTTGTTTTAACTGCTCGCGGATTCTGAACAGACGGACGCTGACGTTCTTGGCCGTGATACCGACGATTTGTCCGATT
The DNA here is from genome assembly GCA_017474925.1 of Prevotella sp. Taxonomy (GTDB): domain Bacteria; phylum Bacteroidota; class Bacteroidia; order Bacteroidales; family Bacteroidaceae; genus Prevotella. The sequence continues at coordinate 133,926 of JAFVGN010000002.1, read as the reverse complement.
TCCTCGTAGGGGAGGTTTTCGAGCCAGAGCAGGACAATTGCGCGGTCGAAGGGCTGGAGCTTGGAGATGCGCTTGTGGAGCATGTCCACCTGGCGCGTATCCTCGTCGCGGTCTTCAAAGAGGTTGATGTCCATCGACATCCGGACGGTGGCGGAGCGCCGCTTCTTCCGGTCGAGTGAGATACAGGTGTTGAGGGCTACACGGTAGACCCACGTCCTGACGTCAGAGCGATGCTCGAAGTTCTCGAAACCCTTCCAAAGATTGACTAGTACCTCCTGGAACAGGTCGTTCACCTCGTCGGCATCCTGCGAGAACATGTAGCACACGGTGTAGATGGTGCTCTTCTGTTCCTTAACGGTTTGCGCAAATTGTTGTTCTAATGCATTCATTGTCTTGTCGTTCGTTTGAATCTTTTGCCCATTAGACGCAACAAAGTTACGAAAAACTACATAAAAAACAAGAAATTTTCAGGCTTCATCATTTTTTCTCATCGATGAGAGCCGGAATATGATGTAAAGGCATCCATGATGGCTGTGGGACGGCCGTCCTGGAAGGCTCCCAGGGGATAGTGGTGCTCCAGTTCCGGAGCCCAGTAGAAGACGCCCTGGCAATGGCCGTTGGTGTTGTGAAGGGCCGCATCGATGACGGCAGACATGATCTGCTTTCCCTCCTCGGGCTTCTTCGACTCAGCGCCCGTCTCGACAATCATCAGGGGTTTGTGGTATTTGGCCCAGAGGCGGTTGATGTTCTGCGTAGCCTTCTCGACCGTCTCTTGCCACGACTGGGTGAGGTTGGCCTTGACGTCCCAATAAGGATATACGCTAAGGCCTATCATGTCGTAACGGGCACGATAGCGCTTGAGCCCGTCGAAGATGAAGTCGTAGCGCTTAGGGTCGCAGGCTCCGTCCAGGTGGATGATGACCTCGGCCTTGGGATAGACTCGCTTCACAGCCTGATAGCCAGCATCCGTCAGCCCGGCATACTGCCTCATATTCTCCTCGGCACGTCCCATGGGCCACAGGAAGCCATGCGTGGTCTCGTTGCCCACCTGTACCCAGCGGACGTCAACGCCAGCCTGCCGGATGGCAGAGAGTACGTCGAAGGTATGATTGTAGAGGGCTTTCTTCATCTCGTCGTACGACAGTTCCTTCCACTGGGCAGGAATATTCTGCTGCCCGGGGTCAGCCCACCAGTCGCTATAGTGGAAATCTATCATGAGAGCCATTCCCCAGTCCTTGGCGCGAAGGGCCATGCGAACCACATCGTCCTTGTTGCAGAATCCACCGTGCTCCACAGGATTGACCCATACACGCAGACGGACGGCATTGAGTCCCAACTCGCGCATCAGCGCCGTGTTTTCACGAGGTTCACCCTGGGCATTGCGCAGCTGCCAGCCACGGGCCTCCAGCTCCGTCGTTCCACTGATGTCCGCACCCAGCCAGAAGGTCTGTGCCTGCAGAGCCAGACTGGTACAAAGGGCTAAGAAGAGAGAGAGTCTTTTCATGTGTTTCATCATACACTTGCAGTTTTTATGTTATTGATGTTTCGCAAGCTGCTTGCGTTGTATTATGTTATAGCTGCAAAAATACGCAAAAAAATCAGAAAACACAAACTTACGATTGCTTTTTATCCATTTTTTCATTATCTTTGTAACCTAAAAGCAATCATTACTACAACTCACGATGAAGAAAGTACTATTTTTATTGGCTGCCCTGCTGACCATGGGCCAGCTGCCCCTGCAGGCAGAAGAGTGTTTCGATTTCGGAAAAGGTCGTCTGACCATCCGGTATGTGGCGCGGAATGCCGTGCGTATCCAGTATGACAACGGTGCGGCCCAGAACGACCTGCCCGACTGGCTCTACGTGCGCCACGACGAAGTGAAGAACGCAGACATCAAGGTCGAGGCGGACCCCAAGCGGGGGACCGTCGTGGTGAAAGACAAGCGTGGACGGACGGTGTTTACGGCTACCCGCCACCAATTAGAGAATCAGGAAGCCACGCTGGTATTTGCATCGTCCAAGGACGACTGCCAGTTCGGACTGGGACAGTTCCAGGATGGTTTCAGCAACGTACGCGGTCTGCCGCGCCGTCTGACCCAGGTGAACACCCAGATCAGCATCCCCATGCTCCTCTCGAGCAAGGGATACGGTGTCCTGTGGAACAACTACGGTCTGACGGAGTTCAACCCCTGCGGGGAAAGCGTCAGCCTCGAGAAGCAGGCGGGGGAAGGCTTGCGCGAGGAAGTGAACGTGACATCGACTGAGGGCGGCAAGCGCGAAGTGCGCGAACGGCATATCTTCAAAGCCACTATTGACATCGACAAGACTGGCGACTATGCCCTTCTGCTCGATGTGGGTCAGAAAATGGCACGTCGGCACAACCTCACCATTGACGGTCAGACGGTCATCGAGATGCAGAACCTGTGGCTGCCACCTACAGCCTCGCAGATTGTACACCTGGAAGCAGGGCGCCATGTGGTGACAGCCGAACTGACCAAGGACGACCACCCTACCCTCTATTATAATATGGTACGCGACGAGACAACGTTCCGCTCGCCCATAGCTACTGCCGTCGACTACACGGTATTCGTAGGGTCGGCAGACGAAATCATTGCCACCTACCGACAGCTGACGGGACCCTGTCCGCAGATGCCGACATGGGCATTAGGCTATATCCATTGCCGCGAGCGTTTCCATAGCAGCAATGAAATCCTGCAGACGGCCCGCCGTTTCCAGAAGGAGCAGATGCCGCTGAGCCTGATCGTGCAGGACTGGCAGTACTGGGGCAAGTACGGTTGGAACAGCATGCAGTTCGACGAGGAATACTATCCTGACCCCAAGGCACTTACCGACACGCTTCACCAGATGGACGTGAGGCTGATGGTAAGTGTGTGGTCGAAGATTGACAAGCGGTCAGAGGTAGGACGGATGATGGAAGCAGAAGGGCACTACATTCCCGGAACAGACTGGATAGACTTCTTCAACGAAGATGCTGCCAAGGCCTACTGGCAGCAGTTCAACCAGCGACTCGTGCCGCTGGGTATTGACGCCTGGTGGCAGGATGCTACGGAGCCCGAAAACGACGACCTCGTAGGACGCCGTGTAAACAAAGGGCAATGGAGCGGTGAGCAGGTACGGAACGTCTATCCGCTGCTGGTCAACAAAACCGTCTATGAGGGGCTTGTCGCTGCTGGCAAGACGCCCATGATACTGACGCGCTGCGGATTCCCCGGTATCCAACGCTACGGTTCGGCTTTGTGGAGTGGCGATGTGGGCAATGACTGGGAAACGTTCCGCAGGCAGATTGTCGCAGGCCTGGGCATGCAGGCTGCAGGCATCCCCTGGTGGACGTACGATGCTGGAGGATTCTTCCGGCCTGGCGACCAATATACTAATCAGGATTATATTGAAAGGATGCTGCGATGGATAGAAGTGTCTGTCTATCTGCCGCTGATGCGTGTACACGGCTATATGAGCAATACCGAGCCTTGGAACTACGGTGAGGAGGCAAAGAGCATCATCAAGGAGTGCCTGAAGGAGCGTGAGCGCCTGCGTCCGTATCTTGAGGAGTGCGCCCTTCGCGTCAGTACGGAGGGGTACACGCTGATGCGTCCTCTGGTGTTTGACTTTGCCTCAGACCCCGTGGCGCTCCAGCAAAAGTATGAATACATGTTAGGTCCCAAGCTGCTCATCAGCCCGGTCACAGAACCTGGCGTCACCCAGTGGAAGACCTACCTGCCCAAGACCAAAGGCTACTGGAAGGACTATCGCACAGGTCAGCAATATGCTGGTGGACAGACGGTAACAACCCCTGTCGACAAAGCTCACATTCCAGTTTTCGTCCTGTCTGAATAGCGTCAGATAGTCTTCATGTTCAGTACGGCCGGCTTTAGTCGGCCGCGCTTGTCCTTAATGGTTAGCGTCAGTTTGCCTGCCTTGTTTGTAGTACGCAGAATAACCACCAGCTGACCGTTGAAAAGCTTCATCTCAGGCTGCTTGAAGGACTGCAGGGAAGTGGCGTCACCATTACACGTAGCCTCAAAGCTGGCCTCACCACTGACGCTGAAAATCAGGTCATTGTTACAAGTAGGTACCAAGATGCCGTTTTTGTCGGAGGCAGAAACCGTGACGAAGATCAGGTCGTCGCCATTGGCCTTGACGGCATCGCTCTCTGCTTCGGCAACCAGCCTGACGGCCTTGCCTGCAGTACGCTGCACGGCCTCGCCAATCTGTTGGCCCTTGTCGTCATACGCTACCACACGTATTTCGCCAGGCTCGTACTTCACATCGTTCCAGCGCAGACGATAGCGGTCAAGCCGCTCCTGGGGATTCTTGCGAACACGACCCTGGCTCTTGCCATTGACAAATAGCTCACCCTCAACACCGTCCGTATAACAATAGACGGGCGTCACCTGACCTTTTCGTCCAGGCCACGTCCAGTGAGGAAGCAGGTGAACGGTATGCTGTCCGGTATTCCACTTCGAGCGATAGAGCCAGTAGCGGTCCTTGGGAAGTCCGGCCAAATCGCAGATGCCGAAATAGCTGGAACGTGAAGGCCAATATTCATCGTAAGGCGTAGGCTCGCCTAAATAGTCGTAGCCCGTCCATACAAATTCGCCAATGACCCAGGGATAGTCATCCTGCCACACCCAGTCGTCGTCAGGCAGATTCGACCACGAGCAATATTCCACATCGTAACTGGAACATTGTCCGTCAGCCTTCTGGATAGCTGTGGGGTCGTAGGTGGGAGCCCATGAGGCATAGCGTGAATTATCGTCAGGCTCAACAGGGAACTTATACACACCGCGGGACGAAACGGTAGATGCCGTCTCTGAACCCAACAGGAAACCTTGCGGCAACTGCTTGATGCTGTTGGCGTACTTGTGTACACGATAGTTGAAACCAGGCACCTGCATCACCTGCGCATATCCTCCTTCAATAGACCTCTCGGCATGGTCCATGCCCTGTGTGACAGGGCGTGTAGGGTCGAGGGCGTTGCAGAGTCCCTGCAACTGGATGCTGAGCTGCCGCCCCACCTCACTACCCTGCTCTGGAATCTCATTGCCTATCGACCACATCACGATAGCGGGATGATTGCGATGGTTCAGCACCAAGTTGGTGATATCCTTCATGGCCCATTCATTAAAGAAACGGGCATAGCCGTTTTTACACTTGGGGTAAATCCACATGTCGAACGACTCTGCCATCACCATCATGCCCAGCGAGTCGCAAATCTCCATCTGCCAGGTTGAAGGCATGTTATGAGCGGTACGGATAGCATCACACCCCATATCCTTCAGCATCTTGATTTGACGGATAAGAGCCGACTTGTTGACGGCAGCACCTAACGGTCCTAAGTCATGATGCAGGCAGACGCCCTTGATTTTGCGCGTCACACCGTTCAGCTGGAAACCATGCTCACGACTCACGCGAACAGTACGGATGCCTGTCTTGACTGTCTTGCAGTCTACATCCTTTCCATCCTTGACTAAACGGGCTGTCAACGTATAGAGATAAGGTGATTCTGGCGACCACAACTGGGGCTGCGGAATGGAAAGCGTCTTGCTTATCAGGCCGTTGTCCAATGAAACGACAGAACGACTCACGACATTTCGGCCTTCAGCATCGTCAAGCGAGAGAATCATTCGCATATCAGGCTCTGCCTCAACCACACGAACATCGACAGCTACATTGGCTGTATTCTTTTTTGCATCAATATCGAGGGTGCGTACATACAGGCTCCAGTCGTCAATATGAGACTTCTGCGTCAACACCAGACTGACAGGACGGTACAGACCTGCACCAGGATACCAGCGCGAGCTCTCCTCCAGATTCTGCAAGTGTACGCTGATGTCAAGCTCAGAAGTCAGCGATGTAGGCTGGGTGTTCAGGAAAGGCGTCACGTCAACACGGAAAGCATTATAGCCATAGGCCCAATAGCCCGCCTCACGTCCATTGATGCTTACACGCGGTTCGGCCATCGCTCCGTCGAACACCAGTTCTGCAGCATCATAGCCCTGGGGAACCTCTACTGTGCAACGGTACCAGCCTTCTCCAATCCAAGGCAGTGCTCCACTGCGTCCCGACTTCTCCGTGGCTTCCGTCTCACCGTTCTGCACAATGGCAACCCGCTGCAAGTCCCACTTCTTGTCGAAAGGGCCTGCAATGGCCCAGTCATGGGGAATCTGCACCTTTTCCCAAGTGATATTGTCCCGTGAAAAATCCCACGTCTTCAAATTGATTTGATGTCTTGTCTGACCCATAGCCATCTGGCTCAACAGCAGCATAGCAAATAGTAGTTTCAGCTTCATGATTTGTCTTAATAGTTAGTATTCTTGGACAAAGGTACAAAAAAATCCCCACAGAACAAAATCTGCGGGGATTTTTATAGTTTTTAATCTGCGAATTACTTCGTGGTGGTGTCGATGAACATAGCAACACGGTTGAAGTCGTTCTCCTCAGAAATCTTATCGGTAGCACCGAGACCCTGAGTGGTGATACGATCCTTAGAAATCTTGTAACGCTTGATCAGAGCATTCTTAACAGCCTCAGCACGCTTCTCAGAAAGCTTCTGGTTGAGCTCTGCATTACCCTCGGGTGAAGCGAAGCCGCGAACGATAACGTTAGCATCCTTGTGATTGCGCATGTACTTGGCAACCATCTCAATGCTTGCATACTGAGCGGCATCGATAGTGCTCTTACCCTGACGGAAGATAACCATGGGCTGCAGGATGTTCTCCTTCTTCTCCTCAACGATAGTCTGTACGGGACGAGCCTCGCAAGCAGCGAGCTTAGCCTTCAGGTCAGCAATCTCGCGAGCGTTAGCAGCAATCTGACCGTCCTTAGAGTTAACGTCAGCACGCAGCTCGTTAATCTTTGCATTCAGACCGTCGATCTCAGCCTGGTCGCGGAGCTCAGCAATCTTGAAGTTGTGAGTACCGTTGCTGTTAAGGAACTTGTAGTTAAAGCCAACTGACAGCTGGAACAGACCGTTACGAGAATCGAGCTTACCACGAACGGGCTCAACCATTGTCATGGCATTTGCTCCGGTGTAACCCCAAGTCTTGCAACCAAAGACAACTGCGGGCTCCAAGTAAAGCTGCCAAGCCTTCTCCTGACCGAGGTTCAGAGCCAGATCAAAAGCAAATTTGGCGTTCAGGCCATTGCGGGTATAATGATCGTAGCATGCAGAACCGGGACGATGACTCCAACCACCACCAAGGAGAGCGATGATTTCGAATGGACGGGGCTCTCCCTTATAACCACCAAAGAGGTTCATCAGGTTGAAAGTACCCATCAGGTCAACGTCAATACCATTAAAGAAAGTCTTTGTACCCATCATTGACTTAGAGTCAGTCTTTGACAGCATCCAAGCGTCAACATCGAGAGCCAAACCAAATACGGTAGTCAGGTTCTTACCAAGGCGAACGCCAATCTTAGGAGCAACACCCTTCATAAAACCATAGTCACCCCACTTCTGCATAGGAGTAGCAACACCAGCATTAACGCCAACGTACCAGTTGTCACCAGCCTTATTTGCTGTAATTGCAGTTCCCTGAGCATTTACGTTAGCTGCAAACATTGCAGCAACCATTGCTAAAAATAACTTTTTCATGTCTACTAACTTAAATTAGTTCAAAATTAAAATACTATAATTATTATAAAATTTTTTCTATTTATCCTTCATTTTGTGTGCAAAGTAAGTAAAAAAAACAATAAGTTCCAAAAAAAACTAAAGAAAAATGCAAAAACAAGTGTCTTTTTTGACCAAATAAGGTGTTTTTTCCTAAAAATAAGCTAATTTTGCATGACAAATGAAGCAAATAATACTTATTACAGGAGGTCAGCGCTCAGGCAAAAGCCAATATGCCGAGCAGTTAGCGTTAAGCCTTAGCCCTCACCCCGTCTACGTGGCAACAGCTCACGTATGGGATGAGGAGTTTCGTCAACGGGTTTTAAGACATCAGGAACGACGCGGCCCACAATGGACCAATATTGAAGAGGAATGTTCACTAAGCCGTCACGACTTGACTGGTCGTGTAGCTGTCATTGACTGCATCACGCTGTGGTGCACGAATTTCTTTTTCGACTTCAACAAATCTGATGAGGAACAGCCCTCAGTTGACGAAGCGCTGAGTGCCTTGAAGAAAGAGTTTGACATGTTTACAGCCCAAGAGGCGACCTTCATCTTCGTTTCCAACGAAATAGGTTCTGGTGGTATCAGCACCGATGCCGTTCAACGACGATTCACAGACCTGCAAGGATGGATGAATCAGTATGTAGCATCTAAAGCTGATGAAGTAATCCTGATGGTAAGTGGAATTCCTGTTAAAATAAAATGAAACAGTTCAATATACAAAAACCTGATGAATCTCTACGCCCCGCTATTCAGGACAAGATAGACAATCTGAACAAGCCCAAAGGGTCATTGGGGCGCCTGGAGTCTTTGGCCATGCAAATCTGTTTGATTCAGCAGAGCCTATCCCCCAGCCTCTCACATCCCTGTCACCTGCTCTTGGGTGGTGACCACGGTATAGAGCGGGAGGGCGTCAGTGCCTCGCCTCGCGAGGTCACCTGGCAGCAGATGATCAATTTCACCCGTGGCGGTGGCGGTGTCAACATGTTCTGCCGACAACATGGTTTCGACTTGACAATTGTCGACATGGGAGTTGACTACGACCTGACCTCCTATCCCGCCATCCTTCATCGCAAGATAGCACGAGGTACACGCAACTTCCTGTATGAGCCAGCTATGACGGAAACGGAATTCGACAAAACCCTGTCAACAGGAATCGAATTGGCAGATAATTGTCAGTCAAAAGGCTGTCGCATACTCTGCATTGGCGAGATGGGAATTGCCAACACGTCGCCAAGCAGCATCTGGCTACACCTTTTCGGCAACATTCCCCTGAAAGCATGCATCGGTGCAGGCTCAGGACTCAACAGCAACGGAATCAGCCATAAGTACCAAATACTCCAGCAGGCTGTCGACAATTACCATACGTACCTCAAGAACCAACTACATAACGGAACCCTTTCTCCAGACAAAGAAACCGCCATCACCCCCATTGCCTATTTTGGCGGTTTCGAGATGGTAGCAGCTATTGGGGCCATGTTACGTGCCGCTGAGCTACACCTTATTATATTAATAGACGGGTTTATCATGACTGCTTGCGCAATGGCTGCCTGCATGCTCTATCCGCAGGTAAAGGACTATATGATATTCACCCATTGCGGCGACGAATACGGACACAACCAGATGCTGCGCACATTGGGTGTTGAACCGTTGGTACGTTTAGGCATGCGATTAGGCGAAGGAACAGGAGCTCTCTGTGCGTTCCCCATCATCGACTCTGCCGTACGCATGATGAACGAGATGAACAATTTTGACAATGCTAATATAACCAAGTATTTCTGATGCAAGTTTCTATTGATACATCCAAGTGGTACGAACGTATATGGGCCGCATTCATTTTTTTCACTCGGCTGCCCTTCTGGCGTTTGTATCAACCAAACAAGGAAGCCTATAAGACTGTGGTTGAGCACTGGCCATTAGTAGGCTGGCTGACAGGATCTTGCATGGCTTCGATAATCTATTTCGGCAGCGAAGTTTTTCCCTATGAGGTAGCCATCCTGCTGGCTATCTTAACACGTCTGCTGATGACAGGAGCCCTGCACGAAGACGGGCTGGCAGATTTTGCAGACGGTTTTGGCGGAGGTGGTACTGACCGCCAACGCATTCTCGACATCATGAAAGATTCGCACATCGGCACTTATGGGGTGATATCACTTATATTGTATTTCCTGCTGTTGTTTTTCATCCTGCATAGCATGACACCCCTGGACGCTGCGCTGCTCGTAGCAGTAGCAGATCCCTATGCAAAGATGATTACCGCCCAACTCACTCAGATGATGCCGTACGCCAGAACAGAGGAAACAGCCAAGAATCACACTGTCTACCGCAAATTCGACATAAAAGCAGGCATCAGCCTTGCTATTCAAGGGCTGATGCCTATAGGTGTTTACATTTACCTGATGTACACACGGGTCAACTGGCAGTTGCTCATCTTCATTCCTGCCGTCGCCATGTATTTCTTATATCTGCTGATATGGAAACGGCTCCGCGGCTATACTGGTGATTGCTGCGGAGCCGTGTTCCTATTGGTAGAACTCGTCACACTGATGACGTCTCTTATTGCTGTTCAATAATCTTTCCTCCTTCTTCAACAGCCTGCATGTTCAGGGGAATCAGCTCGTGGTGGCGCTCAGGCAGCGTTTTCTTGAGTGCTTTCTCTACACCGTTGGCACTCACTACGGGAGCCACCTTCAGCAGTCCGCCCAACACAATCATATTGAACACCTTGCCGTTTTTCATCTCAGCCGCCTTGTCCATAGCATCAATACGATATACAGTGATATCCTTACGCGTTGGCGGGTTGATGATGCCAAAACCGTCGTAGATGAGAATGCCACCGGGTTTGATTTTGGGTTCAAACTTCTCGAGCGAGGGCTGATTCAGCACAACTGCAATGTCATACTTGCTGAGAATGGGCGAAGAGATACGCTCGTCGCTGACAATCACCGTCACGTTGGCAGTACCACCACGCTGTTCAGGACCGTAGGCAGGCATCCAAGTCACCTCTTTGTTCTCCATCAGTCCACTATAAGCCAGTATCTTACCCATTGAGAGCACGCCCTGACCTCCGAAACCTGATATGATAATTTCTTTCTTCATAACTTCTTACATCTTACGTCTTACTTCTCTCCTGTCGTATCCTTTAGATCGCCTTTGGGATAGAAGGGGAACATGTTCTCCTTCATCCATTCGTTAGCCTTGGCGGGTGTCAGCTTCCAACCGCTGTTACAAGTAGAAACGAACTCTACGAGTGACGAGCCCTTGCCGGCCATCGAAGCTTCGAAGGCCTTGCGCAGCGCCTTCTTTGCCTTCAGGATAGCACCGACAGTCTCAACGCTCTGACGCGTTACGTAGCAGGTTCCTTCGAGGCCAGCTGCAATATCAGCAATCTTCAGAGGATAGCCATGCAGCTGTGGATCACGACCATAGGGACAGGTTGAAGTCTTCTGACCAATCAGCGTCGTAGGAGCCATCTGACCACCCGTCATACCATAGATAGCATTGTTGACGAAGACAATGACGATGTTTTCACCACGATTCAGGGCATGAATAGTCTCACAAGTGCCTATACAGGCCAAGTCACCATCACCCTGATAGGTGAACACGAGACGGTCGGGCCAGCAGCGCTTAATACCTGTAGCCAGTGCGGGAGCACGACCATGGGCAGCCTCCTGCCAGTCTATATCTATATAATTGTACGCGAAGACGGCGCAGCCTACAGGCGAAACACCTACGGCCTTGTCTTCCATACCCATCTCTTCAATGACTTCCGCAATGAGCTTATGCACGACACCGTGACTACAGCCCGGGCAGTAGTGCATATGATTGTCATTCAGAAGTGTCGGTTTCTTGCAGACAATATTCTCTGGCTGAACTATCTGATTTCTATCCATAGCTTTACATCAATTTAGTTTTCAGTGCGTTAACAATCTCTTCCGGCTCAGGCACGATACCACCCAAACGGCCAAACTGCTCTACAGGTACTGCACCGTTGACGGCCAATCGAACATCCTGCACCATTTGTCCAGCATTGATTTCGACCACCAGAATGCCTTTTTTAGTCTTTGCCAGCTCAGCAATCTCCTTTGTAGGGAACGGCCAGAGAGTAATGGGACGGAACAAACCTACCTTCAAACCCTCTTCACGGGCAATCTCAATAGCTTTCTCTGCCAAGCGTGCAGCACTTCCAAAAGCAACTATGGCATACTCGGCATCATCACACTTCTGCTGCTCGTAGCGCACTTCTGTTTCCTTAATCTTACGGTATTTCTCCTGGAGTGCAATATTACGAGCCTCCATGGCCTCAGGCTTCAGCTCCAGCGACGTGATAACTACGCGTTCACGGTTCTTCGGCTTACCAGTAGAAGCCCAAGGACACTGCTTAATAACTTCCTCGTCAGTACGACGGGGTTTGTAGGGAGGCAGCACCACCTTCTCCATCATCTGGCCGATGACACCATCGCTCAGAATCATGGCAGGATTGCGATACTTGAAGGCCAACTCAAAGGCCAGGTCAACAAAATCGGCCATCTCCTGCACAGAGTTAGGAGCCAGCACAATGACGTTATAGTCACCGTTGCCACCACCACGTGTAGCCTGAAAATAGTCACCCTGAGAAGGCTGAATGGTACCCAGACCTGGGCCACCACGTTGCACATTGACGAATACACCAGGAACCTCGGCACCTGCCATATAGGTGATACCTTCCTGCATCAATGCTATACCAGGTGAACTTGATGAAGTCATAGCGCGCTTGCCTGCACCTGCGGCACCATAGACCATATAGATAGATGCCAGCTCACTCTCAGCCTGCACTACCTGCATTCCTGTGGTTTCCCAGGGTTTCAACTCAGCTAGCGTCTCAATTACTTCACTCTGCGGAGTAATAGGATAGCCGAAATAGCCGTCGCATCCGCAACGAATAGCAGCATGGGCAATAGCCTCATTGCCTTTCATCAAAACAACTTCTCTTTCTTCTGCCATAGCTTACTCCTCCATTTTTTTACGATACACAGTGATACACCCGTCAGGGCAGACAATGCCACACGAGGCACAGCCCACACATGCTTCCTCGTTGACAGCCTCCACGTAGGGGTAGCCGTGCAGATTCACTTTGTTGGCCAGGGCAATAACCTTTTGAGGGCAAGCAATGATGCACAATGAGCATCCCTTGCACCTCTCAGTATTTACCTCTATGGCGCCTTTCATTTTTGCCATATTTATCTATTTTAATGCATTAAAATCGACTTCTTTTCACTGAAAACACTTGCCAAAGCAATAAATTGCGTGCAAAGGTAGTGGAAATCGAGCGAAAAACCAAATAATTCTTTATTTTTTTATCTTTTTCCAAGCTACAGGCCCATTTCTGAGCAAGTGTCATGTCAAAAAATCACCCTGACATCTCATGATGAAGATATCAGGGCGACCTTTCTATTTGACTATACCTGATAATAATCAATTATTTCTTGATAAACTCCACTCTCCTATTCTTGGCACGACCTTCTTCCGTCTTGTTGTCAGCTATGGGTTCGTGAGAACCCTTACCCACAGCACGCAGATTGAAACCATCGCAGCCCAATGCCTCCAGCGCCTTCACAACAGCCTCTGCACGTTGCTGGGACAGCGGGTCGTTGATAGCATCAGAGCCCTGATTGTCGGTATGCCCCTGTACCTCGAAACGCACGCTGGGATTCTTCTTCATGTAGTCAGCAACCTTCTGAATCTCAGCCATCGACTCTGGCTTCAGTGTAGCCTTGCCCGTCTCGAACAAGATGTTGTTCGTCACAAACTTACCTGTCTCTGCAATTGCTTTCTCAACAGCAGAGACATCAGTGGTCTGACGCTGATAAAGCTCTGCCCCACCCTTGGCGAGAATCACATGACCAACACCACGATACGGGTATTCACCCCCAATATAGAATGAAAAACGACTGGGAGCAGCCACATTAGGCAGATTGATGACTCGGTTGCCATTGATATAATATTTGAAAGCACGCTTGTTGAAGGAAATGGCAAAATGATTCCATTGACCAATCTTGATATACTTTTTTAATTCGTCCCATTCCATACTGCCATTCACATCACCTGAAGCACCGCTACCTTTCTTAAATGAATAGTTTCCATAAGCATCCGGATCACCTGAGCGATACACCTTATATATATTACCAATCTCATCACTTCCTGAATAGAAATAGATATGCCATGCAGTCTGGTCATAATCACCAGGTTTACTCATAAATTCATCCCACTCAAGGGTGAAGACATCCGGCAGATAAGACTGCATATTCTCCATCAACGGTGAGAACGTAGAGGAAGGCGCTGTGCTATGAGCATACTTTATTCCGTTTACAGAAGCGACCTCAATACTGCCATCATCGATATCCCACTTGGACGGGAATTCACCCATTTGCTCATTGGCGAAGTCATCCTCGAAGAGAATCACACTACCACGGACGAAGTCACTCTTCTGATTTTGCGATACGGCTTCTGGCGTATTGTCACCCTCTGCCGGCTGTTGTTCGTCGTTACCCTTTTCCGAACTTTTGCCATCCAGGACACTGTTCAACCCGTCATCGACAGTCTTGTCAACCTGATCCTTCACTTTGTCTACGGTCTTGTTCTTCAGCTTGTTCAGCCACCCTTGGGCATCAGCCTGTGTAGGGAACGACAACATTGCCGCCACCATCATCACTACAAAAGTCAGTCTTTTCATTTTTGTCTTTAGGTTTGGTTATACGTTAATTTTGCTCCAAAGTTACGAAATAATTCCCTTCCTTGTTTTCTATTCACATTAAATATTGTTAATCATGCCGTAGGGCTATTCCCGTCAGTGGTGAATTTAGGGATTATACATATCCTTGCAGTAGAATGCCATGATGTCATCGAGCATACGCTTTGCCTCAACAGCAGGGCTGTCGGGATCCAACTCGATGGCTCGTATATAACAGTTGATGGCTTCGTGCCACTGCGACTGTTTCCTATAGGCATTGCCTTGTTCGTAATACTCCTCTGCTGTCACTTCTCAAGATGGAAAAAATATACAGAAATCTGAACGATTATATTATTTGTAGAATTCTTTCTTTCCGGCTGCAAGGGTATTTTTCATCAGCGAGCAGATAGTCATAGGCCCTACTCCACCAGGTACGGGAGTGATATAAGAACACTTGTCAGCCACCTCGTCGAACTTCACGTCGCCATTCAGACGGAATCCGCTCTTGCGCGAGGCATCAGGCACACGGGTGGTACCTACATCGATGATGACAGCACCCTCCTTCACCATATCGGCTGTTACAAAGTCGGGCTGACCAATGGCAGCAATAATGATATCAGCAGCACGACACTCCTCTTTCAGCGTCTTTGAACGCGAGTGGCAGACAGTTACCGTAGCATCGCCATATTGCTTTTGCATCATCAGCTGAGCCATGGGTTTTCCCACTATGTTCGAACGTCCCAGAATGACGCACTTCTTGCCTGAAGTCTCAATATTATAACGCTTCAACAGGGTCAGTATACCCAAAGGAGTTGCCGAGATAAAACACGGCAGCCCGATAGCCATACGGCCAACATTGATAGGATGGAACCCGTCAACATCCTTACGGTAGTCTATGGCCTCTATGATTTTCTGTTCGTCAATATGTTTCGGCAGAGGCAGCTGTACGATGAATCCGTCCACGTCATTGTCGCTGTTCAGCTTTTCCACACAAGCCAGCAGTTCCTCCTCTGTCACATCATCTTCATAGCGAATCAGTGTCGACTTGAAACCACAGGCCTCGCAAGCCAGCACCTTGTTTTTCACGTAAGTTTCAGAACCTCCGTCGTGACCTACGAGAACTGCTGCCAAATGGGGCTGTTTGCCTCCCTTTGCCACGATATTCTTTACCTCTTCTGCAATCTCAGCCTTAATAGCTGTTGCTGTTGCCTTTCCGTCTATTAGCTGCATAACTACATCATTATTACTATGTTTCCAATTTCAACACCATCAACCATGATGATTAGAACTTCGGCATTCCGCCTTTATTCTTCATGGCTGCCGCCATCTGGGCCATACGGGACGAACCCATGCCACTAACCATCTTCATCATCTTGCGGGTCTGGTCAAACTGCTTCATCAATCGGTTTACCTCCTCGATCTTCGTTCCTGACCCTTTGGCTATGCGCAGCCGACGGCTCTGGTTGATAATGTCCGGATTCTTACGCTCCTGAGGAGTCATTGAATTGATAATGGCCTCAATACCCTTAAAGGCATTGTCGTCTATGTCGATATCCTTGATGGCCTTGCCCACACCAGGAATCATGGATGCCAAATCTTTGATGTTACCCATCTTCTTGATTTGCTGGATCTGGCCCATAAAGTCATCAAAGTCAAACTTGTTCTTGCGTATCTTTTTCTCCAGTCGCTTGGCTTCCTCCTCGTCAAACTGCATCTGAGCACGTTCAACCAGCGAGACGACATCACCCATACCCAGGATACGGTCGGCCATACGTTCTGGATGGAACACATCGATGGCCTCCATCTTCTCACCTGTACCCACAAACTTGATGGGCTTGGTCACTACGGTACGGATGGAAAGCGCAGCACCACCGCGGGTATCACCGTCCAACTTGGTCAGCACCACACCGTCGAAGTCGAGTCTGTCGTTGAATTCCTTGGCGGTATTGACTGCATCCTGACCCGTCATGGAGTCTACCACAAACAGAGTCTCGTCCGGATTGACAGCCTGCTTCAACGTTGCAATCTCATTCATCATATCCTCGTCAATGGCCAGACGACCTGCGGTATCAATGATGACAACATTATAATTCTTCTGTTTAGCCTCGCGAATGGCGTTTTGTGCTATCTGTACGACATTCTTGTTGTCGGGCTCTGAATAGACAGGAACACCTACCGACTCACCAACCACATGCAACTGCTGGATAGCAGCCGGACGGTAGACGTCGCAAGCTACCAGCAACGGATTCTTATGCTGACGAGTCTTCAGCAAGTTGGCCAGCTTACCTGAGAACGTGGTTTTACCAGAACCCTGAAGTCCAGACATCAGCACAATAGCAGGACGGCCTTCCAACTTCAGCTCCACAGCCTTGCCGCCCATCAGCTCTGCCAGTTCGTCATGGACTATTTTCACCATCAGTTGTCCGGGTTTGATGGCTGTCAGCACATTCATACCCAATGCCTTCTTCTTCACAGTATCCGTAAAGCTCTTGGCAACTTTGTAGTTGACATCGGCATCCAACAGCGCCTTGCGCACATCTTTCAGGGTTTCAGCAACGTTTATCTCGGTGATTTTCCCCTCACCTTTCAGTATCTTGAACGAACGTTCAAGTCTGTCACTAAGATTCTCAAACATATATACCTATTTTAATTTTAGGGTGCAAAATTACTAATAAAATAATAAAACGCAAAAAGAAAACATGTTTTTCTTCATTTTGACGGTATCGAGAACTCGCATCCACAATACTGCTGGTTATAGAACTGGTACTCCTTCAACAGCTGGTTTCTTCTTTCCTGCAATCCACCCTTACGCCAGTTCTGTGCCCAAAAGGTCACACCTTCTACCATCAGCTCTGCCCGATGCCCAGCACGCTCAATCTGTTCCAGGCTCTTCCAGCGACTACTGGCCAACGTGGTGGCAAAATAGAGAATGCCTAACTCCTGCGCCTTCCTGGCTGTTTCCGTCAGTCGCAACGTAAAGCATTGTTCACAGCGACTGCCACGTTCTGGTTCATCCTCCAGACCCCGTATACCGCATCGCCACTCCTCGTGGTCATAGTCGCCGTCCACCCACTGGATGCCAAGACTTTCTGCATGACGCTTACTCTCCTGCTTACGGATTTCATACTCCTCACGAGGAAAAATATTCGGATTAAAATAAAACACCGTAGGTTTTACCCTGTGCTGAACCAGCCACTCAACAATGGCCGACGAACACGGTGCACAGCACGCGTGCAACAACACTTCCTGACACCCTTCCGGTATTATGATTGCTGGCTGTTTCATTTCTCAAAGTGCAAAAGTACGAAAAAACATGGGAAATGCCAAATTAATTTGGCTCTTTGCCTGTAATTTCGTAATTTTGTCGCAGAATATCAACAAACCTACAACAATATGAAGAAATTCGCGCTTATCATTGCCAGCCTTCTGACGGCAGGCGCAGCCTTGGCCGATGGCCACTGGGTAGGAACATGGGGAACAGCCCCGCAACTCGTCGAGTCACATAACAACCCGCCATCCCCTGGCTTAGGTAATAATTCGCTGCGCCAGATTGTGCAGGTGTCAATCGGTGGCGACAAGGTACGCCTGAAGCTGACTAACGAGTTCAGCACGGGCAGCACAGAAATTAACGCCGTTGAGCTGGCCATTGCCAAGACCTCAGGCAGCAGCAGCGAGATTGATGAGGCATCGGCTGTCAGCCTGACCTTCAACGGCAAGCCCAATGTGAAGATGCCTGCCAAGGGTACAGCCATCTCAGATGCCGTAAACTTCAAGATTGGTCCCCGCGAGAATGTTGCCATTACTATCCACTACGGCTCGGCTTCGTCAACCAGCGTCAGCGGACACCCTGGTTCACGCACCACCTCCTATCTGAAGGCCGGCAACACCAACGACTTTAGCAATGCCACGAAGACTGACCATTGGTACACCATACAAACGCTCGAGGTAGAGGCTCCTGAAGAGGCAGGGGCCGTAGCCATCCTGGGTAACTCCATCACCGACGGACGAGGCTCCACCACCAACCAACAGAACCGCTGGGCCGATGTGCTTTCGCACCGTTTGCTAGCCAATGAGCCTACAAGCAAGGTGGGCGTGCTCAACATGGGTATCGGTGGCAACTGCGTACTTGCTGGAGGTCTTGGTCCTACGGGAGCGAGCCGTTATCTGCGCGACCTTTTCGGACAAGAGGGCGTAAAGTGGATTATCCTCTTCGAGGCTGTCAATGACTTGGGCAGTGCACAGAACGGTGTACAGACGGCCAAGCGTATCATCGACGTCTACAAACAGATTATCCGTCAAGCCCACCAGAAGGGCATCCGCGTCTTCGGTGGCACTATCACTCCGTTCAAAGGCAACAACTACTATTCGGTTGACCACGAGAAGGGCCGCAGCACTATCAACAAGTGGATTCGCACCACCAAGATGCTGGACGGCGTGATTGACTTCGACAAGGCCGTACGTAATCCGCAGGACACCATCGCCATGCAATCGCAGTTTCTTTTCGAGAATGACTGGCTCCATCTCAATGCCAAGGGCTACGAGACGATGGGCAGCTGCATCGACCTCAGCTTATTTACCAAGACTGGGCCTCTGGCCGATGACGATGAGGAAGAGGAAGGCTACGGTGAGGCACTATGGATTGAGGCCGAGCAGTTGCGCACCAACACCGCAGGGACAGCCTTCCACGTGGTTAACGACGAAGCAGCCTCCGATGGCAAGTACCTGCTGACGGTAAGCGACACCAAGACCGTTGCACCCGCAGACAGTGCCTATATACTCGCAGCTAACTTTACGACAAAGACGTCTGACACCTATTATGTCTATGCCCGCGTGAACTGTCCCGGATACGATGATGACAGCTACTGGCTGAGTATGGACAAGCCGTTAGGCAGCGACTTTGCCAATGGAATCGTGACCAGCGGCTGGGAGTGGAAAGAACTTTATCACGGTCATCTTCAGGCCGGCAGTCATACGTTTTATATCGGTGGACGCGAAAATGGCGCCTGTATTGACAAACTCTGCATTACCATCAATCCCGAATTGCCTACAGGTATGGGCGGCTCTGCTGTGGTAACCTCCATCAGTCATCGTCCATCATCCAATACTTCTTCGGTCGTTTACTATTCCATGAGTGGAATGCAGCAAACGACCCCATACGCAGGCTCCTCTATCGAGGTTCGCCGTTCTAACGACGGAACCGTCCATTCGCAGAAGATTTTAGTACGACGCTAGTGAACAAAAGCCGATGTCCCTCAAGGCATCGGCTTTGTTTCTTCTGTTATCTTATAGGCCACGGGCCTTCCATATCTTCTCCTTGGCGGCATTGATTTCCTGGAACTTTTTCTCTGCTGCCTTGCGGATATCGTCACCCAATGCTGCCACCTTATCGGGATGGTGCTCCAAAGCCAGACGGCGATAGGCTTTCTTCAGTTCATCGTCAGTAGCCGTAGGTGACACTCCCAGTACTCGGTAGGCGGACTCCAAATCGTCTTTGCCCAATCCCAGCATCGAGTCTACTTCGTCAACAGACATCTGCATCCATTGGGCACACTCCTTCATGGCGGTCACCTCAGTAGCATCCACCCGTCCGTCGGCCTGCGATATCAAGATGAGGAAATTCAACAGTTGCAGCCGCTGCGAATAATCCATATTGTGAGCTATCTGACCACAGCACTGCATGACCGTCTGACGAAACTGATAGCTGCCAACCCGCTTCTGCTCGTCAAAAAGTTTCTTCAGTATTTCATCGCCTTGCTGACGCGCAACTTCGCCAAAGTTCTGACGTAACACATTACGTACCAACTCCATTTCCGAGTGCATCACCTTGCCGTCGGCCTTGATGATATAGGAAGCCAGCACCAGCATAGAAAACAGAAAACTGTTGCGCTGTCCTTGATAGCTCCGTTGCCTGCCAAAAGCCTGTGACTCATAGCCACTCTGTCCGTCAAAGGTGCCTTGCGTCTCAGGGGTATTGACAGCATCGAGCATCTTATCGAAAACACTACCCAGCACAATTCCTGCCAATGCCCCCAACGGGCCTGCGCTCATAAATCCTAAGAAACCACCAATCCACTTACCTATAGCCATTGTACCAAATAAAAGATAAATGCAGAGTTACTATCATCTTAATAATTATGCCACCAGACATTCTTTCCTTCGAGTTCTTCGCGCTCCAAGTCGTCAATAAGGCACTCGGCTAACTTGATCACCACCTCCTGAGGAACCAGTAATCGAGGATCATCACTATGTGGATTGATGGACGAGAGGAAATGAGGCACTTCGCCTTTGTATATTTCCTTCATGCGCAAATTATCGCCGTCAACCCCCGAGCATGAATAGGTAATGTTGGCCAACCTGTCGCACAACTTGACGAAGGGTGCATAGGGTGTCTCGCGGATACCCTTATAATACTTCTCCCCTGCCCGCTCTGAACGGGAACGTCCTTTATCGTTGGTCAGTGCATAAACGATCTCCGTTGCCAAAAGCGCCTGCTCTACTGACATCATGGTCGTTGCCGTCTTCATCACATCGTTGTATGTCAGTCGCGCATCCTCTATGCTGTCATGATAATAACCTCCGAAAAACAGCGGAATTATATCGTTCTCGCACGTACACACCAAGTGACCATAGTCCCTGATGCCATTAACTACCATATCCAAATGGTAGCCATAGGGCAGCTGGTCGCCATACGTCTGGTTGACACTCCTATGCAGCTCATGGGCATGATGCCTGATCTGTTCTATCAGGTCTGCATATTTCTGCATGTATGTCTCAAATATTTTTCTTTCCATAGGTGCAAAGGTACGAAATAAAAACGAAAACCCACTCCCTATTCTATTTTTTTTTAATGAGGTTGCAAATTATCAAACTTTATATGGCAAGCCGATTGCTACCTATTGGATACAAAATTCTTGATTCTCCTTATATACTCACTCTTATGCTCCCGATAAGACAGAGCATGTTCAGCTGCTTCAGTTACCCAAATGTCTTTTTCACCTTTATGGGCTTCATAGAGAGGATAGACCATCCATGTAGGCACAAACGTATCATCAGCGCCATGTATGAAGAGCATGGGATAACGGCATTTCTTCACCTGCTCTAACGCTGATGCTTCTTCAAAGCTCCAACCATAACACAAGCGACAAAGCATGCTTGAAACATTCAGCAAAGGAAATGCAGGTAGTCCGAACTGCTCTTTAAGCTGTTCAGCAAACTCATCCCAGACACAAGTATAGCCGCAATCCTCCACAAAGCGCATATCCTTGATACCGTCAGGCATCTCCATTCCTGACAGCATCATTGTAGTGGCAGCTCCCATCGACACGCCATGTACTACCAACGTGTCTGTTTTGAACTTCTTCAACCATTGCATGACATCAAGCCTGTCCTTCCAACCCATTTGTAGTGCATCGCCCTCGCTCTCACCACATGCTTCCAGCTCAGGCATCAGTACATTATACCCCAACTCTTGCTCATAGATGCGTCCCAGCCAAAAGAACTTAATGGCACAGTCACGCCAGCCGTGTATCACTATCGCTGTACGCTTCGACCCTTTGTCAACAAAGAAAGCATGGTGGCGCCTGCCTGTTGGCATCGTGAGGAATGTATCACGTAAGGCATGCACACTTCTTAAACTATCCACCCAAGCTTTACTCTCAGGATAGTCTTTAAACTGTTGCCGATAACACGAGTCGTTATCCATTCTGTTTGGATCAGAGGCTAGTGAAAAGTTGAGCATATAGAATCCACCGCCAATCAGTAGAACAACGATAATTACTATGAGAACTACCAGTAAACAAATTAATTTTTTCATATTCTTTTTTACTCAATTGATTTCCCTTGCACTCGCATAGCGGCAGCTACTTCGCTACGTGATGGTCGCATAAATACATGCCCAGCAGGATAAGCACGGTACCCAAAAGGAACCAGGGGGTAATGGGTTCGTGGAGCAGCCAGGCGGCAAAGATAATGGTGGTGATGGGGTTGAAGTAGACCCAGTTGGTAGCCACAACAGGGCCCAGTTTGCGGATGGTCCAGTTCCAAAGCAGGAAGCACAACATGGAAGCCACAACGGCAAGAAACAGTAGATTGAAAAGAATGGAAGGAGTGAAAAACGTCAAGACCTCCGATGTGAAAATCCACCTATCACCAGGCACCAATATATAATAAGGTATAATAGTCAGCAGTCCGTAGAAAAACACCTTACGAGTGATGAAAAAAGTATTATAGCGATATGCTGCAGGTTTCATCAGCAACGAGTATACAGCCCAACACAAACAGGCTCCAAAGGCCAGCATATCGCCTAATGGCGAGAGATGAAGCACGAAATGGCCATTCAGTACGACGACAGCCATCCCCAAACATGCCACCAACGAGCCAAAGACCTGAATACGTGTGAAGTGCATACTCTGGCGGAAAAACAACAAGAAAAGCAGCATGGCAAACAGGGGACTGGAACACACGATGAGTGACGTGTTGGTAGCTGTGGTAAAGAGCATGGCAGCATTCTCTGCCAAGAAATAGAGCGTCCCTCCTGTCAGTCCCAATGCTGCCATCAGCACTTCGTCCTGCCAGACATCGGCCAGCCATTTGCGATGATAGACAGCCAGCAACAACACATAGGCTATGGCGAAGCGGAGGGTGAAAATCTGTGCAGGTGAAAGACCTGCCTGGAGCAGCATTTTCGTAAAGACGAAGGTGCTGCCCCAGATGGCCACGACCAAGAAGGCTACGAAATGATAGCCCAACGTACTGTTACCTGCCGATCCTGAAATCATGTATGACGGCTATCTACTTCTTTATTTCGATATCGCGCTTTACATTGTTGCGTATCTTCGTGAGGTAGCCCTTCATACCTTCAGCATCCTTCTGATCGATAATTCCAAGAAGTTCTTTCAGTTCAGTGCGAATCTGTGCGACCTGATCGTGGGTATAGGGGTTGAACAGTATTTCCTGCAGCAGGTAGTCGTCCTCGTTGAGCACGCCCTTGGCAATACGCATATGGCGCTTGAAGGTGGTTCCAGGCGCATCCTGATGCTTCATGACAGCTGCAAAGACAAAAGTAGAAACAAAGGGAATGGATAGCGAATAGGCCACCGTCTTGTCATGTTCCTCGAAAGTGTACTCGTAGATGTTCAAGCCAAGCTTCTGATAGAGGTCCTTGAAGAAGATGCGTCCCATATAGTCACCCTCACTGATGATGATGGCATTCTCTTCGGACAGCTGTTGCAGATTGGCAAAAGTCGGGCCGAACATGGGGTGAGTCGAAACATATCTTCTCCCACACTTCTCGTAGAACTCCTTCAGATCTGTCTTCACTGAGGCAATGTCGCTGATGATGCAGTCTTGCGGCAAAAAGGGTATCACCTCCTCGAATACGGGAATGGTATACTTCAGCGTCACGGCATTGATGAGCAGTTCAGGTTTAAAATCACGGATTGCCTCCAACTCCGTGAAACGCTGGCAATTATAGGTGAACCGCATACGTTTGGCATCGCGTTCAAACACAGCGACCTCATGGTCAAAGCTCAACAAGTCGATGAAGAAAGACCCCATCTTACCTGCGCCTAAAATCAATATCTTCATAAAAAACAACTATTCTTATTGATTGACAATTTCTATTTGCTGACGCACGCTCTCTTCATGGATGTTCTCAAAGACCTTGGCTACAAACTCGGGTGACATACCAGTCAACGAACCCTGAACGCCACGTTTTTCCAAAATCTCGTTATAGCGTGAGGTCTGCAGCACCGTCATATTGTGTTCCTTCTTATAGTGTCCAATCTCACGACAGACTCCCATACGCTTGGCTAGCAGTTCCATGAGCTGATTGTCAAGTTCGTCAATCTGCTTACGCAGTTGTTGGATGCTCTCCGTGGTGATATGCTCATCACGGATGATGAGCAGCGATAGGATATAGTCAAGCACCTCAGGGGTAACTTGTTGCTTGGCATCACTCCATGCCTTGTCTGGATCACAGTGGCTTTCGACAATGAGACCATCAAATCCAAGGTCCATAGCCTGCTGACACAGCGGTGCAATAAGCTCACGCCTGCCACCGATATGAGATGGATCACAGATGATAGGCAACTCAGGAATACGGCGATGCAGCTCAATAGGAATCTGCCACATGGGGGCATTACGATAGATTTTCTGCTCAAAGCTTGAGAAACCGCGATGAATGGCTCCCAGACGCTTGATGCCAGCCTGGTTCAGACGCTCCATAGCGCCAATCCACAACTCGAGGTCTGGGTTCATGGGGTTCTTGACAAACACGGGAATGTCGACACCCTTCAGCGAATCTGCTAATGCCTGGACAGCAAAAGGATTGCCCGTCGTACGTGCACCAATCCACAAAATGTCAATGCCGTACTTCAGTGCCAGCTCCACATGCTCAGGGGTGGCCACCTCCGTGGAAATCAGCATATGAGTCTCGTCCTTCACCTGCTTCAACCAAGGCAAAGCCTTCTCGCCGTTGCCCTCAAAGCCACCTGGCTTGGTACGCGGTTTCCACACGCCAGCACGGAAATTGTGGCAACCTTTCATGGCTAAGTCGCGGGCAGTTTTCATCACTTGCTCCTCGGTCTCGGCACTACATGGTCCTGCAATGACAAAGGGGCGTTCATTGTCACTTGGTAAATTTAATGGTTGTAAGTCTAATTCCATAATATTTAAATTGTTTCTTTGATTCTTTTCAATGCTTCTTCTATTTTCTCTTCTTTGGCACAGAGCGAGATGCGGATATAACGTTCACCGTTACTGCCGAAGATAAAGCCAGGAGTTATAAACACATGTGCCTCGTGGAGTACTCGCTCTGTCAGGTCCTCTACGTTCTGAATACTGGCAGGAATCTTGCCCCAGAGGAACATGCCCACCTGATTCTTGTCGTACGTACATCCCAATACATCCATAATCTGCTCGGCATATTTCCTGCGACGGGCATAACGCTCGATGTTGGCCTCGCGATGCCATTCGTCACTATTGTTGAATGCCTCTGCAGC
The DNA here is from genome assembly GCA_017474925.1 of Prevotella sp. Lineage (GTDB taxonomy): Bacteria > Bacteroidota > Bacteroidia > Bacteroidales > Bacteroidaceae > Prevotella. The sequence goes on along the minus strand of JAFVGN010000002.1, from coordinate 108,582 downwards.
AGCCAGCTGGATACCACGGAACGTACCACTCTCAATATTGGACTGAACCTTCAATATCCACGAAATGAATGTGGCATTCGTTGCACACAGGCCAACACGCCATCCTGGCATATTATGGCTCTTCGACATGGAATTGAACTCGATACAACAATCCTTGGCACCTGGAACCTGAAGCAGGGATAAGTGTTCCTCGTTCAGGATGAAGCTGTAGGGATTGTCGTTCACTACCACGATGTTATGTTCGCGTGCAAAACGCACCAAACGCTCGTAGGTCTCACGACAGGCACATCCGCCAGTAGGCATGTTGGGATAGTTGGTCCACATCAGCTTAACCCTACTGAGGTCCATCTGCTCCAATTCGTCAAAGTCGGGCTGCCAGCCATTGTCCTCACGAAGATTGTAGTTGACGATCTTCGCACCCAGAAGCTTACTTAAGGAAGTATAAGTGGGATAGCCAGGATTGGGGACAAGCACCTCATCTCCAGGGTTGACAAAGGCCAACGTCACGTGCAGGATACCTTCTTTTGAACCAATCAGGGGCAATATCTCTGTCTTGGCATCCAGGTCAACATCATACCAACGTTTGTAGAACCCGGCCATAGCCTCGCGCAACTCAGGGGTACCCATTGTAGGTTGATAGCCGTGAGCTCCTGGCAGACGGGCCACCTCACACAGTTTCTCTATTGTCTGATCAGAAGGAGGCATGTCAGGACTGCCTATCGCCAAGCTGATAATGTCCTTGCCTTCTGCATTCAGTTGAGCGACCTCCTTCAGCTTCCGGCTGAAATAGTATTCGCTTACAGAGTTCAGTCTCTCTGCCGGTTGCACCTTACATGGTTTGCTTTCCATCTTTATATTCTCCTAATATTTTAAAGTCCTTGGTTAATGGGATAATTGCATCTATTGACTGACGATAGCGTGTCAGGTCGTCATACATGACATCAACGTAGAACAGGTATTCCCATTCACGCCCAATGATAGGCAGCGACTGAATCTTCGTCAGGTTAATCCTATAGAACGAAAGAATAGCCAGGACGTGGCTCAGCGAACCTTCCTCATGAGGCAGCGAGAAGACAATACTTGCCTTATTGGTCTCTGTCAACGGACGCAACAGGTCTGCCTTGTTGGGATTAGACACCACCAGGAAACGAGTGAAATTGTGTTTGTTGTCCTCAATATGGTCTTCCAGTACTTTCAGACCATAAAGCCGCGCAGCTTCTGCATGGCAGATGGCGGCCCACCCTTTCCTTCCCTCTTCGGCTATCATCTTGGCAGAGCCTGCCGTATCCTCTGCTTCAACATTCTTCATCTGCGGATGCTGGGCAAGGAACTGACGGCACTGCATCAAGGCCACAGGGTGTGAGTGAATCTCAGTCAAAGTACTCCAGTCGTCATCAGGCAAACAGCAGATGCAATGAGTGATGTGCAACTTATGCTCACCCACAATGGTCGTACCGCTTTCACGTAGCAGCTCATAGTTGTGCAGCAAAGACCCGGCTATGGTATTCTCGATGGCTGTCATGCCTATCATAGTTGGGTCCTTGCGGATGCTGTCAAACACCTGCTCGAATGTGGAACAGCAAACCAGCTGTATCTGTTCGCCTTCGAAAAACAGGTGAGCCGCAATGTCGTGGAACGATCCCATCAAACCTTGTATAGCTATTCGTTTCATATCTCTTATTTCTAAAAAAAAATCCGCTTTCACCTTTCAGTGAAGCGGAGCCTTATTCTTATTGTATTATTAATACTCATTTTTACATACGACCAACCGCTTCACAACATCCTGCGAAGTAAAAGTAATAGCCGTAAAAGTACGCATTCAACATTGTCATAATTCACGTTTTTGTTGTAATTCGGTTGCAAAAGTAACACTTTTCCACGAAACAAACAAATTTTTGACTGCTTTTTTAGCAGAAAAGTGTCATTTCACGAATTTATTGACGCTATTTTCCAATCCTCTACAGTACAGCCAGCAGGCGGACGGCATCAACATACTGGGCTATACCTTCAGCTACGTGCTTGGCATCCTGCATGGCGTGGACTACCGTAGCATGCCGACCAGCCACATCGCCACCTGCAAAGACACCGCGACGGGTAGTCATGCCGTAAGGTACCTCACGGGTGATGACAAACTTGTGGTCATCGTTCTCTAGACCTGACGTTGTGCGTACAATCTTCGTATTGGGTGTTGCCCCGATAGCCATGATAACATTGTCGGCAGGCAGCGTCTGGTGCACAGGTTCCTTGTCGGGTTCCCTGGTTTCAAGCACGATCTCCGTGATGTCCAGTTTGTCGTCAACATGAATCTCAGTAATGGCGCTCCACCAGTTGAAGTTGACACCCTCCTTGACGGCGTCATCGTATTCAGCCCGTAAGGCCGACATCGTGTCAATACCCTTATGATAGATGACATCCACCTTTGACGCTCCAATACGGACGGCAGTCCGCGAGGCGTCCATCGCCGTATTGCCACAGCCAATGATCCACACCTTTGCTCCCTTGTCGACATGCGTCTCGCTAGGATGCATGAAACCCTCCTGTATCAGTTCCACGCGACGCAGGAAGTGGGCTGCCAGACGGACACGCTTCAGGTCAGCACAACTGATGGCTCCTTCGCCCTCTGAGATACACTTTCCATGCTGGAATATTGGAATCTCCAATGTTTTGGGTTTGCCAAGACCCGTACCTATGAAGATGGCGTCGAAACCCTGAGCAAAGAGGGTGTCGAGGGTGATGTCATAGCCCACATGGGTATTGCGGTGGATGATGACACCCATTTTCTCGATATAACGAATCTCCCGAGCCACCACTTCCTTGGGCAGGCGGTATTCAGGAATGCCATAACGGAGCACACCACCACACTGTGCCTCCATCTCAAAGATCTCGACTGCAAAGCCCATACGCGACAGGTCACCAGCCACCGTGATACCTGACGGTCCAGCACCAATGACAGCCACCTTGCCGCGAGTCTTTTCGACGATATCTTCGTGAGTCAGCTGGTTTTCGGCATCAAAGTCTGCCACAAAGCGCTCCAACTTACCAATGTTCAGCGCCTGTCCCTTCTTGCCCAGCACACAGTTGCCCTCGCATTGTTTCTCATGGGCGCAAACGCGGCCACAAACAGCTGGCAAGTTGCTCTTGGCACGAATAATGCTCATGGCATTGCCCAGATTGCCTTTCGACAATTCGTGTACCCAGTCTGGGATATCGTTACTGATGGGGCAACCCTTCTTGCACTGAGGCACCTTGCAACGCAGACAACGCTGCGCTTCTGTGATGGCTTCGAGCATAGTGTAGCTCTCGTTGACTTCCTGAAATTTGTTTTGTTTGACTTGTTCCATATCTTTCGTTCATTTGTTTCCTTCTGCAAAGGTACAAATAATAATTGAAAGCCCCAAATCATTCCACACGTTTTCCGTTTACAGCATTCGCTCCAAAACAAAAGTAGGCCCCAGGACGGTGAGGCCTACTTTCATTTTGGAAAGGAAACGACAGGTTGATGGTATTCCTACTCGTCAGGCAGGAACAACGGATCCTCGGGCATGACCATGATTGGTTTCTGCTCGTAGTCTTTCAACAACTTCTCGCTGACGTACTTCTTGTTGACAACCAGACGGAACATGTATTCACGGAACCAACGGGCTGTCATAATGAGACAGCCTTTCAGCCCCCAGTCACCACCCCATGAATTCTCGACCTTCCATTTCAGGGGGTTACCGTCTTTGTCCAAATCGACTGCCGTCAGCGTCATCGCGTGGGTTGAACCACTGTCGAAGGTGGAAATACGCTCAGCTTTATTCATTCCAAAACTGGTGCCGAAAAGTGACGCATAGTCAAAATTGTCCAGATCAGCAAAGCCACGCTTGCGGTCCAACTGCTTGCCTACGTCATAACTGCTATAGAGCTTGCGGCCATCCTTCAGCGAGGCAATGGCCAAGGTCTCGATATCGTCCATCGGCAGGTTCAGGTATTTCCAGTTATGACCGTCGTAAGTGTGACGGTCGTACTCTACCTCATAGGTCTTATAGTACTCACGGCGAGGATCGTTCATCACCATGATAAAGGTACCATTCAGCGGTCCTCCAACAATCTCCTGATAAAACTCTTGAGGAGTATACTTCTTAGGAGCCGTCAGAGGCTTGCCGTCCTTGTTCTTGAAAGCAAACGAGAACTCCTTGACCGGCTCACCTAGGGTAATGACTAACATGTGGTAGATCTCACTCAGCATCTGGGTCTTACGTTTTTGGATGTCACCAGCTTTCTTGCCGTCAGCCACCATCTTTCGCAGCTCAAGACCTTGCTCACGTAACTTTGACTTGATGATGCTCGACATTTTCGACGTATTGTCTGCAGAGAAAGTCTCTGGGCAGACTGCAGCGGGTACCAAGCCATATTTCTCTGCCAGGTCGGCCACGCCACAAAACGTTCCGCCATCGTTCAGCGGATGGTGGAAGAAGAACTGCACACGCTGGTCGTCAATCGGTTTCTTGCCTGTGTCGATGATTCCCTGTAACATCAGGTTGGCCTTCTCCAGCTGATCCCAGAAGAAGAGGTAGTCCTGCGACAGTTCTACGCTAAGAGAGTCCGTACGCTGGGCAAAATTAGACCGCAGCACATTCAATCCGCTAAACATCCAACAGCGCCCGCTCGACTTTTGGTCAGTAATGCTCTGTTTCCTTGTTTCGACACTGAAATAAGTGTCCAACTCACCTGCATTCTGCTGATTCTTCGCCAGCAGGTCAATGGCATTGGCTGCCAATGCATTACGCAAGGCACGGTCTGATGGCGCAGGCGCATTCTGCTGTCCTATCTGTTGCAGCATCTGGGGAGTGATGCCACCATCCTTGGCTTGGGCACCTGCCGTCAGGGCAGCCATCAGCCCCAGTCCTAATAATAGCTGTTTCTTCATTATTTCTTTTTGCTTGATATGTGAATCGTTTTTGTGGTTTTAGGGGTAGTGGTCTTTGTCGATGTACTATTCGTCTGAGTAATACCAGTCTGTCCCTTGTAATATTGCAGCGCTTCAGGCATCCAGCCTTGTATCTGCTTGATACGTGTGGCATCGGAGGGGTGACTGCTCAAGAACCCGGCAGTCTTGGAAGAGCTGGCCGCAGACATGCGCTGCCAGAAGCTGACAGCCACCTGTGGGTCATAGCCTGCCATCGCAGCAAAAATCAATCCCAGGTGGTCGGCCTCGCTCTCGTTCTCACGAGAATAATGCAGATTCTGCAGACTCAATCCAGAAGCCAAAACCTGCTGTCCCAAAGCCACGGCATTGCCGCTCACTCCAACAGCACTAGCCACAGCTGAGCCTATCTGCATACCATATTGCTGGCGATACTGTGTACTGTACTGCTCAGCAGAATGTCTAGCAACAGCATGGGCAATCTCATGTCCCAAAACGATGGCCAGCGAAGCCTCGTCTTGGGTTACAGGCAATAACCCTTCATAAACACAGATTAATCCACCAGGCATACACCAAGCATTGACGCTCTGGTCCTGGACCAAAGTAAACTGCCATTTGTAATACTGCACATCCTCAGCCATACCGTTCGACCTGAGAAAACTCTCGACAGCAGTTGCCAGTCGCTGCCCCACCCTCTTCACCATCGCCGTATTGGCGGCATTTGTAGAAGGCTTGGCAGTCTTCAAATACTCACTGTACTGCTGACTGGAGAGACTCAGCATCTCACCGTCACTAACTATCAGATTTTGCTTCCTGCCCGTAATGGGCACAGTCTTCGTTGTGCCACAGCCTGCTAATATGGCCGCCATCAACGCTACTAATAATACTCTTGCCGTCTTCATACCATATAAAATTTATAATACCACTCTGCAAATGCTCTTAAGCCATCACGCAAGCTCGTGCTGGGCTTATAGTTAAAGTCACGCTCCAAGGCACTGGTGTCAGCATAGGTCACAGGGACGTCACCAGGCTGCATGGGCACCAGCTTCTTATGAGCCTCGAAATCATAGTCAGCAGGCAGCACCTTGGCACGAATGAGTTCCTGCTGTAGAATATCCACAAATGTCAACAAGTTCTCTGGTGAGTTGTTGCCGATATTGTAGACGGCATAAGGAGGCAAAGGAAGACCGTCTTCCCCCTGTTTCTTTTCAGGAGCCCCCTGCATGATGCGCACTACTCCCTCCACGATGTCGTCGACATAGGTGAAATCACGCTTACAGTTACCAAAGTTGAAGATCTCGATGGTCTTGCCTTCACGCAACTTATTGGTGAAGCCGAAATAGGCCATATCAGGCCTGCCTGCAGGTCCATACACGGTAAAGAAGCGAAGCCCCGTAGAAGGAATATTATAGAGCTTCGAATAAGCATGGGCCATCAGTTCGTTCGACTTCTTCGTGGCTGCATACAGCGAAACGGGATTATCCACCTTGTCGTCCGTGGAATAAGGAACTTTCTTGTTCGAACCATATACTGATGATGACGAAGCATACACCAGATGCTCCACTGGGTAATTCCTACAAGCCTCCAGGATATGATAGAAACCAATCAGGTTTGACTGGATATATGCATCAGGATTGGTAATGGAATAGCGTACACCAGCCTGTGCTGCAAGATTGACCACGACTGCAGGCCTGTACTCCTCGAAAATGATATCTACCGTCTTCTTGTCTGCAATATCCCCTTTGACAAACACCCATTTTGTATGAGAAGGTACTGACTGCTCCAACTCCTGAAGCCGCCACTCTTTGAGGTTTACATCGTAGTAGTCGTTCATATTGTCGATGCCCACGATGGTTGCTCCATGCACATCGCTAAACAAGCGTTTCACAAGGTTGCTGCCAATAAAACCAGCAGCACCAGTAACAAAGATGGCTTTGTTATTCAAATCAATTCTTTCCATATTTTTCAACTGTATGACTTCGTCGAGCCTGCTTACGCTCGACATCCAAAACTATATTTTGCCTGTTCTCGCTAAATCGCAGGCTTCATAATACGTATCCAAACTTCCTATATCAAACCGTCCTGCCGACATGGGCCAGGCATGCATGACGGTATGCTCCACCATGTAGTGGGCCAGATTGCCTGGGGCATCCTTTCCACAACCATTCTCCACTGAGTGGCGAACAATCTCCAGATCCTTCTTCAGATAGATGTAAAAAGGCGGTACGGCCCAATGGCTCTTGGGTACAGAAGGCTTTTCCTCCATATTCAAAACCCTCATCTGCTCGTCAACGACAATGACTCCCGTGCGCTGCAACTTCTCCAGAGAAGGCTGCTCGTGACACATGATGCACGATGTCTGCTTCTGTTTCGCAAAGTCAACGAACTCCTGAAATGAGAAGAACAGCAGATTGTCTGCCGCTACCACCAGCATATCGTCGTCAATCTGCAACTGTTGCATGGCATAAAGCAAATCGCAAACAGCTCCAAGGCGCATCTCATTCGTCGATGTTCCGTCATCAAGGATGGTCACGGGCTTCGTCCATCTGCCTTCTTCCTGTTTCCACTTTTCAAAAATCGGAGCAAACCGATGGTTTGAAATAATAATATGCTCGTCAATTTCTGGAATACGGTCTATATCGTCCAGCATCCGGCCCAATATTGTATTCTCTCCTATTTTCAGCAGGGGTTTGGGAAAGTTTTTAGTCAACTCACCCAAGCGTGTAGCATACCCTGCAGCAATAACAACGTTCTTCACAATCCACAATCTTTAAATTATTCTACAAACCTTGCCCCATCATCAGGCTTGACCCAAAACACCTGGAAAGTCTTTTCGTACTCAGGGAACTGTTCTAGGTAACGTTCTGTCAATACCCGCTCAATGTCCTCCTTATAGGCAGGATCTACCAAGGCAATGCATGCTCCCTTGAAGCCTGCTCCAGAGAAACGACCTCCCCATACGCCAGGCAATTCCCGCATGATCTCATAGATGGCTATCAGTTCAGGACTGCCACACTCGTAATTATGGATGGAGCTCTCGCATGAATCAAAGCTAAGCTTCCCGAACAACTTCATATTACCTGTCTCCCAAGCTGTCACACCTTGACGTACCCGTCGGTATTCCGAATAGAAATGTTCTGCCCTGCGGGCAAATCGGGCAGGCATGGCTATTCTGGTCTTTTCGAATGTAGCCTTGGGAATGTCACGCAAGAAAGTCTTGTCGAAATTCTTCAACGGCTGGTCAGTATATGCCAACATATTCCATGCGGCCGTCTTACACTCATACACCCTGAGATTATAGTCCGAATTCACAAGATTACGGGTCAACCCAGAGAAGAAGATGCCTATCTCGAAATCAGGCATGTCAGGATGTCGTTTGATGACACGATAGTCGTTTGAGTCACAATCCAGAAACAGCAGACCGTCCTTCTTTCCCAGTGCAATACAAGACTGGTCCAGCAAACCGTTGTTCAAGCCAATATACTCGCGTTCTGCCTCTGAAGCAATCTTCACCACTTCGAAAGGTTTCAGTGTGATGTCGTTTGCTTTGGCAAAGGCCATCACGTAAGCTATCAGCACGGCAGCACTCGAACTCAGTCCGCCAACGGGTAAAGACCCCTGAATGACACCGTCAATGCCATGCTTCAGTTCAAAGCGCTTGCGAAGGGCATACTTCGCCCCCCGCACATAGTCACCCCAATGGAACTCCCTGATCTGAGAGGGCTTTGAAATTTCAAAGCTCACTTTACCTTCGAATGTCTTCGACGACAAGTTAACCATCTCGTCATCCCTGACATTAAACCAAAGGTCAACACCCTTGTCAATGGCAAACCCCGTCACCAGTCCATGCTGATGATCCACATGCGCTCCTATAGGACACACCCTATACGGAGCAAAGATATGATACTGATAATCCATAAATTTAATATGCGTTTTTGTCGTGTACAATCATACTTTTCAAAGTCATCCAGATAATTCGGATATCGAGCCAGATGCTCCAGTGTTCAATATACCAAATGTCACGCTTGACGCGCCCTTCCATCTGCCACAATTCCTTTGTCTCCCCTCGGAAGCCAGTCACCTGGGCCCATCCCGTCACACCAGGCTTTACAAAGTGGCGCACCATGTATTTGTCTATCAGCTGCGAATACTGCTCAGTATGCGCCAACATGTGCGGACGGGGACCTACTATCGACATATCTCCCCTCAGGACATTCCAGAACTGAGGCAGTTCGTCAATATTGGCCTTTCGCATAAAATCACCAAAAGGATACTTTCTTGGATCATCCTTCGTAGCCTGCAAGCGGTCGGCATCGCTGTTGACGTGCATGGAACGGAACTTCAGCATGTTGAAATCTTTTCCGTCCAGTCCTGTCCGAACCTGCTTGAAAAGCAACGGCCCAGGACTCTGTAACTTAATGAAAAGCCAGATGAAGGGAAGGAAAGGCAATGTCAGTAATAAAAAAATCAACGACAATACAATATCGAACAATCGTTTCACCAATTTGTTGACGGGGTTCTCCAGCGGGTTCTCGTAAGTGGTGTATATCTCGATGTCGTCCAGCATCTCTCGCTTCAGGTCGATACCTAGCGTTTCCACAGACACTGGCACGAAGTAGAACCTGATGACATTCTGATCGCAGAACTGTGAAATACGGCGAATAGTCTCACGTTCAGTTCGCGACAGGCACACATAGAGTTCGTCGCCTATCTTCAGCTGCTCAAGATGGTCTAAATGGTCCATGAACTCCTGCAGCGTCCCCAATCGTTCCATATTAATGTCAGCAGCATGCCGTCCGTCTTGCCTCTCCTGTGGCATCAGCTCAGCATCGGCATAATAGCCCAGGATGCGATAACCCATCGAAGCATCGTCGTTCAGCGTGTGATAGATATTCTGGAGCTCCGTATCGTTACCCACAAAGGTCACAAAACGGGAATTTCGACCCATAAAGCGATAATGCCTCACTATCTGACGTTCGATGAATCTTGCTATCAAATCTAACAGCAGGAAAATAGAACCTATACCCACCAGCGAATAGCCTGCCGGAAAGTGCTGGTTCATCAGCTTCATCAACAGGTAGGCCACCACCACCATCGTGACGCTGAGCCGGATAATGCGTCGCAGCATGTCGGCAGCATTCACCTTGCGATAGTGGATAATAGTCGAGTTGTAATACTGGCTGATAAGCAGGCCCAGATTGGTGAAGATAGAAAACGCCCTGATTCTGGTCAGATCCCAGTCCTCCATCAACGGATTCCATTTGACGGCTGCCAACAATATCACGTTCAGGAGCAGAAAATCAGCAAAGATAATCAGCCCCTTCATCATGTTACCTTTTGTATTATTGTTTCTCATTTATCAGATATTTCCGTACAGTAGTCTCCAAACGAAATGATACCCTCTGAAGAACGGCTCCCACAAGCACTCGGAAGGGAAAGTACGCAACAATCGCAGGTCGCGACGTGTCCTGTTAAGATTCTTGCCTATCTTTCCTGACACTTGAATGCGCCGTTCGTCAAACTTTCCAAAGTTGCCGGACAGCATAATCTCCCTGTAGAGCAGCTCGCCAGCCTGTCTGTTGACAGGGGCAATCAAGAATTCCTTGTCCAGTCCCAAAAGTTCAGACTCAACATACATCACAGCCCCCGCCATCTTGTACAGACCAAAGCGCTTCAGTAAGCTGGCAATCCTGTCACGGTCCAGGTTCCTTGCCCTCTTCAGCAGGTGGTAATAGTCGACAAATTGCCGTAAGCCAATGCCCTCATAAAAGAAGTGGTTGTTGATGTGGCTGAGCTGATAGATGACGTTGAAATCATCAGTCGGGACATAGATTGTCCCTGCCCCCCCAGGCAATTCAGCTTGATTACAAAACTGTCGTCCCCGCTCCTGTTCAAACCAATGCTGCATTCTGTAGTTGTGTATCAGATTGTTCATGAATGAAGGACGGGTATGCACCTCGACCAGCACATCATGATACTTTCCAATCTCAATATGGCGATAGGAAATTTTCTTTATATGTAGCCGCTCGTCACCTAAACATAGTTCGTCATGACGAATAACAGCTTTCTGAGGGTCTATCCATACATCAATGTCGCCAGAAGTCCTACAAAAGGGGTTAGCATACATCAACGCGTTACCCTGACCTTTCAGTATACAATTCCCGATACCAGCCTTTTCTAACACAGCTGTGAATTCAGCAGCTACTTTATTAGCCTTTTCATTCCGTTTCCGCAGTTTCTCGGCCGACATATACCACCTGAGCTTCAAGTTCTTAAGTGGCTGTCGCTCTTTGGGCAGGCGCTCTATGCCATGAAACAGCACTCCCACCAACGCCTGCTTTTTAGCCTGCGCGAATAGGTCGTCCCAGTCAGTTTCTTCTGAAGCAGGAACAACAGTCTGTTCGTTGATGGAAAATCTCAGCAATTCCAGAAAATCCATATCTTCATGCTAACTCTATGCAAAAATATACATAAATTCCCATTCCGCAAAGGAAATGCGGAAAATTATTCAGTCTGTAGTGCATCATAGACCTCAGCCACTTGCCGGGCAATGGCATCCCAGTCGTATTTGCTCATGTCGTAATCGATACGCTGTAAGGACTGACTGACAATAGCCTCTAACTTCTCTGACAATGCATGCACATCGCCCACCTCATGATAGCTGTCGGTAGGCAATCCCACTTCCCTGTTGGCGGGAATGCACGAAACGATGACAGGCAACCGGTAGCTCATGGCCTCCAGCAAAGCAATAGGCAATCCCTCATGCGACGATGGCAACGCATAGCATAGCGCATTTGTCAACAGTGAATGCAGTTTACGCCCTCTGACAAATCCCGTCAGCACTACCCCGTTGTCTCGCGCCTTCTGCTTCAGTTCGCGCGAGTAGTCATCCTCAAAATCCGCATCACCAGCCAACACCAGTTTGATGGATGAAGTCTGAGGGATGTGGGATGATGTAAAGGCATCCACAAGGTCGTGGAGTCTTTTTTCTGGCACAAAGCGGCACATACCCAGAATATACTTTCCTTCCTCAATGCCCAGCTCCTTGAAATAGTCCGGCTCATGGCAAAACTCTGGAACTGGCACCCCATTATATATAAGGTGTACGTTCTTGCTCCTGCCACAACGCCTGGCTATCAGCTCACGAATGACACTGCTGATGACAATGACATGGTCGGCAAATCGGCAACCCAGCCACTCACCCAGTCTGAGCATCACCTTGGCAACAACACCCCATTTGTCACGGTCGTAGTCAGGACCATGGTGCGTAAATACCACTTTCATGCCCAACAGCTTAGCGTATGGCACCAGCAGCGCAGGACCAATGGCATTAATATGGACTACGTCGGCCTTCAATCGTCTGGCCTTATTGATAGCGCGAAACGTATGAATAATGGCCTCCAACGACTTTTTCCTTGGTGTTTCTATATTCAACAAGTGAACCCCTCGCCATTCCGTCAGTTTGTCTTGTACATAACTCTTCCTGCGAATGACCGTCACGTCATGTCCAAGAGCAGCTATCCTTGGAAACAGCTCTTCGCAATGTGTCTCCACACCGCCCATGATATTTGGGATGCCACGTGTGCCGGTAACGACTATCTTCATTTCTTCAATCCGTCGTTGGGTATTGCATTCATGTCACATGTCGACAGACTGTCCAACGCCTCCTTTGTTATCTTTCCGTCTCGGTAGTCACGACATACGGGCAATTCATACATCGAGTATTTCAGTCCAACGAGTGACTTTACTTTATGTGACACCACCCAGGGGATAACCCTTCCGATGTATTTATGCATGGCTGGACTTACCGAACCTATCATCCAGCAATTACGGTTACAACATCGCACTTTCTTTCTCACCTGCTCTGCCTCAGACGAATTCCACAAATCGTCCCACGACTGCCGATTCAGATTTCCCATTACCTCCTTGTCTTTCGTGCCATTACAAGGCATCACGTCGCCATAGGGGTCAATGAAGAATGTGTCAAACGACATGTCGCAGGGCAACAATCGCTTCTGACCGTAAATATAGTTAATCAGCCCATGGTTGAAGTAGGCCCTGAACCACTTCTTAGGTGAATTGCTCTTCAGCAGTTCGTTCACCAGTCTCTCGAAGTTTTTCGCTACCATTGGGCGGTCCTTGATGATATTCTTAGCCTCAACAAAATAGAAAGAGTTATGCAGCGATGCTGTCGCAAACTCCATCCCCATCTCGTTGGATATCTTGTATAGCGGCACCAGGTCTGGCGCATTCTTGTCCTGAACCGTCATACCGAAGCCCACATCCTTCATGCCCATCTCGCGCAGTTTCTTCAAAGTAGTATACCCACGCTGATAGCCATCTTCAAGCCCACGGATCTCGTTATTCGTCTGTTCCAGGCCCTCTATCGAAATGCGGATGCCAACCTGCGGGAACTCCTTGCACAAGTCCAAAATCCTATCCGTAAAGAAACCATTAGTAGATATGACAATACGGTCACTCTTCTTATACAATTCCCTTACTACCTCCTTCAAATCTTCACGAATAAACGGCTCTCCACCCGTGATATTTGTGAAATACATCTTAGGAAGCTTTCTGATTGTTTCAATCGAGATCTCCTCACCTGCCTTTGATGGCGCCTTATACCGATTACACATCGAGCACCTTGCATTACACCGGTACGTCACAATGACCGTTCCGTTAAGTTTCTTTTCTGCCATGATATTAAAGCTGTCCTAACATTTTTCTCTCTTCTTCATGAATCTGGCAGGGTTCCCTGCCCACATTTCATTATCAGGAATATCTTTTGTTACCACACTTCCAGCACCTATTATCACGTTGTTGCCTATCCTGACATCCTTACAGATAATAGTTCCAACACCTATGAAGGTATCATCTCCGATGTAAACATGACCGCTTCGCCAGTTGATACCGGCCTTTCTCGTTTCCAGATAGTGGGTAAGTATGCAGACACTTGCGGTAACATGAACATGTCGTCCTATGTGGATATTCTCTGGATACATCGTGTCAAAATCCACATTTCTTCCAATAAATGCGTGGTTGTCTGCAAAATCCACACCGCCCATCTTCATGAACCGACACCTCCATTGTCCCTTCATAGGCAATTTGGCCAACGTAAAAAAGATGTGCGTTTTAAGTCTTTTCAGCGTCATCTTTATTGTATGTCAAAATCAATTATCTATTTTTGGAAGACATGGTACTCTCAAATAAGGTCCTCAGTTGTTGATAGTGTCTTTCGGGCGAGTATTTTTCCACAACAGCCTGAAATGCATGCTCGCCCATGGCCATTGCTTCGTCAGGATGTTGCAGCATGTAGACAACCTTTGCTTGCAAGTCACAGGCATCCGCATACTTGAAGGTCAGTCCCGTCATGCCATCAAGCACAAGTTCAGGCAAAGACCCAAAGTCAGTAGCTATAACAGCCTTCTTGTAGGCAAAACTCTCTAGGATTACATTGGGGAAATTGTCATACCACTCAGACGGTACAACCGTGCAGCGACAGCTCTTCAGATAAGGTATCATCTCATCAAAAGTCATCCTCCCAAGAAACTCAATATGATGCTGTTTTCTCTGAAGGTAGGTCTTCAACTCATCCTCATAGCCGTCGTTTGAAAACCCAATTATCTTCAGCTCATAGTCTGTACTCTCAAAAGCCATCACCAACGTCATCAGTCCCTTTTGCTTTTCTATTCTGCCTACGTAGAGCACAAACGGTTGGTATTCCACTTCCGGATTTGTCTCCTTTAAGTTAAAAAATGTTGGGATATGATGCATTTTTCGTTGAGGAATACCATACTCCTCTAGTTTCTTGACGGTGAATGTCGAAGGTACTACGAAGGCATCAATCATACGCGCCACACCAGTAATGTCATGAAACCATTTTGCAGCCATCTTGATGGCAGAGAACACAGAAGAGTTCAGCACACACTTATTTCTGATGCAACTCAACCGCATTCCCTTCAGACAGTCTTCGCAAACCCCCGTCCGTTCATTGTAGAACAAGGCGTTGGGACACATGTACTGGAAGTCTGATATACGGTGTATTACAGGAATGCCCCGTTTCTTGGCTGCATCAATAATACTGGGGGACATCTTGTTGTGGAACTGCATGATATACACCACATCAGGCTGGGTATCATCCAGCAACTGTCCGAACTTCCGTCTAGCTTCCAACGAGTAGAACATCCTGCTGAACGATTTCATGATGACCCTGATGCTTTTCTTCTTGTTCTTAGCAAAGTACACTTCGTCATCCACGATGTCCAAGAAATACTTCTCATAGTCTCCTGCGAGAAAGTTCCTGGAACCTTTTATAGAGAATGGAATGACGTCATGTCCCTTCTGCTCCAACAATTCCTTGATATTGAAGTAGTAGCGTTCCGGACCGCCGCTGATGAAATACCTGTAGTTTACTAATACTATCTTCACAACTTGTTATATTCGACTAAATATTGCTTGGTTGCCGTTTCAATATTAAAGTTCTTAACGGCATAATCGTAGGCAGTCTGAACTCTGTTCTGCTCAATACCTTGAGCCATCAACGATTCCAAAACTGCCGCCAAATCATTTTTATCTTCCGATTTAAAATGCCAGCCCAAATGCCCATTGTCGATGACTTCCATGGGCCCTTCCAAGTCACTCGTCACGACAGCCACCTTGGCGCACATTGCCTCAGCCAGTGTCAGGCCAAAACCCTCGGAACGGGAAGGCAGGACAAACAGATCGTAGTCGCAAAGATGATTGTATACATACTTCCTGTCTTTGCTACCTAACAGCGACACTTGTTCCGACAGTCTTGCTTCAGCAATCATAGTTTCCAGCCGGGTTCTGTCCTCGCCGTCACCGATAATGTCCAGATGGTAGTGCAAGATTTTTTTTTCTTTCAAAACTGTGAGCGCACCAATCAATACATCTTGACCTTTATGGACGGTATAAAGTCTGCCAACACTTACAAAGCGATAGAAGGTTTTCCTCCCATGAGAGACATCTTGTTTGACCTTTATATCTTCAGGATGAATACCGTTCCAAATGGTTACGGACTCATACCCTTGTGCTTTTGTTCTTTTCTTCACGGCATCAGAAATGGCATAGAGGGCATCGTATTGGCCATATTCCTTGCCCGAAGTGTGCATGTTGTGAATGGTGAATACTTTCTTCCCCGGACAGCAGAGCATCTTCCGCATTCCCTCCAGATGGAAATGAACTATTTCTGGTCGGTACCGCCAAAGGAAAACGTTTATCTTCAGCCAAGGGATAATACTCTTGCTTCCAACTTTTCTCTTGAACAGCCTCACCTTGCAACGCTTGTCTATCTTTGTCAGCAGCGTCTCATTCACCAGATTGTTGACGACCAGCAAGGCAACCTCCTCAGTTCTTACCTGAATATTGATGATATCCACCAACATAGTCTCTGCCCCACCCGTGTCAAGTCCCCATATAATGTGAGCAATCTTCATCTGCTATTGAATAACAAAAGGTTTCTTTAGTCCAGCCTTTACCAACAACCCGCCAACAAACCCCATCAGCCTTGCCAAGCCCCTGTGGCGATATCCTTTTACGTCGATAACAGCCATATTGCCAAAGGTATTGAAGGTATGAGTCCCAGCGTCATATACCGGGTGAGGCGAATGAAAACGGTATAGTTCCTTAAAGCTGAACCAGCCATTCTTCAGCGTCATTATTTGAAACGAGATGCTGTGACCATACTCATTGTTGCTCTCCTGAGCAGGACGAATCCACCCTTCTCCCTGACGGAACAACATTCCGGCATTGCGCCCTATGTTTTCATTGAATATCACCCGTTGGATTTCCTGATATTTCCCAGTCAACACGTTACTTTTCCATATAGTCAGTTCGGCTCCATTGGGTTTTGGCTCATAGGTTGACAGGAGCCAATAGTCGCTACCATCTTGCCATACGATGGCATCCGTCAGTTTCTGGTCGGAAAGTTGCTGCACGAACTCCAGTTTCTCGTTGTCAGCATCGTAGCGGTACATATTCCATCCGCCAGAGTGATAGTTCTCGGGGCAAACATATACCTGACCGCTCTCACGCCAGATCATCGGGAATGACAGGTGGGTGTCAAGGTCAAGCACGATTTTACAGTCCACAACCGTCCATGATTTACGATCTATCCATAACTTGGCAATCCTGCCGCGATGCACCTGATAGTCGAACTCTTCCACCAGCAAATAGACATATAGCTTGTCCTGGTCAAGTATGAAAGGGTCGGCAAACCATTTCCTGCCTCCATAGCGGCCGTTGTCAATCCAATGAATGCGACCAGCTTTCAGGTCATCGAATCCGTTCTCGCATATTCCAAGAAGCCAAGCAGACTCTTTTAATCGTTTCCTCAATTCACTCAGCATCATGATGTATGCTTAATTTTCTTCTTTATGAGGCGACATAACCTCATCCGCATATAGTGCCAGAAAGGACTATTATCATCCTTGTTATAATAATACCGTTTCGATGCTTTCACTTCCTTCATCCACTGCCACAGGCCTACCTTTCTGAGTTTGATAACATTCTCAACAAAATCATCTGGCTCAACCATAGCTGTAAATTCAGGTAACGGCTTTATTTCCGAAAGATCTAAAGCCCCATCAAGAGTAGCTTTTGCCCATAGATACGGCATGTTATACCCTCCACAGGTGTATGCATAACTCCATGTGGAATTTCGAAAGTTTACTTCCAAGAAGTACAATTTATCATCATTGCCTATCAGAAACTCTACAGAAAAGATACCAGTAAAACCAACCTTCTTCAAGATAGCCTTAACCTGCCCCATCACCTTTTCGTCAAGAAACGGACGCATTACCATATAGGGGCCATAGCTGATATTCGAAAATCTCAGATAATTACTATAATAGGGAATGTATACATCCTCGCCTCCATTGAAACAAAAACCATCAAGACAGAGTTCATTCTTTTTCGTAATATACTCCTGAAGCAATATGCGTTGACTCCTAATATGCTTATATGCCTCCTTCAGTTCTTCTTCGTTATGGCATATGAAAGAATCCTCTTTCCAGTCGCTAAGTGTAGAAATAATGGCCTTGGTTATTAAAGGATAAGAAACTTTCGTCGGAAGAATGCCAGGCTTAACAATCTCTGTTTTTGCCAGACCACATCCACATTCCACAGCAAGGTTACAAATATTTTCCTTATCCATGAAGCGAGTAACAATGCCCTGGCTGCTGCCATGGAAAAAATAAAACTTGTCCTTCAACTCATCATAGTGCATATCAAGCAAAGAAGTGATATCATCACTTGCAGTATACAAAAAAGGCTTTTCTTGCTCGTAACCATACTCTTTTAGCAAGATATCATATCCTTCTTCATTAGTCTTTACTTGGTGCAACTTTGAGACATAGCGACTATGGTTTATAAGGACAGGATATATTGCCACCAAGATAGCAATTGGGTGAATGCCAATCTCACCAAGGCTTCGTATTATTCCTAATGGATTATAATGGTCACCACAAAAGACAATGCATTTGTGATTATAAATTCGTTTGTCTATCATTCTTTTTTTATTAATCATTGAAACAACTAACCTTTTCATACACTTTGTCTTAAATCTTTGACCAATGCAGGCATCAGGGCAATCATCACAACAAGAAATGGCAATGTTGCTGCTATCGAGATAGTTTGTAAAGGCCTTAAGCTTCCCGCAGACAATAGCACATAGGCAATAGTGGCTACAACAATTCCCCACACAACCTTTTTATATACAGGTGGTGTGATATCACCATTTGATGTCATCACGCTCAATGAATAGGTCGCAGAGTCTGCCGATGTTATGAAGAAGACTCCCAACAATACGATAATCAGAATCGATATAACTTCGTTCAACGGATATTCACTGAAAACAACAAACACTGCAGTTTCAGGTTTTGCTATCAATTCTCTGACAGCCTCCAAGCTCCAACCTTGAACCGTACTCAATGCAATGGCGCTGAATACGGAAAGCCAAAGAATTGTAAATATGGTTGGGACTATCACAACACCCAAAATAAATTCCCTTATAGTTCGTCCCTTGGATATTCGGGCCACGAACATCCCCACGAAAGGAGTCCAGGCCACAAACCAGGCGAAATAGAAGACACGCCAGTTCATCACCCATTCGTTATCCCCAAAGGCGTTAATCATAAACACATCTTTAAAAAAATATTGGATATGTTGTCCTACACTGTTGGTCATGTTGTTAAGAATAGTAATCTTGGGACCGACAATAAATGCTAATAGGAGTAGCGTCAATGCCAAATAGGTGTTCAGATTAGAGAGGAGTTTAATACCTTTGTAAACACCGGTTATGGCACTTATGACAAACACCAACGTTATCAAAATAATGATAGTCAAAATAGTATTCTCTGTTTGAGGTATCTTAAAAAGATAATTCAATCCACCGCATATCTGAGCCACTCCTAATCCTAAAGACGTGGCAACACCCGCAAAAGAAACTACGACAGAAAAACCATCAATAAACTTTCCGAACCATCCGTTGGTCAGTTTTTCCCCCACTAAAGGTGACAACAGGTTGCTCAACTGAGCATTCTTGCCTTTGCAGAACTGGAAATAAGCGACACCCAAACCTACTATTGCAAAACAAACCCACTGGGTAATGCCCCAGTGAAGATAGCAGGTTCTTATAGAGAAATCTATCGCCTTAATTGTTCCTGCCTCTATACCGAAAGGAGGTGCTGCATAGTGCGACAAAGGCTCTGCTATGCTCCAAAACACCAATCCGATACCTGTACTACCACAAAACAGCATAGCATACCATGAGAATGTGCTGAACTCAGGTTCCTCATTATCTTTCCCAAGTTTTATCTTACCATATTTGCTAAGAGATATCCATAAACAGAAGCCTATAAAAGTTACCACTGACATGATGTAGAACCAACCGAAATTATGGCTCACCCAGCTCATAAGTTTATCGGAAATATTACTCAACACGCTACTATATGCCGCACCGAACACGATTATTCCAATAGCAATAGCCAGTGTCCATAAAAAAACTGCATTATGGGCTATCCAACTCCTATTCATAGCCATTTGTTGACAAGCAATGTAAAAGTTTTTTTAACCATCGGTTTATGGAAACTGCCAAAAGGCTCCAAAAAGGCTTCATGTCATGTCTGTCAAACTCCATAAAACGAGAGGTATGGAGAATATCTTTCATCCATGAAAATAGCGAAAGATGTCTATGTATCACCAAACTAAGGTCTTCGAATTCTGGCATCACATAAACTGACTTCACCTGACTTTCCGCCAGTTCTCTCCTGTAGTCACCATCAGTATGATATAAGTACCACATGTACGGAAGGTTGATCCCAGCAGCAGTCACACAAATAGCATTCCCATCATTTCGGAAATTGATTTCCATGAAGTAGTCCTTACCATCTTTACCTCTGAGAAACTCAATACTAAAGAGTCCAGAATAACCTGTTTTCCTGAGAAAAACCTCGCTTCTAGCAAGAACCTCTTGGAATGAACTATCAAGTGATGTATAATACAAGAAGCCGGTATTGGTTGTGGCAGACGGACGGATGACATGACTGACACCTGGTATGATGACATCCTCACCACCTCTTAGGGAAAGCCCTATCAGTTGAAACTCAAAATCCTTGTCGATAAGCTGCTGTACCAGAACATCCAGCCGATGAATCTTACTATATTTTTTCCATTGTTCTGCAGTATAGATGCGTTCTATATCAGTTTTAGCCCCATCCTTGCTGACTAATGGTTTTACAATCCATGGCAGCGGAATGTCGATTATTGTTTCCTGTTCCACACTGCAAGCTATAGACATGGGAACTAAAAGCCTTGTTTCTCTACCCAGCTGCGACATCACTTCCTTGTCCATCAGTCTAGTGACGCGCCCTTGTTCGTCGGTTCCAGGTAGGTAGTACCATTGCCGCAACTCATCATGATTCATATCCACTAAGCTGGACAAATTGTCAGCACAAGTAATAAGTACGGCTTTCTCGCCATGAAAGTGTACTGCCTCGTTTTTCAATATAGCCAGCACTTCTTGTTCAGAAGCCACTATCCAATATTGGCTGATATAGCGACTCAGTCTGATATAGGGTTTCTCTTCATCACTCTGAATCACAACGTAAGGTCTAATACCTTTTTCGCCCAAAGAGCGGATAACCCCAAGGGCATTATGATGACAGCCACCTATTACGAAAACATTCATATCGGACTCTCAGAAGTGATGATTCGTGTTTATCCTAAGTTCCGGTGAACATGTTATTTTGCCGGGATTCGTGTTGAGCCATGAACCCCACCACCCAAAAGAACTATTCACAATGACATTGTGCTTACATTCAGACATCAATTGCATGTCGCGCCAGCTGTCAGTTCCTTTATTCCAGTCTACAAAGTGAACTCGGTCCTGTTTCAGGCTGAGCCCCAGCTTCCTTTCATTATGCTTGGCCCATTCGACGGTATCGGGGTCACAAAACACAAAGAATACAGGTTGTTCCACCTGTTGCTTTAAATATTTGATGGATCTTTTCAAATAACCGGTAACATAATAGACATAACTGGAATAAAGCGCATCGCCTCGCCTAATATGGAGCGAGATGGAATTAGACTGCTGTATCTGGTGGAGCACGTTGAGATTCTTATTGTCATTTCCCTCAAAAGGCGGGAATACAAACATGTTTCTTATCTCTTTCTCTATTCGTTCTATACCTGAATTCTGATAGTAGAACAACAACAGCTGACCAGCATACAAAGGTTTGTCACTTTTTACAAACAGCTTCCCACTATTGTCGTCTTCAGGAGGCTGACTACCGATGACTTTGGATTTGAAATACTTCAGATAGGCCCACAGCGGGGTCAGTTTATAGGAGGGTATTGCTGCTACGCGTTTTGCAGCTCCAGGAGCTTCAAAGTCACCCAGTGTATTGACCAAATCAAGTTCATGGCGACGAAATACTTCGGTAAAACAGACAGGATAGTTCCAATTGCGCTCCCAAAAGTGTGTAGCACGAATTTCAGACACTATCTGCCGCCATTCCGATTCCGAGAAGAGATCGCGTACATTAGGGGTATTTATCCCGAAAATGCGGTCTACCTCATAACCATTCCATTGGCGTATAACCTGATTGCACTCCGGTATGTCATAAATGACGTTTTCAATGTAGCAGTCATCACTGGGGTTTGCCTGCTTCATGGCCAGATACTCACAATAGGAGAGCATTTGGTTGCCTAATCCGGATTCTATGTGGATAACCTTCATACTGCAATGTCGGTTGAAACTTCTTTCGGGGCTAATGAAATCATTGCCAAAAACAAGGTTAGCAGGTACAACTGTATAGGGTCTTCAAAGAAAGAACCATCGAAGGATCTGATGATGCCACCTAGATACAAAGGAGCTAGGACAAATAGCCAGTCCTTGCGGTTTCTAGTCATGCGAATGATGATGACAAACATCATAAAATGTATTATCACACCTATGATACCATATCTCAGCACAATAGGAACCCAGGTAATGTCGCCACTCTCGATGATACACTTGCCGTCATCCTTGTCTTCATTAATCGTTCCTATTAAAAAGTTAAATTGGGCCGCTGTCTGTGGAGAGTCCTCATGCATGGTACCGACTCCTGTCAACAGGTATTCGGGATTTTCCACCAGATAAATCACTCTCTCAACCAGCATAGCCATACGGAATGTAAACGTGCCGCTGCCGCTGTAGTTGTCGGCCAGGCTTGCAGGGTCGGTGAACACCTCGACCATCTGATCGGTAATGGTGTCATGCGTCGAGCGGTCAGTTTTCTTTCCCATTACAGATAATGCCAACAACACAACAACGAGGAAACCGACCATAGTCGGCACCATCTTCCGTTTGTCGCCCTGCTTGAAGATATAGTAGGCCAAACCCACTATAACGGAAATAATCATTCCGCGAATGAACGTGAGAAAAATCAAAGCAAAGAAGATCAGTACCAATACGACCTTAACTCGCTGAGCAAAATCGGACTTCAATGTAAAATACAAGTAGAACAAGGTCAGTGTAGGTATGTTCCAGGCAAAATTCAGATTGGCCTCTTCCGTCCTCTCTGAGTCAAGCGAGTTGTCGGCAAGAAGGTTGATTCCAACAAACTGCAGGAAATAGAGGAATGCCTGTAGCAAGGTGATTCTGAGAGCTACGGCTATGAACTGCTCGAAAATCCCAAAGGGTATACAGCGGAAAATAAAATAGCCCCACATCAGGAATGAAACCCTAATGACCTTCAAGCCGTTCAGCGGGCTCTCCCAACCCAAGGCTGTGGTGACCAAGTATTCGGCCACGTAGAAGAGCATGTAGATGTATATCCACTTGCTAATGCTGTCATCCCGCCATGCAAACATCTTGCGGTCCCGCTTCCAGACCACAGGCAGCAGCAGTAAGTTAGCCACAATGCAGAGGTCTTCGCCCTTAATGCTGATTTCCTCCGAAGTGTCCAGCATGAACAACTTGGTCATCAAGCCGAAATAGCAAAAAAGAAACGGAAGATACTGCTTCCTCATATAAAGGACAACCGTGACCAGGAATAACGCTAGATAAACAGCTATCATCATTTTATTGGGTCCACATCCCGTGGGCAGTTTTATTCAACAGTTTGGAAAGTTGGATTTTACCAATGAGCGCCTGCAACAACATGGCCACCGAGGGAACCATGATGATGCCAACAATACCGAAATTGCTACCTGCCCACAGCATGAAAGGCCATGCCACCAGTGCAAAAGCCACGTAGGTCAGCAACTGAAGGCGGATAGTGCCAATACCGTTGATGACGTACATATAGGTATTGCCCAGGTTGCTTACGATGAAGTAGACGGCAACAGCCAGCGACAGGGACGTGGCGACGGTCACGTCAGAGCCTACCCAAAGGCGGTAGAAGGGCTGCGAGAGGGCAAACATCACCAGACAGCCCACACTGGTAAAAGCCCATAGACGCTCCAAACTCCTTACGGTACGCTTCATCCATGGGTAATCGCGCTTGGCATAGGCATCGGTGAAGGCCGACCAGAATGGCGACAGGATGATGATGACCACGTTGTTCAGCACGTTGAAGTATTTGTAGGCGATGTTGTACTCGGTGACGGCATCGGGACCTAACTCGCGCGAGATGACGATGTTGAGCATCTGAAAAATCACAATCAAGCACAGGTAAATGACGAAGAACTGCATGCCCAAGCCGAGGATGTCGCGGATGAGCCGGAGCTTCACCTGAGAAGGGCGGGGTGTCAGGTCACGATAGGCTGGCAGGAGGAACAGCACCACCGAGAACACCACCCACACAAGACACGGCACACCGGCAAAATAAAGTGCCAGATGAGTCAGGCTGCCCGTGGTAGTCTTCGTCAGCACATAGATGGCCACAAGCGATGCCAACTGGCCTCCACCCTCAACCAGCGAAGCCACGCCCACCTTTTGGTCAGCTGTCAGCAGTGTACCGGACAGCCGGGCCACCATGCTCAGGCAGAAGAAGGCAGCCAGGATGACAAATATCTTTCCCAATTCGAGGCTGTAGGACTGCCCAATGTTTAGCACATCCGACCAATTGATAAATGAATTGGCGGCAAGAATGGCCACAAAGACCAAGGTCACGATAGTTCCCACGGCAAAGAATGTCGTGCTGACATACTGACAGACCAGTGCCATGTCGCCCTGTGCCTTGGCCTCGGTATACCGATTGCGGAAACCGTTACCCAACCCTAGGTCAAAGAAGCCTATCCACGCAATGACGGACGACAGGGCCAGCCAGATGCCATACTGAGTCGGATTGACATAGCTGATGGTCAGTGGCACTATCAGCAGCGACGACAGGACGGAAACTGCCTTGGATATCAGGGACATCAATATATTCACCAAAGCCTCGCGCGAACGCTCTGATGAATCCAGAAACCGTGATGATATGCTGTCAAGAATATGCAAAACCCTTAAAACTATGAATTATGTACTTTTATAAGTGACAAATAACGTACAGAAGTTCACCATATTACTTAAATGAATTCAGTAGCCTGACTACTTCCAGAGCCTGGTCCGTTGTCACCACCTGGTTCATCGGAATCGAAAGCTCTTGTTCGTGGATTTTCTCGGTGACAGGATAGGTATGGTCATTCCACACCTTATAGCACTCTTGCTTATGTGGAGGAATAGGATAATGTATCAGCGTCTGCACTCCGTTCTCCTTCAGGTATTCCTGCAACTCATCACGACGTTCACAAAAAATAGGGAATTGATGATATACATTGTTCTCATCATCTATACGTTTAGGCAATGTAATGATTGAATTGCAAATATTGGCATAATAGAAATCAGCTAACTGCTGACGTTTCTTATTATCTTCGTCCAAATACTTCAATTTGACATCTAATACGGCTGCATCAACTTCTGACATCCTGCTGTTCATGCCGACATACTTAAAGACATTCTTCCGCTGACTGCCATAGTTGGCTAATGCACGGATAACATTAGCCAGCTCAGCATCGTCCGTAGTAACAGCACCAGCATCACCCAAAGCCCCAAGGTTCTTTCCAGGGTAAAAGCTATGAGCTGCAGCATCGCCTATTGAACCGGTCTTCTTTCCTTTCCAGGCACAGCCGTGACTTTGGGCGCAATCTTCCATCAGTTTCAAGCCATATTTCCGACAAATATTACCGATTTTGTCATCATAGGCTATACGTCCATAAAGATGGACTATCATGATACCTTTTGTTCTTGGGGTTATCTTCTCCTCTATCCTGTCAGCATCTATTTCCAAATGACTGAAAGTCGGCTCGACAAGTACTGGAACCAGGTGATTGTCTGTAATAGCCAATATCGTGGCTATATAAGTATTGGCTGGCACGATGATTTCATCACCATCCCTCATGATTCCCATTTCTTTATAGCCTCGCAAGATGAGTTTCAGGGCATCCAACCCATTAGCAACTGCTACACAGTGGCTGGTACCTATATATCGCGCATAGTCTGTCTCAAAATGCCTATTCTCATTTCCTTGCAGAAACCATCCGGACTCAATAACACGATTGACGGCGGACTTAATTTCATCACCATGCATCAGGGTAATTGCCTGCAAATCCAATAGTTTTATCATTTCTTTTCTAACTATATGCAATACAGTAAGAACTTTCTTACTACCAACTATGCAAATTATACAATAAATGATTAAATGCGTACTCCCATACTGATGTCACACTTTACTCTCACTCTAGCCATACTCTACCCATACCCTTTGAGTATGGCTAGAAGCAGCTTAGAGTATGGCTAGAGTATGGCTAAAGCCTGTTTTCGCTCAATCGCAGCCTTTCTTTTCTAACTTTATGTAATTTAAGAAATCTTCGTAGCTACGGATATAGTCATCCTCATCATAACCCTCTGACGCCAGTACAAGACAGATACTGCCAGATGAAAAACCCTGTTCGGATGCCCATATACCAGGAGGTACGTGAAGACCCCAGAAAGGACGGTTCAGCAAAACACTCCGTTTATTCATGCCATCATCTAATACAACCTCGAAACTACCACTGGCAGCAATCATGAACTGATGGCACTTCTTGTGGGCATGAGCCCCACGATTCTCGCCACTCGGAATATCATAAAAATAAAAGACACGATTGATTGGAAACGGTACATGAACATTTTCATACATATATGTAAGATTACCTTCCGGATCGTGCATCTTATTGAGTTCGCACAAAGAGCAGTCAGACACACTTTTACCATTAGCCAGCAACTGCCTGTTGACTGGTTCGTTCATCCGAACAGAGGTTATATCAACTGGCGAATGAGGTATCATAGACGGATTCTTGCGCCACTCCTGATATTCGGCATAATCCGTTACATAGTCATTCTCGTCATATTCCGTAGATGAAAGAACCAAAGCCAAGGAATTGGTGGAGAAATTTGTCATGGTACGCCACATTCCATTGGGAACGTACAAGCCGAAATAAGAGCGGTTCAACGGATACGTTTTCTTCTTTGTTCCGTCATCAACTATCACATCGAAACTTCCCGATAAAGCCACAATGAACTCTTGCGTCTCTCTGTACGCATGCCCACCACGGTCGCAACCTCCCGGTACATCATATATCCAATGCACCCTCCGTATCTCAAAAGGTATTTGTTTTATCTGCTCAATAATTGACAAGTTCCCCCTTGGGTCTTCAATTTTCGGCAGTTGTATGATTTTTGTTTCTGGCTTCATCATGTCCTGTTTGTATTTAAAACTCGCAAAAGGCTTTTTACCCTATTGGTATCAGTTCGATACTCACTTAGTCCGAGTTTTCAATAATGATATGCTTGATTCCTTCTTCGATTGTGGTTCGTGGCATCCAACCGAGTTTAGCGATTTTTCCTGTATCAAAAACAGACTTTGTCACTACATTATATCCTTTCTTCTCTTCAGCATCAGGAACATCTATGACGACCTTGCAGCCTCCTATATTGGCAATGGTCTCAGCCAATTCACGGATACTGATATTGGATGATGCATCTGCTATATTATAAGCCTCACCAGATTCACCCTTCAAGAGGATATGCAGCAATGCCGATACACAATCAACCACATAGCACCATGAACGGAACTGCTCTCCAGTACTCTTCATGATGATATTCTCGCCACATAGTACATTGCGAATAAACTGCGCATAGACACGGTTATCCTGTTCCGTAAAGTATGGTCCATAGATATGACAAGGCCGGGCTATCACTACGTCTGCGCCATATTCAGCTGCATACGACACACACAACGTCTCAGCAGCACGCTTGGAAGAAGGATAACATGAACGTGACTTTGTACAATCCACATAGCCGCTATAGTCCTCGGTAAAAGCTCGTCCGTCGCCCTCGCCATACACCTCGCCTGAGGACACATAGAGAAAACGCCTCATACCGTGACCAAGACCATATTCCATCAAATGCGCCACACCGTCAATGTTTGACTTGATAACCTCGACGGGCTTCTTGGCAAAGAAATTTGGACTGGCATTGCTGGCAGCATGGAACACATAATCGAAACGGACATCACCTTGCAAAGGCTTAAGTACATCATGCTGGATAAAATGGAACCCTTTGTCATCGGCAAAACTTTTAAACCGCTCTTGCGCCCGCTCTTGATTACGACCAGAGGCATAAACCGCATAATCCCTGCGAGGATTCAACATCAGTGCCTCGACCAAACAGCCACCTATCAGACCTGTTGCACCCGTCACCAGGATATTTGCCCCTGAAAGCTTTCCTAAAGGCAAATCCATGTCAAAGATATGCAATATGTCTTCTTTGTAGGAACTCATTTTAGCCATGTGTCTTTGGAGGTATGCATCAGCGCCTTCAGGATTTCAAGGTCCTCAACAGTAGTAATCTTGATGTTCTTCTCTGAACCTGGTACGATATGCATCATACGTTCTGGACCCAGTTCAGCAATCAAAGTACAGGAAGCAACAGAATTGGCAATGCCTTTCTGCTTTGCTTCTTCATGAACCGCTATGATATTCTTCAGCCTGAAGGTTTGAGGGGTCTGGGTACGAATGAGTCTGTCGCGAGGAATGCTTTTGTTCGTAGTAAAGCCATCTTCACTCTCCAATATGGCCTCACGACACTGGATACCCGTCACTGCATAGCCGTATGCCTTGCATGTCGCTATATTCGAAGATATAATCTCCTGCGACAACAACGGACGCACAGAATCGTGTATCAGTACCATATCATCGTCCTGACATCCCTCGTCACGAAGCCCATAGATGCCATTGTGAATAGACTCCATGCCGGTATCTCCACCTGGGAATATCCATTTCAGCTTACGGATATTAAACTGATTGGCATACGACTGCAACACTGTCTCCCACCCTTTCAGACATACAACGGCTATCGCGTCGATGTCAGGATGCTGTTCGAAAGCCTTCATCGTATGAATGATGATAGGAGCTCCGTCCACATGCATAAACTGCTTGGGAATGTCCTGACCCATACGGTTTCCTGCTCCACCAGCGATAATTAATGCAATATTCATGTTCCTTGCCTGATATCTAAGTTGAATACCATTTACTGATAGCAAAACCACAGAAACTGCAGAGGTTCAAAAAAGGGCTTATCCGATATATATACCTCTTCCTTTCCCGAATTTCCCGAAAGAAACAGGGAGTGAGGAAAAAGGCCAAAAGGATATAACCCAACTACTTACCACCTCTACACGAGGGCACTAGCCCGTAGATTCTATAGGTTTAGCGTGCTATAACGCTGCAAAGTTACGAAAAGTCGAGCACAAAACAAAGAAACTCTTTTCTTTTTTTGTCGAGACGGAGTAACTTCGCGGTCTCAGACCGCAATGTTACGAAAAATGTCATTTTTCACCAATACGAGTATACACGAATCCAAGGGACTCCAGTTCCTCGCGGCTATAGATATTTCTACCATCGACAACAACATGCCCCCGCATGACTTTCTTGATGACATCCCATGAAGGCATGCGGAACTGACGCCATTCTGTCATAAGGGCCAAGACATCAGCATCGTTGGCGCAGTCGTAAATATCCTTACAATACAACACAGCGTCGCCTAAACGGCGACGACATTCGTCCATGGCAATAGGATCAAAGACGCGAACGGATGCCCCATCGGCCAAAAGCTTCTGAATTACGACCAATGCTGGAGACTCACGCATATCGTCAGTATCGGGCTTGAAAGCCAGTCCAAGTACTGCAACGGTCTTTCCTGCAACAGAGCCTGCTGTACGAAGAATCTTGTCATAGACAATGCCTTTCTGTCGCTCGTTGACACGCTCGACAGCTTCAATAACTTCCATATGGTAACCATTATCTATACCCGTATGAAGCAATGCCTTGACATCTTTAGGAAAGCAAGACCCTCCATAGCCACAACCTGCATAGAGAAACTTAGGACCTATGCGCGAATCACGGCCTATGCCCTGGCGCACACTATCGACGTTGGCCCCTACCCGCTCACAGAGATTAGCAATATCATTCATAAACGAAATACGGGTAGCCAACATGGCATTTGCAGCATATTTGGTCATCTCTGCTGATGGAATATCCATGAATATGACACGAAAATTCTGAATGAGGAAAGGCTGATAGAGACGTGTCATTACCTCACGGGCCTTCTCTGATTCTATTCCCACCACGACACGGTCAGGGGACATGAAATCCTTGATGGCAGCCCCTTCCTTGAGGAATTCAGGGTTTGAGGCAACATCGAAGGGAACATCGACACCACGCTTGTCGAGTTCCTCCTGAATGGCCTGCTTCACTTTCTGAGCTGTTCCGACCGGCACAGTAGACTTCGTAACAAGTATGGTGTATTTCTTGATGTGCTGTCCGAACTGACGGGCAACGGCAAGAACATATTTAAGGTCAGCACTACCATCTTCGTCGGGCGGAGTGCCTACGGCAGAGAATACCACCTTAACATCGTCGAGAACCTCGGTGAGATCAGTTGTAAACTGAAGACGGCCATAACTGACATTACGACGGACAAGCTCCTCTAAGCCTGGTTCATAAATGGGCATCTCGCCAGACTTTAACTTCTCGATTTTCTGAGCGTCCACATCGACACAGGTAACATGGGAACCCATCTCTGCAAAACAGGTGCCACTGACTAAACCGACATAACCGGTACCTACGATAGCAATTTTCATATTATACTAAAGAATTGATAATGAAATAGTTAACAACTTATTTAGGAAAGGCCCAACAAGGGTTTCAGCAATTGTTCCTTATGCAACGCCCACACACTGGAACCAAAGAATGCCAAAAGTAATAATACCAATACAATATTCTTCTTTTTGGGTCCAGCAGGCTTTAGAGGCACCGTGGCACTCTGGAGTGTCGTAAAAGCCGGAGTATCCTCCTGAACCTTTGCCTCAGCATTCTGCATCTGAGCCACATAAGTAGTATAAGCATTATATTGCAGCTGCATCTCGTTCTCCAGATCGTTCAACTTGTTACGGACGGACTGTAACAGCACATCCTGGTTGGCATCGGCAAAATCTGCATAGACATCGCGGGCATGCTCATAACGGCGTTTAGCCTCAGCGCAGAGTTTCTTGTTATACTCCAGGTCTACCCGCGACTTATTGGTGCGGTAGGCGGTGATGAACTCCTGCAGACGGGCCTTGGCGGTATCTGCCATAATTGCACACACCTCCGGGTCCTGGTCGGTGACCTCTATGGTAATAACCATCGTCTTCTTATCAACATCACAGACTATCTTCTTGGATATGAGTTTGGCAATGGACGTCTGGTCCTTAGTCAGACGGAAGAGGTCAACCTTATCACTAACCCCAGTAGTGTCTTCCGTAGAAAACAGGTCACCGATAGCACCCGTCACACCTTCGATGGCAGCGCTCCACCACGGCTGACGCTGATCGTTGAGCAAGTATTCATAGTAGGTTTTGTATTCCTCACTATCCTTCTCTCTGACTTTGACGGGAAACAGACTAGTCTTGAAGTCGTTAGAATTCATCAATTCAGGGTAGAGCGTCGGATAAAGTGCCTCGCTGGCATTACCCAAAGAGTTGCCCAGCCGCATGCCAAACGAACGGGCCAGAGTGGACAGTGTTGACGTAGTCCTGGATGTCGAGACTTCAGGAGCCAACATGACCTGACACTTGTAATACTTAGGGATGGAAAGGAGTATTAGGCAACTCAGCACGAAGACTACGACCGTCACTCGGAGGATGGTTCTCTTATGCTTAACTAATGCACTTAAATATTTTGACATATCTTAAAAAGTTCTCTAGTCTATAAGCCCTAAACTTTAAGTTTATTTCAACAAATTAGCAATCGTAGCCACCATAGTAGCCACTGAAGCAAGGCTTGTGCCTATAGCCAGCCATTGCGTGAGTCCTAAGGCATTACTGCGATTCTTGGTAGGCACGATAATTTCGCATCCAGGCTCGACTTTGACGCCACGGCCAACCTTCGACATAGTACCATTCTGGTAGACAATCCATGTTGCCCCCTTGCGCGCACCATTACCGAAACCACCAGCCTGATTGATGTACCACTTGTAATTCTTTCCCTCTGAATATGAAACGGTATTGGGAAACATGACATTACCAGAAATCTTGACAACACCATTATATTCCGGCACAATGAGCCGGTCGCCGTCGCGCAACTGGATATCAGCATCGCAACCTGGATTGGCCAAGGCTTCATCAAGATGGATACCAACGGAATAGACGCTGTCGAGTTGCAACTTTTCGATATCAACCGAGTCTTTCTGATTGGACTGCTGGCGAAGCTGGCGCAAAAGCAGGTCGCGACGGGCTATCTCATCATCGTTCATCAGACGTTCCAAACGAGTGCCGCGGACATAGGCCTCAGACGTTACACCGCCTGCAGCCTTGATGGCATCGCTCAGCCGGTGGTTCTTGTTAGCCATTGTGTACTTGCCCTCAAACATAACCTCGCCCTCGACAGTAATAGTACGCGGAACCACATATCCAGGGCTGCGGCGTACCTGCACGACATCATAAGGTTCCAAATAGAATCCCGGCTGGCCGTCTATCACGAAGCCGTCCTTGAGTGAGAAAGTATAATTCTTGGAAATTTCCTTAGACGATGAAGTGGCCTTTGGATTAATGATTCTGCGCGACACATCAACTTTAACTAAGGACGCAGCATCAGTCAGTCCACCGGCCTGCATAACCAGGTCCTCAATGGTTGTGTTGTCGGCATATTCATAGACTCCCGGAGACATGACCTCACCACCGATGGTCAGGGTTCGCTCACTGATTCGATCGGCCTGGGTGGGAATGAACAAAACATCCTCATTAGCCAGCGGAATGTCGGCAACTGTACCCGCCATGACTCCAGCCACATCGACAGGAATGACTTCAAGGGTCCGGTCTGACTTCATGCGATGCAGGATAGCATGAGCCGTAAAGGCATCCTCTGTCAATCCGTCAGCATGTTCGATGAGTGTTCGCACGGAGTTGATATCTCGACCTAATTGATATTTGCCAGGACGGAACACTGCCCCTTTTACTTCCACTATATTCTCATAGCGGTCCAGAATGGCATCGACCGTCACCTTGTCGCCATCATCAACCTTGAAGGTGCTCAAGTCAAACTCTTCAACAGTATGCACAGAGCGCTTTTCGCCAGTCTGACGAACCAGACGGACCGCCTTCCGATAAGCATCGCCCGTGAATCCGCCTGCATACTTGATGAGGGTGCCGACACTCTCGTTCTTGCGCATTTCATAGTACATGGGGCGTTTGACATTACCAGAAACCTCGACCAAACAGTCGTAGGCTCCTACCTGAATAACATCGTTCTCCTGCAGTCTGACATTACCAGCTAGACGACCATTCAGAATATATTCATAGATATCGACAACTGTCACCAGACGACCCTGCCGATAGACCTTGATATTACGGAGAGTACCGATATCGCTAATGCCTCCGGCCATATAGAGGGCATGGAACACGGTAGCAAAGGCGCTGAGTGTGTAGGTGCCGGGCACTTTGACCTCACCCATCACGTTGACCAAGATGGTGCGGGTCTGACCCACGGTGAGCTTTACTTCAGAACTACGATAGCGGGCACCCAGACTCTGGCGAATCTTGCTATTAGCCGCATTGACGCTCAGACCACCGACCAGAATGGGGCCGTAGTCGGGCACTGTAACAGTACCTTCGGGCGATACGGTCAGTTCCAAGGTCTTCTGCGAAGCACCATAAACCTCGATGACCACCTGGTCGCCAGGGCCTAAAACATAATTCTGCGGGGTGGCAATATTCATGTTGGGTTCAAAAGTCAACGTGCGCTGGTTGAAGATGTCGTGGCCGAATATCTTCCTCTTGATAGAACTTCGCTGAGCATCAACATCCTCCATCTTTTCGGCATCAAGACTGTCAACATACTGATAATTACGGACTTGCCTGTCGTAGCGCTGGTCGTCACGGCGAGGGTAGTCAGCATTAGGATACATATCATCGGACTGAGCGTTCTTGCCAGTCGTGATGTCTCTGCCCTTACCATTATTACGACGCAACAACGTGCCATCGTTCGTGCGGGGCTTGTCATCAGACGATTTACGGTTGGAGTACTGCCCCTGCTGCTGCTGCTGTTGCTCATACTGCTTGCGCAGGCGCCGAATCTGCTCGACCTTTACACCGCGCTGTACCAATTTGGTCAGTATCTGCGACTGACTCGTACCGGCCTTGGTCTCCTGCTTGATGAAATTCAGCACCTGAGTATCGGACATCTGGGCCGACACGCTCAATAGGGAAGTCACACAAATGACTGCTATCAATATTAACCGTTTCATGTATCTTTTTTATCTCTAAACTCTAAATTATAAATTCATCCCGTTACCTTACAATACCAGCGGGAGATGCGTATCATGACACCAATCTCGCCCACAGTCTTGACAAACCAGTACTTCTGGTTCTTCTTATGGAGCTTGCCACGGACACCGGCAAAAGGACCATGAACAACGATGACTTCCTTACCAGGAAGTGCTTCAGCATCATCACCCACAATGAACTCCTTGGGAGTAGTGGCATATTCAGGGTCGCAGATGAGCCGGAACTCAGACATTTCGCGCTCTGGAATCTCGCTGAAGCGGCCGCTGGCCTTGTCCTTCATCACATGCAGCGGTACCCGGCATTGGGAAAGCAGGCTCATGAGCCGCTCCTCATCCAGCGTTTTCTCCAGGAACACATAGTTATGGATTATTGGGACTAGCACGCGCTGGGGCTTCTCACCATCCTTGACATGTCGCTCCTGCCAGGTCATAGGAATGAAATGACGAAGACCATTCTGCTGTAAGAATGAGCTGATTTCCATCTCCTTACGATTATAGGTGCGCAGCACCAGCCACGTTGGTCTCCTCTCCACTTGACTCATTATTCCCTATACGTATAGACGTCCATAAGGACACTAAACGTTTGCAAAATTACAATTTCTTAGCGACATAGCCAAACTTTTTGTATGTTTTTCTATAAAATAAGGAGCCGTTGCCCCCTCAGGAACAACGGCTTCGTCATGATAAATCCAAATAAACTAACTAAATTCTTACTTCAGTCCACGATTGACAAGCGTCACATTCAGAATCTGGACATAACGGCGATACTGGTCGCGGTTCAGGATGTAATCCATCCAAGCAAGATCCTTCTTAATGGCATTGTCAACCATCTTTGTACGCTCTTCACCAGAAGCATGTGCAGCAAACATCATCTCTGCGCTGAAAGTCTTATGAATCTCAGCAAAGCTCTCTTCCTGGTCTTTTGACAGGTTCAGCGCCTGGCCAAGCTTTTTCATATTGACTGTCATGTTGTAAGCCTCTGTACTGTTGAGGTTGGCTGCATTCTCATTCTCTGCAAATGTCATTGTCATGCTCAGCATGGCTACGACTACCATAAACAATCTTTTCATTTTTGTTACCCTTTCTTTTTTAATTAATACTTTTGTTATCCTGGCATTTCTGCCACCCCTTCTTAGGGGCTTCAATTTGTGTTTTTTGATCAGCTCTCTTGCTGATTGACGATGCAAAGGTAGGGCGTTTTTTGTTTCCAACCAAACTTTTTAAGATTTTGTTTTCGCGCACAGCAGGGTTTCTTGACCGATGTCAACAAAATGCGAGAATGGTTGACTTTGGTCAATATGTAGCATTTTTAGGCCATAAATTTGGCATTTCGACTTATTATTACTACTTTTGCAGTCAAAACGAAACTAAGCAAAACAACATGGAACAAAAGAATCAATACATGGAAGTGGCCTACCAGCTGTTTGTTGGTGGCGAAGAAGGTCAGGAAATGATGGAAGAGGCTACCAAGGAGCGTCCTTTCCAGTTTATTACAGGTTTTGGCATTGCACTAGATGCTTTTGAAAAAGAATTGGTTGGACTGGAGAAGGGAGCTGCATTTGACTTCTCGATAGCCAAAGAACAGGCTTATGGAGACTATAAGGACGAACTTGTGATGGATCTTGAGCGTGAGATGTTCTGCATTGATGGACGTTTTGACCAAGAGCATATCTACGAAGATGCCATTATTCCCCTACAAAACGAAGAGGGCAGGCGTTTCTTTGGACGTGTAGCAGAAATAGGTAGCGACAAGGTGAAGGTCGACCTGAACCATCCGCTGGCAGGCGAAACGCTGCACTTCGTAGGGACTGTGCTTGAAAATCGTTTAGCGACGAGTAAAGAGATAGAACAGCTGATAGCCCACATGTCAGGAGGCTGTGGTGGGTGTGGTGGCTGCGAAGGTGGCTGTCACGGAGACCAAGGCTGTGGCGGCGACTGCAATTGTGGCAGTTGTGGCTAATGACAACAGTAAATGAAGCATAGAAAGACAGATGAATACGTTTGGACACATATTCAGGCTAACGACCTTTGGCGAAAGTCACGGAGAAGCCATAGGAGGTGTTGTTGACGGGATGCCAGCAGGTATTCCTATAGACGTGGACTTCATACAACAAGAATTGAACAGGCGCCGTCCAGGGCAGAGTGACATTACGACAAGCAGGAAGGAGCCAGACCAAGTGGAACTGCTGAGTGGCGTATTCGAGGGCAAGTCGACAGGATGTCCTATCGGGTTTATGGTCAGGAACCAGAACCAACACTCCAGCGACTACGACAATATGAAGGACGTATTCCGTCCGTCACATGCCGACTTCACGTACTATTATAAATATGGTACGCGCGACCATCGTGGAGGTGGACGTTCATCTGCGCGCATCACCATCAGCCGTTGTGTGGCTGGTGCGTTGGCCAAGATGGCTCTGAAACAGTTGGGAATAGACATTCAGGCCTATACGTCACAAGTTGGCAACATTGCCTTAGACAGAGACTATAGAAAATATGACCTCAACCAGACTGAAAAAAACATCGTTCGCTGTCCTGATGCCGAGAAAGCGAAAGAAATGATTGAGCTCATTGAAACGGTAAAAACCGACGGTGACACCATTGGAGGAGTCATCACGGGTGTCATCAAAGGATGTCCTGCCGGTTTGGGAATGCCAGAATTCGCAAAGCTGCATGCGGAATTGGGTGCTGCCATGCTGAGCATCAATGCCGTAAAGGGATTCGAATATGGTGAGGGGTTCAGTGGCATTAACATGAGAGGTTCAGAGCAAAATGACGAATTCCGGATAACGGACGGTATCGTCACAACAGCCACAAACCACAGCGGAGGCATTCAGGGAGGAATCTCCAACGGGCAGGATATCTATTTCAGAGTAGCCTTCAAACCTGTTGCTACATTGCTCCGTGAACAAAATACGGTCGACATCCATGGAAAAGAGGTCACGCTAACAGCCAAGGGACGACATGACCCATGTGTACTTCCAAGAGCAGTTCCTGTGGTTGAAGCAATGGCTGCGTGTGTCATTTTAGACCACTATTTGTTAAGCAAATCTACGAAATTATAACTTTTTCGGATGAAAATACAAAAAAAAGCGAAAAAAGCATGGTAGTTTAAAACTTTTATACTATCTTTGCAACAGCTTATCGAGAGGGTTTGTGAAAATCTGAGGTAAGTTTAGTTAAGTCTAGTTTAGTTTTTGTGTTGGTTGAGAGCGACTCAAATAGGGTCGCTCTCATTTTTTACTATTCCAGACATCCTATGATATCCTTCACCGACTGACAGCCATGACTGTCGAGCCACTGATTAATACCGTCACGAACCTTGATAGTCACAGCCGGATCAATGAAATTGGCGGTACCTATCTCTATGGCAGTAGCTCCTGCCATCAGAAACTCGATGGCATCGCGTGTACTACTGATGCCGCCTAAGCCTACTACAGGAATTTTCACAGCCTTGGCCACCTGCCACACCATTCGCAGCGCCACAGGTTTAACTGCCGGACCACTTAAACCGCCTGTATTGATACTAAGAACCGTCTTGCGACGCTCGATATCGATGGCCATACCCATCAGGGTGTTGATGAGCGAAACGCTGTCAGCCCCCTCTGCCTCAACCGCACGGGCTATCTCAGCTATATCCGTCACGTTGGGCGAGAGTTTCACAATCAGTGTCTTGTGATAGCGTTCACGGACGGCTTTCACCACGCTGGAAGCACCTGTACAGGTGACACCAAAGGCCATACCGCCGTCTTTGACGTTAGGACATGAAATGTTCAGCTCTATAGCAGGAATCCTGTCAAGAGCATCAATACGTGCTGCACATTCAGCATAGTCCTCAGGCGAAGAACCGCTGACATTGACAATCATGTTCGTATCAATGTCCTTGATCTGTGGATAGATGTGCTCACAGAAGTAGTCGACACCCTTATTCTGTAGCCCCACGCAGTTGAGCATACCCTGTGGGGTCTCAGCCATGCGGGGGTAGTCGTTTCCCTCACGAGGCTTTAAGGTCGTGCCTTTCACAATGATGCCTCCCAAGCCGTCAAGGGGAATGAAATCTGCGAACTCAAGACCATAGCCAAACGTTCCGCTGGCTGTCATTACTGGATTCTTCAGCGCCAAAGCACCGATATTGACTCTTAAATCTGCCATAATAATCGTTTTACATTAAATACCGGACCATCCTTGCAAACACAAAGATTACCATCTGTGGTCTTCTCAACACAGCAAAGACAGGCGCCTAATCCACAAGCCATCATGTTTTCCAACGAAACCTCGCACTCAACACCCTTCTGACGGGCATAACGGGCAACAGCCTTCATCATAGGGGTAGGACCACAGGTGGCTATACGGTCAAAATGCTCCTGAAGCACGGAATGGTTGGTGACGAATCCTTTTTCGCCCACAGAACCATCCTCAGTAGTCAGACATACACGCCCGTACCTATTAAATATATCAAGTTCCAACAGGTCTTTCCCAGTTCTGCCACCAAGTAGGAACGTGGGCTCGCAACCAGATGCTTTCAGGGCCGAGCCCATATAGAGCATTGGAGCCACTCCTACCCCGCCTCCTACCAACAGGACTTTCTCAGCCTGAGAGGTGGGCATCGTGAAGGAATTACCCAAAGGTAGCACACAATTGACAGTATCGCCTGCTTTCAACTGGCCTAACCGATGTGTGCCTTCACCCACCATTGCTACCATGAGCCACAGCTCGTTCTGCGACTTATCTACATAATTAATGGAGATAGGCCGACGCAAAAATGTTGAGGGCGATCCATCGACACGCACCTCTACAAACTGTCCTGGAAGCATATCGGGTAATGGGCTTTCGTCCGTCAACCTAATAAGGACATGCTTCTGACTGAGCTGTTCAACAGCCCGAACTCTTAAGTCAAGGATATATTTCTTCATAGCGTTTGCAAAGTTAGTTGTTTTTCACAAGAAAGCCAAATACTGTAGCCTTTTTTATGATTAAAACTCCCACAACAGGACTCGGACATGTTTTTTTGACTCAGGTCAAATAATTGTACTTATTACATTTAAAACTACGAAAAGTTGTGGCTTATTTATCTTTTTATTCGTACCTTTGCAGCGTCAATAGGGAAAAAAGATTGTAGAAGGATAACATTATTAATAAGGGAAATACACGTTATATTAATAGTCAAAGCCGTAGGTAGTGATACTTGCGGCTTTCATTTTATTTATAAGCTGGCCATTTTTAAGACTATTCGCACCCGAAGATAAATACCAACAAGCCTAACGGAAACAAGCAAAATGGTTAAAAAAAACTAAAAGAAGACCACGCCATCATCATTTGGCGCAGTTTTTTGTTATTTTTGCAGTGAAACTATTGAAGACAATCAATGAATATCACTATATTTCTATTAACAATACTGGTTCTGATGGTCATGCGCTGGACTTTGGTTCAACGTATCTTCAGTATGGACGAGCATATCGAACGACTGAAGAGCTTAGCCCATCAGAACTTCATCTTGACAGACTGTCAGGAAAGAGAGCATAGTGGACTGCCACAGGTCTCGCATTTCCTCTTTTTTGTAAAAGGACCGCCACAGATGTGACAATATTGTTTAAAAAACGCTATTTTTTAGCTGGAACAAAGGTCTCATAGGTCTGATCGTCATAGTAGACGCGGATTTCTGTGACCTTACGAGGCTCTTTTTCCTCGATTCTCACATCATTGCGCACCAATTCCATGCGACCGCCTCTTACGGGGCTATTCATACCCTGATAGGGAGGGACCTGCACAACCTGCTGGTAAGAACCAGTAGTAGGTGGTTCGAAGTTGAGCATCTGTTCCACACCATTGTTAGAAACATCCTCTAAAGGCGACTCTGTGGCATTGGAGTGGGAGACATGCATCTCACCAATACCAAAGAGTAGCCATTCTGTGCTTATGTCAGGAATTTTCGATTTTATAG
The DNA here is from genome assembly GCA_017474925.1 of Prevotella sp. Taxonomy (GTDB): domain Bacteria; phylum Bacteroidota; class Bacteroidia; order Bacteroidales; family Bacteroidaceae; genus Prevotella. The sequence continues at coordinate 68,391 of JAFVGN010000002.1, read as the reverse complement.
CCTCAACGATGTTGAGAGTAGGACGCGTGCGTCCATTGAATATACTACTCAGGGTGGCAGGAGCCAATTGGAGGAAATCTGCGAACACCTGCTGGGTCATGTGCTGGTCCTCCATGATCATTCGAATTCTGTCTTTTGTTTCCATTTAAGTCGAAAATAGGGGCAAAAAGCCCATTTTTGTTTGATTTTACAAAGGTAAAGGTTTTTTTCGAACTACACAAGAAATCTAAAGAATATTTTGAATTTTGAATTTTGAATTTATAAATTCGAATTTCTAAACCTTCCTTCGAAAAGATAAAATTTTTTATGTCGCGATTACAAACCTATATTTACAAGACTAAATATTTACAAAGGGATTATAGAAGTATTTTTTTTAAATTTGCTGGTTTTTAGGTATATATGATTACACTATGGTTATTATTGGGGCTTAAGCTAGCGGTAGCTTTTATAAATAGACCAAATTATTGGAATTATTTCTAACAAAAATAATTAACCGCTTGATTTACAAACATTTACAAGTGTATACAGCCCTGTGCATGCGTATGAATATGGAAAATTAAAGAGAAAGATTTGTGTTTACAAACTCATATTTAAATACATTATCCTTTGTTTTCGACTCTTAATATACAATTATAAACTTCAAATTGATTCATATATTTATTGTTGTTTTGGTTTGTAAATTTTGAATTTTAAATATTAAAGTTGGTTAAATCTAATTTTTACCCTTCTGATTTTGTAAAAAAAGGGATTTTTGAGCGAAATCCTGGCGATTGGGCGAACATTTTGAAATATGAAAAATACAAGGGCTTATTATTGTCAAGAAATCCTTTGTACATCGGCATTTGAGGGCATTTTTCTTTGTTCAGGAAAAATTGCATTCTAGAAAAAAGAGGCATCAGAAATGCCCCTATTTTAGTGTAGTGTAAAGAAAATTAATTCCTTCATCAGCTCCCCAGGAGGGGTATTTGGATTGTCCAGTCCCTTACTTTTGGCGTCAATTTCCCTTATCTTACCCAGAATCTGCATCACCTTCCTCCCAGAGTAATTTTTCATGCCAGTCATATACTCACGGATACCCCAAGGTGTCTTAAAGCCCAGCCATTGAGCCAGCGCCTCCTGACTATTTTTCTGTGGACAATAGTAGGCAATCATCAGATTCTGGAAATAGTTAAAGACAAGAGGAAGTAAGACATAGATGCTCCCCGCCTTTGGATTCTCGTCAAAATACTTAATAATCTGGTTGGCTTTAAAAACGTTGCGGTTCACTAAGGCATCACGCAACTCAAACCCATTGAAGTCTTTACTCACCCCTATCTGGTCCTCAACCACCTGAGGGGTCACCCTCCTGTCATTCTCAGGCAACGAAAGAAGCACTTTATCCAGCTCGCTGGTCAGGCGGCTCAGGTCTGAGCCAATAGACTCGGCTATAATCTGTGCCGATTTATTGTCAATTGATGCATTACGAGCCCTCAAATAACCTTCGATGAAGGGAGGAAGGTCCCTATCCTTCAGTTTCACACTCTCAAAAAGCACACCAACAGTCCGAACAGCCTTTACCCAAGCCGGCTTACGACCGTCAATCTTACCATTCTTATGACACATGACAAGAATAGTCGTAGGCATGGGATTCTTCAGATACTTCTCTAGAGGCTCCACATTCTTGATGTATTGAGCTTCTTTGACGATTACGACCTGATATTCGGCCATCATGGGGTAACGACGAGCCACATCCGCAATCTGAGCAGCATTGACATCCGATCCAAAGAGGATTGTCTGATTGAAGTCACGTTCTTCTGGCCGCAATACATTCTCCACTATCCAGTTCGTAATTCTATCTATATAATAAGGTTCATCACCCATCAGATAGTAGAAGGGCTTGAACTGGCGAGCCTGAAGGTCGCTCATAATGCTGTTGAATGTTACACCTGTCTGAGCCATGTTGCAAAGTTACGAAAAGTCGAGTAAAATGCAAAAGGAAAACACGTTTTTCTTTTCATTTCTGAGACAAAGTAACTTTTGCTTTGCAGAAGTTACGAAAAAACGAGAGAAAAACCAAAGTTATTTGAGCTTTTCTCTCGTTTTTTCGTACTTTTGCAGGCGATATGAATGAACTTGAACTTCCTCCATACGATGTGAAAGTACGTGGCACGCGCGAAAAACCTGAAATTTTCGATTTCTTGCGTAAGCGCTATGTTGCGTTAACGCCTGAGGAATGGGTACGTCAGCATTTTACCCATTGGCTAATCAATCACAAGGGCTATCCACAGGGGCTTTTGGGCAACGAGATAGCAATGAGGTATGGTGACAAGACGCTTCGCTGTGACTCTATCTTGTACAATCAGGAGGCCAGGCCCCAGATGATCATAGAATACAAAGCTCCCCGCATTTCTCTGACCCAGCGTGTCTTTGACCAGATTTCAGCCTACAATCTACTGCTCCACGTAGACTATCTGACGATTTCAAACGGACTGCAACACATTTGCTGCAAGATGGACTATGACAATCGCCATTACATTTTCCTGAAAGAAGTACCTGACTACAAAGACCTATAAAAAAAGCCCGTCGATGGTCTTCATCAGCGGGCTTTACCTTTCTTTTGCCTTATGCCTCTGCCTCTGGGACATCGGGGGTCTCGTCGTCCTTCTTCACCGTTTTACGGATGGCACGCTTACGTGTCTTTTTAGCATCAGGAGTACCTGTTGGCATCAGCTTCACGCCAGCCAGTTCTGGATCAATAAGGATACGTCCACAATACTCGCAGACAATAACCTTCTTGTGCATCTTGATGTCAAGCTGACGCTGGGGTGGAATCTTATTAAAGCAACCGCCACAAGCATCACGCTGCACGTAGACGATGCCCAGACCATTGCGAGCATTTTTACGGATACGCTTGAACGAGGTCAGCAAACGGGGTTCTATCTTGCTTTCCAGTTCTTTCACCTTTTCCTTCAACTTGTCTTCCTCTGCACGGGTTTCCTCCATAATTTCGTCCAGTTCGCTTTTCTTGGCCTCCAAAGCTTGGCGACGGTCTTCGATAACCTCCTCACTCTGAGCCAGCTCATTCTTTTTCTCTTCGATACGCAAGTTGGCCTCCTTGATTTTCTTGTTGCAAAGTTCAATCTCTAGCGTCTGGAACTCTATTTCCTTTGACAACGTGTCGTACTCACGATTGTTCTTCACATCGTTCAGCTGTGTCTTATAGCGCTCTACACTGGCCTTAGCAGTCTCTATCTCACCTTTTTTCATGGTAATGGCCTGCTCATACTCAGCAATTTCGCGTTGTATCTTCTCAATACGAGTGGTCAGTCCCTCGACACCATCCTCAAGGTCCTGTACTTCCAGAGGCAATTCGCCTCTCAATGCACGCTTTTCATCAATACCCGAAAGCGTGAGTTGCAGCTGATAAAGAGTTTTCAGACGCTCTTCAACTGGCATTTCTGTTGGATCTTTCTTCGCCATAATCTATCTGTTATTTAGAATATAATAATTAGCAATGATATGTTCAAATATACACAATAGGATTCGTATTAGTTTCTGCGATATCCGTACGTAAGCCCGGACATTCCTTATTGATGATGTCACGGAAAATTTCCGTAGTGTACTGCTCGCTCTGATAATGGCCTATCACACAAATCTGTATTTTCTGCTCATGGTCAAAATAGACGTGATAGTGCATCTCGCCTGTTATGAATGCATCGGCACCAGCCAGCACGGCATCATCCAGCAGGAAATCGCCCGCTCCACCACAGATTGCCACATGCTTGACAGGACGTTGCAACAGCTCGTTACACTGAGCACACTCCACCCCAAACAGTTTTTTAACCTCTAAAATGAAGTCCTTGGCTGACATCGGCTGGGGCAGAGTCCCTACTACACCGCTACCTGCCTCTATGCCGTTAACTTGCTTGGGGGCAAAGAAACGACAGTCCATCAGTCCCAGACGCTCTGCAATCTTCCAGTTGACGCCATTCATAGCATTGTCCATATTAGTGTGCATCGACGCTATCACGATGTCGTTCTTGACAGCTTTCATGACACACCGCTGGACATAGTCCTGACCAGAGACCTGTTTTAGTCCACGGAACAACAAAGGATGGTGGCTCACAATGAGGTTGCAACCTTTCCTGATGGCCTCATCAACAATCATTTCGTTGACGTCTAGACACAATAATGCCCCTGAAACCTCCGCCTCTGTCAATCCCACTTGCAGGCCAGCGTTGTCCCAGCTTTCCTGCAAAGGCAGAGGCGCGAATTGTTCAAGGGCGCTCAGCACTTGTTTAATTTTCACGCTTCCAAATGTATATTTTGCGTTGCAAAGTTACGAAATTAACTTCGAACTTTGAACTATGAGCTTCCAGCTTTATGATTTGTTAACGATATTCACCCTTCTTCGTTGTCCTTCTCATGACAATAGGAGGTTCCATCGAAGCAATGGGTACAGACACGTTCCTTGGGCAGTCCTATTGAATGGATAAGGTCTTCTAACGAGGCAAACTTCACGCTGGTCAGCCCCAAGCGACGGGCTATTTCCCCCACCATACGCTGGTATTCTGGCGAGCCTGTCTTCGCATACTTCTCCAGGTTCTTCTTGTCATCTCCTTCAAAGTCATTGATAATACGGCGGGTAATCAATTCCATGTCTGTCTTCGAAGACGTAAAGCCAATGAACGGACAACCGTAGACCAACGGAGGACATGAAATGCGGACGTGTACTTCCTTTGCACCATAGTCAAAGAACGTACGCACATTGTCACGAAGCTGTGTACCCCGAACGATGGAATCATCACAGAAAACAATCCGCTGTCCATTCAAAATGGATGGGTTGGGAATCAGCTTCATCTTTGCCACCAAATCGCGGCGTTTCTGGTTACCTGGAGTAAAGGAGCGTGGCCATGTAGGCGTATATTTCAACACGGCACGCTTATAAGGAATCTTGCTACCGTGAGAATAACCCAAAGCCATTCCTACACCAGAATCAGGAATGCCACACACCAAGTCAGCCTCAAGATCCTGATCTTTCTCACCCATAAGACGGCCATTCTTCTCGCGTACATCTTCTGTGTTAATACCCTCGTAATCACTGGCAGGGAAGCCATAGTAGACCCAAAGGAATGAACATATCTGGCAGCGTGACAACGGTTTCTGTATCACTTCTTCCCCATCAGCCCTCAGACGGACAATCTCACCTGGTCCCAAATCACGAACAACCTGGTAATCCAAATTGGGGAAACTCGTTGTCTCGCTCGAAACGGCATAAGCGCCATCTTTCTTCCCTATTACGATGGGAGTACGTCCCAAAAAGTCACGTGCAGCAATGATGCCATCCTCCGTAAGAATCAGCATCGAGCACGACCCATTAATTCTCTGGTAAACCTTGTTAATACCCTCAGCAAATGTGTCACCCATATTGATGATCAGGGCCACAAGTTCCGTCTGGTTGATGTTATTGGCCGACATCTCGCTAAAATGCATACGATTGGCAAGCAGTTCGTCGGCTATCTCGCGCAAATTGTTTATCTTTGCCACCGTCACCACGGCATAACGCCCCAAATGTGAGTTGACGATGATGGGCTGAGGGTCTGTATCACTGATGATACCAACACCTTGATGCCCCTTAAACTGATCCAGCTCATCCTCGAAACGAGAACGAAAATACTGGCGCTCCAACGAGTGGATACTGCGGTGAAAACCACTTTCCTCGTCAAAAGTCACTAGTCCAGCGCGTTTTGTACCTAAGTGCGAGTTGTAGTCGGTCCCGTAAAACAAGTCATTTACGCAGTCATTTTTCGAAATCGTACCAAAAAAACCACCCATAACCGTATTCTTTACCTTGAAATTATTAATAAAACCTCATTTAGGCCTGCAAATTTACAAAAAAAACAGCAAAAACTCGTAGCCTTTTCCTATTTTTTTCTTAAGCCACTTGACTTTCTTGTCCGTAGTCAAGACTTCGATCCTGTCAGAAGGATATTCGACAGTGCATAGAATACAGCTTGTTCGCGCATGCTGAATCCTTTCTTCACCACCTCGTCGCCATGAGGGATGAGTTTCAGGAACAATCGGCATAAATAGGCCACAAAACAGCTTGAAAGATACAAAGGTACCCAATCGTTGCCCTCGTCGTCCGGTGACTGGCTCTGGTATTGCTTCAGTCCGCTATACACGGGATGGCAGTGCATGCTGAGATGGCTATAGAGCAACGACAGTTCCTCATTGGCAAATAGATATTTCCATGCTTTGCTATAGGACAAGCGCTCTCGTTTCCCATTCTCTTTCGCCAGCTCTATCTGACCTGTACGTTTCCAGTATTTCCACATGGAAATGAATTCCTCGCCCGTCTTAGGATATTCGAACAAGAAATAGAACACCACCAAATGCTCATACACTGTTCTTGTCAGCGTCATCGTCTTGTATTCTTCGTGCAGCTCAAACTCCTGACCTTTATACTGATACACTAGTCCCTCGGCTGTCAGTTTATGGTTACACATCTGCGTCGAGGTAACCCGCTGAAGGAATGCATGGGCAATAGAAATACGCTCGTCGCTCAACAGCCCTGCATAATCCACCAACGTATGACAAATGACATGCGTAGCCACTCTGATGACCATTTCCGACAACTGTGTAGTCACCTCCGTACGCTCCTCAGGCTTTAAATCCTCCTTCAGCGGAGCCTTCACCATTTCCCAAGCAGATGCTATTGCGACGTCCATCGATTAGGTTTCTGGATTCTGGAATAAATACAAATAGTAATCACAATGCCCAATGCGACAATGAACATGAGAACAAGCAAGAGAAGCAGCGCCAACCGAATAGTGAGGCTGTCGACGACAATTCCCATCAGCAGGGCAAAGGCCAGTAGAATGAGCAACAGGCGCCACTGCGAAGCCAAGGGGTAGAATGCACGCTTAAGTGAATGAAACAGAAAGGGACGACGAGCCTCTTGTTCTGTGGCTCCGTTGCCCAACAAGTATTCATACAGCGAGTAATGCTCACGAATATCCTTTTTAATGGTATTCTGGCCACGCAAGAAAGCATAATAAGCTTTCCACAGGAGAACGGCAAAGACGACGATGATATAGAAGATTTTCATAGACGAACTTGATTTTCCTGGATTCGTGAATTGACTGCCAACACGGTTTTGCCTTTCCGAGATGCCTCCACAAGCAGTTGGTCTAACGTCTGCATGTCCTCCATGCTGAACACTTGTGCCGGTTCATCAACGATGAGCAATGATTTTTCTGATTCTACAGCCGCACCAAGTAATTTCAGATAGTCAGTTTCCTGAATACAACCTTCTGGCACTGAGAGATATTGAGGCACATAGGCCATCTGCCGACGGAAAAAAGGAGCCGACTTGGGTGTCAGCAGTTCACCGTCAATGCTGATATGACCTCCGTCTATGGGAATCAGTCCTAGAACAGCCCTAAGCAATGTAGTCTTACCCGAACCTTTGGGACCCGAGAGACAAACCAGCTGGCCGTCATTGATAGTCAGCGAAAGCGAGCGAACCTGCTGGCCTATAGTCACGTTATGCAGTTCTAACATCATTGCAATTCGGGGGCAAAGATACGAATAAAATAAGAAATAAGAAATAAAAATAAAAAATATTTCGTACCTTTGCAGCCATGAACATGAAAAAAAGGCGCATGATGGCCGAATGGGAACCTCAGAGCTGTGTGCAGCTGACGTGGCCGCATGCTCTGACTGACTGGGCTCCTATTCTTGAGGAAATAACAGCCGTATATGAGGAGATGAAACGTGAGATAGAAAAGCGGGAGCCGTTATTAGTGGTCGAGGACATCCCCCATAACGACACTTGGGCCCGCGACCACGGGTTCATCTCGGTTGAGGAAAACGGACAAATACTGCTGCTCGACTTCTGTTTTAACGGCTGGGGCGATAAATTTCCTGCCGAACTGGACAACCAGATCAACTTCCACATTTACCAACAAGGTCTGATAAAAGGAATCTACGAACCACACCTTGATTTTGTGCTTGAAGGCGGATCTATTGAGAGTGACGGCAAGGGAACTATCTTCACAACCCGCTGCTGTCTGATGGCTCCGCACCGCAACCAACCCCTGACGCAGGATGAAATAGAAGAGCGACTGAAGCTTTGGTTAGGGGCTGAACGCATTGTATGGCTCCACCACGGAAGCCTTATTGGTGACGACACCGACGGACACATCGACACGCTGGTCCGCATATGCCCTGACGACACCTTATTATATACAGGAGGTGACAATGACCATCCAGACTTGCTTGACATGGAGCGCGAGCTTCAAGACTTGCGGACTATTGACGGGCAGCCTTACCGTCTGTTGAAACTGCCTCTGCCCCGTCCTATCTATGAGAACGAGCAAGGAGAAATAAATCATGAAGGATGTGGCAATCGACTGCCTGCCACCTATGCCAACTATCTGGTCATCAACGGTGCAGTACTGGTGCCAACCTATGGCCAGCCAGACCTAGACAAGAAAGCCATGAACATTGTTGGCCAGGCTTACCCTGACAGAGAAATCGTAGGCATTGACTGCCTTCACGTCATCCGTCAGCACGGAAGTCTACATTGCTGCACCATGCAATACTATTAATCGTTTTATCTGTAAGACATGACGACAATGAAAAAAATGCTATGTGAAACGTTCCCACTTGCCATACTTGCTGGCATCTGCATTTCTATCGGCTGCGTGGTCAATCTACGTGTGGGCGGCGTTGCAGGTGCCGTACTCTTTGCCTTTGGACTGACCACCGTAGTCTATTACGGACTTAAGCTATACACTGGCACAGCAGGTTTCATACGAAAACATGGCGACTGGTCCATGCTTTGCGTAGTGCTCTTGGGCAACATTGTGGGCTGTTTGATGTCAGCCTGGATGATAGGCTATGCGCAACCCGATTGCATTGAGCCTGCAGCGAACATTCTGGCAGGACGTCTGACGAAAGGGCCGTGGGCCTGTTTTCTGTTAGCCATCGGTTGTGGATTCATCATGACCACTGCTGTCGAATTTGCCCGCAAAGGCAAAATGCTACCGCTGATCCTTGGCGTTCCTGTATTCATCCTCTGCGGCTTTGCCCATTCCATCGCAGACGCCTTCTATTTCCTCGTATCACCTTCCGACCAGCTTCTAAAGCTCCCTGTACTTGGTGTCTATCTCTCTGAGGTCCTTGGCAATTTCGTAGGTTGCAACCTCTACCGTTGGACACTCATCTTCACCCCTAAGGAACAAAGTTGAATAGAGGAATATACTTTTAACAACACCATTAACAAAAAAGTCAAATACAAATCAAATATCTTATGAAGATAGGCATCATCCAACAACATAATACTGCCAATCGTGAGGATAACAAGCAGAGACTGGCTGAAAAGATAAGCCAGCTGGCAAAACAAGGCGCTGAGCTGATTGTATTACAAGAGCTCCACAACGGTCTGTATTTCTGCCAGACAGAGGACGTCAACCAGTTTGACCAGGCAGAACCGATTCCTGGTCCTTCTACTGAGTTCTACGGCCTGCTGGCCAGACAACTTGGAGTGGTCATCGTCACATCACTCTTTGAACGGCGTACTTCAGGTCTGTATCACAATACGGCAGTAGTGATAGAAAAAGACGGCACTATTGCAGGTATGTATCGCAAAATGCATATTCCTGACGATCCTGCCTATTACGAGAAATTCTACTTCACCCCTGGTGACATGGGATTTCGCCCCATCCACACGTCATTAGGCAAGCTTGGCGTCTTAGTGTGCTGGGATCAGTGGTATCCTGAGGCTGCACGGCTGATGGCTCTGCAAGGTGCTGAACTGCTCGTCTATCCGACAGCCATTGGCTACGAAAGCAGCGACACACCAGAGGAACAACAACGACAGCGTTCTGCTTGGCAAACTGTCCAGCGTGGACATGCCGTAGCCAACGGACTTCCAGTGGTCACTGTCAACCGCGTAGGTTACGAGCCAGACCCCAGCCATCAGACGAACGGCATCCAGTTCTGGGGTTCATCGTTTGTTTGCGGACCACAGGGCGAGCTGTACCATGAGTCTTCAGCAGCAGAAGAAGACTGTGCCGTCATTGACGTCGACCTGAAACGTAGCGAGCAGGTGCGGCGCTGGTGGCCGTTTTTGCGCGACCGTCGCATCGACCAGTATTCCAACATTTTATTAAGGTATATCGATTAAAACAGACACGACAAAGATCATATGGCAAACAATTTAAGATTTCAGGTTGTAGAGGAGGCTTTCAAAAAGCGTGCAATTGACGTCCAGACCCCCTCAGAACGTCCGTCGGAGTATTTTGGCAAGTATGTGTTCAATCGCCAGAAGATGTATAAATACCTGCCCAAGGACATCTACGACAAGATGATTGACGTAATGGACAATGGCGCACGTCTTGACCGTTCGATAGCCGATGCGGTGGCCGCAGGCATGAAGCAATGGGCCATGGAGATGGGGGTCACGCACTATACTCACTGGTTCCAGCCCCTGACAGAGGGTACCGCTGAGAAACACGATGCCTTCGTAGAACATGACGGCAAGGGCGGCATGATAGAAAAGTTCTCTGGCAAGCTGCTTGTTCAGCAGGAACCTGACGCATCATCGTTCCCCAACGGCGGCATCCGCAATACTTTCGAGGCACGCGGTTACTCAGCCTGGGACCCTACAAGCCCAGTGTTTATCATTGACGATACATTGTGTATTCCCACTATTTTCATCGCTTATACAGGCGAAGCCCTCGACTACAAGGCTCCCCTGTTGCGTGCCCTTCATGCCGTAGGCAATGCTGCCAAAGAGGTTTGTCAGTATTTTTATGACGACGTGCAGAAGGTACAAGTCAATTTAGGTTGGGAACAAGAGTATTTCCTGGTCGACGAGGGTCTGTATTCGGCACGTCCTGACCTATTGATGACGGGACGAACGCTGATGGGGCACGAAAGTGCCAAGAACCAGCAAATGGACGACCACTACTTCGGTACCATTCCTGACCGTGTTCAAGCCTTCATGAAAGACCTGGAGATTCAAGCCCTTGAGTTGGCTATTCCTGTCAAGACACGCCATAACGAGGTAGCTCCAAACCAGTTTGAACTGGCTCCCATTTATGAAGAGTGCAACTTAGCCGTTGACCATAACATGCTCCTGATGTCGCTGATGAAGAAAGTTGCACGCAATCACGGTTTCCGCGTACTGCTGCACGAAAAGCCGTTTGACGGTATCAATGGTTCCGGCAAGCACAACAACTGGAGCCTTAGTGCCGACAATGGTGTCCTGCTTCATGCCCCAGGCAAAACCCCAGAAGAGAACCTGCGCTTTGTTACTTTCATCGTTGAGACACTGATGGCCGTTTATCGTCATAATGGACTGCTGAAAGCCAGTATCATGTCGGCAACAAATGCCCATCGTCTTGGAGGCAACGAGGCTCCCCCTGCCATCATTTCGTCTTTCCTAGGTACCCAGCTTACAGAACTGTTAGACCACATTGAGCAATCAGACAAGAACGAGCTTTTCAATCTGAAGGGCAAGCAGGGTATGGAGATTGACATTCCTCAGATTCCAGAACTCATTGTCGACAATACAGACAGAAACAGGACAAGCCCTTTTGCCTTCACGGGTAACCGTTTCGAGTTCCGTGCCCCAGGCTCCAGCGTAAACTGCGCTTCAGCCTTGATAGCGCTGAATGCTGCTATGGCCGAAGCACTGAACAGCTTCAAGGAGCGTGTGGACAAGAAGATCGAGGAGTATTCGCAGAACACGATCTTCGCATCTGGCTCTGGCCATACTGCTAAATATCACGCCATTCTTGATGTCCTGCGCGATGACATCAAGACCTGCAAGCCTATCCGATTCGATGGAAACGGCTACAGCGACGAATGGGTGAAGGAAGCAGAGAAGCGCGGTTTGGACGTAGAGAAATCCTGTCCTGTCATCTTCGAACACTACCTCGACGACAACAGTGTCAAAATGTTCGAGTCTACAAAGGTCATGAACCGTAAAGAATTGGAGGCCCGCAACGAGGTAAAGTGGGAAATGTACGTCAAGACTGTGCAGATAGAGGCCCGTGTACTGGGCGATCTGGCCATGAATCACATTATTCCTGTTTCCACCCACTACCAGTCCCAGCTCATCAAGAACGTTCAGGGCATGAAGGATGTCTTCTCTGCAGACAAAGCAACACGTCTGTCTGCCCGTAACATGAAACTCATCGAGGAGATTGCCGAACGCACGGAAAAGATTGAGCGTTTGGTAGAGGAGCTGACTGATGCCCGTCGCATAGCCAACCGCATCATCGACATCCACCACCGTGCCATTGCCTACCACGACACCGTCTGCCCTCATATGGAGAGCATCCGCAAAGAGATTGACGCATTAGAGATGATTGTCGAGGATGGTCTATGGACACTGCCCAAGTATCGCGAACTGTTGTTTATCCGTTAAGAATTAATAGAGAGCAAAAAGAATCGGGGCTACTATGAAGTAAGCTCCGATTTCTTTTATTTTTCAAAGTGCTGATAATCCTTCAGACTCTTCCATTTTCCTCCCCATTTGAAGCCATGTGCGACAAAAAGCCGATAACACAGGTCGTTCTGGGTGATTTTGTATTTGAACTTCTTCGAACGGTCCACATAAGGCTTTCCTGTTGCAGGCTGGACAATCAGTGTTCCATCCCGCTTCCTACGTACACAAGGATTATAGAGCGGGTTTATGTCAATGGCCAGGCCACGGGCGTGGTTCGACAACTTCGTGCTGCCCTCAATGGGACGATAGCAATAGCATGATGTGTTGTTGGCCTGCATGGAACGCTCGTCGTCATCGTCATATTCTGAGATGGGACGGATGCGCTCTATGGGGTATTTCGCTTTGAAAAGTTCTGAAAAGATCTCGCTTAGGTCCCTGCTGATGGACTTATTGCAGACAATGATACCTTCATGTTCCTTGCCGTCAAATCCCATATGACGTACCCTCAGTGTATCCAGCGAAACACCTGAAGGCTGGCCTGTAGCATTTATTACCACAAGCCATACTGCCAGAACAAGAAGAGAATAATGCCTCACAGGCTATTTCTTGATAAGCGATGCTATCCAGAGAATGGCTACAGCACCAATGATAGCCGTACCTAACTGACCAAGGATGCCTCCCCACGCAATGCCCAACATCTCAAAGAGCCATCCGCCCACAAGGCCTCCAAAAAGTCCCAGAATGAGGTTCATGATAAATCCGAAACCGCCACCCTTCATTAACTTGCCAGCACAAAAGCCTGCCAGACATCCGATGATGATAGATCCGATAATTCCCATTTTTTCTTTCTTTGTCTAATATTAATAATTCTCGGCAAAGGTATACAAAAAAAATGAAACCTGAAAAAGACGTAGGAGAAGTTAATAGTAATTCACATCTGTTAATTAATGAGTATTTTTTTCAACTTTCTCGATTCTTTGATATAGATTCAGCTATTTTTGAGTATCTTTGCAAAAGAGACTAACTGGATACGACTATGAAAAGATTATTATCAACAATGACAACATTGCTGCTTGTGCTGGTTTTGAATGCACAATCAGTTGTGAGCGGTTTGGTGAAAGACCGCAAGACCGGACATCCTTTGGCCCATGTCAGCGTAGCAGCAGAGGGGACGGATATTCATACAGTTACCAACGATGACGGCAGATTTACCCTAAAAGTAGCCCAGCTGCCACGCTATATCCAATTAAGCCATATCGGCTACAAGACACGCCGCCAGCAGTTGAGCCACGACAATATGACGGATTTGGTGATTGACATGCAGAGAAGTACTGTGGCACTGGGCGAAATTGTTGTTATGGCTGACGACCCACTATCCATCATCAAAGCCGCCATGAGCCGCATCTCCACCAATTACTCCAAGGAGCCCGAGCTATTGCGCTGCTTCTATCGCGAGACAGCCCGTCGAGGTTCGCGTTTCATTTCTATAGCAGAGGCTGTGACGGATATGTATAAGAGCGATTACAGCTTAGGCCCTGACAGAGATGCCGTAGCCATCCTGAAGGGACGCCGTCTGATGAGCATGAAAGCCAACGACACTTTGGGCGTCAAGATACAAGGAGGTCCTGTTATGCCCTTGATGGTCGACGTGGCCAAGAACTGCGAATACGTGCTGAATCCAGAAATGCTGTCCTACTACGACTACCACATGGAAAAGGGTACCATGATTAACGACCGTCTGCACTATGTCATCAGCATGATTCCCCAGCCCATCACCGTTTTCCCACTGATGGGCGGACTGCTCTACATCGATCAGGAGACGCTGGCCATTACCAGAGCTGAGCTGCAGTTGGATGTCAGCGACTGGCGACGGGCTTCTGACTATATGCTGGTTCGCAAGCCCTTTGGACTGCGATTCCGCCCAAAAGAGCTCAGTGTGACCGTTGTCTATGAAACGGATGCCCAAGGGGTTACCCGTATGAGCTACATGCGTAACGAAATGCGTTTCAATTGTGATTGGAAACGACACCTGTTTTCCTCGTCCTTTACTGCTATCAGCGAAATGGTCGTTACAGACCGTCTCCAGCAGGGGCACGCTGCCAAGCGTCCTCGTGGACGTTCGTCGTTTGGTCTCCGTGAACGTTTCTATGACAGAGTGGAATACTTTGACGATCCAAACTTCTGGGCAGACTACAACATCATAGAGCCCACGGAAAGCCTGGAACATGCCATTGGTAAGTTGAAGAAGAAAATCAGGAAATAGCGTCCGCCCATCCTTCTAAAAATCCAGTAATTCCAAAGGATGAGCGATACACGTTGTGGCTCCATGCTGTAGCAGGAAGTCGCGGTTACGGAATCCCCATAACACGCTGATGCAAGGCAAGCCGCTGTTGCGCGCTGTCTCTATGTCGACATCGCTGTCGCCTACATAGACGGCTGTATGGCAGTCCAACCTGTCCGCAGCCTCTCTACAACCGTGAGACTTGTCAGCACACCCCAATTGTCGCAGAGCCTCATAGACAGTGTCAGGAGCAGGCTTTTTACGGATACCTGCCGCCTCATGTTCTCCTATCGCCACCTCTATCTCAGGGAAAAAGTGGGCAACTAGCTCCTGAGTAGCCGCCATCATCTTATTGCTGACCACAGCCATGCGGCATTCTCGTCGTTTCAATTCACCAAGTAGCTCAGGAATCCCCTCGTATGGCCTGGTAGTATCCAGCGAATGCTGCATATAGTATTGGCGGAATGCCGCAAAAGCTGCTTCGAACTGCGGATGCTCAGCACCTCCAGGCACAGCACGCAACATGAGCGTTCGCACTCCGTTCCCCACAAATCGCCTGACGTCATCTATAGGGTGTTGGGGCATACCAAACTGGCGCATAGCATAGTTGACGGCATCAGCCAGATCCTGCAACGTATCGAGCAAAGTACCGTCAAGGTCGAAGATATAGGTCTGAAAGGACATACGAACCTGATGACTTAGATGGCATTGTCAACGTTTGCTGCGTTGAATCATTGTGCGTACCTTATTATTATACTTCGTAGCCTGCAGAAGCTCCTCAATGGTCAGGTGCATCCTGTATTGCCAGCGGTTGTATGGATCGCTTGGCACATTGATGCGCTCGTCCTGAGGATGCTTGCTACGCAGCTGCATATCTATCGAGAGCCAGTCCTGCAACGACAGGATGCACAGCATGGAAGGACAATAGAGATGTCGCGCTACAATTTCCTCAGCCAGATGGGCAGGCAACTGCTCAGGAGCCTTGCCTTCCTTCTGCAACATGGTGACATAGAAACGCTGGCGGCGTTCAGGATTCTCCTGCCACCACAGACGCAAGGGCGACATGTCGTGCGTGGAGATAGTGCAGACTGAACGGATGGGGTTGGCATCCAGATGAGCAAACTCAAAGCCCTGCTGTTTAGGCAGCTGCTGAATCTCCAGTGACAGTATGCGCAACTCGTCGAGAACGGGTTCCACACAATCGGGCAGCATGCCTAGGTCTTCTGCACACACCAGCATGCGGCAATCCTTCAGAATAGCTGGCAGACGATGCAAAGCCTGCTGTCCCCAGAAGAAGGAATGGCGCTGGTAGAAATAATTGTTGTAGAGCCTGATAAAGGCATCTTTCTCCTCTGCCGAGAGTGCTTCGAAGATGGGTTCCGTCGTCACACCGATGCGTGGATGATACATATCAGCCTGATGGGGATCTTTCACAAAAAGCACATTGCTGACAAGCCGCATGAGTCCCTCACGAATCCACAAGCTGCTCTCGTCGCGTCGTTCAGCAAACTGCTCAGCCACCTTGCGCTGGGTATCGTATTCGGGTTGCAAGTCGTAGAGCCCGTAGGCCTTGCGCACCAAGAAGTTCTCACGGACATACTGGGCATGAATGCCAAACAAGCGTTCCACCAGTCTGTCGTTGATAAACGGACGTGTGAAAAGCTCTTTGCGGAAAGGCAGTCCGAAGTATTCTATCTCATTCACCGTCAACGGCAGTGCTGGCGAGAAGTGCCCCAACAGTCCGTAGACAGCATCGTCAGGAATTTCCCATACACGGAAGAAAGCCAGTATATGGTCAATACGGAAAGCGTCGAAATACTGTTGCATGTGGGCCAGACGATGCTGGAACCACTCTTCCAGTCCCTCACCCTCCACCTTCGACCAATTATACGTTGGGAAGCCCCAGTTCTGCCCTTGCAGGGCAAAAGCATCAGGTGGTGCACCCGTTTGTGAGTCGAGGTTAAAGAGTTCTGGATGCTGACTCGTCTCCACACTGTCACGATTGACGCCTATTGGCAGGTCGCCTTTCAGCACGACGCCTTTCGAACGGGCATAGTCAGCAGCCTCTTTCAGCTGTATGTGGAGCAAGTACTGTACATAGCAGACGTAGTCATAGTCCTGCTGGCGGAAGTGAGCATAGGGTTTCAGCCATTCTCCGTTCGCCTCCACAAAGTCCTTGAAATCCTTCCGCTCCATCACGGTAGTCCCCTGTTCTGCAAACAATTCCTGCAGATAGTCCTCCTTGACGCGCCCTACTGCTTCGTAGTCGCTGTATGGCAGGGCATTCAGTTCCTGTCGCCGCCGCATGAATTTTGTCATGTCCGTTTTCGACTTCAGTGTGCCAGCAGCCTCTAGGTCAACATAATGTGGATGGAGGGCAAAGACACTGACTATATTATAGGGATATGAGTCGTGCCAATGGCCGTCTGTCGTCGTATCGTTTACTGGCAGGGTCTGTATGAACTTCATCCCTGTAGCCACAGCCCAGTCAACCATCCGCTTCAAGTCGCCAAAATCCCCCACTCCATAGCTATGCTCACTGCGCAGGGAGAATACAGGGACTGCCACTCCTGCCGCACGCCACAGCTCTTCGCTCAAACGCAAATGCCCCCCATGCAGCACCAGCACCTGGCCGTCGGCAACGTCATCTGGCAGCATACGGTTGTCACCTTCCTCCCAGCTCACCAGTTCGTGGGTCTTACCGTCCACCACGACGTATTTGTATTCAATGGGCAGCTGCCAACCCATGGCGTTCACGGATAGCATCCATTCGCCCTGTCCTGCATACTCCATTTTCAGATAGCGGCTGGTGCTCCACAAACCAATGGCAGGATGCGAACCGCAGACGGCAACCACCTGACCAGGCTTCAGCTGGGGAGCTGACACCCTGAAGATGATGGTACGGCGGAACAAGGGCAGCGGCAAGACCTTCTCCTGCTCATCACGCTGTCCGTACATGGTGGTCTGGTAGGCGTTGGTATACAAGTGCAGGGGCAACGGACGGTCGCGCCAATCGTCTGGGAACACATAGTCCCTGGAAGCATCGAAGTGATAGATACGTGGAATCATGTCCCATTCACGTCGCAGAACCTTCCCGTCGCCATCCTCCAACTGATAGTTATATACGATATGCGACAAGGGATGATGGCGGCTCATCAGTGCAGCCGTCTCCATCGTCCATAGCTCTCCGTCCTCTGTCTGCATCGGCAGATTCTGATGGCGTACAGCACCGTCCAAGCTATGGAAATGAATGTTTACATGAAGGCTCTCGCCCCATGCTGTATGATAGTGTATGGTGAATTTCAGCTTCATTATTCGTAATTGTTTTTGCAAAAGTACAAAATAAATATGAAATATGAATTATGAATTATGAATTATTTCGTACCTTTGCAACCGAAATATACAAAAAAATATGAAAAAATTCAATTCACGTACCTATTTATATATAGCTGCTGCAGGATTGGTGTTCATCATAGTCCTGACAGCATACTTTCTTTTAGCCCCCTTCTCCACGTCTGACGAGGTTCAGTATGTCTACATTGACAGCGACGACACGCAGGATTCTGTATTTGCAAAACTCGACCCCATAGCAGGCAATGTCGGCATGGCGGGTTTCTGTAATATAGCACGCCATACCAGCTATGGTGAAAACATCCGTACAGGCCGATATGCCATCAGTCCTGGCGAAAACGCCATTACCGTATTCCGCCATCTTCGCAACGGAGCACAGAGCGCCATACGTCTCACCATCCCTGAGTCACGCACAATGGATCGTCTGGCAGCCATACTGGGACAAAAGCTGATGCTCGACTCTGCAACCTTCGCCAATGCGCTGCTAAGTGAGGAGATGTGCCAGCACTACGGCTACGATACGGCTACCGTCAGCGCCATGTTTGTGCCCAACACCTACGAAGTCTACTGGAATGTCAGCCTTGACAATTTCTTGGAGCGCATGCAGAAAGAGCACGACCGCTTCTGGGAGGGTAAGCGCGAAGCCAAGGCTGCCGAGATGCAACTGACCCCCATAGAGGTTTGCACCCTGGCCAGCATCATAGATGAAGAGACCGCCAACAATGCCGAGAAGCCCATCATCGCTGGCATGTACCTGAACCGTCTGGCCAAGAACATGCCCTTGCAGGCCGACCCCACCATCAAATTCGCACTCAAGCAGTTCGAACTGAAGCGCATCTGGCAGAAACTGCTTCAAACAGACTCACCTTATAACACCTATATACATGAAGGACTGCCCCCTGGTCCCATCAAGATAGCCTCCATCCAGGGTATCGATGCCGTACTGGACCATGCAACCCACGACTATATCTACATGTGCGCCAAGGAGGACTTTTCCGGCACCCACAACTTTGCCAGCAACTACAAGGAGCACCTGCTCAATGCTGCCAAGTACACCAAGGCGCTGAACGAACGGGGTATTAAATAATCCAGGAAACGCGAAATTATCAACTCGAGTTTTTTTCAACAACCTGAACGGCCAGCGTGTAGGCCAGCCCACAAAAGGACTGTACATCGTCAACGGAAAGAAGGTCGTGACAAAGTAGAGAAGTGAAAAAAAAATGATTTTTCTTTGTTATTCGCTCGATTTGCACTACCTTTGCACGAAAATTACACATTAATTATATATGGAAGAGAAAATTATGACCGAAGGTGAGGAAAAGAAGAGCCTCAGCTTTGTAGAACAGTTTGTGAAGGAAGACCTGGAAGCAGGCAAGAACGGCGGACGTATACAGACCCGTTTCCCACCAGAGCCCAACGGCTACATCCACATCGGACATGCCAAGGCCATCTGCATGGACTTTGGAGTAGCCGAGAAGTTTGGCGGCATCTGCAACCTCCGCTTCGACGACACCAATCCCACGAAGGAGAATACGGAGTATGTGGAAAACATCATGAGCGACATCAAGTGGCTGGGATTCCACTGGGAAAACGTCTACTATGCCAGCGACTATTTTGGCAAGCTGTGGGATTTTGCCGTATGGCTCATCAAGAAAGGCCTTGCCTATGTTGACGAGCAGACCTCAGAGCAGATTGCCGAGCAGAAGGGCACACCCACCCAGGCTGGCCGTCCCAGTCCCTTCCGCGACCGTCCCATCGAGGAAAACCTGCGACTGTTTGAGCAGATGAACACTCCTGAAGCCGTAGAAGGCAGCATGGTGCTGCGCGCCAAACTCGACATGGCCAATCCCAACATGCACTTCCGCGACCCCATCATCTATCGCATCATACATATACCCCACCACCGCACAGGCACCCAGTGGCACTGCTACCCCATGTACGACTTTGCCCACGGGCAGAGCGACTACTTCGAGGGTGTCACCCACTCCATCTGCACACTCGAGTTCGTACCCCACCGCCCGCTCTACGACAAGTTCGTTGACTTGCTGCGCGAATATATGGCAGAACAGACAGACCGTGCTGCCGATTTCAATCCTGACATCCTGAAGAACTACGACGGCACGCGCCAGATTGAGTTCAACCGTCTGAACCTCACCTACACCGTCATGTCGAAGCGCAAGCTGAAGGCACTGGTCGACGAGCAGCTGGTCTGCGGTTGGGACGACCCCCGCATGCCTACCGTATGTGGTATGCGCCGTCGCGGCTATTCTGCACAAAGCATCCGCAACTTCATCGACTCCATTGGCTACACCAAGTTCGATGCCCTGAACGACTATGCTCTCCTCGAGGCTGCCGTCCGTGACGACCTGAACAAGAAAGCCTGTCGCGTCAGTGCCGTTCTCGACCCCGTCAAGCTGGTCATCACCAACTATCCTGAAGACAAGTTCGAGCAGATGCAGGCTGTCAACAACCCTGAGAATGAGGCCGATGGCACACACGCCATCACCTTCGGCCGTGAATTGTGGATTGAGCGCAGCGACTTCATGGAGGTTGCCGAGAAGAAATTCCAGCGCCTGGCTCCTGGCAAGGAGGTACGCCTGAAGAACGCCTATATCATCAAGTGCGACGAGCAGCACCCCTGCGACAAGGATGCCCAGGGCAACATCACCACCATCTATGCCACATACGATCCAGAGACACGCAGCGGACTGCCTGGTGCCGACCGTAAGATTAAGGGCAAGACACTCCACTGGCTCTGCTGCCAGCATGCCGTGCCTGCCGAAGTGCGACTCTACGACCGTTTGTTCTCCGTCGAGAATCCTGGTGCCGATGAGCGCGACTTCCGCGAACTGCTGAACCCAGACTCGCTGAAGGTACTCACCAACTGCTACGTCGAGGAATACCTGAAGGAGAAAAAGGCTGGCGACTTCCTACAGTTCCAGCGCATTGGCTACTTCACACCTGACCTCGACTCCACGCCTGACCGCCTGGTGTTCAACAAGACCGTTGGGCTGAAGAGCTAAGTAGAATCAAACAATGTGTAATGCCATTCGACGAGGAATACTATAAAAGCGATGAGTTCCTGCAGCTTCTGAACAGCTACGAAGCAGCAAAGGATACGGGTGACAACATGTTTTTCGATGCCGACGAACTTGTCGACATTGCTGATTACTATAACATGAAGGGAGAGCAGGAGCAGGCCCTGGCAGTGGTCGAGCAAGGGCTCACCCTTTATCCTGACCACGTACTGCTCAACGTCTTCATGGCCCGCAGGGCACTCGACGATGCCGACATTGACGAAGCAGAGCGATACGCCCAGCAAATTGGCGAGAAGGATTCCCCAGACTACCACTACCTGTGCGCGGAGATCCTGATAGCCCAGGACCGCATTGACGAAGCCGACCGCTATCTGCGCGACTACGCCACAACGGTGGAACCTGATGAATATGGCGACTTCGTCAAGGACGTGGCAAACCTCTATGTCGACTACAACGTCAGCTACAAGGCATACGAGTGGATGATGCGTACTGCTGGCGACGACAGCGACGACTTCAAGGAACTGATGGGCCGCGCCTTGTTCGGACTGGGTAAATACAAGGACTCCCAGCGCATCTTCAACGAGCTCATCGACCACAACCCCTTCTCGAAGCAGTACTGGACGGCATTGGCCACAGCACAGTATATGGACGAGGAGTACGATGCCGCCGTCACCAGCTCGGAATATGCCATTGCCATCGATCCCAACGACCCTGACAGCCTGCTGGCAAAAGCCAACGGACTCATGAAACTGGCCAATTACGAGCAGGCAGCAGAGTATTTCAAGCGTTTCTCGCAGATTTGTCCAGATGACGTCATAGGACCGCTTCACCAAGCCGGCTGTCTGGTCAACCTGGGGCGCAACCTCGAGGCCATACCGCTTCTGGAGCATGCACTGACAATGGCCAACGACGACGAGTTCCTGGCACAGATATACCAAGAGCTGGCTTTTGCCTATAGTGCCAACGGTGAACTGGACCGTGCCCTCGAAGCCATCGACCACACCAAGTCACTGGACTGCGATCATGCCGACATGTTGGTCATCCGAGGACATCTGCTGCTTTCCCACCAGCGTATCGACGAGGCCGAGGAATGCTTCAAGCAGGCCATCTCGCAAGGTAAGGGCGACCCCAACATCATCCTGCGCGTCATCATCTCTCTCTACGACAACCGCTATATCAAGGCTGCCTACCTCATGCTGAAACGCTTCTACGCACTCGATGCCAACAACGAATTCACAAACGGATTTGTCTATCTGGCCCTGTGCTGCTGGGAACTGCACTACGACAAGGAATTCCTGCGCTACCTCAAAAAGGCCGCCCTGTACAATCCTACCGAGACCCGTCTGGTGCTGGGACACATCTTCCCTGACGATATGTCAGTCGATGAATATTACAGCTATATGAAAGAGCATATCCACGACTGACGCCCAAAGCCTCCAAAAAAAAATCTCCATATAATGAATACCCTTCTCTCCAACCTCAACTATGGCACCATCTTCTTCCTCATGATGCTTGAGAGTACCGTAGTTCCCGTACCCTCCGAATTTGTCGTCACACCTGCCGCCTACCACGCTGCCAGCGGACAACTCGACGTGTGGCTCGTCATCCTCTTTGCCACCCTGGGAGCCGACCTGGGAGCCACCATCAACTACGTTGTGGCACTCTACGTAGGCCGTCCCGTCATCTACCGCTTTGCCAACAGCCGCTGGGGCAAGATGTGCCTGCTGAACCAGGAGAAGGTTGAGAAGTCTGAACGCTATTTCGACCGTCACGGCATCGTAGCCACTCTGACGGGCCGGCTCATCCCAGGCATCCGCCACCTCATCTCCATCCCCGCAGGACTGGCGCGCATGAACTACTGGAAATTCCTGCTCTACACCACCATTGGTGCAGGAGCCTGGCACAGCATCCTCGCCGCACTGGGCTGGTACCTCCACGCCATTGTTCCTGAGGAGCAGCTCAACGACAAGATCAGCGAATACGCCGAATACATCAAGATTGCCATTTTCGCCCTGGTGGCTGTTGCCGTCGCCTTTTTTGTCATCAAGGCCTACGCCAAGCGCCGTAAGTAGCAGCTACGTGCAAGTTCATGGAGTGAAAACCAGCCCCAGGTTGAAGTTCATGCCCAAACGCCTGCCATACAGCTGGGGAATGTTCGTGTCGTTGCCAATATGGTAACGAAGGGAGGGTTCCAAAAATACTGCAAATTTACGGCTAATAGCATATTCCGCCCCTACACCAGCCCGCAACAACAATTGCAGGGGTACATGGTCCTGCCTGATGTCATCTACCTTCAGTCCACCAATGGCATAAGTACTGAGGGGCCCTACATAGCCCAAGCGGTATATGGCATTGACAAGGGTGCCGATGCTCAAGTGGCGGCTGTCGTTCGTCTTCAGATAGCCGTTCTCGACGCCAGCTTCAAAGCTCCAACTGCTGTTCAGGTTATATCGCGCCAACACTCCCAGACGCTTGGTGCCTTGCAGGCTGGCACGAAACGACCACGGACGGACTGCCGTAGAGTCGTCGTCAGTGCCATCGCTATGCGGATAACGGCGGCTATGGGACGGAGGAGGCGTATTGCCTTCACCTGCACTCATGTCCTCACCTACCCTCGATGGGGCATCCTCAGGAGAAACATACTTTTCGACCTTGGCGGCAGGGGCCTCCTCCACCTTGAGCGGATGCGGACGGTCTGAGGTGATGATGATGTCTTCCAGGAACAGGTTGATCCACCGTACTTGTTCCTGATGCAGGTCGGCACTATCGCTGACATTCAATTGTGCCACGTCGCGGTCATCCATCACTTTCAGCTTCCCCACGTCAGGAGCGTTCTGTTGCGTCTCGATAGCCTTGTTCCATTCCATCAGGGTCAAGCCCACTGCCAGGACGACAGCAGCCACGGCCGTGAGTCTGAGCCCCCACAGCGCCACACTACGTCCCGTCGGACTGAGATTTTCCAAATCGAACAGATTCATCATCCCTTAGTCAAGTCCTGCTCTTTTCGAACATCGTTGCAAAGGTACGAATAAGCGAGCGAAATACAAAAGGAAAGCTTGCTTTTCTTTTTATTTCCGAGCGAGAGTACCTTCCTGCGAAGCAAAAAAGGTACGAATAAGTGAGCGAATTTCACAAATGCCGCGCCGCCACCCCAATGTGTCTTCTCTCAGAATTTTAACATTTGAAATAAATTTGAAAATAATTGGGGGAAACTATTGTTTTGTATTTGAATTTTTCGTACCTTTGCATTGTCAAGTTGAAGATGTGGGCAGACGGGCTTTAAGGGTAGAAATTGCGAAGGTTAAATCTAGAAATTGCGCGCGTTAATGGTAGCAATTGCAATCTTTAACAGCACCTCTGGAAGCAGATTCAGGCGACAGTTGGAGAACTAATAAAATTGTTGACAAGTACACAAAAGGGACGATCCCTTTTGTGTACACGAGGCTCCCTCCTTCCTCGAAAACCGTGTCAGGTCAGGAAGAAAGCGGCTGTGACAGCCGCGAGAATGGTGAGCAGCAGGATGGCCATGGGGATGTAGCAGAGCCGCAGGGGATAGCTGGCAGGAACGGCCAGGCGGCAGTAATAGAAGCGATAGACTGAATAGCCCACCAGTCCGCCCCAGATGAGTCCAACGCAGATGTCACCAGGATAGTGGACTCCGAGGTAGAGGCGCGTGTAGCAGTTAGTGAGCGACCAGGCAACCATGAACAACGTCAAGAGCCGCTGGCGCATGAGCAACGAGATGTAGATGGCAATGGAGAATGTGTTGGCGGCATGGGCCGAGAAAAATCCGTAGTTACCACCACGATAGCCATCGACGACATCGACCATACTGCCTATTTCAGGGTCGTGAGTGGGACGCCAGCGGGCAACCAGCGGCTTGACAATCATGTCGTCGACGCCACCAGCAAGCAGTACGCAGAGCGCTGCGCCGCCAATGATCAGCAGGATGCTGCGAAGGTCGCGGTTGACACGGCACACGACGTAGGCCAGTCCGATGTAGAGGGGAATCCACGTCTTGGCGTTGGTGAGTATCAAAATCAGGTTGTCGACGAACGACGAGTCGCTGCCGTTAATCATCAGCAGGAGCTGTTTGTCCATGTTAATCAGTTCTTCCATATCTTTGTCTGTTTGGGTTGATGTCTTAAAAATCAGCAAGGGAAAGCCTTAAATCATCTCAATCTCCGATGTTTCCACCCAGCCTTGCTTGCCGTCGGCCACACGTACCTCGCGCCAGCCACGCATGGTGGCGTCAGTCACGGTGACACGCGTGCCTTCGTGGAGGATGAAGAGGTCAGTACCGTTCTGGGATGGTGTGCTCTTGACGTTGACTGCCGAAGGGATGATGACAGCCCCTGTGCGATGGTCGAGGGCACGTTTCTGCTGCCAGGCAAAGAGGTTGCTTGCCAGGAAGACCAGCAGCAGTGCTGCAGCGCCAAAGAATCCCACCTTACGCAGCCGGATGCGGTCGGAGAAGAGGTAGACCAGTGCAAGGGCGATGGCCACGACAAGGGCTATCAGTGCCATGCGGGCCCAGGCATCGACACTCTGCAGGTTGACCAGCGAGCGATACCACGTGACAAAGAACATCTCGGACTCTGGCGGAATCTTGTCGATGGTCTTCGAACGGGCCATCTGCAGGTTGAAACGGATGTCCTTGTCGCCTGGCGACAGCAGCAGCGCACGCTCGTAGTTGAGCACGGCCTGCGTCATCTGGTCCATGCGGTAGTAACAGTTGCCCAGATTGTAGTACAGGTCGGCAGAAACGCCTTTCTTCAGCAGTTCCTCGTACTGCTGGGCTGCCTGTTGATAGTTCTCCTGCACATAGGCACTGTCGGCATCGGCTTTCGTCACTGCTGAAGCAGGCTGCAAAATGAAGGCAGAAGGCGTGAGGAGAAGGGCAACGAGAAGCAGCACGCGCGTAGCTGCGCTGCCCGCAGAGCCGTCGGGCTTCGACTTTCCACCCTTGCGCATCGTGGTGGCAATCTGAGTGATGGCACCCAGTGCCATATCGTAGACTTTGTTCATATTTCCTGTGGCATCGCCTGGTGCATAACGGGCAAACTCGCACTCGTCGAGGGCACCAATGAACTGCTGTATGACAGACTCGGAAACGCCATGTCCTGAGAGCTGCTGGCTGATGTTCTCGCGCGAGAGCTGCTCGACAGGCATGCTGAGCTTGTCGCCCACATAGCCCCAAAGCGCGCGCAGCACCTCGTCGTAGAATTCGCCCTGACGGCCGGCATTCATCAAGCGGGCAGCCTTCTTCAGTCGCTTGGTAGCCACCTTGTTGGCCTTGCCTGCACGCTGCTTCATGATGTCGGCATTCTCGATGGCACGCTGGCGGAACACGACGAACAGCGAGACAAAGGCCACGAAGAGTGCCGCCAGCGTCACCCAGTAGCTGGTGGAACCAAAGAAGAAGTCGCCCACGGCATGCTGACGCGTCGCACCAGTCTTGATGTGGCGGATGTCGTTGCTGAGCTGCTTGATGTCCTCCTGTCCTGTATAGACGCCAGTGGAATTGCCGCTACCCTTGGCCACATTGAGCGTAAAGGGCTGAGTCCGCTGGGTCTTGTACTGTCCTGACTGGGTATCGAAATAGACATACTCGATGGCAGGAATCTCGTAGGACCCCTGATGGCGGGGAACGGCCAGGAAGTCGTAGACGATGCTGCCCTCCAGTCCGTTGGTTGTCAGCTGGGTCTTGTCAGTAACCTTGGCATCGTAATGGTCGAAGTCCTTGGGGAACTTGACCTCAGGCTGCTTCAGCAGCTTCATGTTACCAGAACCGCTCACCACGACACGCAGGTTGACAGGATCGTTGGCCGAGACTTCCGTCTTGTCAAGGGTTGCTGATATGGTGAACTTTCCAACACCGCCAGAGAAACCTGCAGGACGCTCAGGCAACGGATCCACCTGAATGGTGATGCCTGGGGCCTTGATTTCCTTCTTGACCTCGATATAGCCTGAACCGCCGTTGAAGAACGCCTCAAAGGGGTCGACACTTCTGTTCTGCTGGACGACGATACCCTCGTAGGTCAGGCTTGGAACCTCGAGCTTGCCTGTGACCTGTGGGAACATGACATACTGCTGCCAGGTGACGGTACGATAGGGTTTGCCGTTGAGCATCTCTACCTTGAACTGCTTCTCCTGAGGCAGCGGCACCTCGCGGGTGTAGAAACTCTTCAGGTCGGCCATCTTACCATTCAGCTGTGTCAGTCCTACCAGGGTATATACCTTATAGGTCAGGAGGATGGGTTCCTGCTCGCGGACATGCTGCTTGGATGCTGTCACCTTGATGAACAGGTCGCTGCCAGATATGGCCGATCCTGCCGCACGCACCTCGCCGTTGCCACTCTGCTGGCTCTGCTTGCGGCCACCTTGCCCACCCTTGTGCTCACCAGTCACCTTGATGCGCAACTCGTTGGAATTCACCGTTTTACCGTCCACATTGACATGGGCTGCAGGAATGGTGAACGTGCCCTGCTTATTGGCAGAAAGGATATAGGTATAGGTAATGGATGCCGAACTGGACATGTGGCCATTGACCATCTGGAAGCTCGACTGCGTGGATGTGCTTGGTCCCATGAGCACATCGAAGGCATCAGGGATATTGCCTACGCGGAATTCCCTTGCCTCGTCCGTGCTAACCGTATAACTGAGACGGAACTGCTCACCAACAGCCACCTGACCAGGCGCACGGCCTGTCAACGTCTGGGCGCAGAGCGTGACAACGGAAGCGTGGAGGACGAGCAGTACAAGCAGTACGCGCATCAGCCACGCTGACTTCACCTTATTCATATTATTATATGTCGTTATCATCATCGAATAAATGTGGTAGCAAAATTAAAAAAATCACCAGTTCTTCTCAAGACTGCGACGGTGAGGCTGTTGCTGAGCCTTCTTCATACGCTCCTGGGTATTCTTTTCTTCCTGTATGGCAGCATTCAGCAGCTGCTCGGCATTCTCCTTGCTCATCTGCTGCTTGTCCTGCTGCTTCTCCTGGTTCTGCTTTTGTTCGTCCTTCTTCTGCTGGTCCTGATTCTGCTGGTCCTGCTTATCCTTGTCCTTATTTTTCTGGTCTTGGTTCTGCTGATCCTGGTTCTGCTGCTGTTTCTGCTGGCGCTTGCACAGCTCCAGATTGTAGCGCGACTCATGGTCTGCAGGATTGTTGCGCAGTGACTCTTTGTAGGCCTCGATAGCCTCAGCATAGAGCTTGTGCTGCTGGCAGACGACACCAATGTTATGGTAAGCTTGTGCACGACGCAGAGGATTGGTTTCCAGCTTGGCTGCCTTCTCGAACTGTATGGTGGCCAGCGAGTCCTTGCGCTGTTGCATCAGGGCGTTGCCCAGATTGTAGTTGGCCTGCGGGTTGCGCTGGTTGCGCTCCACAGCCTTACGATACGACACCTCAGCATCGCCGGCATTGCCCAGACGGTACTGCTTGTTGCCCTGGCGCACCAGCTGGCGGTCGTTTTGGGCATGACAGACGAGGAACGAGAGGTTGGAGGCAAGCAGCACCACCAGCAGCACGATGCGCGGAGACACCGTACGTGCCTCAGCGCCAGCCTGTTTCCCAGTCTTGCCAAACAGCGAGATACGACGCAGCACAGGGTTCTTGATTTCAAGGATACACACCTCGATGACAAGCAGCAGCAACACGATGATGCCCACTGCCTGGAACTGTTCGTCATAGTCGCTATAGATGGTTGACGATATTTCCTTCTTGGCAAGCTTGTCGAGCTCGTGGTCGAGCTGCTCCTGGGCGTTGGTGTTGTTTCCTACATGGATGTAGGCACCGCCGCCTGCATCTGCCAGCTGACGGCACATTTCCTCGTTGAGTCCTGTCATGACCGTCTGGCCAGTATTGTCCTTCATATAGTCACCATCGCCAGTGGGAATAGGCGCTCCATCGGGCGAGCCGACACCAAGGACATAGGTTCGCATGCCGTTCTCCTTCGCATCGGCAGCAGCCTCCAAGGCCCCACCCTCATGGTCCTCGCCATCGGTGATGACAATGATGGCCTTGCCCACACCTTCCTGCTGGGTAAAACTATGGCTGGCCATATTGACGGCAGCAGCGATGTCAGTACCCTGTGTAGCAATCATGGCAGGACTGATACTCGACAGGAACATCTTGGCTGAGACATAGTCGCTGGTAATGGGCAGCTGGACGAAAGCATCGCCAGCAAAGACAATCAGGCCTATCTTGTCATTATGGAAATGGTCAACCAGATTCTCTACCATCATCTTGGCACGATCCAGGCGACTGGGAGCCACATCTTCGGCCAGCATCGAATTGCTGATGTCCATACAGATGATGGTTTCAATGCCCGTCCGCTTCTCATGGCTGATCTTGGTTCCCATCTGGGGACGGGCCACCATGACAATGAGCAATGCCAACGCAACGAGCAGAAGCCAGAACTTGACTGCCGGACGGAAACGCGACACATCGGGCATCAACTGGCGCACCAGCGCTGGGTCACCAAACTTACGCAGGCGTTTCTTCTGCTGGCGGACCATCAACCAGCGGATGACGAACAGCAGCGGAACAACTGCCAACAGGTAGAGATATATGGGGTCTTCGAATCGAAACATAGTTTTCTTCAGTCTATGACGGTAGTTTTCTAAATATGGTAATGCGCAGCAGGATTTCCAGCAACAGCAGCAGGACAGCAGCAATGGCAAAGGGCTGATAGGCCTCGTAGCGCTTGCTGAACTTCTTGACATTCAGCTTCGACTTCTCCAATTTGTCGATTTCCTTGTAGATGTTCTGAAGCTCGCGGTTGTTGGTAGCACGGTAGAAGTCGCCATCCGTAGCCTCGGCTATCTCCCTCAAGGTCTTGGAATCTATCTCGACAGGGATGTTGACATACTGTACGCCACCAGCCACCTGCATGGGGTATGGAGCGACCTTGTTGGTACCAACGCCAATGGTATAGACACGGATGCCCAGGCTCTTGGCAATCTCGGCAGCCGTCATTGGCGACAGGTCGCCACGGTTGTTGGAGCCATCAGTCAGCAAGATGACCACACGGCTCTTGGCCTTCGAATCCTTGAGACGGGAAACGGCGTTAGCCAGACCCATACCAATGGCAGTACCGTCTTCTATCAGTCCGCGGGCTGCGATGTCAGTACGCACACTCTGCAACAGATTCAACAGTGAGGCATGATCGGTAGTCATGGGACACTGCGTAAAAGCCTCGCCAGCGAAAATGGTCAGGCCTATATTGTCGTTAGGACGTCCTGTGATGAACTCGGCAGCCACCAGCTTGGCAGCCTCTATGCGGTTGGGCTTCAAGTCTTCTGCCAGCATGGAGGTCGACACATCCATCGCCAACATGATGTCAATACCTTCTACCGTCTGCTTTTTCCACGAGTTCTGGGTCTGCGGACGGGCCAGCACCAACACCACCAGCACGAAGACGGCCATGCGAAGCAGGGGCTGCAGGGGCATCAGCGTCACCTTCCACGAACGGGGAGCAAAGCGATAGACGTTGGTATCGCTCATCCTCATGGTGGGTTCGCTCTTCTTCCTGTACATCAGATACCATACGATATAGGGTATCAGCAAGAACAACAGCAACAGATATTCTTTATTGGCAAATTCCATATTCTTTCTTGAACGTTGAGCGTTGAGTTTTGAACTTGACGATGACTATATCAGCAACTGGAATACGCTGTAGACGATGTAGCAGAAGAGCACGACAATCAGCGTGAAAATGCTCCAAATGACAATCTTCAGCACACGGCGCTCCCTCTGCGAACGCTGGTCAGTCTCTGACAACTGGGGCTTCTGTATTTCCTCGACAGGCTGATTCTCGAGCTTGGTCTGGTTGATGAAGTCGATGGCGTTCACCAGGTTGGCGTCGTTCTCGTTTATCATCGTCGAGTACTTGGCAAATTTCACAAGGTCTGCAGTCATAAACAGCTGGCGCAACTCATCCAGACTCTGCTTGTCGTCTGTTGACATCAGACGGTCAATAATTTCCGTACTGGTCATCTCCATTGCCGAGAAGCCATAGCGCTCTTCAATATACTTGCGCAGCGTGTCAGTCAGTTTGGTGTAATACTCCTTGGGATTCTCAGCAGAGACCATCTTGTCGGCCTTGATCTGCTCAATCTCCTTCATGGCTTTCTGATGGGGCAACAGCCGCTTCACAATCTTGATGTGAGCGATGACGGGCTTATTGTCGCGCAAGCGCAGATAGAGGTAATAGACCAGGGCTATCAGCACCAGCATCAGCAGGCTGAGCCAGAATGACGGTGCCCAGTCGCTCCACTGGAACGGGTTGTCCTGGACATCCTTAGGACCAAAGAACTTGTCAAGCTGCGTGGTATCCACCTCCATCTCAATGACTTTCAAGGCCAGGTCTGCACTTTTCAGCTCCTTGCCATTGACCTTCACCTCGAAGGGAGGCAGGTGGTAGAGATTACCGTCAAAGGATGTCAGCACAACGGTCATGGTCTGGGTTGTTCCACTATCGGGGCCTTTCTTTGTGGCTATCACCTCGACACCAGGAACCAGCAGCTGACGAGACTTCAACTGTGGCCATTCCACCTTTGCATCCTCACCAGCCTGCACAGTCAGCGTAACCGTAGCCTGCTCGCCAATCATCATCTCTATAGGGTCTATCTTGGCCTCTATGCCCGACTGGGCAAGACCTAACAGCGTATGAGCCGCCAAGACCACAAGAATCATTATTCTCTTCATCAGCTTCGTTGTTTAAAGAGCATTAGCAGTGCTTTCACGTAATCTTCGTTGGTCGCGATGCTGACCAAGTCGACATTACTCTTATTCATCGTCTCGCGCAACTGGCCCTGGCATTGGCGCCAATACTTCTCGTGCGCCTCTCGCAAGCGTCTGCTCGACGTGTCAATGTACTGCTCAAAACCAGTCTCTGCGTCCACGACGCGCATCAGTCCAATATCAGGCAATTCACGAGCCCTGATATCGTACACCTGCAAAGCCACCACATCGTGCTTGCGATTGGCTATCTGAAGGGGCTGCAGGAAGTCCTGACGGTCGTAGAAGTCGCTCAGCACAAAAGCGGTGCAGCGGCGCTTCGACACGCTGGTTAGGAACTCCAGGGCCTGCTTGATGTCAGTCCGCTTGGACTCAGGCTTGAAGTCTAGCATCTCACGGATAATATAAAGTATGTGCTTGCGGCCTTTCTTGGGAGGAATGTACTTCTCGATGCGGTCAGAAAAGAACACCACGCCTATCTTGTCGTTGTTCTGGATAGCAGAGAATGCAAGTGTCGCTGCTATTTCCGTCACCATGTCGCGCTTCATCTGACGCTGGGTGCCAAAGTCCAGCGAGCCGCTGACATCGATAAGCAACATGACGGTCAACTCACGCTCTTCCTCAAAGACCTTGACGTAGGGACGGTGAAAACGGGCTGTCACATTCCAGTCGATGTCGCGGACATCGTCACCATACTGATACTCACGCACTTCGCTGAAAGCCATACCCCTACCCTTGAAGGCAGAATGGTATTGCCCAGCAAAGACATTGGAGCTGAGGCCTCGAGCCTTAATCTCTATCTTCCGTACTTTCTTTATGATCTCAGATGTTTCCATTAAGGAACTTCAACCTTATTGATAATCTTGCTGACAATTTCCTCACTGGTCACATTGCTGGCTTCAGCCTCATAGGTCAAGCCTATGCGGTGGCGAAGCACGTCATGGGCCACGGCACGCACATCCTCAGGCACCACATAGCCACGGCGCTTGATGAAGGCGTAGGCACGGGCTGCCTTGGCCAGATTGATGGAGGCACGGGGAGAACCACCAAAGGAAATCATTTCCTTCATATCCTTCAAACCATAGCGATCAGGATAACGTGTGGCAAAAACGATGTCGGCAATGTATTGCTCAATCTTCTCGTCCAAATAGACCTCACGCACGACGGAACGCGCCTTCACAATCTCGGCTGCACTGGTGACTGGCGTTACCTTGGGCAGTCCGCCAGCAATATTCTCGCGGATAATCTTCTTCTCCTCGTCAATAGTGGGATAGCCAATAACTACCTTCAGCATGAAACGGTCCATCTGAGCCTCAGGGAGCGGATAAGTACCCTCCTGCTCAATGGGGTTCTGGGTTGCCATCACCAAGAAGGGATTCGGCAAATCGAAGGTGTCGCTGCCAATGGTCACCTGTTTTTCCTGCATAGCCTCCAATAATGCACTCTGTACCTTAGCGGGAGCACGGTTTATTTCATCAGCCAACACGAAATTGGCAAACACGGGGCCTCGTTTCACCTGGAACTTCTCTTCCTTCTGCGAATAAATCATAGTACCTGTCACGTCAGCTGGCAACAGGTCAGGAGTGAACTGAATGCGGCTGTACGTAGCATCTATCAGCTGCGACAAAGTCTTGATGGCCAGGGTCTTTGCCAGGCCAGGGACTCCTTCCAAAAGGATATTTCCATCACTCAGCAGTCCTATCAGAAGAGAGTCTACCAAATGTTTTTGTCCTACGATTACCTGATCCATTCCCGTCACCAAATTGGTCACGAATCCACTCTGTTGTTCTATCCGGATGTTCAACTCACGGATGTCAATAGCTTCTGCCATAATTCTTTATTATTTACCTTTTAGCTTTTTTACTCTTAATTGGCTGCAAAAGTACTCATTTCCTCTCTTATTACGCACGTTTTCATGCCTAAATAATATTAAAAAAGTTTCCCAAAACTTTATTTTAGGAAACTTTCATATTCTTACTATT
This sequence comes from Prevotella sp., assembly GCA_017474925.1. Classification (GTDB taxonomy): domain Bacteria; phylum Bacteroidota; class Bacteroidia; order Bacteroidales; family Bacteroidaceae; genus Prevotella. Next base: position 34,544 of record JAFVGN010000002.1, on the reverse strand, counting down.
TTACTTGCGTTTCTTCTTAAGCTGCAATTTGGGAATTTTGATAATCTGGCCCTCCTTAATCGTCGGATTGCTTGGCAAATCATTATACACTTCAACATAACACTCCATGTCAGGCCCAAGATTTGCCCTACAGATACCATAGAAAGTTTGACCAGCTTGCACCTTCACCTCATGATCGAGCCCCACAATACGATAAGCTCCCAGGCGTACGCGAGCATCCTTCTGGGAATACTTGTCGACAGACTCTGTGGCAGTTTCTGACTTTGAGGACGCCAGTTCGGCTGGTTCTCTTCTTGAAAGTCCTGAAATCGGCTCTACTTTCTCTGCCTCTTTGGCAGGAACCAGTTTAACAGGTTCTGCATCTGGTACGTCCTTCGCGTCATGTGACGGGATTGTCTGGGGAGCCGTAATGGTATCGTGAACAACCACCGTGTCAGGAACTATCTTAACAGCAGGACTATTCTGTCTGCCCAAATAATAACCTCCCACCGCAGAGGCTGCCATCAGCGCCAAGACGCCCAGTACAACCAGGATTCTATGACCTCCTGAACATTGGGAACCATCTTCTTCGTCAGAATAAGATTCTTCAGCACGCTCCTCGACTGTTTCTGAGACAAGCGCAGATTTTGGTTCTTCCATCAGTTTTTCCTCCTCTTTATCCTCCTCATCAGCTATTTGTTCGTCTTCTTGTTCTTCCTCTGCAATGGATGCAGGCTCTTCCACCTCAGTTTCCACGACAAGGGCTGGTTGCTCCTCTTGAACTTCCATGAGAGCAACAGGCTCTTCCACCTCCGTTTCCGCTACAGGGGCTGCTGCTTCCTCCACGACTTCCGCCACAACAGAGGCAGTTGCTTCCTCCACGACTTCCGCCGCTACAGGGGCAGGTTCTTCTACAGGCTCTTCGTTTACAGCTTCCTCAGAAAGCGATTCTGGGATTGTATTCGTTTCCTCCAGAATATCCTCTTCGTCATTATCGCTGCTCTGCATTTTCATGTCTGAGAATTCCACCCCGTCATTGAGCACAACGGTCTCGAATTGTGAAAAGGGCTTGTTTACCAGTTCCTTCATAGTAGCATCAGGAATAAAGGACACCTTGGCATGTCCGCTGATGGTAACACGCTCACCTGTACGCACACTGACACTCTCGCGCGCTTCAACATCGATAATCTTAAACGTACCAAGCCCTTTCACCTTTACCAACTGATCAATTTCCAGCCGTTCCTGAATAAGGGCAAACATAACAGAAGCAAACTGATTGGCTTCGCGTTTCTCCAAGCCATTCTTCGTCACCAGAACGGCAGCAATCTCCTGAATAGTCAGCTTTCCCATCACACCTGTCCTCCCTTCAGTTTATCTTTCCAGTTCTGATTGGGTTTGAAGTTCAGCACCAATTTGGGTGGAACAAGCATACGCTGCCCAGAAGAGGGATTGACGATGATACGTTCCATCTTCTTCTTCGCCTCAAAGGTTCCAAAATTAGGCACCTGAACACTATTGTCTTCCTGAAAGGCATCACCCATAGCATTGATGATATTATTCACCAGCTTTTGGGTATCCTTCAGACTATAACCTGTCCGCTCAGCTAGTTCGGCAATAAATTCCTTGTTATTCATAGTCTTGTCGTCGCATATAAGTCAAACTCTTCGGCATCCGTTATGCAGGCATCATAGAACTCGCCTATTGTCAGATTGGCATCAGTCACAGGTATCAGCACCTCTGGATCGACCTCTGGTGAGCAGAACTCTGTACGGCCAACATACCAGTCACCCTCCTGACGGTCTATTATCACACGGAGGATTTCCCCTATTTTTCCTGCCTCTATCTCAGCAGAAATATTCTGCTGGACACGCATCAACTTGTCAAGTCGCTGCTGTTTCACCTCTGAAGGCACATCGTCCACATAGTGCGAGGCAGAATAAGTACCCTCTTCGTTTGAATAGGCAAAAGCGCCCATGCGTTCAAATCGGGCCCACTTGGTGAACTCAAGCAACTCCCTGAAGTCTTCTTCCGTCTCACCTGGGAAACCAACCATCAAGGTGGTGCGGAGATGGATTCCTGGTACCTCATCGCGTAAACGACGAATCAGCTCGTATGTTTCCTCTCTTGTCACATGACGCTGCATGCGGGCAAGCATGCGGTCAGAGATGTGCTGCAAGGCGATGTCAAGATAGTTACACACATTATTCTTCTCACGCATCACGCGAAGCAGTTCCCAAGGGAAATGGGTCGGATAGGCATAGTGGAGGCGTATCCACTCGACACCTTCGATATCGGCCATCTGCTCTATCAGTTCGGCAATATGCTGCTTGCCGTCAATATCTATACCATAATAGGTCAGTTCCTGGGCAATGACCTGAAACTCCTTGGTGCCACCCTTGACAAGCTGACGTACTTCGTCAAGAATTTCATCCATCGGACGACTTTGATGCCTACCAGTAATTAGAGGGATAGCACAATAGGCACAATGCCGGTCGCAGCCCTCGCTGATTTTCAAGTAGGCATAATGACGTGGCGTAGTGATGTGGCGCTTACCTTCACAAGCCTGATAATTCTCTCCTTTGAGGTCGTTCAACAGTTGCTTATAGTTGAACTTCCCATACCATCCGTCCACCTCAGGAATCTCTTGTTCCAATTCTGCCAGATAACGCTCTGAAAGACACCCCATGACGTAGAGTCCCTCAATGCGTCCCTCTGTCTTTGCCTGCGCAAACTCCAGGATGGTATTGATGCTTTCTTCCTTGGCATCGTTGATGAAGCCGCAGGTATTGATAACAACAATTTCGCCATGGGTGGCATCGCTATCGTGCGTACACTGATAGCCGTTAGCCTCCATCAGTCCCATTAGCATCTCGCTGTCAACGAGATTCTTCGAACATCCAAGCGATATAAAATCTATTGTTTTCAAAATCCTGCGTGTTGTTTCTTACAACAAATAGAACAAACATGCAGCAAAAGCGCCACACGCCAATCCCAATACTAAACCTTCAATAAATGTCTTTTTTTTCATATACCTTTATTTCTTAAACAGCGAATCAACGAACTGCACCTTGTTGAAGAGTTGCAAGTCCTGCATGCCCTCACCAAGGCCAATGTATTTCACAGGAACCTTCAGCTGGTCACTGATACCTACTACGACTCCACCCTTGGCCGTACCATCAAGCTTGGTAATGGCCAGTGATGTAATCTGGGTAACGGCAGAGAACTGCTTGGCCTGTTCAAAAGCATTCTGTCCTGTCGAACCGTCGAGCACAAGCATCACCTCGTCTGGCGCCTCAGGAAGAACCTTCTTCATCACTTCCTTGATTTTCTTCAGCTCATTCATCAAGTTCACCTTGTTATGCAAACGACCTGCAGTATCTATGAGTACCACATCTGCTCCATTGGCCTTGGCACTCTGAAGCGTATCAAAAGCCACAGAAGCAGGATCTGACCCCATCTGCTGCTTGACAACAGGCACGCCAACCCTTTCGCCCCAGATACACAACTGCTCGACAGCAGCGGCACGGAATGTATCGGCAGCACCTAAATAAACCTTCTTACCTGCCTGTTTGAACTGCCAAGCCAGCTTGCCTATAGTGGTTGTCTTACCTACTCCATTGACACCCACCACAAGGATGACATAGGGTTTGTGGTCGCCAGGCAAATCCCAATTGTCATTGTCTTCCGAATTATTCTCTGCAAGCAGCGAAGCTATCTCGTCACGCAGAATGTCATTCAATTCACTGGTTGACACATACTTGTCACGAGCCACACGTTGCTCTATACGATCGATAATCTTCAGCGTTGTCTCAACACCTACATCGGAAGTAATCAGCACTTCCTCCAAATTGTCAAGCACATCGTCATCTACTTTCGACTTACCAGCTACTGCACGTGCCAATTTGTCGAACACACTAGTCTTGGTCTTTTCCAAGCCTTTATCTAGCGTTTTTTTCTTATCCTTGTTAAAAAATCCAAAAATACCCATATCTTCTCAATTTCACCGCAAAGTTACAAATAAGTGAGCACAAAACAAAATAAAACACGTTTTAATTTTCTTTTGCACGAGCGAAAGTTGACTTGATTCAAGTAAAGACATAAAAAATAAGGCTGCAAGTTATGTCGCAGCCTTAATTTTCCTAAATAATATTCGCTTAGTTCTTAAAGAAATCCTTTACGGCCTCGTTAGGAACCATCTGCTCGTCGAAGATGTAAGCACCAGTCTTGGGGCTCTTCACCATCTTGATAACCTTTGTGTAAGCGCGACCATCCTTTGAGCCTTCATGGAGGGTTGCGACGGTTTTCTTTGCCATGCTTTAAATAGATTACTTAATCTCCTTATGCACAGTCATGCGCTTCAGGATAGGGTTATACTTCTTGAGTTCCATTCTCTCAGGAGTGTTCTTACGGTTCTTGGTCGTGATATAACGACTTGTTCCGGGCAGTCCACTCTCTTTCATCTCAGTGCACTCCAGGATCACCTGAACACGGTTACCCTTAGCTTTCTTACCTGCCATAGTTGTTAGTCTCCTATTACTTTAATATCCTTCCAGTCAACATAACCCTTGGCAACAGCCTGCTTCAGGGCAGCGTCCAGACCTACCTTATTAATCATACGCAGACCAGCTGCGCTGATCTTCAACTGAATCCAGCAGTCCTCTTCTACATAGTAGAATTTCTTGCTGAACAGGTTTACATCAAAGCTACGCTTAGTACGGTGCTTTGAGTGAGACACATTGTTCCCAATCTGTGCCTTCTTTCCTGTAATCTGACAAATTTTCGACATCTCTATCTACTTTTTTTGTGTTCCTAAATTATAACTTATTCCAAACAGGGTGCAAAGGTACGAAAAAGTTTAGAGTTTAAAGTTCAAAGTTTGTAGAAATAACCTACTCTTAATATTTTTTAACCTTAAATCTGTTCTGATTGGCTTTCTGACTTCAAAAAATCGAGGAACAATTCCATAGCATGATTGGTAGCGATGGCCAAATTAATGTCACGTCCGTGATCTTCCTCTACCTTCATTGCTATTTGTCGTTCTGGGGTTCCACAAGCCAGCCAAATCGTTCCAACGGGGTTGTCCTTCGTTCCTCCACCAGGCCCAGCAATACCAGTTGCCGAGATTGCATAGTCAGTATTCAGTGTCTTGCAGGCCCCAGCCACCATCATCTTAGCGACCTCCTCGCATACGGCAGTCTTCTCTTCCAGGACTTTCGAACTAATACCCAACAGTTGTTGCTTCACTTCATCGACATACGAGATGATGCCTCCCTTGAAATACTTTGAAGCACCTGGTACGGCAATAATAGCTTCTGCTATACGCCCACCCGTACAACTCTCTGCCGTCGAGACAGTCTTGTCCATTTCCCAGAGAAGCTGACTAACTTCCCTACTGATAATCTTACTTTCAAAATCCATATCTTGTTCTTTTTTTACTTGTATTACTTTCATTCTTCCCCCAAAGACACTTTCGAAAAAGCAGGCGCATCAATTGAACAGAAGTCACCATGCAGATACTTGTAATAGCCTACAATACCTATCATGGCAGCATTGTCTGTCGTATAGCTAAACTTGGGGATATAGATAGTCCAGCCATAACGCTGAGCATAGTCATGAAAAGCATTACGAAGTCCGTTATTCGCACTCACCCCGCCTGCAACGGCCACATGCTTAATGCCTGTTTGCTTGACTGCCAGTTTCAATTTCTTCATCAGAATATCCACAATGGTCCACTCCAACGACGCTGCCAAATCTTCCTTATGGTGTTCTATGAAATCTGCATCATCTTCCACCCACTTGCGTAGATTATAAAGGAAAGAGGTCTTCAGACCAGAGAAACTATAATCAAGCCCTGGAATATGGGGCTCTGCAAACTGGAAAACCTTAGGATTCCCCTGACGTGCTAGACGGTCAATAATAGGGCCACCAGGATAACCCAGCCCCATTACCTTTGAACACTTATCAATAGCTTCGCCTGCAGCATCGTCTATGGTCTGCCCCAACACCTCCATGTTGTTGAAAGCATTAACCCTGACAATCTGAGAGTTACCACCACTAACAAGAAGACAAAGGAACGGCAGAGGAGGCTGCGACTGGTCATCATCTGACTCTTTGATGAAGTGGGCCATGACGTGACCCTGTAAATGATTGACATCAATAAGAGGTATGCCCATAGAACGAGCAAGCCCTTTAGCGAAATTAACACCCACCAACAGCGATCCCATCAGTCCAGGGCCGCGTGTAAAAGCCACTGCCGTCAGTTGTTCTTTGGTAATGCCTGCACGCTTGATGGCCTCATGAACTACAGGTACGACATTTTGTTGATGGGCTCGTGAAGCCAATTCCGGAACCACGCCGCCATATGATTCATGGACAGCCTGCGATGCCGTGACATTCGACAGCAGCACACCGTCTTTCAACACCGCAGCTGATGTGTCGTCACACGACGACTCTATACCTAATATATATATATGTCTTTGTTGTGGCTGTTCCATAAGGCACTAGAAATTATTTTTTCGTACTTTTTTTCGAGCCAGCACAAAACCGCCCTCGATACCCTTGAGATTCTTGGAGAGTTTGATAAGGGCATTGTTGGTTTTACTATCCGAGAGTGCACCAAGTGCCTGAAGTGCCGACATGATGCGCGCAGCTTCAATAACAAGGATCAGCGTGTCCTTCTCCAAATGAGTTGTCAAGGCTGCGGTATGGACATTATCGACACCTAACAGTATTCTGTTACCATCTACCATCCACACGCCCTGTTTTTTACGTCCTGCCACAGAACGGCTGAAAGTACTGTTCTGACGGAAGGTAATAGTGGTGTTCTGTGGTGTCACATTGGCTCGTTGGAAATAATCGTTCAGCAAACGCTCCAGCTTGTCGTCGACTAAGTTTCCTGCTGCCTTGGCCACCAAGTTGCCACTGGTAACAAGTACGGCTGGCTCCACATAAGTCCACGTTCCCACCATCTCTGTAGCCTCAGCTGCCTTCTTTTTAAAAGCGCCTTTCATAACAGAAACGGCTTCTTTGACACTACCTGCTTTCAAACCGGCTTTTACGCTGTCAGTAATCTCACTAACAGTTTGAGCCTCAACAGTCAGAACCGCCAAAAAGAATAAAATGATACAAATAATTTTCTTATACATAGTTTATGTGTCAATTGTTCAAATTATGAAAACCACATCTCATATACTTCATAAGCAGCTAAAACATCCCGCATATTCACAAACAGACAGTGTGACTGATTAATATGTCAGTATTTCAACACCGTGCTCTGTCATCAGAAGCGTATGTTCCCATTGGGCCGAAGGCTGTTCGTCTTCAGAGATAACTTCCCAGCCATACGGATCGTCTGCATCGACAAACACCTTCCACGTCCCCATGTTTATCATCGGCTCAATCGTAAACACCATACCTGGCACCAACAGCATGCCATTACCTCTCTGGGCAAAATGCGCAACCTCTGGTTCTTCATGGAAAGCGCAGCCCACCCCATGCCCGCAAAGATCACGCACAACGCCATAATGGTATTTTCTGGCATGTTTCTCGATTGCCTTGCCGATGTCGTTGACGAAACCCCAGGGTTTTGCGGCCTCCATACCGATTTCCAGACATTCCTTGGTGACGCGTACCAGTTGCTCCTTCTCTGGACTAGTCCTACCTATTATATACATACGCGAAGCATCAGCATAATAACCATCCAGAATAGTGGTAAAGTCAACGTTGATGATGTCGCCTTCTTGCAGGACATCGTCAGCCTTGGGAATACCATGACAGACCACTTCATTGATACTTGTACAAACAGACATCGGGAAGGGAGCAGTTTCCTCATCACCGCCATAGTTCAAACAGGCAGGAATTGCGCCATGTTGATTGCAGTAATCACGGCATATTTGGTCTATCTCCAGCGTCGACATTCCTGCATGAATGGCCTCTCCCACTGCATCGAGTACACCTGTATTCACTACTCCAGCACGACGGATTCCCTCAATTTGCTCTGAGGTCTTGACCAAGTCTGGTGTTGGCACCAAAGCACCCTTGTTTTCCAGATACATGATGTGCTTGTCCAGCTCTGTAGGCTGTTGGCCAGGCTTACAATGCCATCTTCTCTTTATCATATTGTTTTGTTTTTGGGTGCAAAGGTAGCAGAAAAAATCCATTAAGCGAAGAGAAAACAAATATATTTGCAGTCTTAATCACGAGAAAGTGGATTAAAGCAAACGAAAACCCACATTTGTCATCAGATTTTTCTTTTGGCACGAAATTTGCATAGCATATGACAAAAACAACTATACAAAAAATATTAAAGTATGCAAAAAGGTAATATCGGGGTTACGACTGAGAACATCTTCCCCGTCATCAAAAAGTTTCTTTACTCAGACCACGAGATTTTCCTACGCGAAATGGTGTCGAACGCCGTAGACGCTACGCAGAAGCTGAAGACACTGGCCCAGCAAGGCGAATTCAAAGACGAACTTGGCGACTTGACCGTTCGTATTTCGCTGGATGCTGACAAGGGAACGATCACCATCTCAGACCGTGGTATTGGCATGACTGAGGATGAAATCGACAAGTACATTAACCAGATTGCTTTCTCAGGTGTCAACGATTTCCTGGAGAAGTACAAAGACAATGCCAACAATATCATTGGGCACTTTGGGCTTGGATTCTACAGCTCGTTTATGGTGTCGAAAAAAGTCGAAATTATCACCCGTTCCTATAAGGAAGGATCGAAGGCCGTGAAGTGGAGCTGCGACGGCAGTCCTGCCTACGAGATTGACGAGGCTGAGCGTGAGGATCGCGGTTCTGATATCATCCTATATATCGACGATGATTGTAAGGAATTCCTTGAGAAAGAGCGCATCCAGCAGTTACTAGGCAAGTACTGCAAGTTTATGGCTGTTCCCATAGCTTTCGGCAAGAAGCAAGAGTGGTCAAGCGACGAGAAAAAGATGGTGGACACCCAGGAGGATAATATTATTAATAATGTAGACCCCTTGTGGACGAAAGCACCATCATCGTTGAAGGACGAGGACTACCAATCGTTCTATCGCACCTTATACCCCATGAGCGATGAGCCAATGTTCTGGATTCACCTGAACGTCGACTACCCCTTCAACCTGACGGGCATTCTATACTTTCCACGCATCAAGTCGAATATCGACCTGCAGCGCAACAAGATTCAGCTCTACTGCAACCAGGTGTTCGTCACTGATCAGGTGGAAGGCATTGTACCAGAGTTCCTTACTTTATTGCATGGTGTCATCGATTCTCCTGACATCCCCCTGAACGTCTCTCGTAGCTATCTGCAGAGTGACCGCGAGGTGAAGAAGATTTCAACCTATATTACTAAGAAAGTAGCCGACCGTTTGCTGAGCATCTTCAAGGAAGACCGCAAACAGTACGAAGAGAAGTGGGATGACCTGAAGCTCTTTATTAACTACGGCATGCTGTCTGAGGAGTCGTTCTACGACCGAGCCAAGGAGTTCTCGTTGATGAAGGACACCGAAGGCAAGTTCTTCACCTTCGATGAATACAAGACACTCATTGAGGGTGCCCAGAAAGACAAGGACGGCAACCTCATCTACCTCTATGCCACCGACAAGGAAGAGCAGTACTCCTACATCCAGGCCGCTAAGGACAAGGGCTACAGCGTACTATTGCTCGATGGACAGCTTGACGTTCCTGCCATCCAAATGCTTGAGCAAAAGTTCGAGAAGAGCCGTTTCACCCGTGTCGATTCCGACATCATCGACCGACTTATTGTAAAAGAGGACGCTCCCAAGAACAATCTGACAGAGGATGAGTCTGCCAATTTGTCACAGGTTTTCCGTTCACAAATGCCTAAACTGGAAAAAACTGAATTCATGGTTGAGGTACAGTCATTAGGAGAGAGCCAGCGCCCTGTAGTTATTACCCAAAACGAATGGATGCGCCGTATGAAGGAGATGAGCCGCTTCCAACAAGGCATGAACTTCTATGCCCAGATGCCCGACTCTTTGAATTTGGTGCTGAATGCTGATCATCCCTTGGTTAAGCGCGTATTAAACGACTGTAAGGAGACTACCGCAGAAACATTGAAACCCATCGAGGCAGAACTGAAGGGACAGGAAGCCCGACTGGCAGCCATCCGTCAGCAGCAAGACAAAAAGAAGCCAGAGGAGCTGACTCAGGACGACAAGGACATGAAAGTTGAAACAGAGAAAGCCATTGAGGAACAGAAGCAGAAGAAGCAAGGAGTGCTGAGCGACTATGCGGCAAAGAACGACATCGTACACCAGCTCATTGATTTGGCGCTGCTTCAGAACGGCATGCTAAAAGGTGAGGCTTTAGACAAGTTCCTAAAGCGTAGCGTAGAATTGATAAAATAGAACGACATCGAATCACAAAAAAAGAATCCCTCTTGCTGACTGAGCAAGGGGGATTCGTCATTCTTAGGAACATGGATTCAGACTATCACTGGTCTTCTTCCTTCTTCTTGCCAAACTCCGGATCCACCTTGATGAATGCTGTCACGACAAAAGTAATAGTACACAGCACCATAACGATAATGAAGAAAGAACGGTATCCCAGCGCATCTTTCATCCATCCTGACAACATGCCTGGCAACATCAGTCCTAAATATGATATTGCCGTACAGAACGCATAATGCGACGTTTGGAAGTTGCCTTTGCTAAAATACAGCATATAAAGTGTCAGGGCAGTAAATCCGACTCCATAGCCAAACTGTTCAACAAAAAGACAGCTGCTGATTACGAACAAGTTTTCAGGCATAGCGTAGCTCATGTAGACATAAACGATGTCAGGTAGCGTAATAGCGCAAACCATAGGCCATAGCCAACGTTTAAAGCCATCGCGTCCTGCCAGCATACCACCCAGAATGCCACCCAAAGTCAATCCGATAACCCCCACCGTACCACTTGCCAGTCCAAATTCCTGAGGTGAAAGACCTAATCCACCTGCCGAGTGTGGACGCATCAGGAATGTCACGCTCATCTTGGTCAAAAGGGCTTCTGGGAAACGATAGAACAACAGGAACAGCATCGCATAAATCATCTCGCGGGGAGGTAGTTTCTGGAAAAAAGTCTTGAAGGCTATCACCACACCGTTGAGGACTTCACTGGCATTGGTCTCATGGGGTTTGTCTGCATCTGCATGAGGCATAATATAGGTATGATAAAGCCAGATGGCAATGAAGAGAGCTGCCAGCCCATAGAACACCAAACACCATGTGTAGGCCATTCGATGACGAAACATCACCTGGAGAACACCCGCTACAGGGATAAGTACACCATTACCAAAGATGACCGCCAACCGGTAAAAGGTGTTTCGTATGCCCACAAACCACACCTGCTGGTGGTCGTCAAGTTCAAGCATGTAATAGCCGTCTGCTGCGATGTCGTGTGTTGCACTGGAGAATGCCATCAAAAAGAAACAGGCCATCGTTCCCTGAAACCAAAACGGCGTATTCAACGTAAAAGCCACACCGGCAAGCGACGAGCCCAGTAGGAGCTGCATGGACAACACCCACCACCGCTTAGTACGATAAAGGTCTACAAAGGGACTCCATAGGGGTTTAATAACCCACGGAAGCCCCAGCCAGCCTGTATAAAGGGCGATGTCTGTATCAGTCAGTCCCATCTGCATGTACATCACTACAGCCACAGTCATTACTACCACGTTAGGCAGTCCTTCTGCTATGTAGAGGGTCGGTATCCACGACCAGGGATTTCGATGTTTATGCATTTTCTTTAAACAATTATCTTTGAACTTGTTATTTCAATCCGTATGATTAATAAATCTGCTTGATTTCTGCTCCACGGTAATAGTGCAACAGTATTTGCTTGTAACTATATCCTTGCTGGCCCATGACAGCAGCACCTATCTGACAAAGCCCTACACCATGCCCCCATCCCTTACCATGCAGAATGAAGCTTGTGGCAGTCTTCTCCACATCAAAAGCGGAGCTATACAAGTGACTTTGACTCAGTGTACGTCGTATCTCCAGTTCCTTACCTATAATTAATGATTTCTTGGTACCAACCAGTTTCAGTTTCCAGATACGACCGCTCTTGCCTCGTTCCAAAGGAATCAAGTCAATAATGTCACCAAGGTCTTCCTTCAGTCTTTCATTGATAATCTTCGTAAGCTCGTCAAACGTATATTCCACCGTCCAGCGGTAGAAATCGTTAGTTTCCTGATCATAGTCGTTCAGCACCTGCGAAAGCACTTCTTTGTCGTTTGTGTTGCAGAATGGGTCCTCCACACTCGTCAGATAGGGCTTGGGGATGTCTTCCCAACAATACTGAAACTCCTCCGTTACACCGCCACAGCATTTTGAGAAGCGGGCATCGCAAATTTCATCACCGTAACAGAGTATTTGTCCACGAGTGACCTTCAAAGCCAGCTCCACATTCTTGCTTGTCTGTTTAGTAATACCCTGATAACGTTGGCAATGGTCATCAGCACATACGTCAAAGATGGTGTGATCCTCGCGATCGTACCAACGGATGATTTCATCGTCTTTCTTGATGAAAGAAAAGAAATTGTTCTTCTGCTCCTTATTGTCTTCCCTGCGTTTCATCTGAGCCAACAGCCACGAACGAGAAATGACAGCATGGGCCTTCAACAACTCCACCCCAGCCGTCGCCTTCATCTCGCTGGAAATAACACTAGCAAGATATTGCTCCACAGGCAACTCGTTTATTGCAGTAATACGGTCAGCCTCAACAACCAGACGAAGCGTACCCAAAAAAGTTTGTGTTTCCTTTCGCTCCCAGTGGAAGTTGACACCTATCGTAACGTCTGACAACGAGAACGAGACGTCCTGACCCTGAGGGGAAAAAGTCAGTTCACGATACTGATTCCCATTCCATAAGATACCACCTTCGGAAAACTCTACAACTTGCTCGCCTTCTATGGTTTCACCCTTAGCCGTATAGGCTCCATTCAGGGTGAAACGTATTTTCTGAGCACTGACAATACCAACGTTGACGTTAGGCTGTTGATGGTTAAAATTTAGATTTGAAGAATGAGAAGCAGGCAACTTATCCTGCAAACGCTCTATAACCTGTTCCATCTGGTCCGGACTCAAAGAAACCTCATGCAGAATGTCTAATGCCTGCTCTGGAGTCATACAACGGAAATCTTCTTCGCGAGGTGTTATCAACAGTCCACCCATGTCAACGGCTCCTGGACTAACCATGCACTGCTCATAGCAGCTGGGACGATGTTTCCTGCGAGGCAATACGATACTCAGCAATTCCTCGCCTTGACGCCATGCTATAATGTTCATCATAGGTTCCGACTGATTTTCCAACAACGGCAGACAATTGTACAAACGTTTGAAAAGTCGTTCATTTCTAGCACCGTTATTGCTCTTGACGACAAAAGCTGCAACAGGATAGTCGGGTACATGCCAAATACCTTCATCGTCCTGACCAACAACTTCCACCAGATTACGCGAGAGGCGTTGCCATGCAGCCTGCAAGGGCAAGAAGCCACTACTTACCGCCTGTAAATGGGCATGGTCTGGAGCAGAGGCACCACATGAGGGACCATTATATAACAAGGTAATGTCAGCATTACGCTCTATCAGTCTCATTATTTCGCCATACATGGGTAAAATGCGCTGAGGTTGGTGCTTCACTATGGGCAACGTAAAGTGTACAGGCAATATGGGGAACGGATTAACCAACAGTTCGTAACAATCATCCACCACGCGACGCATCTGCTGCTGAGGTCGATTCTTCCGACACAGGAAACAAGGACGCTCTGCAATAGATTGAACATCAATCTTAGCACCCGTAGAACGAATACGGGCTGGATTCCACTGCACTTTCAGTGTAAAGCCATCCGTAAGCAACTCACGCGTTTCGACACGCTCCAAGTCTCGATAACGCTGACGTACCTCGTCCCATGTTTGCAGTTGCCGATTGAAAAAGCGTATCAACGAAGAGCTACTCAAAACATCATCTCCACCCTGTACCATCCGTTGACGGGCTTTCAACTCTATCGTACGCAGCCTATCCTTATAGAGGTTGTTGGCATTGACTTTCTCAACAGAAAGATTTGCATCCGAGTTTCCTCCCCAACGACGGCACAAATAAAGCTCCGTAAAGATACGCCCAATGCGGTAACGGCGTGAAAACATCAGTCCCAAGGCATAGTCCTCGCCATACGATGTGTTAGGAAACCCTACACTTCGCAACAACGGGGTGAAGAAAGCACGTGGAGCCCCAAGACCGTTAATACGCAATGCATTGTTAGGACCGTTCTCCTCTGTCCATTCCTTATGATCTATAAGGCCGGGAGGCAGGGTATTCAGTTCGAAGTCACACATACGGTAAGAACCTATCACCATTGCTGCTTTCTGTTGGTAGAAAGCATCTACGATCATCTGTAGCGTCTGGGACGATGAATAGAGGTCGTCAGAATCCAACTGAACCGCAAAACGTCCACACCTGGAACTATACACAGCCTCGTTCCAACATCCGCCAATGCCTAAATCTAACCTGTCTGGCACGATGACCACCAACTTGTCGCCATTCTCTCGTGCCAACTCTTTCAGTATTTCTCCTGTTCCGTCGGAAGAATGGTTGTCTACCACAATGACATTAAACAGGAAATTTGTCTTCTGCGCCAGCGCACTCTCAACAGCATCCCTAATGGTTTTCGAACGATTGAAAACAGGAATAACCACAGTTGCCTCTACGTCGAACTCTTGTTCCTGGAAATCAACCTCTTGGTACTGTGTCACATTCACCAATGCACCAACCTTGCGCAGATGGGCTGTACAGACCTGCTCCATTTCTATTTGGACGGCACGATTAGCTGGGTTCACGTAGTCGAACTGTTTCTCGCCTGAGACACGCAAATCCTGTTCTTCTTCTGTATAAAGATACTCATTGAGATGCAGCAAACTTCCATTTCGGCTCAAGAACAAGCGTAGGTCGTAAATACCAGCATACTGATAGTCATGCTCTGAGTCGTTCGTAACATACTCTTGTAGCAAAGAGGTACGAACGAGCCACAAAGCCCCAAAATCAAAATCGTCACGCAATGAACCCTCCTGGTAATCTATCACAGGATGCGCCTTTCGTTTTCCACTCTCCATGGTGTAACGGTCTGCATAAACCATTGCCGCCCGTGTGTCGTCTGCCACCAATAGCATTCGTTCAAGAGCACCTTTCCCAAGCGTCAGCGGCACTGGTTTCAGCACCAGAAGTATATAGGGGGCCGTTGCAAGCTCAGCCACACGCATTATCATTTTACTGCTCTGCAGAGGCATATCATCCAACAAATAAATACCTCTGACAGCTACGCAAGATTCCAGTTGACTGACAGTATGTGTAACTTCGCTGGCCTCATGACAGGCCACAAAGCAATCTATTTTCTGTTTCATCTTTGCATTTTAACTATAAATTGGGTACAAAGGTACGACTATGTAAGCAAAAATCCAAATAAAATTTGGTTTTTCGTTCGCTTTACACTACCTTTGCAGCGTGATTGCGAAGAAACGACTCATAGGACTCACTCTGACTGAGCTGAAAAGTGCGGTTGGAGCACTTGGCATGCCTGCCTTTACCGGCAAGCAGTTGGCAGAATGGCTCTATGGGAAACATGTCGGAAGTATCTGTGAGATGACCAATATCTCAAAGAACAATCGTGAACGATTGGAACAGGAGTACGAAGTGGGACTCTTGCCCCCCATCGACTGCCAGCGGTCCAAAGATGGTACAGTCAAGTATCTTTTCCCTGTAAGATGCTATGAAGACTCAGATTATCAACCTGAAAGTTCGTTTCCTGAGAAGTTCGTCGAGACTGTCTATATTCCAGACCATGATCGTGCCACGCTTTGTGTTTCCTGTCAGGTGGGGTGCAAGATGAACTGTTTATTTTGTCAGACGGGCAAACAAGGTTGGCAGGGCAATCTGGCAGCAGCTGACATCTTGAACCAGATTCTGGCCTTACCCGAACGCGACAGTTTGACTAACATTGTATTCATGGGGCAAGGCGAACCTATGGACAACCTCGATGCCGTACTGCGTTCCATTGAGGTCCTGACAGCTGCCTGGGGCTTTGCATGGAGTCCTAAGCGCATCACTGTCAGCACCGTAGGCATTCGCGGCAAGCTGAAACGGTTTCTCGACGAGAGCGAGTGCCACATAGCCATTTCCATGCACTCGCCCCTACACGAACAACGTCTGCAGCTAATGCCTGCCGAAAAGGCTATGCCCCTGCAAGATACCATTGAACTGCTTCAGCAATATGATTTTACACACCAACGCCGTTGCTCTTTTGAATACATCTGCTTCAACGGACTCAATGACACACCTGTCTATGGACGTGAAATCGTACGTCTGCTGGAGGGACTTGAGTGCCGTGTAAACCTTATCCGATTTCACGAGATACCAAGCGTCAACCTCCCTGCATCCGACGAAAAGCGCATGGAGTCGTTGCGTGACTACCTTACTGCCCATGGGGTTTTCACTACAATCAGAGCAAGCCGTGGGCAAGATATCTTTGCCGCTTGCGGTCTTCTCACAACAGAACGCCAGTCGCACTCTTCTGCGACATCTCATAACGCTGCATCAATAAAATAATAAATATGGAAGAAAGAAAAATTCGCGTGGCCATCACGCACGGAGACACTAATGGTGTTGGTTACGAAGTCATTCTCAAGGCCTTTGCCGACCCTGCGATGTTTGAACTATGCACTCCCGTGATATATGGATCACCAAAGATTGCTGCCTACCATCGAAAGGCACTCAATCTAGATACTAACTTCAGCATCATCAATAATATGGATGAAGCTCGCGAGGGACGACTGAACATGCTCGCCTGTTTCGATGACGACGTCAAGGTGGAACTGGGGCAACCTTCCAAGGAGGCTGGACAAGCAGCTCTTAAAGCCCTTGACCGTGCGATGGCCGACTTCCGCAAAGGTCTCTATGATGTGTTGGTAACCGCACCCATCAACAAAGCTACAATTCAAAGTCCGGGATTCCAATTCCCTGGACATACGGAATACATTGAAACCAGTGTTGGTGATGGCCAGAAGGCCCTCATGATATTGATGAACGAAAATCTACGTGTGGCACTTGTCACCACCCACCTGCCCATCAAGGACGTAGCACGAGCCATCACAAAGGAAGCCATTATTGAGAAAGCTATCATTTTCCACCTAAGCCTGAAACGCGACTTCCGCATCTCTAACCCTCGTATTGCCGTATTATCACTGAACCCACATGCTGGCGATGACGGAGTCTTGGGATCTGAAGAAAAAGAAATCATCAAGCCCGCTATTGACGAACTGTCCGAAAAGGGCATTCAGGCCTTTGGTCCTTACCCCGCCGACGGATTTTTCGGCACAGCTACATACAACCATTTCGACGGCGTTCTTGCCATGTATCACGACCAGGGACTGGCACCATTTAAGACCATTGCCCTCGACACAGGAGTCAACTACACCGCCGGTCTACCTATTATACGTACATCGCCCGACCACGGAACAGCTTTCGACATTGCCGGGCAAAACAAAGCCGAAGAAAACTCGATGCGACAAGCTATCTATACTGCCATCGATGTCTTCCGCAACCGCCAAAACTACGATGAGCCACTGCAGAATCCCCTGCCAAAGCTTTTCCACGAGAAGCGAGAAGACGGTGACAAAGCACGCTTCAATGTGTTTAAGCCCAACAAGAAAACAGAGGAGCAAAGTTAAATTTCTGACAAACTATGCCATTATGTCAGATTTTCTTTGTACCTTTGCAACCCATAATGCAAAGCTTCGCAAACTCAGGCAATAAGAACATCGTTCTATTTGCACCTGCACAAGCACTGCTTTGCCCGCAAAAATGAAGAGTTCAGAGCTACAGAACATCAAAATGCGATATAACATCGTGGGCAATTGTGAAACATTGAACCACGTGTTGGACGTTGCCTTGCAGGTAGCGCCTACCGACCTTTCTGTGCTTATTGCTGGAGAAAGCGGTGTAGGCAAGGAGATTATTCCACGCATCATACACGACAATTCTCCACGCCGACGCGAGAAGTATTTCGCCATCAACTGTGGTTCCATTCCTGAAGGAACTATCGACTCTGAACTTTTCGGGCACGTCAAGGGCTCTTTTACAGGTGCCATCAACGACTCGCCAGGATACTTTGGCGTTGCCAACAAAGGTACGCTCTTCCTTGACGAGGTGGGTGAACTTCCACTGGCGACCCAAGCCAGATTGTTACGTGTACTGGAGACGGGAGAATATATCCCCGTAGGTGCTACAGAGGTACGAAAAACCGACGTCCGCATTGTAGCTGCTACAAATGTCAACATCCGTCTTGCCATTAGCGAGGGGCGTTTTCGCGAAGACCTCTACTATCGTCTGAACTCCATTCCCATTCAAATGCCACCCCTGCGTGAGCGTGGTGAGGATATCGTACTCCTGTTCCGCTTATTCGCGATGCAAATGGCTGAAAAATACCATATGGAGAAAGTAGTCCTGACCGACGAGGCCAAGCAACTACTCATGCGTTACAAGTGGCCAGGCAATGTCCGACAACTGAAAAATATCACAGAACAAATATCCATCCTCTCTACCGAACGACTGATTACGGCAGACGTCCTTTCACGCTTCATTCCACAAGACCAAGAGACAACACAGCTGGCAACTATTCGCAATGACGGCGACCATAGCTTTGAGAACGAACGTGAGATACTCTACAAGATTCTTTTCGAACTGCGTTCCAATGTCAATGACATGCGACGCGAGATGAGCAATTTGAAGAGGAGAATCGAGGATGTACAGATAGAAGGTAGCGCAAAGCCGGCAACACAGCTACCGCCCTTACAACCCCTTCAGCCAATACAGCCTCTCAGCCCTACTATGGAAGACGCAGTGGCTGAAGAATACATTGAGCCGACACCAGAATTCGAAAACCTCAACGTTAACGCTTGGAGTCGTCAGGCTCTCGAAAAAGCCCTTCTCCGCAATGGCGGCAATCGGAAGAAAGCCGCACAGGAACTTGGGATCAGTGATCGTACGCTATATCGCAGATTGAAACAATATGGACTGGACAAGTAAACTCTACATCACACTCTGCCTGACCATCATCATGATGCTGTCAAGTTGCTCCGTAAGCTATAAGTTCAACGGTGCCAGTATCGACTACACGAAAGTCAAGTCTATCCAGATTGCAGAGTTCCCTATCCGTTCCAACTACGTTTGGGCACCTATGGGAGTGATGTTCAACAACGAGATAAAGAACGAATTTTCAAGCCATACCAAACTGCAACAGGTACGGCGTAACGGTGATTTGAAGCTCGAAGGTGAAATCACAAGCTACGAGCAACGCAACAGGTCGGTCGCAGCTGATGGCTATTCGGCACAAACTGAACTATCCATGACGGTCAAGGTGCGCTTTACAAATAACACCAACCACTCAGAAGATTTCGAGCGAGATTTCACTGCCAGCCGCTCCTATGAAAACACACAGTCGCTTACTTCTGTTCAGGAAGACCTTGTATCGCAAATGGTTAAGGAAATCTGCGAACAGATTTTCAATGCAGCAGTAGCAAATTGGTAAAGACTGACGGTAACGATTGAATAACGAATAAAAAGAGATGATGGAACTAACGGAACTGATACAAAGGCCACAGCTGATGAATCGCGACACGCTCTACGAGTTGCGTTCTACGCTGGCATTGCATCCTTACCATCAGCCTGCACGTCTGCTGATGCTCCAGAACCTCTATATTCTCCACGATACTACATTCGACGAAGAATTGCGGCGCGCGGCACTTTACATCACTGACCGCAAGACCATCTTCCAGATGATAGAGGCTGCCCACTACCAACTACAGGCACCAGCGACAAACACGGAACATAAGGGACACAGCACAAACGGGTCGCGCACGGTGACACTTATCGACACATTCCTCGACTCCATTCCTGCCGAAGAACAAGATAGCCAGCCCAAGCGACGTCCTACACCTGCTGATGCGGCCATTGACTACGTGGCCTATCTGATTGAGAGCGAGAACATACGGGAAAAGGAACCTTCTCCCACCCCGCAAATGAAAGGACAAGACCTCATCGACAATTTCCTCGAACAGGAGCAAGGACGTATTCTCCTCAACGAGCTTCCCACCAAACCTGAGGACATTGAGGTAGAGCCTGTTCCAGAAGAAAGCAAGGAAGAAAGTAACAACGAAGAAGAATACTTTACCGAGACACTTGCCCGTATATACATCCGTCAGGGACGCTATCAGAAAGCCCTTGATATCATAGGAAGGCTCAACCAGCAATTCCCTCACAAGAATGCCTATTTTGCCGACCAAATGCGTTTTTTAGAGAAATTAATAATAAACAGTAACAAAAAATAATCATCAAAAAAAATTATGTACACATTATTTGTAATTCTTATCGTGATTGCAGCCATACTGATGATCGGTATCGTGCTGATTCAAGAGTCGAAGGGTGGCGGTCTGTCATCAAGCTTCGCAGGGTATAACCAAGTAGCCGGTGTCCGCAAGACCACTGATTTCATCGAGAAAGCCACTTGGGGCCTTGCTGCCGCTATGGTCATTATCAGCGTTATCTGCGCTTGGGTAGCTCCCACTGCTACTGCTGACCAGTCTGTGATGGAAAACATTGAGAATCCTGTCACCAACCCCAACAATTTGCCAGGTTTTGGAGCTAGCCAGCAGAAAGATGCCGCTGCGCCTGCTGCTGAAGGCGCTGCCAAGGATGCCACTGCACCCGCTGCTGAAGGTGCTGCCACACAGGAACCTGCCAAAGAGGCTCCTGCTGCTCCTGCCAAGTAAGGCTCGCTAACATTGACATCTATTAAAGAATCCCTGCAGGTTTATAAATATACCGACGGGGATTCTTTTTTTTTGAAAAAAAATGTTTAACCACTCCGCGTTTACAAAAATAATCAGTATATTTGTGCCATGTTTCTAAGTATCCTCATAACAATTATCATGATGATGAATTCGTGTAACAGCCATACCGTAGAGCCTGTGGTGAGACCTGCTACTCAAGCAAACCGTTTCTACTCGGGCAATCCTCAGGAACTGCGTCAGGAAGTCGACAGTTTTCTGTCACTTCATGTGAACAGTAGCACCAGTCAACATGTAGCTGCACTTATCGTTCCACACGCCGGTTATTATTACTCAGGAAATGTTGCAGCATCAGCCTACATGGCACTCAATCCCAAACAGCCTTATAAGCGGATATTCCTACTGGGGCCAAGTCATCATGAATGGCTCAACGGAGCATCTGTCAACTGCGAAGCCGACTATTACGCCACCCCATTGGGCAACATCAAGGTCGACCGCGAAACTGCACAGCGACTGACAGAGACAGACAGTGTGTTCTCCTATCGGCCGGAAGCTCACGACCGCGAACATTGCTTGGAGGTTCAACTGCCATTCCTCCAGCGTTATTTTGCCCTTCACTCCTCACAAGAGACTAACGAAGTCCCACCCATCATACCCATTATCATCTCCACCAACGACTACCAGAAGCTGATGCGAATGGCAGAGGCTCTGAAACCATTTTTCACGGACGAGAACCTCTTTATCGTTAGCAGCGACTTCTCCCATTATCCCTCGTATGATGATGCGTGCCAGGCAGATGCTCTGACGGGCAAGGCCATTGAAACGGGCGATACAAATCAGTTCATTGCCGCCTGCGAGGCCAATGCCCGCAGCAGCAAGCGCAACCTGGCCACGAGTGCCTGCGGCGAGTTCCCTATCATCACCTTGCTGATGATGCTTGATGGAAATTACGATATAAGACACCTCATGTACCAGAACTCAGGCGATATCGGCGACCGCGACCATAGCCGTGTAGTTGGATACCATTCGTTTGCCATCCTCCGCAAGAAGACGGAAAACAGTTTCAAGCTTAGCGATTCCGACAAAAAGCTACTGAAAGGAATAGCCCTCCAGAGCATCAAAGACTCTCTCGACGGGAAACCCATTGCAAAACCCGACACATCACTTTTCACTACAGACTCCTCACTTCGCCAAAAGTGCGGGGCTTTTGTGTCATTGCACAAGCACGGCCAACTGCGTGGGTGTATAGGTCATTTCGGTGAAGACCACCCCCTTTATGCAATTGTTGCAGAAATGGCCCGTTCCGCAGCTTTCGAGGATCCGCGGTTCATACCATTGCGTCGGGAAGAATTGGATGACATCGACATCGAAATCTCCGTTCTTACGCCCATGCGCCGCATTCACAGCCTCGACGAGTTCCAGTTACACCGTCACGGCATTTATATCAGGCGAGGCTATCGTAGCGGCACATTCCTGCCCCAGGTGGCCGATGAGGTAAACTGGACGAAAGAAGAATTTGTTGGCCATTGCTCGCAGGACAAGGCCGGTCTTGGATGGGATGGTTGGCGTGATGCCGAACTGTATGTCTACGAAGCTATCGTGTTTTGAATGAAAGAATACGAATGCCGCTATTACCAACGTTTGGACGATGGTGCCGTTGAGTGCCAACTCTGTCCACACCACTGCCGTATAGCAGACGGCAAAGCAGGAATCTGCCGTAGCCGTCGCAACCATAGCGGCAGACTCATTAGCGAAGTATATGCAAAACCCTGTGCGCTGGCCATCGACCCCATAGAAAAAAAGCCTCTTTACCATTTCCATCCTGGCACAACGTGTCTTTCCATTGCCTGCACAGGCTGCAATTTCCGCTGCCTGAACTGTCAGAATCACGACATTTCACAAACTTCACCAGATCAAACTGAGCACTACAGCCTATCACCCGAGGAAGTCGTTTGGCTATGTCTGAAACACCATTGTCCAGGCATAGCCTATACTTATACCGAACCACTCACCTATATCGAATACATCACTGAAATAGCAGAGCTTGCTCACAAAGCAGGCCTCTGGAATATCCTTGTAACAGCAGGCTACATATGCCAGAAGCCCCTGGCCGACCTGCTCCCCCACCTCGATGCAGCCAACATCGACCTGAAATCTTTCAGCGACTCCATCTACCGTCGTGTCAGTGGCGGCCATCTACAACCCGTACTCGACACGATCCTCGCCATGCGCGATGCAAGCATTTGGATAGAACTCACTAACCTCATTATTCCCGGCGTGAACGACAACCCACAAATGATCCGTCAGATGTGCCGCTGGCTATCATCAAACCGTCTCGACGGGACCCCACTCCACTTTAGCCGTTTCTTTCCCCGCTACAAGATGCAGGACATTCAACCAACGCCAGTCCAAACACTGATAGACGCCCGGCAAATAGCCTATGACGAAGGTATCAAGCTCGTCTATCTTGGAAATTTGTGACAGACAAGAAATGCCGAAATTGCCCTACAAATAAACTTTTTCGCTAAAAAAAACGCTTAAATGTTTGGTGATTCGGGAGAAAATAGCTACCTTTGCATCCGCAAAACCAGATGGTGCCCGTAGTTCAGTTGGTTAGAGCGTCAGATTGTGGTTCTGAATGTCGACGGTTCGAGTCCGTCCGGGCACCCAAGCAAGAAAACAAAGGAAATTTCCGAGAATCCCAGTAAATAAAGGGGTTCTCGGAATTTCAATTTAAAGAGGACGAGTTCCAACTTTTTGGTCTGAGACCAACTTTTAGGGTCGAAAATCGACGCAAAATCGACGCAAAAATCGAAAATCGACGCAAAATCGACGCAAAATCGACGCAAAATCGACGCAAAAATCGACGCAAAAATTTGCAAGATTCAATACCAGATTTTGAGAATCTGGCAAGAATTGTTTACTTAATGGTGATCCAGACAGCTTCACCTTTTTCTTTGGCCTCGACGATTTTCTGCTTCAGGCGGTGAACCCAGATGCGGCTGTCGAGCACTTTGCCGACTTCGCGGTTCTTGCCTACGAGGATGCAGCCTTCGGTGTCTTCCGGGCAGTTGCCGGCATGGATGCGGACGCCATCGAACTTCGGCACGCCGAGCAGGATGGGAAGCCACTGCTTGAACTTCGGACTCCACGAGATTACAACAGCATAACGGCCTTCGGGGATGGCCGAGCGACCTTTCACTTTATACGCCCCGTGCTCGTAGTCGCGCCAAGTGGGTTCGAGGGTGTCGCAGAGATACTGGTTCTCCGTTCCTGCCAGAAACTCGTCATCTACTCGTTTCTGAATGTAGAGCCTACCAATGGTGTAGGTCTTGCGTTTAGCTATACGTTCCAATATCAGTTCCATGTTATTTCTGCTTTTTGATTTTCGAAAAACTGTCATCTGTCATCTGTAAGAGGTAGCCACGATGAACCCACTGCGAGAGCATGTTGCGGGTACCGCGAGTGTCCATGCCATTGGCCTGTCGGATAAGGTCTGCATCATGTACTGTAAACTCGTCGGGCAGCAGTTTTAGCAGGTTGCGAGGACCACGACGGCCTGTCTGCTCGTCGGCACTACGGTTAGCATTCTCGATAGCCTCGCCAAAGAATGTCATTTTACAATGCATGTCATATAGCAGGCTCCAACGGACAAATTCTTCAATCTCCTTCGACCATTTGTAGTCGTTGCAGATGTAGAGCACACAAGCCTTCAGATAAGCTATCACGTTGGCTCTGAATGAGAGGTTCTCATACACTCTCGACTGCGAGAGACGGGCAAACTCGGCACATTCATCTTTCAGGCGCTTAGCCAGACGGAATGCCTGCGGACAGTCTATCACCCCAGCAGCTCGACAAAGGCGGTCAATGAAAGGCCTCAGTTCTTCGTCGAAGCTTGAATCATATGTGCCATAGACGGGCATGTCTGCTCCTATTTCACGCTCAGGGATGGTGCAGAAGTTGATGCGGCTGATGGGGCCATCGGTCAAAACTCGTGCGAAATATTTCTGTCCCTTTTGGATGGTCGTTGCTGCATTCCAATTGAATCGGATGCACACTTTTTCCGTGACCGATTGCGTACCTACACGCGTCTGACCGTAACGGTTGTCTGGGTCGAAGGCCAGGCACATAATCTGAAACTGCTGCGAACCTCGAGCCGAACCGCGAAGGGCATCAAACTGGTCGATCTCGTTCATCTTCGTATAGAGGAAATGCTCGTCAGCCTCAGCCATACGCATCACGAAAGCAGGATTGGTCATGTCTGGGTCAACCTCCTGGATGACAAGCCCTTCAGGACGCTGGCGCTTATCCTTGTTTGAGCCTTTCGAGTTCACCTCTTTCTTCCAGTCGGCCTCTCGTTTCAGGTTCTCGGCATCGCGCTTGCGGATGTCGGCCATGATGTGGTTGATGGGTTGCGAGATGCAGTCCTTACCTGCTCCCGTTCCAGCCATCAGCACGTTCATAAACGTGGCTTCATGCATCACATTGTCGATATACGGAAAACGAACCTTCCACAGATGAGCACCCAGCGACGGAAAGATAGCGTGAGCCACAGCAGGCTTATAGACATCGGGGGTTCTTGAAACTAGCAGCTGTACCACTTTCGGCAGTTTCTTCGGCATCTCTGGTGGCAAGGCGGGCTCAGTGGTCATAGATGTTGAATGACCATTTGTTGCCACTTGATTGTCTGCTGGCTCTGCTTTAATCATCTTCAGCGACTTGGCCAACACCTTGCGCTGAAACTGTGACATCTTCTGATTAGGGTCATAGTATTTCGAATAGAAATCATCCACCAACTGCTGGATATTCTTGTCTTGCCAGTTCTGCGCCATGCGTACCTGCAATACCCCCAACAACTCCGACTTCTTCAACAACTGGGTAGCCCCCACAGAGAGAATACTTTTCAGCGCCTCGTGCCGATGACCTTCCACGATGAGCACATCGGGTGTCAACTCCGTCTCCTTCATGCAAGCATCAAAGATATATAAAGTACGCGCATCAGCATCAATGACATCTTCTGAAATACTCACGGCAACTGTTGGGGTAGCGGTAGTTTCGGGTTTTACTAACGGCCTTCCATCCACATCAAGCCCTTTTTGCAGATAGGCCTCTCGGCGCTCCTCCAACTCTTCGCCCTCAATGGGTTCCAGCCAATGCTCAGAGCGGAAAACTTCCTGATCGATACCCGTTACATAGATATACCTTTCGGGTGTGAAGCATGATGCATCAAGCAACTCGTCGGCATCGAATCCTAACTCCTCGCAGAAAGCACGCTGGGCTTCTTCTATGGTCATGCCTTTTGGAATGCGTATATAGATGTGGCCTTTGCCACGAGCCGAATAAGCCTCACGCAGCACCATATCGTACCACTCCGACATCTCGTCCTTGTTCACTTCCAAGGCTTTCTCGAAGGCCTGACGCACCAGTTTGGGATTGTCGATATCCACACATGTCATAAAGGTGAAAGCCTCGGGGATGATGCTGTCCTGCGACCGATGGTTGTCCTTGAAGGCTGTGTAGTGAGGGCAGATGAATGGCAACCAGTCCTTTTTTTCTTCCTTACCGGCACGAATATCTGTGACATCGCGGCGGAGCCACTCCTGGCGGAGCAGCTCGTCAAGCTGCTCCCCAGTTTGGGTCTCTGCATACCCCCGATTATTCTTCTGTTTGTCAGAGAAATGCTTGGTGTTCAGTGCTATCAGTCGATTTACCATACTGTTTCCTCCTTTCTTGAGTTAAAATAGGCTATGATCTCCTCGGACTCCTGATAGAAGAGGCTCTTCATCAACGAGAGCGGATAGCGGCGGGGAAATCTGAACTCCACCTTCAGACATCCGCGCTGTCCGTGGTTCATCTCGCGAGTACGCTTCACATCAGCGTGGGCTGTCTGGAAGAGCGTCTCATACTTAGGACCGTTCAGTCCGTCGTGGTAACGCTTCATGCGAGTCCTTCCGTCTTCTTCCACCATCACCCCAGCACGATAGCGAACCAGCCCCTTGCCATCAGCTGTCACTGGTGCTTTATCCTGCTCCCACACACATGGGAAGATGTTGATGTCGCCGTTGTTCATGAATGTAGTCTGTGTGTCCATCTGGACGTCGTGCAGAATCTGCTGCTTGTAACTGTTGTTTACTGTTTTCATGTTTTGAGTTGACTTTAATCGACCTTTTCTCGCCATGCCAAAGTTCAAACAAGTTTGACTTTGGTCATTTGGCTTATCGAAAAGGTTGTTTGCGAGAAGAAGGTTGGACTCTTTGCGCATTTACCCGGGAACATCCTCCTCACTTCAACTCAAAGTTTACTTATCTGTTTACTTTAATAATGTCCGTGGCTACGATGTCTTGAAAAACTTGACCGTTGTATTCACGGGTAGAGAACCGAAGGGTCGTGATGACCACATCGCCTTCGTAGAACTGGCATCCGGCAAGGTTGCCAAGGACTGCCACAAGGTAAGAGTTTTCGAACTTGCCGCCAATCTCCTGAAGTACCAGGTTTCGCTTGGCCATCTGTCCGTTGTCGGCCTTCTCACTCTTCACGTAGAACTGCTCGCTGCAGCTCTTCACTTTCATGATGTTTGCTTGCATAATGTTTACCTCCTTTCCGTTTAGTTGTTTACTCCTTTAGCTAACTCTCTCTGAATCTTGTGGTACAGAGGCCACAAAATCCTGTCAACGTGCTTGATGCCTGTCGTGTAGATCGCAACACCCAGCACACACTCTGTAAGGCAGTCGGCCATTTCTACCTGCAAGGCCTCTTCAAACCCAACCAGACTATTGGCCATCTGGCGATAGAGCCCCGGGCTGACACTGCCTTCACATCGACGCAGCATCAGCATAGCGAGGCTACTGGCGGGAAAATCTGACACCATGTCGCGATAGAACACTGTGAGTTGTTGACCATGAACCTGACGGTTCTGCTGCTTGCGCTCGAAGCGCTTTTGGAAAACTGAATCTTTCATCTTTACTTTCCTTTTTTTTGTTAATACTAATGTTACTTCTTGGAACTCATCCGAACGGGGTTTATAGAGCCCGTGGTTTCTTGTTCACGATGCAAAGATAGGGCACTTCGTCAAGATGACAAAGTGCCTAAAACGATTCAGAATAAGCTTTGCTATTCTGTTTTTAATTCAGAAAGAAATATAGGAAGATTATGGCAGAAAAAGCCATGAAATAGATTAAAAATAACGGCGATGACGTGATTCGCTATATGGTGTGCTCTTGCCAATTCGAAGCCATTCAAGGCTCTTTAGCCTCCACTTCATTGCTTCAACAGAGACACCAAATCTTCTACTGAGTGGGCCAAGTACCCTTAAGCAATTCTGCATGGCATAGTGATTGTTTTCATCCCAATATAAGGGAGCCAAGCGATCGCCATAGGTAGCAGTAAGATAGAAATCGAAGTATTTCTTATACTGCTCTATAACAATCTTTCGAGGCATAAGAATACAAGCAGCAAAGTGATTTGCATGGTGTTCCAACCAACTGAGTTCGTCGCCTGATACTGGTGTTGTATTGGCTAATGTCGACTTTGTTTCGCCAAATGATGTCAGTTTGTTACTTTCAAGCAAATCCTTATGCAGAAGATGATGTCCTAACTCGTGGGCTAAGGTAAAGCGCTTTCGGTGTTCGTCATACCGAAGTGAATAGTTAATCGTCACTAAATCTTTGTTTAGTGCAATGATTCCAAGTTGCTCTGCTGGCAAATCTCCCCATTGCCATGACAGTTCGCAAGAACTTATTATGCGTTCCAGATTTACTGGTAGCAAGTCCCAACTGGGAAGAGAATCCGTTAGTTCATCAGCCAATTCTTCTATCTCTTCATTAGACATAATAGGTGACTTAAGCAATAAGCCTTCTTTTATCCTAACACCGTCAGCGGCTAATATCTCTGCCATAGATGATGTCACCATATTATCTCTCCATGACAGCAAAGGATACTCCATGTATCTCTTTCCCATCATCGTTTCAACACCCTGCTGCTGCCTAACATGGTCTTCAACAGAACGTGGTAATATAAAAGAATCTGCGTTTACGCCAGTGCTAAGATCTATACGCATTAACCCAATGAAATTATCCCTCGCCACACAGACAACATCATTTTTGAATCCACTGGTTGAGACTACCCACAACTTAACGCCTTGCATTCTGTTGTACTGGCCTATCAAGGAATAAATCTTATCACGGTCCACAATCCCGTCAAAACATTCGTATGCTACAATATGCGAGGGAGTCTTGGCCTCCTTGAACTTTGTAGTTTGGAAAGTCTCAATAGATAGTGTTGGCGTTATATTACCATAGACTGGATGCTCTACTATTACCGAACAAGGCATCTTCTCCGTTTGTTTGTCTACGGTGTCCTTCAAATAATCTTCCAACCTATTCTTTAGGGTGAACTCTGGCTCCGTAGGGGTCTCATAACCATCCTCAGAGAAAAATAAATCCTCTATTTCAGATACCAACAACCTCAAAGCGTGTGTATCGGGCAAAAGGTCAAAATCATTCATTTGTTTTTTTGTAAATGCACTTTTCTCCATACTTGCTTTGATACTTGAAGCAGTATCGCTGGCCTCTAAGGCTTTAGGGCATAAAGCAACCAACAACTCCGCAAACTTTAATCGGCTTAATGGCTTCTTGACGATTCCTTCGCGTTGGCTTGCAAACAATACAATATCCCACAATGCTTTGTTGCCTTTGTCTTTTATCCAGGGGCCTATCCGGTTTTCTATTACAAAAATCCAATAGGGAACCTCTGCAGGCTGGGCAAAGCAACTTGCTTGTTCTGTAGTTAACTGTATGTTGTCTGTATCCATATAATCGTACTGTTCTTTTGAATTAAATTTTTGATGTGCAAAGATACGAAAAATCCCACACCTTTTTGCAGGTATGGGAGAAAAGATGATATTTCAAACTATTTTTAGTAATTTCGCTAAGCCAAATGAAGAATTACGCGCAACTTACTTGTTAGCTAGCATTATGACTCTTCCGAGTTGTATACTTTAAGGAACTTACAGCCATTTAAATGAATCATGTGTTCTGGTTCATTAGCAAACCAGACTTCAGTTTCCCAAGCAATTTCTTTCAAGTGCTTTAGTCCTTCCAGTTTATTCAGGAATGCGGTAACAAACACAACATTTGCGCCACTATCAACTACAAGTTGTTTCAGCGTACTGACACGCTCACCGTTCATAGGGTTAGAAGAATGATAGGCTTCAATAAGAAACAACAGATTCTTTTCACGACTATAGGCTACAATATCTGGTAGCGTTCCATGCTCCAGAGTAATATGAAGTTGCTGCAAAGCCTCGGTGTCACGATGAAGATACTTATCCGTAGAATCTCCAATATAAAGAACCTCAGCCCCCATACCAAACAAAGACAGGAATTCCTCAACTATTTTCTTTTGCAACAGATTATGTTCGCCAGTTGACAATTCTAATGTCACTCCTGATGGCAAAGTCACAGGAATGCGTTCCATAGCCCGTTTACGTGCAAGTTCCTCTTTGGCCTTCTGATGAACATCAATGAAATAGGCAAGTTGCTTCTCCCATTTGCTAGTGCCATACACTTTTATAAGATTCGCAAAAGGTGCGCTTAGCGTATAGCCACGTTTGGGATTGTTGGTGGCTGCCTGGTCTAATACCGACGAATTCACTACCAAGCCTTCGTCAATAAGTGGCTTCAAATCTTTACGACGTATGTCATCATAAGAACCTGACGAGATGTGCTCACCATAGTGACTGTTCTCAAACTTGATAATTTCGCGAGTCGTAGGAAAATAACCATTCATTACCGACTTAGCCTCCTTGAAGCTTTCTACAATCTGACCCGCTGCCAGGCATGCGCCAGCCATTTTTTCTCGTCCACGGTCAGAAGCAAGTCCTTCTACGGGTATTCCAACTGCCACTAATATGTCAAGCATATCAGAATATAATTTCTGAACATGCTCACTTTTCCCGTCTGTGAATTTTATAAGCATACAGTATCAAATAAAGTTTGTTCTTGAAACACATTAATCTCTCTGATTTCTGCTTCTTTTTTCGGAGTCGTATGATAAGTCTCTTTCAATGCCAATGCCAGTTTATAAGCCAACAGTGGGGGGACGGCATTTCCTATCTGGTAGAATTGACGTGTCTCTGTACCGCAAAACTCAAACCAATCAGGGAAACTCTGTAGGCGTGCAGCCTCTCTCACCTCAATGCGACGGCGACGCCCATCAGGCAACTTCACACGTTGCATGTCGCTGGTAGCTCCTGCCAAGTTACGGCATGTAATGGTGCGGGCAGGTTTATCTGGATGTAGGTCACGAGGATTGATGCAATGCGACTTTTCCTCATATACGGCAATATAGCGTTCTTGTTCAGGCGTCAGAAACTTACTATTATCATCATACTTAGTAATCAAGTCGCCGATTGCTTCCTCCACCGTTACCTTTTTCTGCTCTTTTCTGGGGAATCGGAATGAAGATCTATGCCCGACACAGATAAGGCGTTCACGGTTCTGAGGTACACCATAATCGACGGCATTCACAATCCTATAATCTACAACATAGCCCAACTTGCGAAGTTCTGCTACAACCAACTCAAGATACCACTTATGACGCCCAAGGATATTTGCCACATTTTCAAACATGAACACGCGAGGTTTGATACGCTTCACGGCATCAATAAAAACAGGGAATCCATCGCGAGCATCCTCAATACCCTTTTGATTGCCAAAACGGCTGAATGGTTGGCAGGGAGGCCCACCAATGATAATGTCTATTTTATCTGACTCAGGATAGTCGAAGCCTACTTCCAAGAACTGGTTATAGCATGTGCCTTTCAGATTCTTGTTGTAGGTGTCAACGGCTGCGTCCACCATTTCATAACCAATGGTACGGAAACCTGCCGCTTCGAAACCCAAGGATAGACCGCCACAGCCCGCAAACAAATCGAGCACCACAGCTTCTTCCTTGATGTCCGGCATGAGCCATTCATCTATATTATAACTAAACTCTGTCATTCAATTCAAATCATATTTGTGGCAAAGGTACAAATATTTTCTGAGATTATTTACAATCAAGCACAATTTTACACATTATTAATAAAGAACTACTCAACCTGTCTCATTAAAGACACAAGAAAATGACAGTAATGACAGATGACAGTTTTCTGAATTTGAGAGAAAAAGAGACATTAGTAAATATATATTATAATATATATAATACTAATCTGATACCTTCACCGATTTTCAATAACTGTCATTTGTCATCTGTCATCCATGAATAGCCAATAATCGCCCACCCTGCCCGCTATCGACGAAACGTAATCTTCGAGACTCGAAAATTACGGCTTCGAGGCCTCGAAATTACGGTTCGTTCAAATTCGTCAAATTCGTGCTGAAAATCGCCCCAAATCGAGGGGCAAAATTTGGAAGCAAATGAAAAATGTCGTACCTTTGCATTGTCAAAAGATCTAATGACAAAAGCGGGATGTCGGCCACCCGATGTAGTTGGTCGCAACGATTCTAATACCATGAAAAACACGATTAAGCGAGAGCAGACCAAGCTCGCTTGAAGTCTGCCGAGCGTGAGTGTTTTCGTTGGTAAAACAAAAACACATTTAAACACTATGGCAAAGATTTTGTATGAAGTAAAGAGAAACCAGAACTCGCACTCTGCGGCCTTCGGCAAGTGGTACGCACAGATCAAAACCCTTGAGACGCTGAACACGCGCAAGTTGGCTAACCACATCTCTGAGCACGGCTCTATTTACACCCCCGACGTCGTTTACGGCGTGCTGGAGAAGTTCCGCAGCTGTCTGGTTGAGATGCTACTGGAGTCGAAGAAGGTAAAGATTGAGGGGCTCGGCACCTTCTACTGCACCCTCGAGAACCAGAAGAACGGGGCCCTGAAGAAGGAGGATTTCAACGTGAACAAGCACCTGAAGGCTCTCCACATCCGATTCCTACCCGAGCAGGCTACGGAGGAGAACATCTCCAGCCGCGAGTTCCTGAAGAAGGCCGAGTTCGTCAACATCGAGCAGCTCCTGAAGGGCGACGAGAGCGAGAACGGAAACGGCTCTACTGGCGACAACAGCGGCACCGGCACTGGCGACAACACCGATGACAATGGAGGTGGTACCCTGCCCGGAGATGGCGGACTGCCCGGCGGTGGCGGCGGAGCAGAAGGCTAAGCTAAATTAGAAATTAGGAATTAGGAATTAGAAATTAGGAATTATGATTAGCTTGTGAGATCAGGTGGGGCTGGTGTCAGCCGGCGGATGCCAGTCCTCCTGTTCACCCAACTCTCTCACCATCTCTCTCACCAACTCTCTCAACCAACTCTCTCAACCAACTAAAAAACTCAAAAACTCAAAACTCAAACATTATGAAGAACAACACTTGGAAGACCATTATTCAGGTCGTTATCAGCGTGCTCACGGCGGCTCTGACCGCCCTCGGAACGACCTCGTGCATGGGCCACGGCCCAATAGCATTCTGAACACAGAAAACATCTAATCTCTCCACGTCCGCAATCTCCACGCAAGAGGTTGCGGATTTCTCTTTCTTAGAAAGTGCCACTCTGACATCGTCGAATTGACTCACGCTCGGCATAGCACAAGCGAGCTCTGTTCTCGTTTAATCGCCACTTTGCCACAATGCCACTTTGCCACATTAAGAAGGTCTCAATGTCGAATGTCAAGCATAAAAAATCCCGGCTTGTAATCTGCAAGTCGGGCTTTTATTAATGTTTTGAACCATCTTTAGCTTATGAGACCTCAATGGCCTTGGTAACTTTCTCCTTCGGTGCGGTCTTCGGCATGGTGATGGTCAGGATGCCGTCCTCAACCTTGGCAGAAATCTGGTCTTTCACTACATCGTCTGGCAGCACGTAGTTCTGCTCGTAGTTAGAGTAGCTGAACTCACGGCGCAGATAGTGATGGTGACTGTCCTCATGCTTGTGTTCCTGTTTGTTCTCAATGGCGATGGTGAGGTTGCCCTCGTCATTGATGGCTACGCGGCAATATTCTTTCTTGATGCCTGGAGCTGCAAGTTCCATCGTGTAGGCCTTCTCACTCTCCTTGACATTGACTGCGGGTGCTGTACTGTTGGCACGAGGCATGAAATCAGTGTTAAAGAAATCATCAAACATTGTTGGGAACCAACCATTGCTTTTCATTAATCCGTTCAACATAATTCTTACCTCCTAATTATACTTTTAGTTTAACGTATGTTGTTGATTGCCTCGGCCTATTTAGCGTCGGCTTTCACTCACCTAAAAGCAACTTGCATGCCGATTGTCAAAATGGCACTCGGATTCGGTCAGGATGGCACCGATTTTAAACTCGATTAATTGATGCTGACAATTATTTAAACGTCATTAAACATTGGCTGTCACAACAGTAGATTTCTGTCGATTTAATTCCACCATTACGCCTGAGCCCTGAACTCCTGCGGGGTCTGGCCGGTCTGCTTTTTGAACAGGCGGGAGAAGTACTGGGGGTACTCGAAGCCGAGGGCGTAGGCTATCTGGCTGACGGTGTCGTTGGTCGTGGTGAGGCGGTGGCGGGCCTGAGCGATGAGGTGCTGCTGGATGAGCTGCTGCGGACTATTGCCCGTCTGGGCTTTTACGAGGTCGCCGAAGTAGTTGGCCGAGAGGTTCAGCGCGTCTGCGAAGTAGCTCACGGTGGGCACTCCCTGACGTGCGGCTAGGCCTCGGGCAAAATAGTCGTCGAGCAGGACGG
>JAFVGN010000029.1 GCA_017474925.1 Prevotella sp. | reverse complement strand
GGCGATAGGCTATTCAACCGGGTAAAAGAGTCTGATTTTATAGTTTTCGATGGAATGTCAAAGGCACGTGATTCCAGAAAGACAAACTGGGACAAGTATCTGGACATTGCCTACAGAAAAGGTAACGAGCTATTCTCGTTTATTCCTAAACTATCCTAAATATGGCTGCAAATATACGAAAAAAGGGGAATTATGAGTACCTTTGCTTCATCACAGGCGAGAACATCTGTATCGACGGCGGCATGACCCGTCAGATGATATACCACGGCGACAATGGTTGGACTTTAACATCAAAACAATTATGACAATAATGAATAGACCAAATCCCAACGAGGTATTTCCAAATCCTAACCTGCCACGACTTTGTTTTATCAAGAATGTGATAAAGAACCCGCGTATCAACATCGGTGACTATACCTATTACGATGACGTGGATGGTGCTGACCAATTTGAGAAGCACGTCACACACTTCTATGACTTCATAGGTGACAAGCTGATTATCGGGAAGTTCTGTGCTATTGCCAAAGGCGTAGAGTTTGTAATGAACGGGGCCAATCATAGGATGGATTGCGCAACCACCTATCCGTTCTACATCATGGGAGGTGACTGGGGAAGTGCTATTGCACCTGTGAAGGGAGAACTTCCATTGAAAGGCGACACTATTGTTGGTAATGACGTATGGATTGGTCAGAATGTTACAATCATGCCAGGCGTACATATCGGCGACGGAGCCATCATCGGAACCAATTCGGTTGTCGCTAAAGATATTCCTCCGTATGCTATCGCCGTTGGGAATCCCTGTCGTGTAGTTAGGAAACGTTTCGACGATGAATTGATAGAAATTTTGCTCAAGCTCCGATGGTGGGACAAGAGCATTGAGGAGATAGAAAACCTCATGCCGATACTATCGTGTAGCGATTTGGAGAAGGTCAAGGAAGAGCTAAAGACAAAAATATGAATGATATGGAAAAGATATATCACTCTAGGACAAATATCAGTGAGGACGTACTGTTGCTGATGGCAAGGGTTTCAATGCTTACCAAGCAACTGAATGGGCTGACTTTGGCTGATCAGTCAAAGAAACAGGAAATCATCAATGAGTTGTTCGGCTCCGTTGGCACCAATCCTTTTGTTGGTGACAACTTCCACTGTGACTTTGGTAAAAACATCCATGTGGGCGAAAATTTCCATGCTGACTACAACTGCACGATGCTCGACCTTGCAGAAATCCGCATAGGCGATAACTGCCTGATTGGCCCAGATGTTGGTATCTATACGGCTGGTCACCGATTGGAGCCAGAAGGACGCATAGCAGATGTATATGGACTACCCATCACGATAGGTCACGATGTTTGGATTGGGGGCCATTCCACGATTCTGCCAGGTGTGACGATTGGCGATGGTGCCGTTATTGCTGCCGGCTCTGTGGTAACAACGGATGTACCACCTCGTTCTCTGGTGGCTGGCAATCCTGCGATATTTAAGAAGCAAATAAAGTAATGTCCTGGAAACGGAGTTTTGGACATAAACAAATTGAAGATACGATGACAATTGATACTACAAATATGTGCTCGCATCTGCAGAAGAAGCTGTTTGAAGAGGATGGCATCTATCATCCTCTTTGGTTGGCAATGCAGGACGATGCGGAACTGACTGCTGTGGTTCGCTCACGCCAACTTCATATTTATCGCAATGGTAAGAAGGTGTTGGTGCTGGCTGGCAAAGCCGCTCCCAAGATTATCAGAGAAGATAAACTCTGTGATATGCTGCAACAATGACGCTGACCTACGTATTCCATAGTTGTTTCGTGCTGGAAACGGAGATGTCCATCCTGATATTCGACTATTGGCTGGACTTGAATGGTGTCGTGCCACCGTTCCTGAAGAAGGATAAGCCCGTCTATGTATTCTCCAGCCACTTCCACGAAGACCACTTCAATAGTGCCATCTTCGAATGGAGAATGCAACGGGAGGGTATCACCTATATCCTCTCCAAGGACATCTACAAGCATCGGAGAGCCAACAAGGAAGATGCTGACGTATGGCTGACCAAGGGTGGCACATGGTCTGACGGCACAATCTCCGTTTGGGCATTAGGCAGCACAGACAGCGGTGTGTCTTGGATAGTTGAGACTGAAGGTCGTCGAATCTTCCATGCCGGTGACTTGAACAACTGGTATGCGAGATTCCTCCCCGATGCCAAGCCTGGAGAAACCATATACAGTGAGGAGTTTGATGAAGAAATTGACCCCATCGCCTATGAGAAGCAGTACCTGGGCGAGTTGAAGGACATCCGCAAGATAGCTGACAGCTTCAATGTGGTGATGTTCCCTATTGATGGGCGCATCGGCAACGGCTATACCCTTGGTGGCCGTCAGTTCATCGAGCGCTTCAAGGTCGGTCTCTTTGTTCCCATGCACTTTGTAGCCAGCGGCTTCGAGTCCGCTTGGCGTATGAAGGAATTCACTGATGAAAAAAATATTCCTTTTTGGAAAATCAGCAGAGAGGGAGATTCTTACTCCATTGTTTAAAGGAGTTTAAGAAATTGTCAGTATAGTTTAACCGAGTTTAAATTTCGCGCCAAATTGACTATCTCCGAGTGCCATTTTGACAATCGGCACGAAAGTTGTACTAAGTCTGGTGAAAGCCGACGCTAAATAGGCAGAGGCGATCAGAACATACGTTAAACTAAAAGTATAACTAGGAGGTATTGATTATGTTACCAGTAATGTTTCAGAACAGTTGGATGCCAACAGTATTTGAGGATTTCTTGAACAATGATTGGATGCCTCGTGCCAACAGTACAGCACCTGCAGTCAATGTCAAGGAGAGTGAGAAGGCCTACACGATGGAACTTGCAGCTCCAGGCATTAAGAAAGAATATTGCCGAGTCAGCATCAACGACGAGGGCAACCTCACCATCGCCATCGAGAACAAGGCCGAACACAAGCATGAGGACAAGCACCATCACTATCTGCGCCGCGAGTTTAGCTACTCGAACTACGAGCAGAGTTACACGCTGCCTGATGATGTCGTGAAAGATCAGATCTCTGCCAAGGTGGAGGACGGCATCTTGACCGTCACCATGCCGAAGATGGAGCCGAAGCAGAAGGTCACCAAGGCCATTGAGGTCTCGTAATGAAAAGCTATCTTGAATAAAACAGCAGGGAGCAGCATCCATAGCGGGTGTTACTCCCTTTTTGTATTTCGCTAATCCGTTACAACTTCATTGAAATGTTCTTTTCCCCAAGCAATAAGTGCCATGATGGCTGGCATGAGCGACTTCCCTGTGTCGGTCAGTGAATACTCTACACGGGGAGGTACTTCCGGATAGACCTCACGATGTACCAGATGGCTCTGCTCCAGATTCTTCAGTGTCTGCGAGAGCATCTTCTGGGAACAGTCCGTCATCAGACGACGAATCTCATTGAAACGAAGGATGCCTGTCTCGCTCCTGTGAAGCATAAAGAGTACGAGCATAGACCACTTGTCGCCGAAACGACTGATAACATTCCTGATTGGACAAGCCAAATATTCCGCTTTGATATCTGCCATAACTGCTTTTTGGCCACAAAAGTAACCAAAAGAAACCGAATTACCAAATTACACTAAGTTAATCAAAGTTAAAGTCGTTTTCAGCAAATCCCGATAACATCACAATTCCTACTTTTTGGTAACTATGGCACCAAAAAGTGCCTTCTTGTGGGAACGAAATAATCGCCGTACCTTTGCACCGTCAAAACGAAATAATAACATTTTAAACTTATAAGAATTATGAAACAGATTGAGACAATTGCAACAGGTAAGAACTTTAGCGCAGTAAGCGTAGGTAAGATGAACGAGATTATTGAGCACGAGTTGCCGATGGGTGCTGTAACCATTCAGGGTAAGGTATTCGCCGGTCAGGCTGTAGGTGCTACAGGCAGCGAACTCTCATTCCAGACGCTCGTTCCCGGTCAGGACAGTGGTTTCCTTCACACCCACAAAACCCATGAGGAGCTTTACATCATCCTGAAGGGCGAGGGCCAGTATCAGGTGGACGGCGAGATTTTCCCCGTCAGCGAGGGCACCATCGTCCGTGTAGCTCCCGATGGCAAGCGTGCGCTGAAGAACACCGGCAGCGAGAACCTGACGATGCTCTGCATCCAGTACAAGGCCAATGTCTTTACCGAGGCCGACAGCCCCATGACCGACGGTAACATCCTTCAGGAACCGCTTAACTGGTAATCGGCCATGATGCAACAGGCATTACAATTCTTGCGCGACCACAACGAGATTGCCTTCGCCACCTGCGAGGGCAATCTTCCTAAGTTGCGCATCTTCCAGATTATGAAGCAGGAGGGCACCGTGCTCTACTTTGCCACCTCTGCCGAGAAAGCCGTCTGGAAGGAACTGATGCAGAATCCCAACGTAGAGGTGCTGGCATACGCCGATAACATCTCCGTCCGCTGCTCAGGTATGGTGAACTTCAACGTAGAGGATGATATCAAGCGATGGATCTACGACCACAATCCCGTCTTGCCCCGTCTTTACAGCAGTTACGACCAACTCGTCTATTTCTGCCTGCCCATAGCCGAGATGGATTACTTCGACCTCACACCCACACCTCCCGTCTTCAAGCATTTCGACTTAATGGTTGGCGATGTCGGTGACGGATTCGTAGGAGCAAGGTTCAAGAGTCCAAAATAATCCTAAAATCATCTCCCAAGTCCCTGCGATTTGGGAGTTTTTTTTATGCCATCAGTAATTTGTATACACCTTTCAGTAATTTGTTTAGCGATGGTATGAAAATATCGCCGTAACTTTGCAGCCGGAAACAAATAACAAACAAATGTTTAATTAAAAACTTTACGGTTATGAAGAGAACAATTATCATTACGGGTGGAACAACAGGTATCGGTAAGGCTACGGCTTATCAGTTTGCAAAGAATGGTTGGAATGTAGTCATTACAAGTAGAAGCGAGAAGAAGGGTAACGCCTTCGTCGAGGAAGCCAAGAACGAGGGGTTGGACATGACCTTCTTCCAGTTGGATGTGACGAACGAGGAGCAGGTGGCTCAGGTCATTGAGCAGACGGTGGCCAAGTTCGGCAAGCTGGACAGCATCGTCAACAACTCGGGCATCTCGCTGGGTGCTGCACCTCTGGCTGACACCGAAACCGACGAGTTCAAGCAGCAGCTGGACACCAACGTACTGGGCGTGTATTACGGCATGAAGTACGCCATCCGCGCCATGCTGAAGACAGGCGGCGGCACAATTGTCAACCTGGCGTCTATCGCAGGTCTCAACGGACTGATTTACACCGCACAATATTGCGCCACGAAGCACGCTGTGGTGGGACTTACCAAGGCTGCTGCCATCGACTACGCCCAGCAGGGTATCCGCATCAACGCCGTTGCCCCCGGTGCCATCAAGACCGACATTCTGAAGCACGCAATCGATGCAGGTGCCTACGACGAGAAGGGTATTGCAGCCATCCATCCCATGAACCGCATGGGCGAGGTACAGGATATCGCTTTGGCTATCTATTACCTTGCAAGTCCCGACAACAAATTCCTGACAGGTACCATCCTCAACGTCGACGGCGGTTATAATTGCAGGTAAAGCATAATTTAACGTCCTAATCGCACAATAATTCAAAAAGAATTTGTATTTTTGCAACAGGCCTATTGAATAGTAAAATACAAGTATAAACGATTATGGAACTAATTGACTACACAAACAAATGGGTGGCGGGCGAAATCATGGAGGATTTTGCAATGGTTGTCGGAGGTGTATTTTGCCTCGTACTGGCCCTCGTGGCATGGCGATTCGGTACGTCGGAGTCGGCTCGCGCCATCATCCTGCCGCTGACGGTAGTGGCAGTCATCCTCGTCGCACTCGGCGGCTCACTGGCCTACAGCAACCACACGCGCCAAAAACAGTTCGTGGAGCAATATCAGGAGTCGCCCGAGAAATTCCTTGAGAGCGAGAAGGCCCGCGTGGCTGACTTCATGAAGATCTATCCGCAGACCATC
>JAFVGN010000028.1 GCA_017474925.1 Prevotella sp. | reverse complement strand
TATCAGTTCGTCCACAATATAATGGAACCACTGTTCATGGAGTGCTATGCGGCGGTGATGGTCGCCCTGCAAGTCGCTCCACGTCTCGCGGTCGATGCTGTCAACACAGATGAGCCGGATAAGTCCGCGGTCGATGAAGCCGGAGAGCACACCCACCATGTCGAAGTCCTGATAGTCATAAAAACGTCCGTCCTGCGACGGGAAGACCAGCACGGGATGTCCCTCGGTGCCGTAGGTCTTGTATTCCATGTCACGCCCGAGGGCGTTGCTGTATTTCTTCACGTAATTGATATTCATTGTTTCGCGTGTACATAATTAATAAACTCCTGCACCTCGTCCATCGTATTGAGACGGACGGTGTACATCTGCTGTCCCATGGCCGCCGAGAACAGTTCGGGCATGCGCTCGCACATCATCAGTTGTCCGCTGTAGCGATTCTTCACCTCATTGTGACTGTGGCGGTAGCGGTAGATGTCGCGGCGACTGGCGAAGGCGCAGTAATAGGGCTTGCCCTCTTCTGTGCGCAGTTCGTCGAATGCCACCATGTCGGCCCAGACCTTATAGACATCTGTCGAATGAGCGTAGTTGATCATGTCGGGCGTATAGCCTCCCGCTGGGCGCATGTTTACTTCCAGGGCCACGAAATCACCGATGTTGCCAAGGCCGGGACGGTCGCTGTCGAGACGGAAGAACTCCAGATGTACGAAGCGGCTCACCACGCCGAAGGCCTTCACCGTGCGGCGGCCCAACTGGCGCAACGGCTCCGGCATCTCCTTATCGACGTAGTACGACAGGTCGAACTTCAGGTTCACGATGTCCATGATGGATGGCGGCCAGACGGTCATCGACTCGAATAGCGGCTCGCCCTTGCTGTCGATGACGGCATCGTAGGAATATATCTCGCCCGTGATAAACTCTTCGACCACATACTGGTTGGCATGTGCTTCCTTGGCGTAGAAGTCGGCCAGTTCCGACTCGTTGTTAATCTTGTAAGTACCGCTGGCACCCACGCCCACATCGGGCTTGGCGATGATGGGATAGCCCACCTCGGAGGCAAATGCAGCCACGACCTCGCGTCCTGCCGAAGCCAGCGTCTGACGTGCCGTCGGTATGCCGCCCTCCAGATAGTGCTTCTTCATCTCCGACTTCTCCTTGATGCTACGAATGCGGTCACTCTGTATGCCCGTCACGACATTGAAGTCCGTGCGCAGCCGGGCGTCCTGCTCCAGCCAGTACTCGTTGTTCGACTCAATCCAGTCGATGCGTCCGTAGCGGTAGGCAAAGTAGGCCACGCCACGGTACACCTCGTCGTAGTTCTCCAGCGAGTCCACGCGGTAGTA
Source organism: Prevotella sp. (assembly GCA_017474925.1). Taxonomy (GTDB): domain Bacteria; phylum Bacteroidota; class Bacteroidia; order Bacteroidales; family Bacteroidaceae; genus Prevotella. The sequence continues at coordinate 34,048 of JAFVGN010000028.1, read as the reverse complement.
CTCCGTCAGCGACTCCTTCAGCTCCGGCTGCAACAAGTCGTAGTGTACGTCGGCAATGGCCAGCACCCTCACACCGTTCTGACTGAGCCGCTGACAGAACTGCCAGTACGTATGCGGGAAATGGGGCGATATAAATACGAAATTCATAAACTTAATCTTTTATTTTTGCGTGCAAAGGTACTGCTTTTCCGGCAAACTCCGCGCAGTCGGACAATAAAAAGCGATAAAAATACCAAACTCACGGTACGGCCTTAATCAACAATTGGCGTTAATATCCTCTAACACCAGCCCTGCCAGCATGAAACCGAAAATGGCGGTGATGTGGGCCATCGTACCGTTGATCTGAGCCTTCGACGAGCACCATTCATGGTTCAGCAGCGAGGGGTCACCAGGTCCCAGTTTGGCCTTGGGACACATACACTGTTCTGTGCCGCAGGTGGCATTATGACCGCGGTTGGTCAACAGTTCGTCACTATAGACACACAAGAACTTGCGCTTGGGAAACTGGTTCGTCGACTTGAATTTCTTGCGGAGTGCATGCGCCAATGGATCGCCCTGAACCTTCCAGAACTCCGCTATTCGTATGCGCGTGGGATCCATCTTCAGTGCTGCGCCCATCGATGAAAAGAACTTGGAAGAGGAGATTTGGGTTGCCATCATGATGAGCAGCGCTTTGTCCTTCAGCGAGTCAATGGCATCGATAATATAGTCGTAGCTGTCGAGGTCAAACTCCCCCGCGGTTTCCTGTGTGAAGATTTTCTGCAAGGCTGTAATTTCTGCTGACGGATTAATGGTGAGCAGACGTTCTTTCAGGGCTTCCACCTTCACCTGCCCCACGGTCTTGGTAGTAGCCATCAACTGTCGGTTGATATTGGTAATGCACACACGGTCTGAGTCCACAATCGTCAACCGACTGATGCCGCTGCGCACCAGGCTCTCAGCGCACCACGACCCGACACCACCCACACCAAATATGATTACCCGCTTCTGTGCTATCCGTTCCATTACTTCGTTACCCAAAAGCAGTTCTGAACGTCTGAATATTGCATCATTTATTGCCATCGTCTATCTGAATTTGCGTGCAAAGGTACTAATAAAAAACGGAAATAGACTTGATAATCAGTGAAAAGTCCATTAGAGTGCAGAAAATAACTGAAATAATTGAAGGCAGCTCTGCTGCTTGCAGACTGCCTTCCTCTGGTTGTGGAACTGCGCTTTATATATACCAGAACTCTCCACCGAGCACCTGAGCGCCTCTTTCGGCATTACTGCCTTGTTGGTCGTAAGCGTAAACCCGCTTTTCCGATTCTCTCTCGCGTTCTTTCAAATTCATTACTCTCTAAACAAATACAATGGCAAAAGTTTCACGGTGCAAAGTTACGCACTTTTTCCCTTCGCTGCAATACCACATTTATGGGAAATTGCAGACATATACGTGGTATACTCCACTATTATGCCACGCTATTATTCCCAATAAACTATTCAAGTTTCGGAAGTTATTTTATACGCGTTAAAAATTAACATAAATATTCATAAAGCCTTTATATACTCATGTTCAACCAAATTTACATTAACAAATCGTATGGCCGAAATAGTTTATCCCAGCTTGGCGTTTCATGCCAGTGCTTAGTTTATTTCGGCATTCTAACCATTCTTGGCTTAGTCCTTGAATTGAAAACCCAAACTCTGTTATGAATGGATTTAACAGTTTTTTGAGCACCTAATAGTATATATTGCTTATTTTATAAAGGATTCTTAACATTAATTGTTAACGGAAAACCACTTCCGAAACTTGAATAAACTATAAAACGTCTATCGAACAACGGACATTGTATCAGAGTATCTGATTAAGCAGTTGAAAAATGAAGAAATATTCACAAACCATTCTCAACACCAGAACGGAAAGTGAACTTCTGACAAGGAATCCAAGTCGAACAGCATAAGTATGTCGCAGCGTTCATAGGCATTACCTTGAAGGGGAATTTCATGGAATCCAAGCTTGCGATAGAGGGCAATGGATGCCTCCAGTCGGGTGTTCCCTTCAAGATAGATGCGACGGACACCATGCTTACGGGCATAATCTACAAGCGATTCACCCAGCATCCTGCCGATGCCCCTGCCCTGTGCTTTGGGAGTGACGGCCATCTTGGCCAATTCATGGCATTGCTTCTCGGGATGGCTGACGAGTGCACAGCATCCCACGACCTCATTCTCTTCATCGATGGCCAGGAATATCTGTCCTCCGTTAGCAACAATATCGTCAACATGAGCAAACGTTTTCTCATCGGATGGTTCGATGCGAGCAAAACGCTCGATCCACTCACGGTTCAGACGGATGAAATCCTGTTTGTATTTGGGCTGATATTGCACTATCTTTATGGGGTGTAAATCCTTGACCATAAATATGGTGGTTGCGGTATGCCCTGAGTCGCCAAGACGTTGAGGAATATGCCGGAAACCGTGGCGCTCATACATGGACACTGCATCGGAGAACTGCGGGAACGACTCGATATACAGATGACTATAGCCAGCCTTGCGAGCCCCTTCGATTGCTTGCAGGAATAGCTTTGAGCCATAGCCGAAACCACGGGCAGCAGGTGACAGATAAAACTTCACCAGTTCGGCATATCCTTCCGGCAGCCCCTCAGTCGGATAGTAGCCACAGCCTCCTAGAACAATCCCCTTGTCAGCGATGATCCAATACCCGGCATTCTTCCCTGCCAACGTATCGAAGACATGCTCCGTCCGAGGGTCATCATAAACGGTATTGACCAGCGGAGCACCATATTCCTCAAATACGGAGCGGATGATATTAGCCAACTGTAGCTGGTCGTGTGGCTGTATATGTCTGACCGTCATCTTCCTTCAGATACCTAAACCTCCTTCGAAATGCGACTCGATGGCCTTTGACTGCTGGATGCGGGAGTGCGGGGCTACGTTGTGGGTCACCCAGATGTTGCCGCCGATAACGGAGTCGTGGCCGATGGTGATACGGCCCAGGATGCTGGCATTGCTGTAGATGGTGACGTTGTCCTCGATGATGGGATGGCGGGGTATATTGAGGATATTGCCCTGGGCGTCGTACTTGAAATTCTTGGAGCCGAGCGTCACGCCCTGATAGAGCGTCACGCGACTGCCGATGATACAGGTCTCACCAATAACGACACCAGTGCCGTGGTCAATGGCAAAGTATTCGCCTATCTGAGCACCGGGATGGATGTCGATGCCTGTCTTGGAATGGGCAAGTTCGGTGATGATGCGCGGTATGACGGGCACGTGGAGTTCATGCAACTTGTGTGCGAAACGATAGTGGGTCATGGTGTTCACCACGGGATAGCAGAAGATGACTTCGCCATAGTTGAGTGCAGCAGGGTCGTTGTCGAACATGGCCTGCACGTCGGTGTAGAGCAGACGCTTGATTTCGGGCAGCGCGTCGATGACCTGCAATGCCAGTTGGCTGGCCTCGTCGTATATGCGCTGCGTTGACAGGGCGGCATCGCGGTTCTCTGCAAACTGTAGTCCATGTGCAATCTGCTTTGTGAGCAATCGCAGCAGTTCGTCCATGTGTACGCCGATGTAATAGGAGCGGATGGTCTCGTCGGTCTGTCGCTTGTTGAAGTAGTCAGGGAAGATAATGCTCTTCACGAGGGTGATGATTTGCTTCACCTGGTCAACGGAAGGCAGCTGGGCATCAGTCTGCGGCATCATGCCTACCTCCTGTTCTGTCAGCCTTGAGAGCAGGCCGACGTTCCTCATAAGAGTTTCATTGACATTCTTTTCCATATCGTTTGTGTTAGTCTGACTTTCTTAATATTCTGTTTTTAATCAGTGCTTCTGATGTAGTCCGCATTCTCTATGGTCGGGCGATTCCCACCACCAGCGGCCGGCGCGGATGTCCTCACCTGGCTTGACGGCCCGGGTACATGGCTCACAGCCGATGCTGGGATAGCCTTGGTTGTGAAGTTTGTTATAGGGTACGTGGTGAGCCTTGATGTAGTCCCATACCTGCTGTTCTGTCCATGCGATGAGTGGATTAACCTTCAGCAGTTGGTGCTGCTCGTCCCATTCCACAATCTGCATGTCCTTGCGTGTGACAGCCTGTTCGCGGCGGAGTCCGCAAATCCAGGCGTCGAGATCCTTGAATGCCCTGCCGAGCGGTTCCAACTTACGTATCTGGCAACAGCGGTGACGGCTTTCTATGGAGTTATAGAAGAGGTTGATGCCTTCCTGTCGCACCATGTCCTGTACTTCGCGATAGTCGGGGAAGAATACTTCCAGGCTGATGCCGTAGGTGAGGTTTGTCTTGTCTATCAGCTGATAGGTCTCTGGGAAGAGACGTCCTGTGTCGAGGGTGAAGATGCGGGTGCTCTTGTCCTGACTGACGATGATGTCTGTCAACGTCTGGTCTTCAATTGAGAGTGATGATGAAAGGGCGATGCGCCCTTTGTATGCCTTCAGGAAATAGCCGACAACTTCCTGGGCGGACGCATCGCGGAATCGCTCATTCAAATCATGTATGTACTGTGTTCGTTCCATTCTTTTTCCGTTTTTATCATTCCTGCGCCAACGGTTTCGTTAGTATCCGGGTCAATCAATATGATTGAACCTGTCACCTTGTTTTCCTGATAGCTGTCGAATATGAGGGGGTTTGCGGTATGCAGGGTTATGTCTGCAATATCATTCATCCGGAGTTGCGAAACGCCTGGTTCGCGCTCAAGTGTGTTGATGTTGCGCCGATAGTTGATGGTGCGCACGATGCCGAGGGTCTCGCTGGTAGCCTGTCGGACAATGTATCGTCCACGTGGCAGGAGTGGGCGCTCATTAAACCAGCAGACATCGACGTGGAAGTCCTGAGCGGTCTGTGGCTGAGGTTGGTCATTCAGAACGATGAGATCGCCCCGTGATATGTCGATATCATCAGAGAGTTGCAGTGTAATGCTCTCTGGCGACCGGGCCTCGGTGAGTTCTGCCTCGGCTTGGGTGACGCGGGTCACTACTGACTCAAGTCCTGAAGGCAGCACGCGAATGTGGTCGCCGACGTGAATGGTGCCACTGGCCACACGGCCGGCATAGCCCCTGAAGTCGGGAAACCGGCTACTGATGGGGCGTATAACGTATTGAACAGGGAATCGGAATGTGGCGTCAGAATCTTCTCTGACAGGCACTGTCTCGAGGAATTCCAGCAGAGCCGGTCCGCCATACCACGGTGTAAATTCAGAACGGTTCACAACATTGTCACCATTCTTTGCTGAAATGGGGATGAATGTTACATTTCTGATATTCAAAATGCCAGCCATCTTGTTATAGTCGGTCACAATCTTGTCATAGACGTCCTGACTGAAGTCCACAAGATCCATTTTGTTGATGGCCACGAGAATGTGTCCGATGCCGAGCAGGCTGGAGATATAAGAATGGCGCACGGTCTGTTCGAGCACTCCATGACGTGCATCGACCAGGATGATACTTAAGTCTGCAGTAGAAGCCCCCGTGACCATATTGCGAGTGTACTGGATATGTCCAGGAGTATCGGCGATGATGAACTTGCGCTTGGGTGTGGCAAAATAGCGGTAGGCCACGTCGATAGTGATACCCTGCTCGCGCTCTGCCCTCAGCCCATCAGTCAACAGGGCGAGGTTCACCTCTTCGTTTCCCCGACTTCGGCTGGCTTCCTCGACGGCTTCCAGCTGATCCTCGAATATCGACTTCGAATCATAAAGTAGTCGTCCGATAAGTGTCGACTTTCCGTCATCTACACTGCCCGCAGTCGAAAAGCGGAGCAGTTGCATATCTAAATAACCTCTTTCCATAAATTAGAAAATTAAAAATAACCTGCTTTCTTTCTGTCTTCCATTGAAGTCTCAGAACGTTTGTCATCGGCACGCCCCCCACGTTCTGTGACTCTGGTAGCTGCTATTTCCTCGATGATGTCTTCAAGCGTGTGAGCTTTTGAGAGCGTTAACCCTGTACAGGTAATGTCACCAATAGTACGGCAACGCACTTGTTTGGTTACCACTTGTTCTGTCGGCTTACGCTGGATACATGGCTCTGCGGCAAGCCACTGCCCGTCGCGTTCAAACACCTGCCGCTCGTGAGTAAAATAAAGGGTGGGCATCGGTATGTTTTCCTGTAGGATGTATTGCCAGACATCCATTTCCGTCCAATTGGATATGGGGAACACACGGAAGTGTTCGCCAACGGCCTTCCTGCCATTAAAGATATTCCACAGTTCAGGTCGCTGGTTCTTTGGATTCCATTGGCCGAAGTCATCACGGTGGCTGAAGAAGCGTTCTTTGGCCCGGGCTTTTTCTTCGTCACGACGTGCACCGCCTATGGCTGCATCGAAATGATATCTCTCTATGGTATCAAGCAGTGTAGTGGTCTGCAGTTTGTTACGACTGGCATAATAGCCGGTTTCTTCCTTTACACGTCCCTGGTCTATGCTTTCTTGTACAGACCCGACTATCAATTCTGCTCCGAGCCTGTCGGCCAGTTCATCACGATAATTGATGGTTTCTTGAAAATTATGTCCCGTATCAATGTGCAGAAGCGGGAATGGAATTTTGGCAGGATAGAACGCTTTGTAGGCCAAATGGGTAATGACAATAGAATCTTTTCCTCCAGAGAAGAGGATAACCGGGCGCTCAAACTGCGCTGCAACCTCGCGGAGTACGTAGATCGACTCCGACTCGAGTTCCTTCAGATGGGTAATTGTCTGTTTATTCGTCATTGTTATATACTTTCTTTAATAGATTTTAATACATAGTCGAGTATCTCGGGAGTATGACAATCTGAAATGAAATTTCCTTCGAATTGTGAGGGTGAGACATAGATCCCTCGCTGAAGCATATTCTGAAAATAACGTGCAAAGTGTTGTTGGTCGGTTTGTCGGGCATCGGCAAAGTTATGCACGGGACGTTCCGAAAAAAACAACGTGAACATCGAACCACTATAATTCAGTTGGATATCCTTATCCTTGATGATTACTTTCAGCTGCTCAATGAAACCATTGCTGCGAGCTTCCAGCTTTTCATAAAACCCATCAAATGACAATTGATGAAGTGTCTCAATGCCTGCAGCCATAGCAACGGGATTTCCAGAGAGTGTGCCAGCTTGATAGACTGGCCCGTCAGGAGCCAACAGGGCCATCACATCCTTTCGTCCACCGAATGCAGCAGCAGGGAATCCGCCACCGACAATCTTTCCTACGGTGGTTAGGTCGGGATTGATGCCAAACCTTTGCTGTGCCCCGCCAAATGAAAGACGGAAGCCAGTGATGACCTCATCAAAGATAAGCAGTGCTCCGTATTGCTCTGTTAATGTACGTGTGGCAAGCAAAAACTCTTCTGTTGGCACCACCACGCCCATGTTACAAGCCACTGGCTCTATGATAATGGCTGCTACACGATGACCATTTCCCTCGAAATATCGTTTGAGGGCAGAGACATCGTTGTAGGGCAGACATACCGTGTGACGGGTGAAATCATTCGGTACGCCTGCCGACGATGCATTACCTATATTGGCTACGGCAGAGCCCGCACTGACCAACAGATGGTCGGCATGACCATGATAGCATCCTTCAAATTTTACCAACACATCACGTTTGGTAAAGCCGCGTGCCAGACGGATAGCTGACATCGTAGCCTCTGTTCCGCTGTTGACGAAACGCAGGCGCTCCATTGATGGAATAGCGCCACGAATATGTTCCGCCAACTCCGTCTCAGCAAGTGTTGGAATACCGTAGCTACTCCCCCTGCCGACAGCCTCGGCAGCCTTGCGGCTTACGGCCACATTATTATGACCAAGGATAAAGACACCCCATGACATACAGAAATCAATATACGTGTTATCATCTATATCTGTCAGGTAGGCTTTGTTTGCTTCACGGATAAATAGTGGTGTGGTACCTACACTGCGTAATGCCCTGACGGGACTGTTCACCCCGCCTGGTATTACCTGTTTTGCCCGTTCGTAGGCTGACTGTGAAAGTGATCTCGCGTTTATGCCCATCGTTGTTGATATTCTTTTGCGTAATAACTAATGATATACTGTGCTCCCGCCCGTTTGATGGCAATAAGACTTTCAAATACAATTCTCTGTTCATCGAGCCATCCCGCCTGGGCAGCTGCTTTAAGCATACTATATTCACCACTCACCTGATATGCCACCATGGGCGTATCAGGGAACAATTGCACGCCTCGTGCTATCATATCCAGATAGGGCATAGCCGGTTTAACCATAGTCCAGTCAGCACCTTCCTCTATATCAGCAGCAATCTCTTCGAGTCCCTGATTGTGAGTACGATAGTCCATCTGATAGGTCTTGCGGTCACCAAAAGCAGGAGCAGAGTCAGCGGCATCACGGAATGGCCCGTAAAAGGCAGATGCGTATTTAGCAGAATAAGCCAAGATACGACATTTGTCTCGGAGCCCTGTCTCACGTAAGCGGTGATCAATAGCCTCAATTTGCCCATCCATCATTGCCGATGGTGCAACAAAATCGGAACCGGCCTTGGCATGGACGTATGCCATCTCAGCCAACAGAGGCAGCGTCGCGTCATTGTCCACATCATGATGGTGCAGCAATCCGCAGTGCCCATGGCTCGTATACTCACAAAGACATACATCTGTGATTACCGTCACGCCCGTCACTGCCGCCTTTATAGCCTTCACGGCACGGCAGACAAGTGCATCCTCGGCATACGCCAGACTGCCACGCTCGTCTTTCTGTTCTTCACTGATTACTCCGAAGAGCAATACCTTATTGATACCCAGCTGCTGCACCTCAGCAACATCCTCTACCAGCCTGTCGATGGAGTAGCGGTTGACACCTGGCATAGTTGGGATAGGTTCTCTGACTCCACTCCCTTCTACCACGAAATAGGGATAGATGAAGTCATTGGCCGTGACTGTCACGTCGGCATATCGGTCACGTGTCGCCTGGTCTTTTCTGAATTCTCTGAATCGTTTCATTTTGTCGGCTATTTAAATGATTTGCGGTAATCCTACCCTGAGTCACATACTCTATGTGTGAGGGAAGGGTACCATATAATTGAATAAAATTATCGATGGTGGAAGGTGATGTAAACACCACCCGTTGTATATTGTCAAGATTCACTCTCAACGGATTGACTGATGGCTGGTTGTCGTATGCAGTGACTAAATCCACACGGAACCCTAACTTCTTTAGTCCTTCTGGCAAGATTTCAAGTCCGAGATTAGATCGGGGGAAGAGTATTCGCTTGCCTCGTGGTTGGGTGCAGAAATAGTCAAGCACGCCGTATGAGTCGTCCTCCTCCACCTGAATAATGATCGTCACCCCTTCTTCTTTCAGGGCATTGGTAGTCGTATTGCCAATCGATATTATTTTTGTTTTAGTCAACACATGGCCCGACTCCTTTAATGTTGCAAACCAGTATTTAACTGCATACCGACTGGTAAACAGCAGGTAGTCATATTCATTCAAACGATGGATACTCTCCAGTATTTCGCGCTTGTCCCTACGCTCATGAATAGCGATGAGCGGTGTGTGAATAAACTCTGGATTACTGTTGCTGAGACCTGTATAAAGTGTGCGACGAATGCTGTCCGCACTCCGATGGCGAAGGGCTGCAACATCACCCACCAATGCAATGAGCGGAGTAGAAAATTCGGAGTTCCCGTCGCGCAACTGTTTAAGTGTTGTGTCGTATATCTTCTCATCAGGCAATGATACGTTATGTACCAGCAGCACTGGGGTTGTCTCTGCTCTGCCTTGTGCAATCAGAGAGGCGGCAATCCTGGGCAGTCGTGAAGCACTCATATAATAAACGATGGTATCAGTGTCAGGGGTGACAGGTTCTGCTGAGTGACCATTTACAAAAGCTACACTCGATGATATCCGTCGCTGGGTCAGGCTCACCTTTGTATCGGCAGCCAAGGCTGAGGCTGTAGTGATGCCTGGTATAACCTTTACCTCAACGAAGCAGCTCTGAAGGAATTCTATTTCCTCGCCAGCATGCGCAAATAACATAGGATCGCCACCTTTCAGTCGCACTACATTCTTGCCCTCACGAGCTGCCATAAGCAGTTGCCGGTTGATGTCCGCCTGTTCTGCATAATGTCTGCCACTGCGCTTCCCGACATAAATTTTCTCACATTGAAGAGTTTCAAGATAAGTTTTGTCTATCAAATCGTCGTGGAAAATGATGTCTGCTTCACGCAAAGCTCTGTCGCCCGCAATAGTCAACAATTCTGGATTTCCAGGGCCGAAGCCAACCAGCGTCACCTTACCTTGACGATTGAGAAGGTTCCCCTCGCTAAACAGTTCGCGAAGATCCGGGCGTCCCTTATGGGCCGTAATGGCCAGAAATCCTTGGAGTGGGTGGGTGGCAAATGGCAACACTTCAGCAATTTTGTCGGATAGTCCCAGTCGTTTCAGTGCACAAGTAGCAATAATTGCACTGTCAATCTCGCCGTCTTCTACCTGACGTATGCGTTCTTCTATGCAACCGCGAATACCAACAATGCTCAAATCCGGACGCAAAGCCAGCAGTTCTTTTTTGCGTAGTGGTGAACTTGTGCCTACCGAAGCACCTGCTGGTAGTTCTTTAAGTGCCAGATGATTGAGGCTAACCAGTGAATCGCTTGTGTCAAAAGCATCAAAGAGAGCAATTACTTCAATGCCTATAGGCAGTGGATATGGTATGTCCTTGGCCGAGTGGATGGCAATATCTGCATCGCCACGTAGCAGGGCCTCGTCAAGTTCGCGAGTAAAGATGTCGGCAGGTGCCTCACCATTGAGCAAAGAAATGCGCTGGTGCTTGTCGCCATACGATTGCACCTTCTGCAATTCGTATTCCAAACTGGGATACTTTGCAAACACCTCTTTTACCTGTAGTAGTGAGAGATGGCTTTCTCGTGCTATGACCTTTATTTTATGCATGCTGCAAATAATGTTTTCTTCGTTCTAACACTTCATTGAGCCCATCAATCTCCTCTTCAATGATTTGCTCAGCCTTTGTTACTTCGCGTGTGCGAATGGAGATGTTTTTTTGCACTTTCTGTTCAACATCACGTATATTATAGAGGGTAACACCCTTGCGATTGCCCAGCGCGGCATCAATGTCACGCGGGAATGCGAGGTCGATAGCCAATAGTTTCTTGTCGCCTTTTACATCCTCAGCATTTATTATGGTGTGAGGAGCTGATGTTGCACTGATGAGAATATCGGTATTCTTAAGCAGCACATCTTTCTCACTAAGCGAAACCACTGGGATTCCCAATGGGTCGGCTAGCTGATGTGCTTTCTCTTGACTGCGATTGGCCAGAAACACGGTCTTGGCGCCCTTGTTTTTAAGGAATTTGAGGATATCGGCCGTCAACTTATTCACTCCTATAATGGTGATATGCGCATTATTCAAGTCTATCTGTTCGTCTTCGATTGTCTCGATAGCAGCCAGACTGTGGGATACTGCTCCATGGGAAATCTCGGTTTCAGTTCTTACACGTTTGCCTACTTGAAGAGCAAATTCAAACAGTTTGTTCATCTCTGCCGGCAATTTATGTTTCGCCTTAGCACTCATATATGCCTCTTTCACCTGTCCTTGTACAGCGCGTTCGCCAATGAGCGCAGATTCCAATCCAGAAACCACACGGAATAGATGACGGGCAACAGCGACAGGCACATCTCCGTTTCCATAATACACTTCCATCCTATTGCAGGTCTGAAGGAATACCGATGGAGCATCGATGCTCATGGCAGCACTGTAAAACAAGTTTTCACGTGTAGCCAGTGACGTATTCTTCTGATTAATCGATCTGTAACTTATCATCTTCTATCAATCCTTTTATTCTGTCTCTGATACGGATACTACGCTTCACTTCTTTTGCATCTGACCCCACAGCGATAGTAATATTCCCTTTGCGGTAGATGGCCGGAGAGATAAAATCGCATTCATCGGGATCATCGCAGACGCTTGTGAGGATGCCCCTCTTTGAAGCAAATTGCTTGATATCACGATTAAGTTGGTGATTGCCTGTACATACAAAGAGGAGGTTTACACCATCCAGATCGCACTCTTCGAATTCTTTTCTCATGAGTGTAAAGGGCAATTCTCTCAATTCTTCAGTTATCTCTGGCGCAACTACCGTAGCACGACTGGTAAATCTCCTTATTATCTGTGCTTTATGTGTAGCCACCTTACCGCCGCCCACCAATAATATATTGGCGTCACGAATATTGATAAGGACAGGCAGGTAGTTGAGTGATTCCGTCATTTCTATTTCTTTTTAATAGTCACTTTCCAGTAATTATCAATTTTTTCGGTGGCCAACACCTGATGTCCCTCCCCGCGAACACTACCGGGAACGTTGTTTATAGGTTGGCCATCATCGAGAAGAATCTCCAGAATATCGCCGGAAGCGAGTGTTGATAGTGCCATTTTTGTCTTCACAAAGTTCATCGGACACGCCACTCCACGAAAATCTTTCTGCAAAGAGGTGGTTGCTGTAGGTGCTGGCTCACTGATGGATTCAGGTGCTGCCTTAAATTGTAAGGAATCGTCCATCGATGCATAGAGCGCAATCACGGCTGCTGCCAAAGCGTCAACTTGCGATTTGTTAGGCGAGAGCAGGTCATGATGTCGGGCTTTCTCTATTAAAGTGAAAAAATCTTTAGAGACAAGTCCTGACTCAATAAACAAGTTCTCAAAATTGTCGTACACTTCATCGTCTGTTCTTGGATCAGCACCACGTGTGACGAGTAGCATTCGGGACGCCGAGAACACGATATCGTGTAATAGTATCTCTACATCGGCTCCATCAGATTCCAGTGCTTTTTGTTTTTCTTTGATGGTTGACAAATCTAATTCTATTATATCGAACAGACCTGCCGAACATTCTGCCTGCCCATGACTTGTCAGGGAGAACACTTCTTCGGTTCCCCAGTCATAGTAATAGTTCTTATCGTCATCGAATGAAGGAACATTATCGTATTTCAGCAATAGTTGCTTGATGACTTCAGCACCTTTCGCTTGGACAAACGCGTCATAATCAACATAAGAATTCTTCTCAGAAAGATAGATGCCAAGATAGTTCTCCACGAATTGCGGAATATCTTTGGCTGCAATATAGCCTTGTGGCTTGGCCAGTTCCTGTTTACCGTTTACTCGTGCCCAGACAGTATAAGCTGGATAGGGATGGTCTCCTACACGACCGATACGACCACTAAAGCCCAAATCGGTCCAAGCGTTCTGTGCACATGAGTTGCTGCAACCGTTGATGTTTATACGTATCTCAGGGATAGAATCAAGATCAAGACAGCTCTCCTCTAACCGTCTGCGTATGCCCTTTACTAATCCTTTCGGCAGGCAGATACCCAAACGACAGGTGTCAGCACCTGTACAAGAAGTCAGATTATTGAGCAACACTGGCTGGTCGAGATGTAAGCCCAATCCTTTGAAGAACTTATACACGTTTGGCAGATAGTTCTCCCGGATGTTCCTCAGTTGCATGTTTTGTCGTGGCGTAAAGCGAATGACATCATTACCGAAATCTTCTAAGAATTCTGCTGTTTTTTTCAAAAGCTCAGGCGAGGTGTTGCCATGAAGGAAGGGAATAACAACAACATAGCCCTCACCTACGGTCTGCTGTTGTGTGTATCGGGCTTTCCAAAGGGCAAATTCCTCTGTCGTATCCTGAATGGGAGCCTGTTCAGGTGTCTTATGTACAAAAGGCAGTGAAACTGCCTCGAAGTCAAGGCTTGGATCACCCGTCAGTTTCTTAAACTCGTCGTAATAAAGTTGTTTGGTAGCCTCGTCGCCATTTTTATAGAAGATGTAGCGAATGCGGGCTTTATGACGGTTCTTTCGGTTTCCATTCAGATTGAAGAAATTCTTCGCTGCCTTGGCTGCACGGAATAAGTCTTTTATGGGCAGAAAGTCAAAAACGAGCCAACCCTTGTGTGGATTGCTGGCTACGCTACCACCCAGATAAACTTTAAAACCGCGTTCACCATCCTTCACAACAGGAATCAGGCCTAAGTCTGCCACAAGCGAGAAATAAGCATCCTGTTCATTGATGTCGAAAGCAATCTTCAGTTTTCGTGGCATAGTCCATGAGTCCTTCTCGGCTATGAGTCGCGAAGTCAGTTCAATGGCGTAGGGATAGGGATCGAACACCTGACGGTCATTTATGCCACCTTGTTCGTTTACCAGCATATTTCGGATTGTATTACCTCCACCACCTTGTGTTGATAGTCCCACCTCTTTTAATAATAATAGAGCCGTGGTGACATCAGCTATACTGACATTGTGTAGTTGTAACTCCTGTCTTGTTGTGATGTGGATGTGCGAACATTTTACCTTGGCACCAACCTCGGCTACCTTGCGAAGTTGTACCGGAGTGATAAGCCCACCCGTACAACGGATACGGAGCATATAATGTCCATCCTGCCGTTGTTCGTAGATACCCATCGGCACACGATTAGATTTCAGTTGTGCGCCACTAATTTCTCCTCGCTCATATTTCTCAATAAGCGACTGGTTGTACTGTATGTCTGTCAGCAGACTGTTTGGAATTCTATACATACTTAAATCATGTTTAGTTTCAGCGTGCAAAATTCGTATTTTTTTTTTAAATGTACAATCCCGAAGACGCGGTATTTTTCATACCGCAAATTTGTTACTTTCTTGCTTCTGGTCTGAAAAAAAGATACAAATACCATAGTTTTGTTATCAACTTTACCTTTCGAGGGGTATTGTGAATAAAGAGAATTTGAAGTAATTTTGCAGCCGAATTCGAGATTATGTATCATTAATAAAATAGTAGATTATGAGCTTTGCAACATCTATCAGAACACCGTTAAGGCGTACATTTGCCCGTCCATTATGGACGGTTTCAGAACCATTCCGAGTGGACAGCAAGTTCACTCGCCCTACTGATGTCAGGCTTGGCGTGGAGAAATTGAATATATTTATCAACGACGCCCATATATTAAAAGATGTGAGTGTCAGCATTCCACAAAATAAAATAACCTGTATTATCGGTCCTTCAGGTTGCGGAAAGTCAACGTTGCTTCGCACACTGAACCGTCTGGTGGATACCACAGAAGGAATAAAAATTAGTGGTAATGTCAACTTTGGTGGACACGATATTATTGCAGCAAAAGGGAGCGAGATTACAGAACTCAGACGCAACATCGGTCTTGTTCCGCAACGTCCTTGTCCACTCCCAATGAGCATCTTTGACAATGTCGCCTACGGTTGTCGCATTCATGGCATTCGTAAGCATTCGAAACTGGAAACAATCGTGCGCCACTATTTGGAAGCCGTTGGATTGTGGGAAGAGGTGAAAGACCGCCTACACACCCCCGCCAACCGACTGAGTATAGGACAGCAACAACGTCTGTGTCTTGCCCGCAGTCTCGCAGTGGAGCCAAGTTATCTCCTTGCCGACGAGTCAACAAGTGCTCTCGATCCTATTTCGAGTAAGAAGGTGGAGGAACTGTTTGTACAGCTCAAAGAGCACTATAGCATTGTCATGGTCACTCACACTCTGCGTCAGGCTCTCCGCATTGCCGACCACGTCATCTTCATGTATTTGGGTGAAGTGATTGAGGAAGGACCTGCCAAGGAAATATTCAACAATCCGCAGCACAAGCTGACCAAGAGCTATCTAAACGGTGCATTCAGTTGAATATAGCCTAAGTCATTAAGGGTTAATTATTACAGGAAATCTATTTAAAGATTGTTTTTGGGTATGAAGAAATTATTGATGACTGTCCTTATCATGGGAACTGCTATAACCCTTCCCGCTCAAGAGAACAAATGGTTTGAAAACGTGATGATAGGTGGCTTTGGTATTGTACAGTATCAGGCAAGCGATCAGGATGGTAATGAGAAAAATAGTTTTGATTTGCGAATGGCACGTGTCGCCCTGGAGGGACGTTCCTTTAATGATTTCTATTGGAAGGCACAGATGCAGGTTAGTGGTACGACCAAGGACGATAATACGGCTATTAGGTTAATTGATCTGTTCGTAGAATGGAAGAAATATAAGGTTGCCAAAGTAAAAGTAGGTCAGTTTAAGCGACCTTTCACATTTGAGAATCCCATTAATCCTGTAGCACAAGGCTTTATGTCGTCATCACAAGGCATATCCAAGCTTGCTGGCTCAAACGACCGTACGGGAGAACAAGCCTCCAATGGACGCGACATCGGATTTCAACTACAAGGTGATCTTTTGTCAAATGCTAAGAATTACGCATTATTGAGCTATCAAATAGGCGTATTCAACGGACAAGGAATAAACACGAAGGACGTGGATCAAAGAAAAGACATCATAGGAGGCCTGTGGGTTTCTCCAGTCAAGGGAGTCCGCATTGGCATATTCGGATGGACTGGTAGCCGCGGCATAGAAGAATCTGATGCCAACGGTGACAAACACGTCAGTAGTCTCAGTAAGAATCGTTATGCCTTGTCAGGAGAATATGCTGCTAAAGGGTGGGTAGTGAGATCAGAGTATATACACAGTCAAGGATTTGGCAAAAACAGAAACCTTGGCGACAAAGCTGACGCCTATTATGCACAAGTGATAGTCCCCATTGGTGACAAATGGCGGCAGAAGGCTCGCTACGATGTGTATCGAGAGGAAAAGAAATGGTCAACAAGCAAGACATTTTATGAAATTGGTGCTGATTATCATTTTACAAAAAAGCTGCGGATGAATCTTGAATACGCACGAGTAAACGATCGCAGTATCTCCTCTGGTGTAAGCCAGCATAACTATAATCTGGTCGATGCCCAACTGGACATTCTGTTTTAAGAAACAATACAAAAACAAAAACAAAACTATTAAAAATAGTAAGATTATGAAAAAAAAGAATTATCTACAACTTGCAGCAGTCACCGCACTGGCTGCATCGCTCATCGCTTGCGGTGGAAAGAAAGCGTCTGGTATATCCCCTGACGGTACTCTTCATGGTGAGATTTCATTATCGGGAGCCTTTGCCCTCTATCCGTTGGCCGTCCAATGGGCCGACGAGTTTCAGAAGTTGCACCCCGATGTAAAGGTCGACGTGTCTGCCGGAGGTGCTGGAAAAGGCGTAACCGACGCATTGGCACAGGTAGTGGATCTGGGCATGGTGAGTCGCGAGTTAGGACAGGGCGAGATAGACAAGGGAGCCATCGGTTTTGCCGTGGCAAAAGATGCCGTGGTTCCTACAATCAACGCTGCCAACCCAGTGCTGAAAGACTTACAGAAGCGTGGGCTGACAAAGGAAGACGTGACGCGCTTATGGATTAGACAGGATGTCAGTACGTGGGGAGAACTGATTGGGACGGCCGACAGAACTCCAATAGTAGTCTACAACCGAAGTGACGCTTGCGGTGCGGCTGAGACTTGGGCAGCGTGGTTCGATAAAAAACAGGAAGACCTACAGGGAACGGCTGTGTTCGGCGACCCAGGAGTGGCTACTGCCGTACAGAAAGATGTCAATGGAATCGGATATAATAATATCGGGTATGCATACGATACGAAAACAGGGAAGCCCAATCCAGGCATACTTGTAGCACCTGTTGATGTAAACGGAAATGGGCAAATAGACCCAGAGGAGAATTTCTACGATTCGAAGAGTCAGATAGTGAAAGCCATAGCCGACGGTCTCTATCCATCGCCTCCTGCACGTGATCTCTATCTGGTGTCGAAAGGCGTACCTGCTAACCCTGTGGTACGGGAGTTTCTGAAGTTCATCCTTACAGATGGTCAGCAGTATAACATTCCGCAAGGCTATATCAGCATCAGTCAGGAGAAAATCAGCGCAAGCCTTAAACAGCTGGAGGACTGAAGAAAAAGACGAAATGTATGTTTGAATACCAATCGGACGACCAGGAGAAACTATCTCCGAAAGAGACATGGCTCATGATGGCTCTCGTCATTGCCATGCTCGCCATGGGACTGACCAAGTCTATATTATTCGGATAAACAGGAATAGATATGAACTACAGATATTTGAAAGACAAAGTGGCAGGCGGCATGATGCTCGCATTGTCAGCATTGAGCCTGCTGCTTGTTGTTGCAATGGGTGTCGGGCTCTATTTGAAATCAGCACCTATCCTACAGGAACACTCGCTTTGGTCTCTCTTGTCTGCATCTGACTGGAAACCCATGCGCAACGAGTTCGGCTTCTTCCCCTTCCTGATGGGTACGGTGTGGGTGACAGTGCTGGCCGTTGCCATTGCACTTCCAATCTCGCTGCTGATGGCAGTGTTCCTGACGGAATACTCACGCAACTGGCTTCGCAAGTATATCTATCCGCTGCTCGACATCCTCGCCGGCCTGCCCTCCGTCATCTATGGAGTTTGGGGTACACTGCTCATTGTGCCCTGGGTCTCAGAGGTCGTTGCTCCCCACTTTGCAAAGACCTCCAGCGGTTACACTGTGCTGGCGGGTGGTGTCGTGCTCGGCGTGATGGTCATTCCGCTGTTGGTCAGTCTGTTTATCGAATTGTTTGCCAACGTTCCGCGAGACTATCGCGAAGCAGCCTTCTCGCTCGGTGCCACAAAATGGCAGACGGTGAAGCATGTCATCGTCAGAAAAACGCTTCCAGGCCTGATTGCCGCCCTCGTGCTCGCCATCAGTCGCACACTTGGTGAGACCATAGCTGTGCTGATGGTGTGCGGAAACCTGGCCATCGTACCAAGTAGTGTGCTTGATGCCTGCTATCCCATTCCCGCTCTCATCGCCAACAACTACGGCGAGATGTTGTCACTGCCACTCTACGAAGCAGCCTTGATGTTCGCAGCCTTCATTCTGTTCTTCGTGGTCTTGGTGTTCAATCTGTTCTCACGCATCGTACTTCGCAAGGTAAAAAACTATTAATATATTTATGTTATGGCATACAAAGGCAAATTCATTGAAGAGAAAGCAGCCAAGGCATTGATGTATCTATCCGTACTCGTCATCCTATTCTTTGTTCTCAGTGTCATCTACACCGTGCTTCACCGCGGACTTCCCGTGTTGACGTGGGAAATGGTGTCATCATTGCCAGGAGGAGGATTCTATATCGGCAAGGAAGGGGGCTTCCTTAACGCCATCGTCGGTTCCCTCTACATCGTCATCGCGTCCACGTCCATCGGCCTACTCATAGCCATCCCTGTCGTATTTTACCTGAATGTCTATCTAAAAGCCGACAGTCGCTTTGGTTACGTAGCCCGGATAGCCTACGACGTCCTCTTCGGCATTCCGTCCATTGTCTATGGAGCATTCGGATTCACCATCATGATATATTTCGGCCTGAGGGCATCACTGCTTGGAGGCATTATCGTCGAGACGCTGCTCATTATCCCCATCCTCATCCGTACACTCGACGAAGTGGCCAAGACCATTCCCAGCGACTTGCTTGACTCGTCCTACAGCGTTGGGTCCACCCGTATCGAGACAATCGGTGTGGTAGTCCGTCAGATAGCCCCTGCCATTGCCACGGCCACGCTGCTTTCCGTAGGACGCAGCATTGGCGACGCAGCTGGTGTCATGTTCACGGCAGGTTTCTCCGACAGCATCCCCACCTCATTGTCGCAACAGGCTGCGACGCTACCGTTGAGCGTGTTCTTCCAACTAAGTGCACCGCAACTTGAAGTGCAAGACCGTGCATATGCAGCTGCTGTTGTACTAACCGTCATTGTGCTTGTGCTCAGTCTAAGCGGAAGGTTTATCATGAGCCGATTTTCGAAGAATAAAATCTGAATACCATCACTCATAAAATGAATGAAGGCAGCCCCGCGGGGCTGCCTTCTGATTTACAGCGGATACTCCTCGAAGGCGTAGAGGACGGTTGAGAGGTAGCGCTCGCCTGTATCGGGCAGCAGCACCACAATCTTCTTGCCCTTGTTCTCAGGACGCTTGGCCACCTGGATGGCAGCATAGAGGGCGGCTCCTGCTGAGATACCAACGAGCAGACCTTCTGACTGCGCCACCTCACGGCCAGTGCGGATAGCATCGTCGTTCTCTACGTCGAACACCTCATCGATGACATCTGCGTCGTAGGTCTTGGGAATGAAACCGGCACCAATACCCTGGATCTTGTGGGGACCGCTGGGCTGTCCATTGAGGACGGCACTTGCTTTCGGCTCAACAGCAATGATTTTCACATTAGGATTATGCTCCTTTAGGTACTTGCCTGCACCGCTGATGGTGCCACCTGTACCTACACCACCAACGAAGATGTCGACCTGACCATCCGTGTCGCTCCAGATCTCAGGACCGGTGGTGGCATAGTGCTTGGCGGGGTTGGCGGCATTCTCAAATTGCTGGAGGATGACACTGCCTGGAATCTCGTCACGAAGTGCCTCGGCAGCACGGATGGCACCTGGCATGCCGTCTTTTCCAGAGGTGAGACGCACCTCGGCACCGTAGGCCTTAACGAGGTTACGCCGCTCTACACTCATGGTCTCGGGCATGGTAAGGATAAGGTGGTAGCCCTTGACGGCTGATACCAGTGCCAGTCCTACGCCTGTGTTACCGCTGGTGGGTTCAATGATGGTTGCTCCGGGCTTCAGGATGCCCTTCTGCTCTGCGTCTTCGATCATGGCCAGTGCGATACGGTCCTTCACGCTACCGCCAGGGTTGAAAAACTCTATTTTGGCTATCACGGGTGTCTCAAGCCCCTTTGCCGTTGAATATTTATTGAGCTCTAAGAGTGGGGTGTTGCCGACGAACTCGGTCAGCTGCTTTGCAATTTTACTCATAATCCTTACTTGTTTTGTTATTATGTATTTCGAATTTACAAATGTACCTCTTTATTCTTCACCTCGCCGTTCAGAATCTTGAAAGAATTCAGATGGACGCCATCATGGAGGGAGAGAATGGCGTAGCGGATGGTGGGGTCGTTAGCCAAGCGGAGGTCTTCCTGCGAGGGCCGCGATGGCGAGGCGGGATGACTGTGCCAGTTGGCGAGAATCTTCAGACCTTTGCTTCGAGCATATTTCAATGCTGCGAACTGATCCTTGGGTGCAAAGGAGAAATGCTCGGGGGAGTGGTCGATGTTCTCCATCCAATAGTTCTCTGTTACCAATTCGCCTTCGTCTGAGGTAATGCCCAGCAGGTAACCACACGTTTCGTCGGGCGCTTCCTGCCGGGCCTGGCTGATCAACTTATCAATGATTTCATTCGGAATTTTCATCGCTTAATGATTTTTGAGGTCGCAGGCGGCCTGTTCGTAATCTATCAGGTGGTCGATGGTAGGGTTCGTGCCGCAGATGGCGCACGAGTCACGATGCTTCACAGGTACCGTGCGGAACTGCATGGTCTTGGCATCGAAGGTAAGCAGACGGTTCGTCAGCAGTTCGCCGATACCCGTGAAATACTTCAGGGTCTCAGCAGCCTGAATCGTACCTAACATACCCGCAATGGCCCCTAATACACCAGCCTGCGAACAGGTAGGGACGGCACCTGCGGGAGGCGGTTCCTTGAACATACAACGGTAGCAAGCCGTTCCGGGCAGGTGTGTAAACGTCTGACCGTTGAAGCGCAGGATGCCACCATGTGAGAACGGCTTGCCTGCCATTACGCAAGCATCGTTGATGAGGAACTTCACGGGGAAGTTGTCCGTACCGTCGACGATGAAGTCGTAATCCTTGATGATGTCGAGTGCG
Source organism: Prevotella sp. (assembly GCA_017474925.1). Taxonomy (GTDB): domain Bacteria; phylum Bacteroidota; class Bacteroidia; order Bacteroidales; family Bacteroidaceae; genus Prevotella. Next base: position 12,423 of record JAFVGN010000028.1, on the reverse strand, counting down.
TTCGAGGAATCGAGGAACTCGTAATAGGTATCGACCTTCACGTCGGGGTTGATGGCCTTGATCTTCTCTTCGGCGCTCTTTACCTTTGGCACGCCCACGTCCTTGGTGAAGTGAATAACCTGACGCTGGAGGTTGCTCAAATCGACAACATCAGCATCCACGATACCGATGGTTCCTACACCCGCCGCAGCGAGGTAAAGCGACACAGGAGCACCCAGTCCGCCGGCACCCACTACGAGCACACGCGCATTCATTATCTTTTCTTGTCCCTCCACGCCAACATCCTGCAACAAGATGTGCCGCGAATAGCGCTGTATCTGTTCTTCTGTGAAATCTATCATCGCGCGCCTCCTCCCATGAAGTACAGGAAATCGACCTTGTCGCCTTCCTTCAGTTGAATACCCTCCCAGTCCTCGCGCTCGGCAAACTCTTCGTTCACCTGCACGCTGACCATTTCGGGCTGCTGTACGTTCTGCTGCTGAATCAGTTCACTTACGTTGAGCGGCAGGCTTACTTCCTGCGCATCTCCATTTACATAAATTTTTGCCATAAATATCGAGTTTGAATCTATTTGAATCTTAGTGACTTTTCAGTTGTAATCAAATCACGCTGCAAAGGTACGATGTTTTTTCTAATACCACAATCCCACAGGGGTGGTAAATTGCATACCATATCAAGGGTATATAAAATACCGGAGATATGCGATTGCAGGAGTGCAGATTTCATCGTAACTTTGCGCCCAGAACTCAAACGTATTTTTTATGGCAGAACAAAAGAAACTCAGCATCATCGCCTTCAGTGGCGATTTCGACAAACTGACGGCAGTATTTACATTAGGCACGGGCGCGGCTGCAGTTAGGTTATGAAGTAAATATTTTCTTTACCTTCTGGGGCCTCGACGCTATCAAACAGAAGCAGGGCCGGAGCTTTACCGGCGGTAACTGGCTGACGAAAATCTTCGGCTTCATGATGGGTGGATTGAAAGTCACACCAACTAGCCGCTTCAACTTCCTCGGCGCCGGTCCGAAGATCTTCCGCTACCTGATGCGCAAGAACAACGTGGCAACCCTCGAAGAACTGGTCGACGCGGCCAAGGCACTCGGCATCAACCTCTACGCCTGTGAGATGGCGATGCACGTGCTCGGCCTGAAGAAAGAGGACTTTATTCCTGAGGTGAAGGACGTCCTCGGTGTGGCGTCGTTCCTCAACCTCAGCGAAGGTGGACAGACATTATTCATTTAAAAAGGTAAGGATATGGCAACAAAGGTATTAGACATCACGAAGGAGCACTGCCCGATGACCTTCGTCAAGACAAAGATCGAGCTTTCGAAGCTCCAGCCGGACGACACGCTGGAAGTGCTGCTCGCCGAGGGTGAACCGTTAGACAACGTACCACGCAATGCCAAGGAGCAGGGCTACAACGTCCTTTCCGTCGAACACGTAGAAGGAACCATACACAAGGTAACTATCAAAAAATAAATTTAATTTAAATTATTATCATTATGGCAGATTCAAATCTTCAGCGTAGTGTGACTACTGCTACCGCCAAGAAGTTGGCGACAACTACCAAGACGGCCCCACAGATGGGCTCCATCACTCCGAGACTGTTACTAAAGTTATTGCCCTGGGTGCAGGTTTCAGGCGGCACGTTCCGCGTAAACCGCACAAAGGTCGAACTCCGTAAGAACGACCGCCTGCCCATTCAGTATGTGAATGGCGTACCATCGTTTACGGCGAAGGACCTCAAGGCTATCCCCCTGTTCTCTGAGTTTGACGATGAGATACTGAACCGTCTCGTCAGCTCGTTCGAAGCCAAAGAGGTCGATGTCGATAAACTCTTCGTGGAGGAGGGCAAGGACAAGCAGCGCTTCTTCATCGTGGCCAGCGGACAGGCTGAGGTCATCAGCAAAGGCCCTCACGGCGAGGATTTGCGGATTGCCCTGTTGGGCGATGGTGAGTATTTCGGCGAGGCTGATTTACTGGATGAACAGGAATCTACCGTCAGCGTGCGCGCCATCACGCCAACGACATTCCTTGGGCTGAAACTGAAGGAACTTATCAAGTTCATTAAGGAGGTGCCCGACTTCCGCGAGACGTTCGAGAAAGCGGTGGACAAGCAGCTGCGCCTGAAGGCATCGGTGAACGACAACGGCGAAAAGCACATCGACCTCGTCAGTGGTCATGAAGAGGACAACATCATCCCCGAGACCTATATCGACTACGAGGAGAATCCGACGGAGTATTCGCTGAACACGCTACAGACAGTGGTACGTGTGCATACCCGCGTGAGCGATCTTTATAATAATCCCTACAACCAGTTGGAGGAACAGCTTCGTCTCTCTATTGAGAGCATCAAGGAGCGCCAGGAGTGGGAGCTGATCAACAACAAACAGTTCGGTCTGTTGGCCGCTGCCAACCCCGCCTACCGCATCACCACACGCTATGGTTCGCCCACACCCGATGATCTCGACGAACTGCTGTCTTTGGTGTGGAAGGAGCCGGCATTCTTCATCGCCCATCCACGTGCGATTGCAGCCTTCGAGCGTGAATGTACTTGGCGCGGTGTGCCGCCTGTGACCACCGATCTCTTCGGCACTCGCGTGGTTCTGTGGCGTGGTGTGCCCCTGATTCCTTCAGACAAGGTGGAGGTAGAAGGTCAGTATCTGACAGGCCGCGGCGTGGGTACCACAAAAATTATCCTTGTACGCGTCGGCGAGAAGAACCAGGGCGTTATCGGTCTGCACCAGAGCGGCATCCCCGGCGAGATAGCCCCGTCTCTGAGTGCTCGACTGATGGGTCTCGACAAGTTCGGCGTGGCCTCGTATCTGCTCACGAAGTACTTCTCGTTAGCCGCGCTCACCGATGATGCCATCGCTGTATTAGAGAACGTCGAGGTGGGTTATTATCACGACTATCAGAAAAGAAAATAAGAAGAAGCCTCACCCCTAACTACTTTCCAATTGGAGAAGGGAGTAAATGGTAATGCTTATGATAGATATTCAGAACATTAATGGATACGGCATAGACAGTGGTTCTTTTGCCCTGCTGAAAGAAATCGCTCAAAAGTACTGCCCAGAGGAGTTGCAGGTTGAGCGTCAGGAAATCATTCCTGACGATACCCTAAACCTGACTGAACTGGAGACAAGTTTCAACGCGCTTCTGGCTGGGGGTAGTGGTTATGGTGAGTTGCCTTACATCGGCGATACAGATACCCAAACTTCGACACTGCCCAAGGATGACGGCTTCGGCATCGGAATCCCCGAAACGCAGAAATTGCGCGACCTGCACTACGAGGAGGGGGACACGCTGAACTCGGAGCAGATCAAGCGCGACTTCCCCGTGCTCAATCAGAAGGTGAACGGCCACGACCTCGTGTGGCTCGACAACGGTGCCACAACGCAGAAGCCCAACCAGGTGATCGACAAGATCTCGGACTATTACCGTAATTATAATAGTAACATCCATCGCGGGGCGCACACCCTTGCTGCCCGTGCGACGGATGCCTACGAGGAGGCTCGTGAAAAGGTGCAGCGGTTCATCAACGCCGCCACCAGCGAGGAAATCATCTTCGTGCGTGGCACCACCGAGGGTATCAACCTCGTAGCGCAGACCTATGGCCGACAGTTCCTGACGCCTGGTGATGAAGTGATCGTCTCAGAATTGGATCACCATGCGAACATCGTTCCCTGGCAGCGCGTGGCTCAGGAGAAAGGTGCCACACTGCGCGCCATTCCCACCGACCAGAACGGCTACCTCATCCTCTCAGAGTTCGAGCGCCTCATCACGCCTCGCACACGGTTCGTCTCAGTAGGTCATGTGAACAACACCTTCGGCACCATCAACGATGTGCAGCGTATCATCGAGATTGCTCATGCGCACAACATCCCTGTGCTGATAGACGGCGCACAGTCCATCGCTCACACGCCCGTCGATGTGCAGGCGCTCGGTGCTGACTTCTTCGTGTTCAGCGGCCATAAGATCTACGGTCCCAACGGCATCGGTGCGGTCTATGGTCGCAAGGAACTCCTGGATAAGATGCAGCCCTGGCAGGGTGGTGGTAACATGATCAAGGACGTGACCATCGAACGCACGGAGTACAACGTGCCTCCCGCCCGCTTTGAGGCTGGCACGCCCAACGTGGCCGACGCTATCGGACTGGGTGCTGCCCTCGACTACGTTTCGCACATCGGCATAGGCAACATCGAGCATCACGAGCACCAGTTGACGGAATATGCCCGCGAGCAACTCGCCCAGATTCCTGGTTTGACGCTCATTGGCAATCCCAAGAACCGCGTATCGGTCGTAAGTTTCGTCCTCGAAGGCATTCCTGTACCCGAGGTCGGCACGCTGCTCGATAAGGAGGGCATCGCCGTGCGGGCAGGTCACCATTGTGCTCAGCCTGCTCTGCGCGCCTTAGGTTACGAAATGAGCGTCCGTCCCACCTTCGCACTTTATAACACCCGCGAAGACGTGGACAAGCTCGTGGTTGCAGTGAAAAAGATTATTGGAAGATAATGCAGTACGAAACGACAATATTGACGACGAAGTACCAGAAACCGGATGTATATGGGGCTCTGTCGATGCCTGTCTACTATACGGCGGCGTTTGAGTTTGAGTCTGCCAAGGCCATGGGCGACGCGTTTTGCGGTCGCTCCATGGCACCGTCGTATGCCCGCATCGCCAACCCCACAACATCCTATTTGGAGGAACGCGTCAAACAGATTACTGGAGCGACAAGTGTCACAGCCCTCAATACAGGCATGGCGGCCATCCACTATGCTTTGGCAGCTGTCAGTGCAGCAGGACTCAACATCGTGGCTTCGAAGCATCTGTTTGGCAACAGCGTCTCGCTCATTCGCGACACGCTGGGTTCATTCGGTGTGGAGCCGCGCTTCGTCGATTTCACGAAGCCTGAGGAAGTGGCGGCGCAGATCGACGACAAGACCAGTGCGCTCTTCTTCGAGATCATCACCAATCCACAGTTGTTCGTAGCAGACATTCGAGCGCTGGCAGACATTGCCCATAAGGCAGGTGTGCCCCTGATTGCCGATACCACCATCGTACCGTTCTCCACCTTCCATGCCGTCGATTTTGGCGTGGATATCGAGGTGGTGTCAAGCACGAAGTATATCTCCGGCGGTGGCACAGGCCTCGGCGGTCTGCTCATCGACTACGGAAAGTTCGATTGGTCGCAGTCACCCTCGCCAGCCTTACAGGCTCGTATCAAAAAGGTCGGCAAGAAGTTGGCCTTCACGGCGCGAGTCAAAACAGAACTCATTACGAACCTCGGTGCGCTGATGACACCTCAGGCAGCCTACATGGAAACCCTCGGTCTCGATACCCTCGACATCCGTTTTCGTCGTCAGGCCGAGACCACGCTGTGGCTCGCCAAGCAGTGTCAGCAACTGTCCGAGATCAAGCGCGTAAACTATACTGGCTTGGAGGATAATCCCTTCTATGAACTCTCTCGTGAACAATTTGGCCCCTTGCCTGGTGCCGTCTTTACCATCGACCTCGAATCGAAAGAGGCTGCGTGGGCATTCATTGACAAACTCCAGATTATCCGTCGTGCCACGAACCTTTTCGACCGCAAGTCGCTGGCCATCCATCCTGCCTCGACCATCTTCGGTCTCTTCACCCCCGAACAATGTGCAGAGATGTCCGTCCCTGACACCACTGTCCGTCTGAGCATTGGCCTCGAAGACGGCACTGACTTATTGGAGGATGTCCAACAGAGTCTGAAATAGTTACTATTTTGCCATGTCAAGAAAATAGCTGTGTACTCTCAAATCGCCATCCAGTTCAGGGTGGAATGAAGTGGCGATTTGATTTCCTTGACGGGCTGCAACAACATGGCCACCTAACTCTGCCAATATCTGACATTTCGGTGACAATACGTCTTTTATATAAGGAGCACGGATGAATGTCATAGGGATGTTGTCGCCAATACCATTAACAAGGCTAACGGAGTGGAAACTACCAAGTTGTCGACCGTAGGCATTGCGACGCACACGGATGTCCATCGTGCCAAGATAGCCTTCAGAGAGCAGAATCATGCCGGCACAAGTGCCGAATACTGGCAGACCGTCGAGAATGGCCTGACGGATGGGATCCAACAGCCCCAGTTGTGAGAGTAGGTGCATCTGCACCGTGCTCTCACCGCCAGGCAGGATCAGACCGTCCTTTGGCTGTTGCCAGTCCTTTAATTGTCGGATCTCGAAAGTTTCCACACCGAGCTGCTGTAGCATCTGTGCATGTTCTATAAATGCCCCTTGCAGGGCGAGTATTGGGATTCTCATTTGCCTCGTTCTGCCATTAAGAGTTCTATTTCCTGTTCATTGATGCCTACCATAGCTTCGCCCAAATCCTCGCTGAGTTCGGCCAGCAATTTCGCATCCTGATAGTTCGTCACAGCCTGCACGATGGCGGCAGCGCGCTTAGCAGGGTTGCCACTCTTGAAGATGCCACTGCCCACGAATACGCCCTCTGCACCGAGTTGCATCATTAGGGCTGCATCGGCAGGAGTCGCCACTCCACCTGCAGCGAAGTTTACTACGGGCAGTTTCCCATTCTCATGAACGAAACGTACCAGTTCATAAGGTGCCTGCAATTGTTTGGCAGCCTCGTAGAGTTCATCCTCGCTCATACTCATCAACCGACGGATTTCGCTATGCATCAGCCGCATGTGACTCACGGCCTGTACCACGTCGCCCGTTCCTGGTTCACCTTTGGTACGAATCATCGTAGCGCCCTCGGCAATACGACGGAGAGCCTCCCCCAGATTCTTTGCCCCGCAGACAAATGGCACATCAAACTTTGTCTTGTCGATATGATAGATGTTGTCAGCAGGACTGAGAACCTCGCTCTCATCGATATAATCGATCTCGATAGCCTGTAATATCTGAGCCTCGACTATGTGTCCGATGCGACATTTGGCCATTACAGGAATGGTAACAGCCTCCTGAATGCCATGTATCATTTGGGGGTCGCTCATTCTCGACACGCCACCCGCTGCACGGATATCGGCAGGGATACGCTCCAATGCCATTACGGCACAGGCTCCTGCTTCCTCTGCGATGCGCGCCTGTTCGGGGGTTGTCACGTCCATAATTACACCGCCCTTCAGCATCTGAGCCAATTGGCGATTGAGATTTTGTCTTTCGTTCTTTTCCATATTCTTTTCATTTCTGTGTTGATGAATACGGTTGCAAAATAACAGCAAATCCACGAGAACACCGATTCGTGTTCCCATTCTGATAAACGAAAAGTCAATATGGGTAAGTTATCTCTTTCTAACTTCACTGGGTGCCTTGCCAGTCTGTTTCCTATAGTAGCGTGACAAATGGGCTTGGGAAGAAAATCCGAGCATGAGCGCAATCTCCTTGAGCGGTTTGTTAGTGGCTAGCATCGTAGTGATATCCTCCGTGATACGCTCGTCGATGATGGCCTTTGGAGAGCGGTTGGCGATGTGGCGAGTTACCTGACCTAAATAGCGGGCGCTGACACTTAATTGCTCCGCATAGAAAAACACATCGCTATAACGATGATGAAAACGGTCAATGGCATTTAGAAACAGATTGTAGAGTTCACCGCTACGACTGCTGTCTTCGGTATAACCTTTGGGGAACTGACTCAAGTAGCTGCGTGCATGGAACAAGGCTGCGTTTTCGTCTTCGCCACAACTGATATAATAAGCCAATGCAGCAGATAGTTGATTGGCATGACCGTGGTGTCTGTCTTTCATAGGCAAGTCAGAAGGTTCCAATACGATGGTACAGAGAGGGAATACTTTCTCCTTGATTGCATGAAACACACTTGGTTCCACAAGTTCTTCGCCTTTGGTGGACTTCAAAACAGGAGCATAGATAATGTGTTTAGGACGATATTTGCGGATCATTTCCGCCACTACCTCTACCACTTCAATATTCCTCATTAGACCAACTTTCACGACTTGAGGCTGCAAGTCATTGAAAATTGCTTCAATCTGTTCGCGGACGATGGGGGCTGGAAGATCATAGAACTCCTGAATACCTAATGTGTTCTGTACTGTAATTGATGTAACAACGGAAGTGACTGTGCCTCCAAGTTCACTGATGCAACGTATATCTGCCTGAATACCTGAACCGCCAGTGCCATCGGATCCGGTTATAGTCAATATGGATTGCTTGACGTTCACAACATCTTAGTTTAAATATAAAAATCAGAAGAGTCGATGAGACCAGCGCGGAATGCGTATTTCACCACTTCGTGTGCGGTATTGATGCCCAGTTTGCGGAAGATGTTTTTTCGGTGAGTGGTAATGGTGTGTATGCTGGATACACGCTCAGCAGCAATTTCCTTAGTTGTCTTTCCCTGAGCGATGGCCTTCACAATTTCCATCTCAGTTGTTGTTAATACACTGGGACGCTCGCCATCTTCCTGTTGTTGAATAATGATGATAGTCTCCAACGCCCGCTGACTGATATGCCTATTGTGATGGCTTACAGCATAGAGGGCATCGCGAATATCCTTCATAGATCCGTCTTTATAAACAATGCTGAACTGATGGGACATATAGATTACACGACGTAAAAAGTGAGGTGTCAGGTCATCACTGATGAGTATCCACTGCGACAGAGAGAATCGCTCGGCAAGAATCAGTAGTTGATCATCATCAGCGAAATCGAACAGGGTGTAGTCAAGCAGTACCACAGCATCCTCATGTTCTTTCAGTAATTCCACAAGCACCGTCTTGTCGGTGGCTTTACCAACCACTGTCTCATCGTGATGACATAACAGGCTCTCCAGCGCGAACTGGGTCAATTCCTGATTGTCTGCTAAAATATACTTTCCCATGTCGTTTAGTTTTTGATTGAAATAAAACGAAAGATTTCACGGATATAAACAAAACAATCTGTTAAATCCGTGTAATCCGGAGTCAGAATGACTGAACTTAAATCTTATCAAAAGCCTGAGCGAGGTCGTCGATAATGTCGTCGATGTGCTCAGTACCAATGCTTAGACGGATGGTAGAGGGCGTGATATTCTGCTCAGCAAGTTCCTCGGGTGAGAGCTGAGAGTGAGTAGTAGTGTATGGATGAATTACCAGACTCTTTACATCGGCCACATTGGCTAGCAATGAGAAAATCTGTAAGGCATCGATAAACTTCCAGGCTGCTTCCTGTCCGCCTTTGATCTCAAAGGTGAAGATAGAGCCTGCACCATTGGGGAAATATTTCTGATAGAGCTGGTGGTCACGATGGCTCTCAAGGGCAGGATGATTCACTTTAGCCACTTTCGGATGGCTGGCAAGGAAATCAACCACCTTCAGGGCATTCGCAACATGGCGCTCTACACGCAGGCTCAGTGTTTCAACACCCTGCAAAAGGATGAAGGCATTGAAGGGCGAGATGGCCGCACCAGTATCGCGCAGGATAACGGCACGGATGCGGGTGACGTAGGCTGCGGTTCCGACAGCGTCGGCAAACACGATACCGTGATATGATGGATCGGGCTTAGAGAGTGTGGGGAACTTGTCATTCTGTTTCCAATCGAACTTACCGCCATCCACAATCACTCCACCAAGGCTTGTTCCATGACCGCCCAGGAACTTCGTGGCGGAATGGACCACGACGTCAGCCCCATGCTCTAACGGACGAATCAGATAAGGTGTGCCAAACGTATTATCAACAATAAACGGGATGCCGTGCTTGTGGGCAACAGCAGCCACACCCTCGAAATCAAGCACATCGCTGTTAGGATTGCCGAAAGTCTCAGCGAATACTACTTTCGTGTTGGGCTGGATAGCGGCCTCCAATGCATCGAGGTCGTTCACGTTGACGATGGTGTTCGTGATACCCTGAGTGGCCAGCGTATGGGTAATGAGGTTGTATGAACCACCATAAAGGTTATCTGCAGCCACAATGTGTGCACCAGTCTGTACAATGTTCTGAAATGCGTAGGTAATGGCGGCGGCACCAGAGGCGACAGCCAGACCTGCCACACCACCTTCGAGGGCGGCTACACGATCCTCGAACACACCCTGTGTCGAGTTGGTCAGACGACCATAGATATTACCTGCATCGCGCAGGCCGAAACGGTCGGCAGCATGCTGGGAATTGTGGAATACATAGCTCGTGGTCTGATAGATAGGTACGGCACGTGCGTCGGTAGTGGGGTCTGCCTGTTCCTGGCCTACATGAAGTTGTAAAGTCTCAAAATGATAGTTTTTGTTTGTACTCATACTCTTTTTATCTTTAGATATTTGGGTGCAAAGGTACGCATAATCTCCTAAAGCAACAATACCGCATATATGGTAAATCGCAGACATAGATGTGGTATTTTCGTGGCTCATCGATAGCATCTGTGATCTCCAACAGATAATTTGCGTGTTCATTATAATCCCGCATACCCAGGGTGTGGGACTATATTATGAACTTATATCACCAGTGCCTTCATATATTTCTGCATACTTTCGGGCCAAATCAAAAGAAAATTTGTACTTTTGGCCCAAAAGTCTGCATTTTTTAATTCTACACAAACAGATCATCCATCGATACCACACGTTGAAAGACACCACTATACTCGTTATACTTCAATCCGTATGTGGTGACTAAGGCTGGATGGACCTTTTCTCGTTTGGCAACCTGTTCCATAAGTAGTTTCTCACGGGTGTTTAGCTTTTGGTAATAGACCTTATCGACTGAGAAATCCTCACCATAGAACTTCATCTCGCACATATTCACAATATGGTCGGCACGTTCTATAATCAAGTCAATCTGTGTTCCCTCTTTCTCGTCATCTCCCCGAAGTGCCCACGACGACTGTTTCGTATTGACACCTTGGATTCCCAAAGCCTGCTTAATCTGACTGATATGTTTGAGGCAAATTTCCTCGAATGCAAATCCACGCCAACTGACGATACTTTGTGAAGTATGGCTTTCCTGCCAGAAACTGGTGGTATAGCTGCTATTGTCGGGCACATAGCGAAGATAGAAGATACAGAACGGGTCTGACAGTTTGTAATGTTCCTCCCGCTTGCTGCATCCGAATGGTACATACTTCAGGACAAAGTCACTTCCAATAAGAGCCTTCAGCATGTTTGTCAATGTACCTCCTTGAGTAATGCCCGTCTTCTTGGCTATCTCCTCCCGGGTGAATCCGGAACGTCTTGTATTGAGGAACTTGACGATTCGTTTCATTTCTTCAGGCCGCGAAAAAACTGATGCGAACAGACGGTCATACTCGTCGCGTAGCTTCGCACCCTTTACAAAGAACAGATTGTCTATATTCTGCGGAAGACTCAATCCCCGTTGGAAATAATCGAGATAATAGGGGATTCCACCAAGAGCCATATAACTTTGCACGATATCATATCGCGATAACTTGATGTTTTTATTCTCGAAGAAATCCTCGCACTCCTTCAATGTAAATGGCGACAGTTTCATTTCACAGGTAAGTCTTCCGTAGAGTCCACCATAATTGTTTATTAGATTATCAAGCATCCATGAAGTTGCCGAGCCGCAAACAACCAGCATGAAATTATGGCGATGACATCCCCAGCCATTCCAGAAAGATTCCAGCCCAGTGATGAATCCGGAACGTGGAGTATCCATCCACGGCAGTTCGTCAAGAAAAACCACCTGACGGGAACCGTCATCTATACTCTGCAAGTGCATCTCCAGCATAAAGAAAGCCTCTAACCACGATGTGGGACATTTACTCTTCTTCATGCCGTGACTTAGCAGTGAATAATAGAAGCTCTTCAGTTGCTCCTTCATCTGGTTTTTCTTTTGTTTGTTATCGACAGGGGAAAGTCCTGCATGACGGAACGTGATTTGTCCAGCAAAAGCTTGATCAATCAAGAATGTCTTACCGACTCTTCTTCTCCCATATACAGCAACAAACTGAGCCCTGTCGCTTGAGTATCGCTCTTGCAATTCCCTTATTTCTGCCTCTCTACCTACAATACCTTTCATAAAAACATCGTCTTATTCAGCCGCGAAATTAACAATTTTATATTTCATGGCCAAACAAAAAGCGTTATTTGTGATAAAACTTAACTTTACATAACACTTGGACGGCCAAACAAAGTCATTCCCCCCAAGATATATGGTCCGTATTTCGGTGCAAGAAGAAACGAGAGGCTGGCTTTTCCATCTTTCAGATTGTAGTTCAAATTGATTTTTCCCTTCTTGTTTGCCATATCTTTCTTATTTAACGTGAGTTCGACGAAAATAGTTTTAAAATAATTGGCTGAATATTAGGTAATTAGCGATATTTTTAGTAACTTTGTAGTACCAGCCATAAAGTTGAACTAAAGAATATCGCTAATGTTTACCGAGGACAAAGTTACTGAAATTTTCTGTATGGCAGATGATTTTTGCAAATTTTATGATGCAATGATGGCAAAATATACCATTAAAGAGGCAAAAAAACGGGAAT
>JAFVGN010000066.1 GCA_017474925.1 Prevotella sp. | reverse complement strand
AGTTGTAGATGCCACAAGACTGTTGTGGATTTTCCATTGTCTCCAATATTTTTTTGTTTTGTTGTTAGTAATAGTTTGTTTTGTACTCGTTGGGAGGGGTGGGCACTTAGGCAAAAACATCCTGTCTTAACCGCCTAAAGTCAATCACGATAGTTAATGCCACCTATGCCCACGTCTCCACGACGTGAGCAGGCAGACATTCTACTCGTATTGACTTTTTTAGAAATTAGGCGGTTCTGACAGGTCACGAGAAAGCTGTCTAAGCTCTTAGTTTTTCCACGATGTACGTTTTTCGAATTGCAAAAGTAAGATATTTTCCGCAAACCTCCAAACGTTTCAGTCTTATTTTTCAATTATCATTGTTAATTGTCAGCGAATCAATGTTTCCATGATAGTGATTTTCTATGGTGACGTGTATGACCACGTTGTCTTCATCGTCAGCCCATTTGTTACACTGGGCCATCACTGTTCTGAGTGCCTGTTCCTGACCCTCGGGCGGATATTTGTATTTTTTCAGCAGGCGCTTCACCATGACGCGCATCTTGGCGCGGGCCGACTCTTTGTGGTTCCAGTCTATGGTGCGGTTCCTGCGCAGCTGTTCTGTCAGCTCTTTGGTCAGCATCACAAACTCCTCGCTGGTATAGGCCTCTCTCACACCCTCAGGCGACGACAGCGCATCGTAGAATGCTTTCTCCTCCGTCGTCAGTCCCAGTGCGTTGCCTTCCTCTTCCGTCCGTTTGATCTCAGCTGCCATCTTCAGCAGTTCCTCTATGACTTCCTCATTGGTCAGCAAGCCTTTCAGGTAGTTCGACAGGGCGTTGTTCATCATCTCGCTGAATTTCAGACTCTGTACGATGTTCGTCCGTTCGTATTTGCGAATACGTTCTCTCAGCAGGTTTTCCAGCAGCTTTGCTGCCAGGTTGCGCTCCTTCATCCTCCTGAGCTCGGCCAGGAAGCGTTCGTCGAAAAGCGAGAACTCCACGTTAGGCGTCAGCACCTCTACGCCAGTGCTTTGTATGCTCTGTTCCAGCAGCTGCGAAATGCGCTGGTTGATGTCGTGCCTTGTGACGGCAGTTCCCTTCTGTCCCAGTCTTGTCAGCATCACTCTGACAGCATCCATGAAGGCGACCTCCTGTTTCTCGCGTGGGCTGACCAGCGACTTGCACAGCGTCAGCGCGTTATGCATGAGCTGGCTTTCAGTGATGAAGTTTTTCCGTCTGTCCTGATTGGCCGCCGCCAGCATGAAGTTCACGCCGCCCTTGATCAGCATGCTGCGCTCAGGGTCTGAGCCTTCATACCATAACTCGTAGTCGAAGCCGTGCAGCAGGTCGCGGCATATCTCCAGCTTCTCCAGGAACTTCACCTTGGCAGTCTTGTTGATATTGGGGTCGCCAAACTGTTTCCTGTCGCGGTTGGTATAGTCCTGCATGGCCTGTTTCAGCGCCTGCGCTATGCCCACATAGTCCACAATCAGTCCACCCTCCTTTTCAGGGAACACACGGTTTACACGTGCAATGGCCTGCATCAGGTTATGGTCTCTCATGGGCTTGTAGACATACATCGTTGCCAGGCTGGGCACGTCAAAACCAGTCAGCCACATGTCAACCACAATGGCTATCTTCATCGGACTTTCATCGTCCTTGAACAGGGCAGCATACTCTTTGTTGCGCTTGGCGTTAATGATGTCGTGCCATTCCTCCTTGTCCGAATTGGCGGCACTGGCCACCACGTGCATCTTGTCCGTCCACGACGGGCGCATCTCCAGCATCCGTCGGTATATCTTGACGGCAGCTTCCTTGTTGTAGGCTACTATCATGGCCTTGCCCGTCAGCTCGTACTGGCGGTTCTGCTCGTAGTGTTCCACGATGTCATTACACAAGCTATTGATGGTGTCCGGGTGACAGAGTATCTCTTTCAGTCCGCTGTTCTCCTGCCGCGCCTTGTGTATCTGCTCTTCTGTGGCACCCTCGTCGGCCAGCTTGTCAAACTCGTCGTCAAGCCGTTTCAGGGCATCCTCGTCCAGGTTCAGCTTCACCACGCGGCTCTCGTAGTACACAGGGCGTGTTGCCCCGTCGGCCACGGCCTGCGTCATGTCGTAGACGTCAATATAGTCGCCAAACACCTCCTTCGTGTCCCTGTCGCGCTCTGATATGGGCGTACCAGTAAAGCCTATGAACGAGGCATGGGGCAGCGCTTCGCGCATCAGCAGGGCAAAGCCTTTCTTCATCTTCTCTGCCTTGGTGTCCCAGTGTTCGTCACCATATTGTGAACGGTGTGCCTCGTCGGTGATGACGATGATGTTCTGACGTTCCGACAGCAGTCCCGTACCCTCTTCAAACTTCTGTATCGTCGTGAAGATAACGCCACCTGTCTGCAGGTCTTTCAGCTTGCGCACCAGGTCTTCGCGCCCTGCGGTCTTGGTCAGTTTCCCCTGGGCATTCACCTCGAAGCCTACGCGCTGCGGCTCTTGTCTGAGGAACTTCTGACAACCAGCAAACTGCTCGTACAGCTGCTGGTCAAGGTCGTTGCGGTCAGTCACCACTACGATGGTACACTGTGGGAAACGCTGTATCAGCTGATGGACGTAGAACACCATCGACAGCGACTTCCCCGAACCCTGCGTATGCCAGAACACACCAATCTTACCGTCGCCGTCCATCGCCGTTTCCGTATGCCTCAGCGCCTTGTTCACGGCAAAATATTGGTGGTAGGCGCCCATGATCTTTGCCACGCGTCCGTCCTTATGGTCGAAGCAGATGAAGTTTTGCAGGATGTCCGTGAACCGGTGTTTCTCGAAGATGCCGCGGAAGAAGGTCTCGTAGTCGGCCACCTCGTGGGTTTCCGTATGTCCGTCCACGCTCTTCCATTCCATATAGCGGTTGGCTTTCGACGTGATGGTTCCTGCCTTGGTGGTCAGCATGTCGCTGGTCACGCTGAAGGCGTTGAACACAAACAGGCTGGGACATTTCTGCTGGTACTGCTTCACTTGCAGGTAGGCATCGTCCTCTTCTACGTTTTCATTGCTGGGTGATTTCAGTTCTATCACCACCAGCGGCAGTCCGTTCACGAAGACCACCAGGTCGCAGCGTATCTTCTCGTGCTCCACCACGCGCCACTGGTTCCTCACCACGAAGCTGTTATATTCAGGATGTTCAAAGTCTATCAGGCGCACCAGTGCCGTCTTGGCCCTGCCGTCCTCAGCATACTTCACCTCCACGCCATTCTGCACATAGTCCATCAGCTGTTCGTTGCGTTGTTCCAGCAGGCCCTCGTTGATGTTGGTCACCTTGCGGAACGCCTCATGCAGCACGTCGTCGTTCCACTCTGGGTTATGCCTGCGGATATACGACATGAGGTCGGCAGCATGGTAGGGTTCGCGATAGTCGCGCTCCACGTCGTAGCCACACTCATACTCGTAGCCCATCTGCTGGAACAGTCCTATCAGCGTCTGTTCGTATTGCTCTTCTTTGAATTTCGTATCCATATATCATAATATTGTTATTCAAACTATTATGACATGTGGCACAGAAAAAAGGGGAATGTGTTCAGAGGTGGTATCCCATACGCTCCAGCATAGTTTCTTCTGAGAGCCAGGAGTTTTTGATGTATTCTATGTATACAACATCATCTACAACAGAATAGATGATTTTTAGTTGGGGTATGACCTTATAGCCTCGCAATTCCACTCCGACAACATCAGAGTATGGCTCAATAGCAGCTGCAAAGGGGGTAAAGCTTATATGACGAACCGCCTCCATCACCTGTTTGCGCAGCTTCTTATATTGGCGTTCACCGTGTTCTTCAAGAGTGTACTCCAGAACTTCAGCAAGACTCAGCAACGCTGGACCCGACCATCTTGTCTCTAGATTCATACAATCGATTGTCTAAGAAGCGTTCTACCTCTTCTTGGGAATAGCTCTTGCCGGCCATCACTTGCTGATGACTGATTTTCAAAATCTTTGTAAGCAGCACCTCTTCGTTCGTCATACGTTTACTTTGTTTTTACGAATGCAAAGTTATGACAAAAGAATGAGACTTCCAAATTTTTGAGCTGCTAATTCAAAGAAAAGCCTATTTTCTCTTTGTTTCGCAACAAAATAGACCAAGGCATCAAACTAACCTGTTATTTCCTGTGCCACGATGTCAAAGAACACTTTATTCGTTTTTTCATTCCATGTTCGCCAGTCCGTTCCTCAGCATGTACAGATTGGCTTCCGTTATATATTAATGCTGGAAGAACTCTTTCAGTTCGCCATTCTCGAAGGTAAAGATCAGGTCTGGGTACTTATCATTATTGATGCAATAGCTGATGTCCTCAATGATGTCTTTGCCTGAAGAATGCGACCAGACTTTGTCAGGTGCTCCCAACAGGAGGATGACTGAATCCTTGGGCATGCCCAAATGCATCTTGACGATGCCGCTTTTACCCTGTATGTCAAACCAGCGATTTTTACTCGCCTCTTCACTATCTGATACAGCAGTCATGAAAACGTAGAATGTATAGACAATAAATGCTACAATCAAAAAGACTACTATTAAACAACCCTTTTTCATATCGTTCAGATTTATTTCATTACTATGATTACATGTTTATTTCATTAACTTT
>JAFVGN010000027.1 GCA_017474925.1 Prevotella sp. | reverse complement strand
GAGATCGGCAAGCCGTTCGGACTGGAGGGACGCGACCTGAACTCGTTCCTCTGCGACAAGGGCATCATCGAGTGGTCGAAGGGCCAGTGGATGCCGACGCAGAAGTTCATGCACCAGGGACTGACGCAGACCCGCAGCGTCGTGCTGCACGGCAGGAACGGACGGCGCCGTACGGTATCGCGGCTGGTATGGACGCAGCGGGGACGCGACTTCATCATGGGGCTGATCAAGTGAAAACGCGGGTGGATGGATCAGAACTGTGAACTAAGCAAGGTGTTGGAGTGCCTTGCTCCTTGGATTGAGAAGACCAACGGTGAGGAAACTGTTGGTTCTTGGGAAACCACTTTGGCTACCAAGATGATGGTGAAGCTTCTGGAACTGTGGCTCACACCTCAGAGTCGTGAGCGTATTGAGAAGACTTTGGAAAACTATCACCCTCTGGATCGCAGCGCAATGGCCTATGGCTTGGTGGTGTATGTGATGACTGGCACGAAGATGACTTTCAAGAGTGCTGTGGCTAACCAACACTTCAAGACCATCTGTAAGATGATGAAAGATGATATGCCGCAGTTGAT
Organism: Prevotella sp.; assembly: GCA_017474925.1. GTDB lineage: Bacteria > Bacteroidota > Bacteroidia > Bacteroidales > Bacteroidaceae > Prevotella. The sequence goes on along the minus strand of JAFVGN010000027.1, from coordinate 28,904 downwards.
GTTTGCTGGTCACATGAAGTATATGCTTCGCCGCTATGGCAAGAAGGCAGCTAAAGCACCAACCATTAATCATGAACCATTAACCGTTAACCAATAAGTATAACCGAGTCGGAGGATGAGCGTGGAAATGTGTACGTACGAATTGAGCTCAAACTAAAACCCCGCTTTCCGATGCTCATTAATTCGATAAGATTATGCGAAAGTATGTAGAGATTCCATTAGAAGTAATGGAGCGCCTTGTAGAAGGCAAGTGTGTGGAAGGTTCACTTCGTCGTGACGAGTGGACAGGTAAAGTAACCTTTAGGGCCTATCAGCGTCAGCCTCGTGATCGCCATGAACGTGTGGTGTGTCAGTTGGAGAATGGCTGGCTGAAGGAGTCGCCCCAGCGTTACAAGTTCTATAACAGCGTCAGGAAGGAATTTGGCCGTCGCATGGTGGACGTGGTGATGCATCGCGAGCTGAACACGGCTATGGAGGCACTGAAGATAGAGGAGATTCTGGATAATGTTTAATCTTTTAATCTATAGGAACATGGAAGCATTAGTATTGATCAAGGAGGTAGGCGCATACTCTGAGCGCCAGTACCAGCGACAGGATGGTACAATGGAGTATTTCAAGAGTCGTGGCGTAGTACTGAAGCACGGTGGCGACGAGGTGTATGGTGAGATGACTGGCGAGTATGCCTCTAAGCAGCGCGACACGCAGTTCTTCGAGAATCAGCCTTACGTGGCCAAGGGCTTCTGGAAGCATCGCACGTGGCAGGACCAGAACGGCCAGACGCGACACGAGAATGCTCTGTACATCACAGACCTGCAGGCCCTTTAAAGTGAATAGTGAAAAGAGAATAGTGAAGAATTTGCTACCGCTATGAATAAGGGATTCTGTTATCAGGAAAACACTCACTTCTCTCAGGCTGTCAGGTGCAGCCGAGAGAAGTTCTGGGACAGCGTGAGGAGCACCTCTACTGCCTGGAAGATTGACAGCCGAAGGGAGATTCTGGAGGCTGTGGAGAAGCACGATCAGAAGGTCATCAAGAAGTGGCTGAAGAATGAGGACTATGGTAAGTTTCTGGCTAAGAAGCGTGGTTTGAAAAAACTCAGTACGCGTCAGAAGTTCTTTGAGAAGAGCGATGAAGAGCGACTGCTGGCTTTTGCACAGGAGTTGAAGGACAACCTGACGGCTTTTATCTTTAGCTGCTATGAGTTTGACGCTACGCCTACGGCAAATGGCAACCCGTTTTGTCATCGCAGGTTGGCTGACTGCCATCTGAACGGCTTGGTGATGCTCGATATTGACCATGTGGAGAATCCGCTGGAAGTGTTCGAGGCTCTGAAAGCCAATCAGGAGTTGATGGCACGCACGGCACTGGCGCATATCACTTCCTCGAAAAAAGGTATTCGCATCGTGTTTACTGCGAACATCAAGGACGGCAATTTAGCTGACAACCAGATTGTGTTTGCACAGGCATTGGGCTACAAGGCTGATCAGAGCTGCATTGATGCCACTCGTAACTCTTTTGCTCCCAAGGAGGAGGATATAATTTACATGAATGAGGATTTACTGTTTGACTATTATGACGAAGATTTCGACAGGGAGTACACTCCCCAGTACCGTGACAAAAAAACGCAGCCGCTACACCAGACGAAGGGGACAGGCACTATGGGGACAGGCATTAATGGGACAGTCCCCCAGTGCTCCGCAGGCTACGCACAGATGGGACAGTCCCCGTCTGACATCAGCCATCAAACATCAGACATCTTAACGTGGAAGGGCTATGATGTACAGCATATTATTGACCTGCGCTATGGCGACAAACTGCCATGCGCTGCCGACAGTAACCGCCACAACGAAAGCCTTAAGCTGGCCTCAGACCTGCTCATCCTGTTCGACGGCGACAAGCAGAAGACGCTGGCCATGCTCCAGGCGCAGAAGTGGGTGCAGGAGATCATCGACGAGCGCGACGAGAACGTGGAGCAGACGGTTTCCTCAGCCGCTCAGCGCATGGCGGAGAGAGAGAAGAAATACCTCAGCCAGCAGCCGAGCAAGGCCATGCAGGATGCTATCGCCAAGGCATCGGGCAAGACGTATGCAGAGATTGCCCAAGGGGCGCAAACGACGTCGGCGGCGGCTCAGCTCACGATGGACCAGTGGCTGTGGGAATGGGGTGACCAGATAGAGGCGCTGTTTGACGACTACCCGCTGCTGCGCGACATCTGCCGTGGCTTGAAGAAGAACCAGTACCCTGCGGCTGTGTTTGTGGCTGGCGGCTTGATGATGACCTTGATGACTCGTTGTACCTACAGGTTCTATCATCGTCCTGAAGAGTTGCGCCGCTTGAACAACTCGACGCTGATTATCGGCGACCCTGCCAGTGGTAAGAGTTTTGCTACTCGTTTGTTCAAGCTCCTTGCGGCTCCTATGGTGGCAGCGGACAAAACCGGTATTGCAGCCATCAACCGCTACAAGGAGGAAATGAAGACCAAGGGGGCGAACAAGGAGAAGCCGCAGAAACCCAAGGTACTGTTCAGGGTGCATCCGGCTCGTACCAGTAATGCGCAGTTCATTCAGGACATGGTGAACGCTGTGGAGGTGGTAGATGGTACTGAGATGCAACTGCACATGCTGACCTTCGACACGGAGCTTGACAATACGCTGACCGTTCAGAAGGGCGGCTCATGGATTGACAAGCAGTCGATGGAATTAAAGGCCTTTCATAACGAGGAGGATGGTCAAGCGTATTCTAACTTGGACTCCGTGGTTCAGAACTTCATCGTCACGTGGAACTATATCTATACGGGCACGCCTTTGGCACTTCGCAATAAGGTGAATGAGCGCAATTTCGGCTCAGGCCTGGCTACTCGTCTGACGGTGATTCCACTGCCCTCTACGAACTTTGAGATGATGAGTCGCGAACAGAATGTTGACTTTGAGAGCGACGGCAGACTGAAAGAGTGGGCTTTCAAACTGGATCGCGTGAAGGGTGAACTGACGGTTCAGCACATCGTGGATGAGCTGTACGACTGGACTGCACGCCGTATGGCTGACGCCAAGGAGAACGAGTCGAAGGCCGAGGAGATGCTTTGAAAGCGTTGTGCCTATCATGGGCTTAACTTCGCGGCTCCGTTCATCGTGATGCGCCATTGGGCCAACATCCATCAGGACGGCCAGTACTGGAGCGGCGAGTTTGAGACTGACGATGTGGACTGGCGACTGGCCGAGCTGTTGGTGACCATCCAGTACGCCTGTCAGCGCCATTACTTCCTGGTAATGGCTGAGAAATATTTCGATGACCAGTTGCGCGATGTGTCAGTAAACGCCCATCGCCAGCAAAAGACCATCGATGCTTTTGAGCGTCTGCCAGAGGAGTTCACCGTTGACGATGCCAAGCGATGCTTCTCGCTGACGAACGATACCGTGGCGCGTGTGAAAATCAGCCGCCTGATGAAGGATCACTTCGTGGAAAAGGCAGGTGACTTTGTGGAGAACGGCACCACCAAGGCCGTGTTCAAGAAAACTGGCAAGGTCATGCGCTGACGCCGTATCACCGTATCACCGTAACATTTATGATTTTTAGATGATGAAAGAAGTAACAATCAACAAACAAGCACGACTCAGCGAGCATTTTACGCTCGCTGAGCTCTGCAAGACAAGTGCGAAAACGCAGGATGGCAACATCCCTTCGCACGTACATATTGAGAACCTGAAGCGCCTCTGTGGCTGGCTGGAACAACTGAGAAGGCGATGGAACAACCTGTATGGCGAGGGGGATGACCCCATCATCATCAACTCAGGATTCCGTAGTCCGGAAGTGAACAAGGCGGTGGGTGGGGCTACGTCGAGCAACCACCTGACAGGATGTGCCGTAGATATCCGATGCATCGGCATTGAACAGGCTTTGCGCTACGCAGTCATCTTGCTCGACATCAGCGACATGAACCGCGAGGACATCGATGAGCTGCTGCTGGAGCGGTCGTCCAGAGGCGGCTACTGGCTCCACTTCGCCGTCCGTCCCTCAGGCAATCGCCGTGTGGTCAGGCTGATTCAGACGTAAATCCGTTCTCTACGATTGTCGCCGACATACCTTTGAGGGGTGTATCGGCGGCATTTGTATCAAATAAATGTACTTACAGGTACTCAATTAGCGTTTTTTTTACTTTTCTTCCGAAAAAATTTGTTAATACGAAAAATTTATGTATCTTTGCAATCCACTATGTCTGTTAATGTACATGATAAAGTGGGACTGAAAAAGTTAAAAAATAACTAACAAAGCTACTTAGGAAATATGCTTAGCGAGGGTCAAAAATTTGGAGAGAAAGAGAGATATGAGCTGATTAAACAGCTGGGACGTGGTGGTTTCTCAGAGGTATGGTTGGCTGAAGACAGTTGGACGCATGTCCAGGTGGCCATCAAGGTTTATGCGCCTGGTGCAGGACTGGACGAGGCTGGTATCCAGCTCTTTACCCAGGAGTTCTCGCTGGTGTTCGACATGAACCACACCAACTTGTTGAAACCTACCTATTTCGACAGTTACGAACGCCAGCCTTATCTGATTATGCCGTTGTGTAAGAATGGCTCAGCGTTCAAATATGTGGCTGCCAAGGAGAGTATTCCTGAGGAGGAATGCTGGAAAATGCTGCACGACGTAGCTGCGGGACTGGCCTATCTGCACGGCAAGAACCCGCCCGTGATTCACCAGGATATCAAGCCGGACAATATTCTGATTAGCGACGAGGGACGGTATATGATTACCGACTTCGGCATCAGTGCCCGTGTGCGCAGCACCATCCGCAGCGGTTCGGCAGCATCGGAGCAGAGCGGCGGTACGCTGGCCTATATGGGACCAGAACGCTTCAGCTCTCAGCCCAGGCCTATCATGGCTAGTGACGTGTGGTCGCTGGGTGCCATGATGTACGAACTGATATGTGGTATGCCGCCTTTCGGCAACAATGGCGGACTGATGCAGAAGAAAGGGGCCGAGATACCTATCATCGAAGAAAACTACTCGCAGGAGCTGAAGGACATTATCTACAGCTGTCTGCTGGAGGTTCCTGGCAAGCGTCCCTGGGCCAAGACGATAGAGGAGCTGGCCTATAACCACCTGCACGGCATCACGATGCCACAGGCCGCAGAACCCGTCCAGGCGATACAGAATGAGCCCGTGGTGGAGCCGGCACCCCAGCCAGAACCCGTGCCTGAGCCTGTTTACCAGGCTGAACCCGTTTACCAGCCGGAACCCCAGCCAGAGCCAGCTTATCAGGCTCAACCCCAGCCCGAACCTCAGCCAGCGCCTGTCGCAGAGCCAGAACCCGCGCCCGTCCAGCGGACAGCCCAGCCTGAGCCTGCCTCATGGAAACCGCAGAATAGTGCAGGGACCAAGAAGAGCGGCAGTTCGTCGCCCCTGGCCAACAAGAAGCTGCTGATTGCCGCTGCCGTTGTCGGCGTGCTGCTGATAGTGGGTCTGGCCAGTATGTGTGGCGGCGGCGATGAAGAGACCGCCCAGGTGGCAGAGGTAGAGCAGGTAGCGCCCCAGGTGAACCTGGACTCCATAGCCCAGCTGAAGCTGGCCGTCACCAGGGATGCTATGAAGAAGGCTGACGAGTTCCAGGCGAATTTCAGCGAGCAACTGCTGAATCCTGAAAACGGAAAGCTAGAGGACTTCTATATTGACATCATCGAGAAGTGTCGTGAATACAAGGCTGAGGCTGACCAGTATCCTGACTCGCAGCTGAAAGACGCAGCTCTGGAGTTGGAGATGCAGACCCAGCAGACGGAAGCCGAGAACCATTTGTATGACATTTACAAGATGCTGGAGAATGACATCAAGGCCCTCCTGAAAATTGGCTCGAAGGATATGGCTGACAAGTATCAGGAACGTGCCAATACCATCAAGCCCTATATCGAAGAAAAGCTGCAGGAACAGCCGGCAGCAGAACAACCTGAAACTGAACAATCAAAACAAGAAGCAGAATGAAATATCTAGTAAGAGTATTATTCGTAATGATGCTGGCGCTGGCCCCAGCGGTAGGTGCCAGTGCGCAGGGCGCAGCCCAGAAGTACGACGAGGGTGTGGCTTTATATAATAAAGGTAATTACCAGGAAGCCATCAAGGCGCTGAACGAGTCGATGATTCTGAACAAGAGTGCTGCCAACAAGAGCAAGTGCAACGCTATGATCAAGAAGTGCCGGGCAGCGATGAAAACCCAGAAACCCGCCAAGACGCAGTCCAGGCAGGCAGATCTGGCCATCAGCCTGAGAACCAACCTGGTGGAGTTTGACGGTAGTGAAGCCTCTGCTGAAGTCGTAGCCGTAACGGCATCGGGCGGATGGGACATGAAGCTGGAGCGCGAGACCGACAACCTGTGGTGTACGCTGGAGAAGTCGGACGACCACAGCTCGCTCGTCATCAAGGCCAAGCAGTCGAACCAGACGATGGCCCGTGAAGCCAACATCATCGTCTTTTCCACGAAGGACGAAAACCAGAGCAAGCAAATCAAGGTAGTGCAGAGCAGAGGCAAGAAACCACAGCTCAGGGTTGAGCCTGCAGAGCCTGAGATGATAGACAGGAAGGGCGGCGAAGTGCTGCTGCGCGTGAACTGCGTGTCTGATACCCTGTATGCCGACGGCAAGAACTGGACGGTGAAGAAGTTGCCCGAATGGGCCAACGTCATATCGACGAAGCAGGTGTCTTCTGGCGTGCTGAACCTGAGAAAGGAGCGCGAGGAGGTCAAGCCCAACGAACTGTCCCTCCAGCTGGAGCCTAACCCCACCAAGCAGGATCGCGTGGACTATGTCATCCTGAGCAGTCAGGACACAGAGCTCCGCATCAAGCTGACCCAGCAGAAGGGTAACAAGAAAACTGGTGCAAGATAAAATTACCGATTTACTAAAAACATAATGCTATGAGATGTAACAATTGTGGATACGACAATGATCCAGGTGTGAGTGTCTGCGTGAAGTGCGGACACCAGTTGCAAGACGCGGGAGGCTACAACCCCAACCCCTATCAGGCTGGCGGCTACGCTCCTAACTACGGAGGTGGGGCAGAACCAGCACCCAGACCCACGGTGATAGGTGCCACAGGTATGCAGGAACCCCAGCCCAAGCCTACGATGATAGGTGCGGCAGGTGCTGCTATGGCAGAGCCCATGCCCCGTCCTACACGTGTGATGAATGGTCCGATGATGCAGGAACAAGTACGTTCGGCCGCCAATCAGGGTGGTAATAAGGCTTGTCCTACCTGCGGCTATCCGGTGATGGGTGACTTTGCCATGTGTCCCAGCTGTGGTGCACAGCTCAAACCTCAGCCCGCACAAGTGGTTAGCGAGGCTCCTGCAAGAGCCGCCAAACCAGCGCCAGTAGAGGAGGAGATGAATATTGTCACCACCTGCGACGCTTGCGGCAAAGAGGTGCCTGCCAGCTATGCACACTGCCCGTACTGCGGCGAGAAGATTCACCAGAAGACGGTGTTCGTACGTCGCCATCATGTAGAACCGCCTAAGCCCAAGTGCTCTTTGGCGCTCGTTCCTGAGGAGAACGAACAGGTGGAGAGAGTGAACGACTACGAGGGAGCCAGCATCATGCTGAACAGGGAGAACACTGAGCCCAACAACCGCTCCATCACCTCGAAGGTACAGGCAGAGCTGATTTGCGAAGATGACAAATGGTATATCCTGAATCATAGCGAGCTGTGTTCTACCGTCGTTGAGGCCAACCGTAAGATAGAGCTTCAGCCTGGCGACATCATCGTGCTGGGTGACAGGCGCTTCAAGTTTGAGAAGAAATAGCGGACATTCCGAGAGATGAGCTCCTATCAGGTAGTGGACCGATGTGACTTCCAGCCAGGACAGACCATCAATAATCTGTATACGGTGAGGAAAACCCTTGGTGAGGGGTCATTTGGTGTGGTCTATCTGGTAGACGACTTCCGCGGAGGCAAATATGCGCTGAAGCTGCTCCGCCTCTGGGAGGTGCCGTCAGAAATCAGGCAACCCCTGATGGACAGGTTCGAGATGGAATTCAAGACGGGACAGATAGCCTGCGACAACCTGGTGCAGTCGGTAGACTTCGGACGGGTAGGGGGCAACCCATTCATCGTGATGGAGTTTTGTCCTGGCGGCGACCTGGAACCCTTGCTTGGGAAAAGCGGAACACGCGCACCACGCATCTGTACTGACATACTGACAGGACTGGGTGCCCTGCACGCACAAGGGAAGGTACACCGTGACCTCAAGCCTGAGAATGTGCTGTTCAAGCAGAGTGGAACGGCTGCGCTGACAGACTTCGGAATATCAGGCGACCGCAATCACAGAATGACCCAGCGTAACATCTTCGGACGGCCAGACCAGATATTCGGCACCTATGCCTACATGCCGCCAGAGCAGGTGAACAGGGCCAGAGGTGGTGCCACGGTGCTGCCTACGACGGATATCTTCTCGTTTGGCGTGCTGGCATATCAGCTGCTGACAGGACTGTTGCCTTTTGGTACACTGGAGTCACACAACGAACTGGCAGAATACCAGATACGCGGCAAGAAAGGACAGTGGGACAGAGACCGGTTGCGCCACATTGCTGACGGAGAAAAGTGGCTGAGACTCATAGAAGGATGCATAGCACCAGACTTCAAGCAGCGCATACAGACCGTCGACGAGATTATCCGCATGGTGCCTCAGTCGCCCTTCAGTCCCACTCCGCCACGTCCAGTCCAGAGGCCTGTCTACCAGCCACCGCAGGCTACCCACGGCTACCAGCTGAGGGTCTTGCAGGGCGAGGAATACGGGCGCGTTTACAACCTGAGCCAGATGATAGCACGGGGAATAGGCGTGTTGACGGTAGGACGACAGACGGACAATGCCATCTACATCAAGTCGGACAGCTCTGATTTCCTCTCGCGCCACCACTGTACCATAGAAACGGGACAGTCGCAGTGGTTCATCCGCGACGGACAGTGGAGAAGTGCCACCCGCCAGTGGGAGGCCTCGAGCAACGGGACGTTTGTCAATTCCCGTCCTGTCACTTCCAACGGATACTATCTGAGCCCAGGCGATATTATTGCCATTGGTGATGTTACATTAAGATTCGAAAATTATTAACCCCTAAAACTATAATAATTATGAAAGAACAAAATTACAAACGCACTGTAGCCGGCTCTGTTGGTGCTGGTATGGGTGCTATTTTCAATGGTTCAGGACGTACTTATTACATCCTGGAGCACAAAACGAGTTCAAAGTACCATACGGCTGGTGAGTCGCAGAAAATCATCATCGACCAGATTGAGCTGGGACGTGATGCTTCTTGTCAGGTTCGCTTTGACGAGTCGTTCGAAACGGTCAGCCGCAAGCATGCCGCCATCGTTCGTGACGGCCAGAACTGGCAGCTGATTCACCTGTCGAGTGCCAATCCCACCTTGGTGAACGGACGTCCCGTACAGGGCAGCTACTACCTGCAGTCTGGTGACGAGATCCAGCTGTCAGTAGGTGGTCCCCGTCTGGGATTCATCGTTCCGCAGGGTAAGCAGTCGCTGACGTCGAGCATTAAGCTGACAGAGCGTATGAACCTGTTCCGCCAGCAGGCACTCCGTCCATACCGCCGTGCTATATGGGCATTGTCAGCTTTGCTGATACTGGCCATTCTGGGCTTTGGTGCATGGAACTATAAACTGAGTCTGGACAACTCCGCATTACGTCAGGAGATGGCCACCTATCAGATCAAGCTCGATTCGCTGTCGTCTGTGAAGCAGGGACTGATGCAGGAACAGGAGAAACTGAATCAGGAACTGGCAGCTGCTCCCGCAGCAAGGCGTGAGGAAATACGCCAGCGCATTGTATATGTGAACCGCCAGCTGTCAAGTGTTGCCGACGAGGCTAACCGCGTCCAGCAGCAACTGGCAAGTACCCGTCAGCGTGCCATCGACAATGGTGTGGCCGACGATGTCATCGAAGGCGTAGTCAATCCTGCTGCTCCTGGTGAGTCGTCAGCAACCATCGCTTCCATTGGCAATCCGGACGAGAACCATAACGTTTCTGGTGTTGCCACACCTATTGCCGGTGAGGCTGCCGCACAGGAAGGTGCCTATAACGACAACCCAACGGCCCACGGCGATGCCAGCGGTACCATTCGTGACTACTACAACCACATCTATTCGTTGAAGATTCGCCGCATCACCTGCGAGCGTGACGGACGTGCCCTCGACCCAGGCATCTCGCTGACTGACGTCGTTTGCGGTACTGCTTTCGTGCTGAGTAACGGTACGCTGGTTACTGCACGTCAGAACATCGAACCCTGGATCTTCTGGCGTCAGCTGGGAGGCAGATGGCGTGAGCTGCTGGCCAACTACAAGGCTATGGGATTCAATATCGTCATCGAGTATGATGCATACAGCACTACAGGTACAGCCCACAAGTTGTCGTTCAACAACCAGGACTTCCGTGTTGACCGCAGCGGTGACATCACCGAGGTGATTGACGAAGTCGTCAAGGATGTTCGCGTACTGATCAAGGACAATGGATTCAGAATCAGCTCCAGCGAATTCCGCAACCGCAACGTGACCGTCGTTACGCCCAGCTCACAGTGCTATGCCATTCTGCCTGGCAAGGGCGGTGCAGGTATCCCCTACGATGCAGGTGCCTCGTTGGCGAGCGATGGTGGTACGGAGGTACAGGTTGCCGGATTCAAGAACAATCCTGACATCCATAACCTGGCCAACTATATCAGCTACTTCAAGTCGAGCACTTCGCGTGCCGATACCCGCAACGGTACCATCGTACTGCAGGATGCTAACCGCAATGCCGGCTATCTCGGATCGCCCGCATTCTTCAAGGAGAAAGACGGCTCCTATCGTGTCATCGGTGTGATGATTGGCCAGCTGTTTGGCGAAGACCGTCTTGTTCCTATTGCAAGATGTAATAAATAACGTATTATCATGTCAGAAGTAAAATTCAAGTTAGCGGCAGGAACCAATGTCGGACTTTACCGGCAGAACAATGAGGACAACTTCATTGTGTGTCCTGACCTTGCCACCCCCCACTGGGTCATGCCCCAGGACGACGACTATGCCGAGTTGAGCCCCTACGGCGCCTTGTTGGTAGTAGCAGACGGCATGGGCGGCATGAATGCCGGAGAAGTGGCGTCAGCAATAGCTGTTGAGACCATTCAGCAGATGTTTACGGCGGAAGCTATTGCTCCCATTGCCGACGACAGCAAAGCTATTGTTGAGTTCATGGAAAATGTGGTGGAAACAGCAGACTTGAATATTCTGAACCGTAGCCAGACGGACAGCAGTACCCAGGGCATGGGTACTACTGTCGTTATGGCTTGGATCATAGGACAAAGGGCCTATGTCTGCTGGTGTGGCGACAGTCGTTGCTATGTCTATAACAGCGAACGTGGCATCGCGCGGCTTTCCAAGGATCACTCTTTCGTGCAGGAGCTGGTTGACCGCGGCGAACTGGACCCGGCTTATGCCAGTGACCATCCGCTGTCGAATGTCATTACCCGCTGCCTGGGAAATGAGGAGAAACGGGCAAAGCCTGATACTCGGATCTATGAGCTGTACGATGGCGACGTCATCATGCTGTGCAGCGACGGACTCTGCGGACTGTGTCAGGATGAGCTGATAGAGGAGGTGATGGCCGAGTTCCATGAATCTCCCAAGGAGTGCAGAAACGAACTCATCTCTGCAGCTTTGGCCAAGGGCGGTCACGACAACGTTACCGTAGCTCTTTGTACTGTCAAAATGGACAGAACGGTTGCTGCCTCGGACGCAGGGGAGTCGGAAGACGCGACGCCCCCCGCTGACGAAGGAACATCTTCAGAAGACTCAGCAACGGACTCAGACAAGCAGGAAACCTCTGATGCTGACCATCAACAGGAGGAAAAGTCCGAAGAGAAAGAAGAGCTGCAGGCAACGTTACGTAACACCCCTGTCAAAGGCCGTTCGCATAAGTTCCTGTGGATGGTATGCCTGTTGTTGCTTGTTGCCGTTGCAGCCCTGTGCTTCATCTACGTCAATGAAGACTGTGCACCAGTCAGGCAGCAGATAGACACGTTTCTGAGTGAAGTAAGTAAAGCAATATCCAATTTTATTCAATCAATTAATTCATAACAATGAAAAAGACAATATTATCAATTTCAGCAGCCATCCTGATGTCACTGGCTGCCGTATCGTGCGCCTCTCATCATTCGGTACGTACCACAACCTATACCCAGGGAGAGTACGAGACACAGGGTGAATGGCAGAAATGTGCCGTTTGCGACGGCAAGGGATCTTGTACCGCATGCCGTGGAACAGGCCGTATCAGCGGTGATACGTGCAAGCGCTGCAAAGGTTCTGGCAAGTGTAACACCTGTAACGGAAATGGTGGATATACCATCAACTAATCATTCAGTTCCTACAGCGAAAGAAAGTGTGTCCAGTCTGGCGGCACACTCTCTTTCGCAATTTTAATAATGAAGCTAGAGGAAGGTCATATCATAGCGGAGCATTACAAACTGCTGAAACAATTGGGGCACGGCAGTTTCGGTGATGTATGGCTGGCACATAACTTGCTGGCCGATATTGATGTAGCCATTAAGTTCTATGGGACGTTTGACATGAAAGGATTGGATGAGTTCCGTAATGAGTTCAAGATGGCTTACCAGCTGCATCATCCTAATCTTTTGAGCATCAGCCATTTTGATGTGTGCGACAATTGCCCCTATCTGGTGATGCCCTATTGCGCCAACGGTTCTGTCAGCCGACGGGTGGGGAAAATGAGTGAGGATGAAATCTGGAAATTCGTGCTTGACGTCTCTAACGGACTGGCCTTCCTGCACAGTTTGCAGCCTCCCATTATACACCAGGATATCAAACCTGATAACATTCTGATTACCAGTGACGGTCGATATGTCATCTCAGACTTCGGCATCAGTCGCAGTATGCGCACCAAGATGAGCAAATCGGCCAATGACATGAGCAGTTCTGGAACAATCGCCTATATGGGACCAGAACGGTTCTCTGAAAAGCCTGTTGTTGTGCTGGCGAGCGATATATGGGCTTTCGGCATGACGCTCTACGAGTTGATGAATGGAGACATCCTTTGGGAAGGCATGGGGGGATGTGTTCAGTTGAATGGAGCTCGGATGCCTATTATTGATACGCGCTTTTCAGTAGCACTGGCCAATTTGGTGACATCCTGTCTGGCTGCAGAAACTTGGGACAGGCCTACGGCAGAGCAAATCCATGAGTATGCCTCTGCTTTCATGCACCAGAGGCCTCTGCCTCCCATCATGCCTAAGTCATTAGAAGAACCTCAAGTCTCCAATCAGCCGAAGCCACTCTATCAGCCTGAACCCTATTACGCGCAACAACAGCCACAGCTAAGGTCGGAAACACAGACTATTGGTGAAAGAAAACACGAAATGAAGCCTGTTGTTGCCCATAATGCCATTCAGGAGAGTTCCATCTTTGAAGACCTGAACTGGAAGAAAATAGCAGCCGTAGTCGCAGCTGTCGTCTGCGGTATTCTCCTGATTACAGGAGGTGTAAAGTATTATAACGTCGTCTCAGAGGAACAGGAATTTGTGTCTTGTCAAACCATTCAGGACTACGAGAAATTTATCCAGGACTATCCTTCTTCCTCTTATGTAGAAACAGCAAGGAAGCGCATAGCCGACTTAAGACCTGCCGCTCCAGCTGAGCCGCAACCAGTTTCTGATCCACAACAGCCCGCATCAGAGACTTTGGAAAAACAAGGACAAAAGAATCAGCAGGCAACCATACAGATAGTAGCCCCAGAAAGGACTGTTGAAAAGAAGAATAAGAATTATGTCGCAGTACCAGCACGTTCTTCTTACGATGCGGACGACAGGGCATTCTTCAGCTGTGTGACGGCCAAAGACTATCACAACTACTTGACGCAATTCCCTAATGGCCGCCATCGCGAGCAGGCCGCCAATGCACTGACCGTTCTTGTGAACAGTCAGGGAGCTAACGAAGCTCCGACAAATAGGGTTGTAGCCCCACCCCCGCCGATGCGCTCAGGCAGGCCACCTATGCATAGAGCTCCCAGACCTAGTTATGGTGGCCCTAGAAGCAGACCTCGCCCATAGAAGGAAAGGTTTTCTTGTAAATTACTTTGTAATTTAAAAAAAATGATTACCTTTGCATTCTCATAATGCGAAGTTATTAGGAAAGATGAATATTTTTGATAACAGATATGAACAAGAAATCCTCTTAGGAAAAGGTGCTTTTTCGGAGGTGTGGAAAGTAAGGGACATACAGACTGGTGTGTCTCTTGCCTTGAAAATATATAATTCATCCAATGGGGCAGCAGCGGACGGCTGTGAAATGCTGACGCATGAATTTGCCCTGATGGTTAATGCTAACCACAAGAATTTGCTTCGTCCCCTGTTTTACGCTATATGTGAGAATCGTCCCTATCTGATTCTCCCCTATTGTGAAAGTGGAAATATAGGAAAAATGGTGGGGAAGATGACGGAAGACGAAGCCTGGAGACTGCTCAGAGACTGTGCCAGTGCCCTGAGTTATTTGCATGCGATGCACCCGCCAATCCTTCACCAGGACATTAAGCCCGCCAATATTCTGATTGGCGACAATGGCGAGTATATGCTGACAGACTTTGGCGTGAGTACCCAGTTGAAGGCCTCGCTGAGTCGCGTTTCCAACCAAGAGTTGGCACTTTATTCTGCAGGAACCGTCTCCTATATGGCACCAGAACGATTCTCGCGCAACAATTTGCCTATTATGGCCAACGACATCTATTCCCTTGGCTCTACGGTATATGAGATGTTGTCTGGTTTCCTGCCTTTTGGAAATGACGGTGGTCTGTTGCAGAAGAAGGGTGCAGATATCCCAGAACTGCAAGGTGACTTCTCGCCTATGTTGAAAAAGACACTCGACCTTTGTCTGCAGGCTGAACCTTGGGATCGTCCTACAGCAGAGGACCTGGAGGATATTGCCAACAAGGCCCTTACCCATCGTGAGCTGCGCTGGAAGGAAGAGGAGGAACCTGCAGCCCAGCTGAATACAGAGATGGTCACAGAAACTATTGCTGAGCAACCAGCTCCTGTCAAGGAAGCGCCTGCAGATGTTCCGCTTGTCGCTCGTCATGAGATGGCAGATAGCATTGCTGAGGAGCACACGACAAGTCATAAGAAGCTTTATGGTATCATTGGTGTCATAGCTGTTGTGGCACTCTTGGCTGGTGGATTCTTCTTTTGGAAATCAGGTGCTCAGGAGAATAGCCAACAAACAGTCATCAGTGCTGATTCCCTGCAGAAAGTTGCCGATGACGTGGAATATGAGAAGTGTCTGGTGCTTTTTCAGCAGCCCGACAGTACGCGCGAGGCGTTTAACAAGATTGTCGCTTTGGCTAATAAAGGTCATAAGGGAGCTGTCCATGAAGTGGCTTATACCTATGCCTGGGTTGCAAGAGACCCAGAGTCAAAACGTCGTAAGAAGGCACTGGGGTGGGGTGTAGACGAGAACGGTCTCCCCGTATCAGAAGAAATAAACAGACAGGCGGTGGAATGGCTTGATAAGTCCATCCAGCTGACGGACTCTGCAGACTATCAGGCTTTGTATTGGCGCTCGTTCTATTATATCAATGAGATACTCGGAAAGAGTGACTTCGAAAAAGCCAGCCAACTGCTACGTAAGTCGAGTCTTGAGGCGAACAAGAGTCAGGACTATGTCTTCAAGAACAAAATAGACGATACCATTCATCAGTTAGAAAAGATAAAATAGGCTATGATGATAAGAAACTTACTTCTTGCTGTATTGCTGTTGATGTCGTGCAATATAAATGCACAGGTGGCCCGATGGATTATACATCCGGAGTATGACTATATTAAGATGCTGGAGAGCGGTTTTTATGTAGCATCGAAAAATGGGCGGTACGGTATGCTTGACGACCAAGAGAAGGTCGTGGTACCGATGCAGTATGACAGCATGTCAGTGTTCAACTCGCAGAAAGCGCTGCTCTATGAGGGAGGAAAATGCATAGGCTACGTCAGCGATCGCGGCGATTTGAAAAACATTGCAGCCCTTCAGTTTGACGTTGTAGGGCTTAATAGCTTTTCAGATGGTTATCTGGCTGTCAGCAATAATTCTGGCTATTTCTATATCTGTGCCAACAGTGACGAGAAACTGGGTCCATACACATATGCGGCACCGTTCTCTGAAGGCTACGCATGGGTGAAGGTTCCTAAATCCATGAAGCACGTTCTTGACGGTTCCTATACTTTCCAAGTATTGTCAGCCAAGACTGGCGAACCAGTGAGTCTGTCCTTAGGGGAATATGAGGAAGACGATATTGACTTTGTCTCTTCATGTTGTAATGGCAAAAGTATCATCGTGCTGAAGAAGCGATTCTATGAATACGAGTACAAGACGGGGAAACTGACGCCACTGGCTACTGATGACAATCCCACCAACAAGAAAACGCGCGTGACAGCTTTGGAACGTCCTGTCGATGTGAAAGGAAACGGTAGCGGCTATACGATACGTTTCAAGCAGGGAACCATGAATTTTGACGGTCTGATGCGACTCACCAGCATCGCTTACGAAGGTCAGGCACCAAGACTCTTTGAGAAACCGAAGGTTGTCATTCCTGCTCCGCAGAGTAACATCAACGGCATTCGCTACAACGATAATCCCCTTTTGGGATTGGCTTATGATGGGAAGGAAGTGTTGCCTGCGCAGTTTGACAATGTAATTATGTTGCGTGGGAATCAGGCTTTGCTGAGAAAGAACGGCAAGATGGGTGTGCTGACCATTGACCCTAATGCCCATTTCCGTTTTGTGCTCAACGACAATCGCAACATAGGTTTTGAGCATCGGATGGTCAATACGGACGTGAGAGTTATCTGTCCGCCTTATATGAATCCCAAGCTGATGACCCTGTCAAGCGCTGACAACGATTGTGTCATCAATGCCGATACACGTGGTGAAAGCGTCAATGTTGAAGCGGCAGTGCTATCCTATAAGTGCTCGCTGAAAATACCTGAAGAGATAGGTTCTGAACAGACTTCGTCTTCTGTGAAATTTGTCCTGAACTACGATGGATTGAGATACGTCCCGTCCACGATTTCCTTTAATACGTGGTATGTCAACAATTACAATGTTCAGCTGCTCTCACATCAGGTTGCCGGTGCTGCCCTGAATGTTGAACTGTTGGTGAAAAACAATTCACGTTACGAAGGCGGCAATTACTTTTTCGATGTTAAAATCGTTGCCGCAGACTCGATAACCTGTACTTACAAGCGACTTAACGAGGAATTGTATGAAGCCCATTTCTATCGTTGGACTGAGGATGTCGTCAAGTTCAGTGTTGACATCACTGAGGAAGGATGTCCGACTATCAGTTATTCCTATTCTATTCCTGTGAAGTCAGGCAATACTTCAAAGAAAGAAAAGGCTAAAAGCGAATCCACTGAGGCAGACTACCAGTCGCAGGGACAGGTGAAACGCAAGGCGGTACGTCCAAAGACACCAGCCAAGAAAGAAGATTCCAAGATTATTCTGATTCCTAATTGATGAAGTGTGGCTATGGCGTCATTGAAGGAATTTTTCAAGAAGGACAGGTTTGCAGCATTGGCAGGTGTTGAGCTGATGGAGGTGAAAGAGGGCTATGCCAAAGCCCGCATGCTCGTGACCCCAGAACACTTGAACGGTGGCGGCGTGTGTCAGGGCGGTGCTTTGTTTACGCTGGCTGATTTGGCCTGTGCAGCAGCCTTTAACAGCCACTTGGTACTGACGTTGGGTACTTCTGCCAATATTACTTTTTTAGCTAATGTGAGCGAGGGCTATGTCTATGCAGAAGCCCGTGAGGTGGTTGACCATCCTAAGATGCCGTTTGCCGAGGTCCGAGTGACTGATGAGACGGGACGCCTGTTGGTGGTATTCACTTCTGGGGGATACAGAAAAAAAGGAGCGGTCATCGATGCTGACCGCCCCTTGCCATAAACTTAGTTGATTAAATAAGTTTTGATAAGTCAGGCTCCTCAATGTAGCGGAGCTTGTTGTCTATGATGACCTTTTCGGCCTCCTCGGCATTTTCAGTACGGAACACCATAATACCTTTGCCGCGAAGCAGGAAGGTGTACATGTAGGCGATGGAAATGCCAGCTGCGGAGAACGTTTCTACAGCATCGGCAGCACGTCCAGGCTCATCGTCCAGCTCGAGGGCAAAAACATTGGAGAGTGCTACGGCAACGCCGCCGTTCTTCAGCTCCTCGTAAGCGCGGAGTGGTTCGCTACAGATGAGACGGTAGATGCCGTACTCAGCAGTGTCTGCAATGGTAGAGGCGACAATCTGGATGCCTGCCTTCTTGAGAATCTGGAGCACTTTGATAAGCGTGCCAGAACGGTTCTCAATAAAAATGGAAAGTTGATGGATTGTCATAATACTTTGTTTTTTGATAGTTGTTGTTTATTGATAGTTTGAAATTACTGGTAGACTTTGCGTTTGTCAACGACACGGACGGCTTTACCCTCACTGACAGGCAGCGTACCCTTAGCGACAAGACGTACGCGGGGCTTCAGCAGGATTTCGTCGCCCAGCTGGTGACGGAGTTCTTTCTCGAGGAACTGCAGCTTGCTGAAATCGTCGGTACCCTCGTTCACCTCAACCTCAACGGTCATCTGGTCGTTGTTGTCCTCGGTAGTCAGCGTGATGAGATAGTTGGTGCCCACCTCTGGGAACTTCATCAGGATCTTCTCTATCTGGATGGGGAAGATGTTGACGCCGCGCAGCACAATCATATCGTCAGAGCGTCCGCGCATGCGGTCCAGACGGATGTGGTTGCGTCCGCAGGGACAGGTACGGCCCAGGACCCGTGTGAGGTCGCGTGTGCGATAGCGTAGCAGCGGCATCGCCTCGCGGCATAGGGTGGTGAGTATCAGCTCGCCAATCTCTCCGTCGGGCACAGGCTCCAGTGTATCTGGGTCGACAATCTCAACGATGTAGTAGTCTTCCCAGAAGTGCAGGCCATTCTGTTCAGGACATTCGAATCCTACGCCAGGGCCGCACATCTCGCTCATGCCGAACGAGTTGTAGGCTTTGACACCCATCATCTCCTCGATACGCTTGCGCTGCTCCTCTGAGTGAGGCTCGGCACCGATGGCCAGCACCTTCAGCTTGGTGTCGCGGCGAGGGTCAACACCTTCCTGCTTCATCACCTCATACAGGCGTGTGACGTAGCTTGGTATAGCATGGATGGCCGTTGTTCCGAAATCCTTGATGAACTTAATCTGTCTGAGAGAGTTGCCTGCAGCGGCAGGTATGGTGAGCATACCCAGACGCTCGGCACCATACTGGAAGCCCAAGCCTCCTGTAAACATGCCATAGCCTGAAGAGTTCTGGAATACGTCATCTGGGCGCAGTCCCACCATCCACAGGTTGCGTGCCACTTGGTTGGCCCACTCGTCAAGGTCTTTCTGCGTATGCAGGATGACCGTAGGATTACCTGTCGTTCCTGAGGACGAGTGCAGACGCACACAGTCGCGCAGGGGTACACAGGACATACCGAAAGGATAGGTCTCGCGCAGGTCTTGCTTCGTGGTGAAAGGCAACTTGCGCACGTCGGCCAGTGTCTTGATGTCGTCAGGCGTAATGCCTGCTTCCTTGAATTTTTTCTGATAGAATTCGTTCTTCATGCAGTGGCGTACAGTCTTCTGCAGGCGCTCCAGCTGGAGAGCCTCAATCTGTTCGCGGGTCATGGTTTCGAATTCCGGATTAAAATAATTGGATTGTTGCATAATAGTTATTTATAGTTTGCGATTGTCAATGACGTGTGCACTCTTGCCTTGGCTGCGCTCAATGGTATTGGGAGCCTTGAGCTGTACCTTGGCGCTGATGCTGAGCACGCTCTTGAGCTTATTGGCCAGCTTCTTCTCCAGTGCGTCGACGGCTGCGGGAGTATCGAATGTGCCAGTGAAGTATTCCTGGCGCAGCTCCACCTGTACCTGCAGGGTGTCGAGATTGTTGACACGGTCCACGATGAGCATATAGCGTGGGGCGAACTCGGGCATCGACAGAACGACACTCTCCACCTGCGATGGGAATACGTTGATGCCTCGGATGATCAGCATGTCGTCGGAGCGGCCTTCTATACGTCCCATACGGATGTTCGTACGTCCGCAGTCGCATTGTCCGTCCATCAGCGAGCAGAGGTCACGGGTGCGATAGCGCAGTACAGGCATACCCTCCTTGGTCAGTGTGGTGAATACCAGCTCACCCGTCTGTCCGTTGGGCAGCGATTCCAGTGTGGTGGGATTGATGATTTCTGGGTAGAAATGGTCTTCGTTGATGTGGCTTCCATGCTGCATCTGGCATTCATAGCTCACGCTGGGACCCATTACTTCCGACAATCCGTAGATGTTGTATCCTTTCAGTCCCAGACGCTCTTCTATCTCCTTGCGCATGCTTTCAGTCCAGGGCTCAGCACCGAAAGCTCCTGTGCGCAGCTTGATCTGCTCTTTCTTAATGCCCATCTTCTCCATCGTCTCAGCCAGGTAGAGGGCGTATGACGGAGTACAGGCAATGCCGGTAATGCCCAGGTCGCGAATGAGCTTCAGGTGCTTCTCCGTGTTACCTGTACCTGCAGGAATGACCGATGCTCCCATGTGCTCAACACCGTAGTGGGCTCCCAGTCCGCCAGTGAACAGTCCATAGCCGTAGGCAACGGAGAAGATGTCGTTGCGGGTGACGCCAAAAGCCGTCAGGCAGCGTGCCATACACTCGCTCCATATTCCGATGTCCTTGCGGGTATAGCCCACGATGGTCGGGTTACCCGTGGTGCCGCTGGAAGCGTGTACGCGGATAATCTCACTTTGTGGGGCTGCCTGCAGCCCAAAGGGGTAGTTGTCGCGCAGGTCCTTCTTTGTCGTGAAGGGCAGCTTCTTGATGTCCTCGATGGTCTGGATGTCATCAGGACGGATGTCCAGCTCTTGCAGTTTGTTGCGATAGAAAGGGACATTATGGTAGACGTATTCTACTATCTTATGCAGACGTTTGCCTTGGAGCGCACTCATCTCGTCGCGGCTCATGCATTCTTTATTGGGGTTCCAAATCATTTTGTTTAGTATTTATTGTTTGGTAAAAAAGCTTATTGAATATTATTCGTAGCACTTGAAGATGCTGTCAACAGTGTTGCGATTCATCTTCGGAGTGAGGAGACTGACCAACCATACGACAGGGAAACCGCCTACCATGGCGATGGCTCCGCAGTTGATGGGGTTGATGGGATTGCCTATGAGCATGTTGACAACGGTGATGCCTACGCCCCATACAAAGCAAGCCCAGACGGCAGCAGTGGTCACGCCGCGCCAATAGAGTCCCAGCATGAACGGAGCCAGGAAGGCACCAGCCAGTGCGCCCCACGAGATACCCATCAGCTGGGCAATGAACGTGGGTGGGTTCAGGGCTATCATCAGCGACATAGCAATGAAGAATACGATGAGTACGCGCATGACAACAACCTTGCGCTGCTCAACCTTCTCAGAGACGATGTCGTCGATGGTTCCCTCCTCCACCTCGCCAGGCAGCGACTTCTTGTCGTGGTAGATCAAGTCCAGCGTCATAGTCGATGACGAGGTGAGCACCAGCGAGGCCAGTGTTGACATCGATGCCGACAGCACCAGCAGCACTACGAGTGCAATGATGGCATCGGGAAGGGTTACCAACATGGACGGTACGATGCTGTCAAAGGCCAGCTTGCCGTTTGCCAGAGTGGGCGGTGTGCCGAACAGGCGTCCGAAGCCTCCGAGGAAGTAGCAGCCGCCAGCAACGATGAAGGCGAAGATGGTCGATATGATGGTGCCGCGCTTGATGGCACTCTCGTCCGTGATGCTATAGAACTTACCCACCATCTGCGGAAGTCCCCAGGTGCCTAATGAGGTCAGTATGACTACGCCCAACAGGTTCCAGGGGTCAGGACCGAACCATGATGCAAATTCGCCGTTGACCGCTGGGTTGGTGTCTGATGGCAGCGCGGCCATTTTCTCTACGGCAGCCGTGAGTCCACCTTGCGTGTTGAGCACGGCAGCAATGACGATGACAATGCCGAAGAGCATGATGACACCTTGTATGAAGTCGTTCATGGCTGTAGCCTTATAGCCGCCCAGGATGACATAGACTGCCGTCAGGATAGCCATGATGATGACACAGTATTCGTAGGGTATGCCGAATCCCATCTCAAACAGCGTGGAGATACCTTTGTATACGCCTGCGGTGTAGGGGATGAGGAATACGAATGCGATGACACTGGCCACAATGCGTAGTCCCTGGTCCTGAAAACGCGTGCCGAAGAAGTCGGGCATAGTGCGGCTCTCAATATGTTGAGTCATCAGCTTCGTGCGGCGTCCCAGCAGAATCCAAGCCAGCAGCGAACCAATGACGGCATTGCCAATACCAATCCATGCAGACGACAGTCCGTATTTCCATCCGAACTGTCCGGCATAGCCTACGAATACTACTGCCGAGAAATACGATGTGCCGAAGGCAAAAGCAGTAAGCCAAGGACCTACAGAGCGTCCGCCCAGCACGAAGCCGTCTACACTGGCAGCCTGCTTGCGGCTGTAGATGCCTACACCCAGCATGACTGCAAAGAATATAATGGTCAGAAGGATTTTGATAATCATAATGGTATTCTTTTATTTAGTTTTCTTTCCTGTATAGTCGAGTCTTACCTGCATCTGTGCCATGATGGCATGGTTGGCTCCGTGGATGAACTGCCCGTCCTTTCTATAGGCATTCATGTAGACATATTGCAACTGTACACGGCACTTCTTGTAGAACCAGTATTGCAGACCGGCAATAGCCTTGTGCTGGTCCATGCCCAACGAGGTGTTGTAGTTGAAAAAGTCGTAGGAGCCGACGACGTCAACCCCCTTGCCCAAGGGGACATTGCCTGTTACGTAGGCACCACGGCTGGTAACCTTGCCGTCCTTGCCTTCCAGGTATTCACCGTGTACGTTGAATTGGGGCGACTTGTAGTCAAAGCCTACCGTCCAGCGGTTACGCTTGTAGTTGTCGCCTTCCTTGACGTCAGGGTTGTAAAGCGAGTTGGCAATGGCGTGACCACGGCCTATCTGGCCTGTAGCCACCAGGTTGAGGCCCTTCACAGGGCGATATTCCAGACGGCCGATGAAGTCCTTGTACTTGTTGCCGTCCTTCTTGTTGATACCCTGACCGTTCATCACCTGTAGTTCGTAGCGCAGCTTGGCGTTGTTGGTCTCGCCAAACAGCGACAAACCGAGGTCGCGGCCGTACTGAACGCCAAACAGGGGGTCGCTGCCGCATCCTGCCAGATAGACGACGCTCTCTGCATAGACGTCAATGGCTTCCATTGCCGTCGGCGACAGCGGGTTCTCGTACGACAGGGCGTTCTTGAACTGTCCGAAGCGGACTGTCAGAGCCTTGTTTTTTGTAATCCGGAAGTCCGTATAGTACTCCTGCACCACGCTCGAGAAGTCGTGCATAAACAGGAATGACCAACGGTCAGTAAGCTGCGCGTTGGTCCATACGATGATGCGTTTCAGGTCGAAGCTACCTTTGTCTTCACCTCCTTGGTGCGAGTAAGTAAATCCACCCTGTGCATAACCATGCAGTTGGATGCGTTCCGTTGCGTCTTTCAGCCAATCAGTTTTGTTGGCTGACTCACTTTGTCCCATGGCGGCAGTGCTGCTGAATACGGCCAGCAGCATAGCCAGTGTCAATTTGATCAATTTTCTCTGTTTCATTTTCTTTGTCTATTAATAGATTGTGTCAGTAATCAATTTAGTTGTTTGCCTCGAATATGGCCATGCGCTCCTCCAGCTGTGCGTACTGATGGTCTTCAATGAACGATGTACACACGCGCAACCCTTCCTGATGCGAACCTGTGGTGATGAGGCAGATGGCCGACACACCATAGTACATCAGCTCGCGTGCCAGCTCACCGCTGGTCATGTTCTTATAGCCGATGGTGAAGTAGAATCCGTCGGCAATGGGCTTGTCGATGTCAACGTCGTAGACGATGTGGAAACCGTGGCGCACGAATATCTCCTTCAGCTTGTGGGCGCGGTCGCCATACACCTTCACTTCCTGCCTGAAATTGTACTCGCCGTCGCATGCTGCCTTCAGCATGGCTGTCATCGCATACTGTGCCGAGTGGCTGGTGCCTGAAGAAAGGGCATAGAGCATGCGCGTGGAGAACACCAGTCCGAAGGGCAGTCCCTCGTAGCGTTCGGCAAGGTCGGTATAGTGACGGTGGAAGAGCTTGTCGCTGATGCAAGTCACACCGATGCGCTCGCCGGCATAGCTGAACGCCTTCGAGCCCGAAATGAGCAGTATGTAGTTGTCGGTGTAGTGTGCCACGGTGGGCTGATAGGGCGGTTCGAAAGGCTTGCTCAAGTCCTGGCGGAAGTCCATGGCGAAGTAGGCGAGGTCTTCCATGACTATTGTATTGTACTTGGTGGCCAGCGTTCCGATGGTCTTCAGCTCATCTTCCGTCAGGCAGATCCATGCTGGGTTGTTGGGGTTCGAATAGACGATGGCGCAGATGTTGCCCACCTTCAGGTATCCCTCCAACTTGCGCTCCAGCTTGTCGCCTCGGTAGTCGTAGACGTCAAAGGTCTCGTACTTCACACCCTGCACCTGCAACTGCATCTTCTGCACTGGGAATCCTGGATCAATGAACAGCACGGTGTCCTTTGACTTGTCGGCCTGCGAGCAGGTGAGGAACGAGGCAAAGGTACCCTGCATCGAACCGCAGACGGGTACACAGCCGTCTGGCGATATGTCAACGTTGATGAAAGCCTTGACGAAACGCGAGGCTTGCTTCTTCAGTTCGGGGTAGCCTTGAATGTCGGGATAGGAGTGGGCGATGCCGTTCTGCAGCGATTTGATTTGTGCATCGACACCCACCTGGGCAGCAGGCAGTCCTGGAATGCCCATTTCCATCTTGATAAACTCCACGCCGCTTTCCTTTTCCGCCTTTGCTGCCACTTGCTTTACCTCGCGGATGGTAGCCTTGGAAAAGTCCTGAATGCCTAACTGGGCAATCAGTCCGTCGACGATTTCTTTCTTAATAGGTGTATTCATTGCGTTAGCAAATTTTTCACTTTTTACTATTTACTTTTGAGCCTCACGGCCTATGGCCAGCGCTTTGATGTTGGCTTCGACGATGGCTTCGCCCTTGCGCCCGAAGACGCGGCGAATGGCGTCCTCCAGCTTTTCGTACTCGATGCCCAGGGCTTTCTGGGCAGCACCCAGCAGGATGACGTTGGCCGAGCGGGGTACGCCAGCGTCCTTGGCCTTCTGTTCGATGTCGAGCATGATGACATGAGGCAGCTTGCCCAAGTCGGCCTTGATGACCTCGATGTCAGGATAGTTGGGTATGTTGACGAAAGGCGTCGATGACGTGATGATCCAGCCGTCCTTGCTGAGGAAGGGCAGGTAGCGCAGTGCCTCCATGGGTTCCATGGAGATGATGACGTCGGCAGTGCCTTTGGCTATGAGGTCGCTGGCAATGGGTTCCGTCGATATGCGCAGGTTTGACTGTACGTCGCCTCCACGCTGGCTCATACCGTGAACCTCGGCTTGTTTGATGTAGAGGTTCTCGTTCATGGCAGCCTCACCGATGATGGTGGCGATAGAGAGAATGCCTTGTCCTCCTACGCCGCATAAAATAATATCTGTCTTCATATCCTATTTCTATTTGTTTTTCTTCTGCTTCAGATGGCGCTGGAGTGTCTGCATGCACTCACGGCGCGGAATGATGACGCTGGTGCCGTGGTAGTTGATCTCGTCGCGGATAGCCTGTGTTATCTCAGGCATATTCTTCGGCAGGGGAACAACCACCTTCAGGTGCTCGTCGCTCAGTCCCAACCCGCGGCAGATGGCCTCGAACTTGTTGGTGCCTGCCGAGTCCTGTCCGCCCGTCATGCCCGTTGTCAGGTTGTCGCTGATGATGACGGTGATGTCGGCATTCTCGTTGATGGCGTCCAGCAGTCCCGTCATTCCCGAGTGGGTAAACGTAGAGTCGCCGATGACGGCTACGGCAGGCCACTGACCAGCATCGGCAGCACCCTTTGCCATCGTAATCGATGCACCCATGTCCACACACGAGTGGATGGCGCGGAACGGCGGCAGGAATCCCAGCGTGTAGCAGCCTATGTCACCGAAGACTCGTGGATTGTCATACTCCTTCAGCACTTCGTTCAAGGCAGCATACACGTCGCGGTGGCCGCAACCCTGACACAGGGCAGGGGGACGCGGGGCAACGTCGGCACAGGGGTCGTAGCACTGGCCTGTCTCCATGCCCAAAGCCTTCTTCACGATGTCCGGATTCAGCTCGCCCGTACGAGGCAGCGTGCCGTCCAGCTTGCCGTGGACGTTCTGCAGGTCGTAGACGCCGCGCACCATGTCCTCGATGAACGGCTGACCCTCTTCCACGATGAGCACCTGCTCCACCTCGTCCATCAGGCGGCGCACCAGCTGCTTGGGCAGCGGATACTGCGACACCTTCAGCAGCGGGTAGGGACAGCCGTTGGGGAAGCATTCCATGACGTAGTTGTAGCCGATGCCGCTACACAGGATGCCCAGCTTCTTGTCGCTGCCTTCTACATATTTATTATAGGGTGAGTTGACGGCGTCTTGCTCCAGCTTGGCCTGCTGGGCTGTCACCACGTCGTTGCGCTTCTTGGCGTTGGCGGGCAGCAGCACCCAGTTGGCTGCCACGGCGTTGTAGTTCAGCTCGTTCTGCTGACGGGCATCGTCGGCACACTCCACCACGGCGCGGCTGTGGGCCATGCGGGTGGTGACGCGCATCAGCACGGGCAGACATATCTGCTCGCTGTATTCGAAAGCCTTGGCCATCATGTCGTAGGCCTCCTGCTGGTTCGATGGTTCGAAGGTAGGTATCAGGGCAAATTTGCCATAGAAACGTGAATCCTGTTCGTCCTGCGAGGAGTGCATCGACGGGTCGTCGGCCACCAGCACAATGACACCACCGTTGACACCCGTCATGCCGCTGTTGACAAACGGGTCGGCACAGACGTTCAGTCCCACGTGCTTCATGCACACCAGTGCGCGCTTGCCCATGAACGACATGCCCAGGGCAGCCTCCATGGCTGTCTTCTCGTTCGTGCTCCAACGGCTGTGGATGCCACGCTCCTTGGCCAGCTGGTTGCCCTGAATAAACTCGGTAATCTCTGTCGACGGCGTGCCAGGATAGGCATATACACCACTGAGTCCGGCGTGTATGGCTCCTAATGCAATGGCTTCGTCGCCCAATAATAGTTTCTTTGCCATATATTGTCTTTTTGTTAGATTTTTCACTCTTTGAGCTTGCAAAAGTACGCTTTTTTATCCAATCTAACAAATATATGACGATAAAAATTGGTTTTTTGCTTACTAATCCTCTCTATTACCATTCTCTGAGGCTGCTTTCTCATATCTCAGTCGACGACAGATCAACCAGACGACCACCAAACCAAGAACGCATACTACCAGCAGGATGATACCTGAATTGAGCAAAGGCTTCATGACGCCCTGATGGGGCACGACGACAGCCACAGACCAGTCAACGTGATCAATCGGAGTAAAATAGACCGTCGATGGGGCGCCATTGACGTTCAGGTCTATCATGCCGCTTTTCTTCAATTCCAGACTGCGCCCTACCTGCTCCTTGGTCAACGTCACGCTTTTGCCTTCGGTGTTGGCAATGCAGCTGCCGTCGATGTTGATGACCACCGTATAGAACTCGGTACTGCCATACTGGGAGTTGCTGTTCAGCAATTCGTCATTTCTGCTCTCGTCATCAATGTGCTGCAGTTCCTTGGCAAGCCACTCAAAGGTCATGTCGGCACCACACACGCAGGCCAGCCGCCCTGTCTTGTCATAAATGGGCTTGACAAACGTAGTATAGTGACCGCTGATGTCCGTTCCGTCATAGTAGTAATATGGGTCGGACCAGAAACTCTGATTTGAACTCTTGGCACGAATATACCAATCGGACTTGTGGTAGTTATGCCGGAGTGACCCCACCTGTCTCACCACAAAAGCACCGCTGTCAACATGGTGTACGTAGGGCTCAAACCATTGCCCTTCCTGCGGGAAATAGTTGGGCTCAAAAGCGGCGAAATAGCCTCTAACTTCTGGGTTGAGGCTGGTCTTGCTTTCCAGCGCGGCAACCACAGTCTCTGGAGAGTCGAGGTGCTTTTCAACCTCGTCAAACACGTTCATGGCATTCATCTCCATGCCACTGATGGTATTGGCAATTTTCTCGGAAGCGACATTCATCATGCCCACATAGCGGACATGGTTCTCTGCTTTAATCGCCTGGTGACAGGTCCAGCAGGACACGCAAACAACAACAACCAGTACTGCCAGCACAGCCAGCAGTATATATAGTGTGAACCATTTTATCGCCTTAGACTCTTGTTTCATCATTGTACGTGTAATACTAAATTGATGCAAAGGTATGATTTTTATCGACATATAGTGCTTTTTCTTCTATTGATTTAACAAAAATTAAGCACTTTACTTCTTCATTTTTTTTACTTTCGCCTTAAAAAACATTTGGTTTTTCGCTTACTTAATCGTACCTTTGCACGCGAAAATGGCGATGATGCTCACGCATGATTGCCATTGTAATTATAAACTTGACTAGATATGAAAAGAATTTTTCAATGGATGTTAGCCGCCATCCTGATTTGCGGCTCAACAGTGTTTACATCGTGCAGTAAGGATGACGACAAAGACCCTGTGATTGACAATTTGGCCGAGAAGATTATCGGCAAGTGGATGTTTGCCGAAAAGAACGGCGAGCTTACGCCGACGGACAAGAAAAGGGTGTTCACCTTCGTCTCTGACACCAAGGCATACGTCAGCGCTGCTCATGGCACACATTCTGGGACGATT
>JAFVGN010000026.1 GCA_017474925.1 Prevotella sp. | reverse complement strand
CCAATATGCATATCTGCTCCTATTTTGAATCGGATGCAAAGGTATGCATTTCAAAACCCGGACAGGGTGTCGGAGAGCTAAAATGTTGTGCATGAACTATTTAATTTTGAATTTAAACAATTTTAAGAGACACTAGTGATAAAATATATTAGAATTAACTTTATTTATCAAATTCTCTTCTAATATCCCGTGTTCCCCAGAACGCTCTGAAGGTACGTCGTGCGTATTCCTTATTTATTTAACAGGTCACTATCCTTGACACGCTTTAAGTATCGGCTTTTTACACTACCATCGTTGTCTCGGCTCATAACCATTTCTATCTTGTCATGTGCCTTGTTGGTCGTCACGGGGAATGTATCCCTTCTGTTTCTTTCAATGGATTTCTGTAGTGATTCTTTCCATGCCGCAATGTTCATCTCTCTGATTATACGCCTTACGGAATCACGCATCTCCGGCCTGTAACTGATACGCGATGTGTCTAATTCTACTACTAAAGATTGGGGAGCGTTTACCATAAACAGCGTGTCGTCCTTGAGACTCCATTTTCCAGTAGATACATAGGAAAACACGATGTCGTCATTATAAACTGGATGGGCATAATGCACCATTATCTTTTTGCAGAAAGAATCATTCTCCAGGAATTCATAAAAATTGTCTTGATACCCGCTTGCCTTGTATTCCCATTGCCCCATCAGGTCACGCTTACTGACTGAGCTTCCACTACGCTGGCTATTCTTGATATATTCGGCCAGTTCCTCATCACTGATATTCATGATGAACTTGTTTCGGTCGCTGATGTCTCTCCATCGTTGCGCATAGTCGCGCAAAGACATTGTCCGGACTGCAGAAAAGTCGATACAAAACCGCACCTTGCGATCCTGCAGTTTTTCTTTCAGGAGGGCAGCGAAGTCAACTTCGTGGATTTTTGACGTAGAGTTGATCCTGATCTGACAAAATTCATCAAAGGTGATAGGCTTGGCAAAAACCGGGTTATTCGCCATATAGCCCTCAAGTTTCCTTCTTTCACGATAGAATCTCTCCATATTATCAATGAAGGCCATGTTGTCCAGATTGCTCCAGATGTCCTGGCTGCTCTTGAAAATATTCTCCTTGGCGTCATCGAAGATGGTGTTGTCTTCATAGTAGTCGGTCAACATATCCATCGCCAATTCAAGTGTATCCTTGGGCAATGACGCTATCTGGTCCAGATGTGCCAGGATATACTTGACTGCATTGTTCGTTTCCTCTTCATCCTTGGCCATCTCCTCCATTTGATCGACACACACGTCGATGTCGTGAATCACCATCATTGCCGTCTGCCGCTGGATGTCTGCTTTCTGCTTGCTGTCAACCAATGCTGACGTTCCGAATGTCAGTATAATCGATACCGTGGTGCCAAGAACACTGGTGAGGAATCCCTTCCCCCATGATTTCGGCATCTTATGAGCTTTGATATTCATCATACTTCAATCGGTTTATTCTGCCTTCGACATATACGCCGCTATTCTCTTGGCCACATTGTCCTTGATGTTGTTGTAATAAAGCGAATAGTCACCATTGTGGAAGCTGGCAGGACCGAAAACAGCAGCAGGTATGGGTTCCATAGCCGTGGTCGTGGTAACGACAACACCCCTTTTCAGATTCACCTGTGCATCAGCAGCATTAGGAACGACCTCCAGTTTCCCGCTCTTTTCGTTATAGATGTAACCGCCCAGGTTTTCTTCTGCCGATGCATAGGTCTCATCTCGTTTCCAGTTCAGGGGATTAATGCTGATGGCACCTGGCAGCAGAACGATATTATCCTTACCCTCGTTAGCAGGTCCTTCTGTGTTATACGATATGATGACGCCCGTATCGTCTGCTCCCTCAGCAAATTTGAGGTGTGGATTCTGTTGCAGATAATCCTCGGTAATCGAGTAACCGATCACATAGGCTGCAATCATACGCCTCAGATAATCTGGATGCTTCTTCATATATTCTGCAAGTACAAAGGTCTGCATGACCGAGCCCTGCGAATGACTTGCGAGGATGAAAGGCCTGCCGCCATTCACGTTCTCAAAATAGTAGTCGAGTGCGGCAAACACATCTTCCTTGGGCGTGCTGCCGAATGCTGCATTAAGTTCCTCGCTTGGCATTTTGGCCGCTGCAGCCATATTGAGCTGTCTGTAGTATGGAGCGAAGACATTGGTAGATTCCTCGTAAACCGATCCTTGCATCTGATAGACCTCTTCCCACAACTCTCTCAACGTCTTGTCGTTGATGTCGGCGAACATCGGTGCCCCCTCGGAATCGTCGGCATATTCCGTGGGATAAATATAGATGGCATCGACGTCCTTTGTTATTTCAGGCATCCGCAACCAGTTGCTCCTGTCGGAATAGTCGACGCGGACGTTGGTTTTTGCCTTGCAACCGGCAAGCATACCCGTTACGATGATAACGCTCAAAATAGCATAGAACGATAGTGTCTTCTTCATTTTACCGTAAACGACTTTGTTTGTTTTCTGTTTCATATTCATAAGTTTTAGTAATTTGTTTGCAAAGATAAACAAAAAATCCCAAATAACTTCCGCTCACTTCAAAAAAAAGGAAAGTCTCGCTGCTGATTTTCCTACTCCTTCAGCTCAAAATGCTGGTAGTCCTTGCGTCCCCCACCCTGCCCCTAGGCTTGCGCCTTGCGCTATAAAGGTTTCCGCAATGGCAAAAGAAAGAGAGCCAAAGTTCAATAACCCTGCCTTATTGCGCAATAAGGCAGGGTTATTGGCGAATAAGGGTTGGTTATTGACCCACAAAGGTCATTTTGCACAGGCAATAGCCCCTGTTTTGACATGCGGGGTGATCTTGACCTGTTTCGCCCATTCCACCAGTTTTTTCATTTCAGCCTTGTTGTGCTGACGGAAATCACGGCAAATAGCTTCCGCGAGAGATGAAAATTGGCCCTTACTACAGCCCGAATCGGCTACAATGTTGGCCATTAGACCACATAACTCCTTCCAAGAATTGTCTGGGTACAGAAATTCTGAGCCGCTGACATGTGCACCAAGAGGGGGGGAAAAGCATCGGAACCAGGGGTAAAACATGTTTTTAAGGCCTGTGTGAGCAGCAATTTTATGCATTCTGTGCCCTTTCCTAGGGTCGGCATCTTGGGTGCCGTTGGTTTTGTAATATCGTATTTCATTGATTCTCAACTATTTAATATAATAATTCATATTGACCGAGCGTTACGTTACAGTTGTTACAATTGCTTTTTGAAGGGGCAAGGCTCCTGTTAAACATAATGTAATTATCTGATTATTAATTAGTTATACAACTATTAAAAGAAGCTATTATCTCTTTTTTGCATCTGTAACAACTGTAACGTAACGGACTCAGTCTTGCGGTTATTCACTCTCTTCCTCCACCGATCTATGGCCGTAGAGTCCATCATGCCGCCGCGCCCTTTGTCTGCATAGGTGTCGAAATCAGAGGTTCCTAATAATTTGGTCAATGTACTGATCCGATACGTTGGGTATCTCCTTTTTATCATAAATGGTAAGCAGGTTAACGCATGTATCGTTTGTTTCAAAGACAACATTCAGCGTAATAACCCTGAGCCCACCTCGTTTACCTCCTCCTTTACTCTTTACACCAAGACGGATTTTGCGTTTACCACCTCCCAAAGAGACACCTGTCTCAGGATTCTCCATCAGTTCAAATTGAAGCGCATTGATATCATCTGCAAGAGAGTTATAGCGTTTTGCCAAACGTTTGGCTTGACGAAGGAATTCTTCAGTATAGTTGAAAGTCACCATAGACTATGCTTCAGATCTAAGTTCCTCAACCAATGCATCAAGAGATTTCAGATTCTTACCTGCGAATCGCCCTTCCTGAGCTTCATTGAAGCCTTTTGTGATAGTTTCAGTAATGAAGGCTTTCTCAGCCTCAACATCTTTAGAGGATGTTATCATTTTATCAATGGTCACACCTTTTATAGCCCCAAGAATCTTTTTCAAACTTGGGACAAGGCTTGCATCCTCAATATTCAATACTATCTGTGTCATAACTCTAAACGTTTTGCTATTCTGCTGCAAAATTACGAATTATTTCTGAATCAACAAATAAAAAACAAGATAAAATGAGACAAACAACGACGAATCGAGAGCCCTCGAGTCCCTTTGGATTTTCCAATCTACTATAGTAAGGAACAAGAGAAGTATCGGTCGAAGGAAGTAATAGGTGGATACATATTATTTCCTGGTCGTGGAGATGATAAAAGCGTCAGAGACCGATACTATAGCAAAAGTGTTGAGGATGTGAATATAGGAGCTTTCCCATTACTGCCTAATGTGAATAAAGAACAAGAAGGCAGCCTGCTTAGGGAACATCTGCACAAAATATTGATGGAGAAGGCAACTACGGAGAGTCATGTAGCCAAGGCCAAACCTCAACGCACTTTGGCATATATCCCAGAAGACGAGAAGGCTGGCATGATTGATGACCTCGTCATGGTGGCCAGAGCAGGTAGCGATGAGAAACGTAACTGGACGTTCGAGAACTGCTGGTACAACATCCCTCTTGACAAGATTGCCAATTCCCCAATTTTGCAAGCAAAATATCTCTTGCTCTTTGTGGGGGATGAAAAAGAGACTGGCAACATCAGGAAAATTGTCAAAACAAGGCATGATGTATGGACTAAAGAGCGCCTGTTGGCTGAAGGTTATCCTAACGTAAGTCATCCTTCGTACTATATGTTGAGAATTCGCAAGGAGAACGGAACTGATGAGTCGTTGAGATATCGCATCTTTGATTTGGATAATGTTCCTGCAATAGTTTGGGGAAGTCAAAAAGCACCTTTTTTCTTTGTTAGATTGAGAGACTTGTTGGGATGACAAAGGGACAGATTCTGTTTTAATCTCCAAATAAAAGAGAAGAAAAATGGAACATCAATACCTAAGACGGGAAAAGCAGACCTCCCCATGAGCATGATAACATGCGTGGCTTTGATCCTGCGTCTGAGGATGATATGGAGGACAACGGCATGAGCCGATATATGGAGAACTATGATGAAGAAGGCTGGGACTGAAGATGTCTAATGGCTTATGGAATGTGATGATTGTATGATAATTGATAAAAATCTGAGTATTACAAAAAAAGACACCTTATATTTTGTAATGCCGCTATTTTTCACTACCTTTGCACCCTGAATCATAAAATAGCAAATAAGGTAAAAAGAAATATGTTAAGAATTGCTGTACAATCGAAAGGTCGTCTTTTCGACGACACCATGAATCTGCTCGCTGAAGCAGACATCAAGGTTAGCGCTTCAAAGCGCACATTACTGGTACAATCGAGTAACTTCCCGTTGGAGGTGCTTTATTTGCGTGACGACGACATTCCCCAATCAGTAGCCAGCGGAGTAGCTGACATCGGTGTGGTTGGCGAAAACGAATTCGTGGAAC
This sequence comes from Prevotella sp., assembly GCA_017474925.1. Classification (GTDB taxonomy): domain Bacteria; phylum Bacteroidota; class Bacteroidia; order Bacteroidales; family Bacteroidaceae; genus Prevotella. The sequence continues at coordinate 36,571 of JAFVGN010000026.1, read as the reverse complement.
GGGGTGAGGATGCAGACATCATTACGCATCTGGGCTTCTCGAAGTGCCGTCTGTCGTTAGCCATTCCCAAAGACATCGAGTATAGAGGTGTCAACTGGTTTAACGGCAAGAAGATTGCCACGTCGTATCCTAACATCCTTCGCAAGTATATGCAGGAGAAGGGTGTAGAGTGTGAAATACATGTCATTACTGGCAGCGTGGAAATCAGCCCGGGCATCGGACTGGCCGATGGTATTTTCGATATTGTCTCGTCTGGTTCAACCTTGGTGTCGAACAACCTGCGTGAAGTTGAAATCGTGATGCAAAGCGATGCGCTGCTCATTGGCAACAAACAACTGTCTTCCGACAAGATGGCCACGCTGGACGAGATGCTGTTCCGTTTCAAGGCGGTCAAGGAAGCCGAGGACAAGAAGTATGTGCGCATGAACGCTCCCAAGGCTCGCCTGCAGGAGATCATCAACGTGCTGCCAGGCCTGAAAAGCCCCACTATCATACCATTGGCTGACAAGGAATGGTGCTCAGTACACACGGTACTCGACCAGAAACGTTTCTGGGAAATCATAGGGAAGCTGAAAGAGATGGGAGCACAAGGCATCTTGGTGACTCCGATTGAGAAGATGATATTATAAGAAGCAAAGGAGACTGATAAGATATGAAGATTTTCAAGTATCCTGCCAAAGAGGAGTGGGCCAAGATTGTCGAACGTCCCCGGTTGGACCTGACGATGCTGAACGAAACCGTAGCTACGGTACTGGCCGATGTCAGGGAGCGTGGCGACGAAGCCGTACGTGAGTACGAGCTGAAGTTTGACAAAGCTGAGCTCAAGTCGCTTTTAGTCACCGAACAGGAGTTGGACGAGGCAGAAGGGCTGGTGTCCAACGAATTGCGCGATGCCATCATCCTGGCTCATCACAATATCAAGGTGTTCCACATCTCGCAACGATTTGTAGGTCAGAAGGTGAAGACCCAGGAGGGAGTGACCTGCTGGCAGAAGAGCGTTGCCATAGAGCGTGTAGGCCTTTACATCCCTGGCGGTACTGCCCCACTCTTCTCTACAGTACTGATGCTGGCTGCTCCTGCCAAGATTGCCGGTTGTAAGGAAATAGTACTCTGTACCCCTCCTAACAGAGAGGGCAAGGTGAATCCTGCCATTCTGGTGGCAGCACGTATTGCCGGAGTGAGCAAGATATACAAGATAGGTGGTGTACAGGCTATCGGTGCCATGGCCTATGGCACGCAATCAGTACCCAAGGTATTCAAAATCTTCGGTCCAGGCAACCAATATGTCATGGCTGCCAAGCAGCACGTCTCGCTGGACGAGGTTGCTATCGACATGCCTGCCGGTCCGTCAGAAGTGTGTGTCCTGGCAGACGAGTCCGCACGAGCTGAATTTGTAGCCGCCGACTTGCTGTCACAAGCAGAGCACGGAATTGACTCGCAAGTGCTTTTCATCACCACTAATGAGGAGAAGCTGAACGAGGTGCATGCCGAACTGGACCGCCAGCTGGAGTTGCTGCCTCGTAAGGAAATAGCTGCCAAGGCATTGGAGAACAGTTGCTATGTGCTGGTAAGGGACAAAGACGAGATGATGGCGCTGACCAACCTTTATGCCCCAGAGCATCTGGTCATTCAAACCACGGACTACGAACAGCTGGCTGAGCGTGTTGTCAATGCCGGTAGTGTGTTCCTCGGAGCATACGCCTGCGAGAGTGCGGGCGACTATGCCAGCGGTACCAACCATACGCTGCCGACACATGGCTATGCTACAGCCTACAATGGCGTCAACCTGGATTCCTATTGCAGGAAGATTACCTTCCAGCACCTGACGGAAGAAGGTATACAGCACATCGGCCATGCCGTGGAGCTGATGGCAGAGGCAGAACAGCTGGATGCCCACAAGAATGCAATGACAGTAAGAATTAATTCTATCAAGAAATAAAGATACCGATGAAGCCGTTACAACAATTAGTACGTCCCAATATATGGAATTTGGCTCCATACAGCAGCGCAAGAGATGAATATTCAGGCAAAGAGGCTCACGTATTCCTGGATGCCAACGAGAACCCCTATAACGCACCCTACAACCGATACCCTGACCCGCTACAGCGTGACTTGAAGAAGATGCTGGAGAAGGTGAAGGGGGTACCTGCGGAGAATATTTTCCTGGGTAACGGCAGCGATGAAGCCATTGACCTGCCCTATCGCATATTCTGTGAGCCTGGGCGCGACAATGTGGTCGCCATTGAGCCGACTTATGGCATGTACAAGGTGTGTGCCGACATCAACAACGTGGAATACCGCCCTGTCCTGCTGGACGAGAACTATGAATTCCAGGCTGACAGGCTTTTGGCTGCGTGTGACCAGCACACGAAGCTCATTTGGATTTGCTCGCCCAACAATCCGACGGGTAATTCGATGAACCGCAACGAGATACTGAAGGTCATAGAAGGATTTGAAGGAATTGTCATCGTAGACGAAGCGTATATCGACTTTGCCCAGCAGCTGTCTATGCGTCAGGAGCTGACCAAATATCCCAACCTCGTTATTTTGCAAACCATGTCGAAGGCGTGGGGTTCGGCAGCCATCCGTCTGGGTATGGCTTTCGCCTCAAAAGAGATGATCCAAATATACAACAAGGTAAAATACCCCTACAATGTCAACATGCTGACCCAGCAGCAAGCTATGGAAATGCTGAAGGACCCGTTCGAAATTGACAAATACGTGAAGATATTACTGACGGAGCGTAGCTATCTTGTTCAGGCCTTCACGGAACTGCCCATCTGCAAACAGGTGTATAAGACGGATGCGAACTTCTTCCTGGCCCTGATGACTGATGCACAGAAGATCTACGACTATCTGGTTGACAGGGGAATCATTGTACGCAATCGTACGCGTGTGAAGCTCTGCAACAACTGCCTGCGAATAACAGTTGGCACACGTACGGAAAATCAGGAGCTCCTGAGTGCGTTGAGGCAATTCTGAGGCTTCGCCAAGCAGGAAAGGACACTTCATGGAACGGCTGTGGAACAAGAACTATTGTAAGGTGATGACAGCTAATTTCGCGCTGTTTTTCGCCTTCTATTTGCTAACGCCCCTGTTGCCGCTCTATCTGCATGAGACCTTCGACGCCACAAAGGACGTCATCGGACTGGTTCTCTCGGGCTATACCATAACTGCGCTGTTGCTCAGACCATTCAGCGGCTATTTTGTCGATTCCTTTCCCCGCAAGACGGTTCTGCTCATCGCATACGCCGCATTTGCCATTTTCTTTGCAGGCTATCTGGCTGCGTCGTCATTACTGCTCTTTACCATCATACGCACATTACATGGAGGACCTTTCGGAGCCGTAACCGTAGCCAACTCAACGGTAGCCATTGACGTGCTACCGTCATCAAGACGCAACGAGGGTATCGGCTACTATGGATTGTCCAACAACTTGGCAATGGCTATTTCGCCAACGTTTGCCATCTTTATTTATTCACAATTCCACAATTTCGAACTGCTTTTCTGGCTGGCCTTTGCCATTGCCACCTTTGGTCTCATAGTCGACGCTACGGTGACTTTGGAGAACAAGCAAGTCATGAATAACAAACGGGCTATTTCATTAGACCGCTTCTTCCTGAAAAGAGGTTGGCTGATAGGCTTCAACATGGTGTTCTTCGGTTTCTGTTTTGGTGTGCTGAGCAACTATCTGGCTATCTATGGCAAGCAAGTACTCGGCATTACTGGCGGTACAGGGACGTGGTTCATGCTGTGTTCAATAGGCCTTATATTGTCACGCCTGCAAGGCGGCAAGGCACTACGCCAGGGAAGACTGACCCATAATGCTGCCGAGGGCATGCTCATCTCGCTTGTCGGCTATACGCTCTTCATAGCCTATCCCACCATGACTGGCTACTATTGTTCGGCCTTGCTCATCGGGCTGGGTAACGGGCACATGTGGCCTGCATTCCAGAACATGATGATTTCGATGGCTCACCACAACGAGCGGGGAACAGCCAATTCCACCATACTGATTTCATGGGATGTAGGCATGGGACTTGGGATACTGATGGGCGGTATCATTGCCGAGAACTTTGGCTATACTGCCGCCTTCTGGACTGTGGCAGCAGTCAATGCTACAGGTGTGGCCCTTTATTTCCTCAAGTCGCAATCATTCTTCCTGCAACGGCAAATCAATTAGACATTTTCCTTGCCGCAATGGGGACATTGCCCTTTATGACGAAGACGTGCACCACAAGAACCGCAGGTGTAGGGATGATGTGCATAACGGAAATAGCGCCATAAAGCATAGCACACATATGCCAGCAGTAGCAGATAGCCTATATAATATAAGGTGAAAATGCTGAAAACGACATAGTCGACAGCACAAATCGCAGCCAATCCTGCAAGATAGAGTATCGCATCAGCCCCGGAAAGATGGTGACGTACATCGTCGATGGCCGCCAACGCAACAATGATGATAGCCCACACGGAAGCAACGAAAAAGCCTAAGTGCTTGGGTAGCGCAAAAGGATTGAGCGACGGATGGTAGTAGAAATGTCGCCACGACTCAGGAGCATACATCTGAATAGTGGCATAAAGCGTTGCAGAAGAGGCAACCAATAGGCAGAGTAACGTCGGGTAGAAGGAGTCAATGTCATTGAAGTGGACGATGTCAGCCTTACGACGCATCAGGCGACGCATGGCATACGCACTTCCAACGACAGTACAAAAGGCAAGGAAGATAAGCAGATGGGTATTGGAAAAGAAGTCTATAAACTGAGAAATAGGGTCGTCAGGTGAAACACCCTGAAGCAGTTCGCTTTCACGTATCCAACCTTGTGTTATCTGATCTCGGGCAACCTTCACCCATACGGAGTCAATGGTATCTGTTGGTACTGTCGTTATTTCAGCAACGACAATACGCTCGCCACGAGTTACGTAGAGGGTGTCAAAGGCCATTTCGGGTAATTCGTCAGAAAGCGGCAAGCTGGAAGCTGAAACGACAAAGTTGTAATTCTGAGAATAATGGTGAGTCGTAAAGAAAGATATGGAGTCTATCTGCTGTTTGGAAAGGTCCCAGGCATCAGGAGTCCGCTGACGGTGATTATAACACGCCGTCAGTAGCGTGCTTACAACGAACAGGATGACATATTTAATCTTCAGCATAGACATTCATCTGACAATGTTTACAATCGAACTCAAGCGGGAACAGGCGTCCGTCACCCAGACGCAAGCGGAGCGGTTCATGCCACAGGGGTTTACGTCCGCCATGCTTCACACAATAACCTAACGAATAGCGCAGACAATGGCGACATTGCATGACAGGCCCTCGTCCACCCTTCAGTTCATAGGCTGTCTCCTTCATACCATAGAACTCGGAAGCCAACCGGTTGGCTATGTTATAGAGGTAAGGAGAAGAATAGGAAGGCGGAGAAACGAACCGATCTGTTGTGTACGATTCTGCGGCCGGCCTTCGTTGAGACTCAGACAGACGTGATACAAGCTGACGGCGTAACTCAGCCAACACGCTGCTCGGAATGAAATAGTTGAAATCATCAGCCAATTCCACCTCCTCACACTCATAAGATGTCCCACCCAGCTTTGACAGTTGGCGGACTATATTGTCGCGAGGGGGCTTTTCTGCTTGCTGATGATGGCACTCGACGGCAACAGAAACATCACCACAACTCAAGGAAAAACCATTGTCAACGGTTGACAGCCGCATGGTTATAGGAATTTTACGCTCTGCACTTGAACGTGAAAGAAGACGCTCAAACTCCTGATCATTATTACGATATAATGCCTGTCCTGGCCGCAAATGGGCTGGCATCTTATAGGGATAGAGCCGATTGCCCTCAGCACGGTTGACACGGAAGCCTTCCAGTTCACGATCCTGATTGATGAAGCATAGTCCGTCGCCATTGGCAAACGAAGCCGTACCAGCAACGTTAAACGAATCGCGACGTATTTCTTTCACCTTACCGACATATTCTCCCATGGCCTTAGGCGTATCAGGCGAAAAGATATCCGGTTGACGCCCATGCAGGAAATAGGTCGTAAAGCCACGATTGAAAGTCTTCTCCAAACGGGGTGTGAAGGAATAGACGACGTGACCTTTTGATGCACGGCAATATTGATTGGGATGACGGCTGATGATACTGTTGAGGCGCTGGTTATACGCAGCAACCACATTCTTGACATAAAAAGCGTCCTTCAGACGACCTTCTATCTTGAAAGAGCTCGCTCCTGCCTTGATAAGTTCTTCCAAATGGTCTATCTGGTTCAGGTCTTTCAGGGATAGAAGATGACGTTGCTGTTCCAAGACATGACCATCAGCATCAAGCAGATCAAACTTCATACGGCAGAACTGTGCACACGTCCCTCTATTGGCAGAACGGCCAAAACAATGCTGCGATGCATAACAGAGACCACTATAGCTGACACAAAGAGCACCATGGACGAAAACCTCTAAAGGCATGTCTGGTACTTGAGCATGTATGTCTGCTATCTCATCGACCGAGAGCTCACGAGCCAATACCGCCCGACGGAAGCCGACATCACGCAGCCATCGGACCTTGTCGGCACTACGATTGTCAGTCTGTGTGGAAGCATGAAGGGCTATGGGTGGAAGATTCATCCGCAAAATGCCCATATCCTGCACCAGTATAGCATCGACACCTATATCATAGAGCTGGTGAATCAACTGTTCTGTCGCCGTCAACTCATCATCATAGATGATAGTATTGACAGTCACGTATACCTTGACAGCAAACTGGTGAGCATAGCGGCAGAGTTGTTGGATATCCTCAAGGGTGTTTCCTGCTATAGCACGGGCTCCAAATCGTTCGGCACCAATATATACGGCATCGGCACCGTGGTCAACTGCAGCAATGCCACATTCAAGATTCTTTGCAGGTGCAAGCAGCTCTAATGATATCATTGAATCTGATTAATATCGTAAGGTGTTTCCTGATAGACGTAATAGTTAATCCAGTTACTATAAAGCAAGTTGGCATGAGCGCGCCAGCTAACCATCGGCATATTGTCTGGGTTGTTGTCAAGATAATAGTTCTTGGGCAGTTCCACATCGTCACGAATACCCCTGTCACGTTTATATTCGTTGTCAAGGGTATTGGGAGCGTACTCCAGATGTCCCGTGATAAAGAACTCACGACCATTGCGGGCCATCACCATAGAAACACCGGAGTCAGGCGACTCGGCTATCAATGTCAAGTCTGGATGAGCCAGAATATCTTCCCGATGTATTTCTGTATGCCGGCTGTGGGGCATCTGGAACACATCGTCGAAACCACGGAAAATAGGCAACTGAGGTTCCATAGGATACTGTGGGAACACTCCAAACATTTTCTTGGGCAACGGATACTTGGGAATACCATAATAATAATAGAGACCGGCCTGAGCCGCCCAACATATATATAAGGTACTTGTAACGTGCGTGCGGGCCCATTCAAATATTTCTTTCATTTCCTGCCAATAGTTGACTTTCTCAAAATCAAGAGTCTCAACGGGAGCACCGGTAATAATCATACCATCGTATTTCTCCAGACGCATCTGCTCAAAGTCGCGATAGAACATCATCATGTGCTCAATGGGAGTATTCTTCGGCGTATGACTCTTGAGTTTCATAAAACTGATTTCCAACTGTAGCGGAGTGTTGGAAAGCAGACGTATCAAATCTGTCTCTGTCGTTATTTTGAGCGGCATGAGGTTAAGAATAGCAATCTTCAACGGACGTATGTCCTGCATGTGGGCACGCGAATCATCCATTACAAAAATGTTCTCGTGCTTCAGCAGCTCTATGGCAGGAAGTTTGTCAGGTAATCTTAAAGGCATAGCTTATTCCACATTAAAAACACATACTGACACATTATCGTAACCACCTGCTGTAATGGCAGCTTCGCATAAATCATTGGCAGAACAGCCTTCCGCCAACAAAGAACAGATGTTATTGTCGCTAATCATATCGTTCAAGCCATCAGAGCAAACCAGATAGACGTCGCCCGACAGGAAATCATCGGTAAATTCAAATAAATCCATATAAGAGTGCCTGCATCCAGCACCAATGCAATTGGTAAGGATGTTCGAATGCTTTTTCTCCCCTTTGATGTTGTTCATCGAGTGGTCGGTGGTTATCTGGGAAAGACAGCCGTTGCGGAAACGGTACAAACGACTGTCACCGCAATTCATCCAATAATATTTGTTATTATAGAATATGACACCAACCAAGGTCGTTCCCATTTCAGACATATTAGGATTGACATGGCCTTTCGAGTCAATAATCTGATTGACAGACTGGAGCCATTCGGTCATCATTTCACAAAATTCACCAGAGGCAAGGCCTCGTGGCAGGTCGTTCAGGAAAAAATGAAGATTTGTCAGGACATCGGAGCTGGCAACCTCGCCAGCATTATGTCCCCCCATACCGTCAGCTAAGGCAATGGCAAAACGATCAACATTTTCTGTCATGAATTCTGTACGATATAAATCACTTCGTACAAATTTATCGTAGGCGAGGATCATATCCTCATTGTTGCTTCTAATACATCCGACACGGCTTGCAGCCGTTAACATAATTCTGCTCATATCTGTTATTATCCCTATTATCTTTTCTCTAATTGATAGTCACCTGCAAATTGATATTGGCCAATGTTACAATATCACCACTCTTGATGGACATGGGGACATCTGGCAACAAATCACGCTGATTCAGTTTGGTTCCATTTGACGAGTGCTTGTCGATGATACACCAGCCGCTATCAAGCTTGTAGATGAGCTGGGCGTGAACGCCCGAAATATACTTATTGCCGTCAAACATCTGGGCATATGGTCCCTGACGACGGCCGATGATGGCACCATTGATACCTACAATCCTAATGTCAAGACTAGGATTATAAAGTGTCAGCGTAGGAATGCCGTTTCTGCCTGGCATGTTCGGACCCGCAGGGTTATTAGTCTGCATTCGGTCGTTAACAGAAGTAAATGCAAGGCTGGAAAAGTCGGAAGGCGAATCTTTCTTGGGTGCAATACGCTGTTGATGAATCTCTTCTGCACTAATCATCAATCCACCGCAATAAGTACAACGGCGTCCCATTCCGACACGCCCGCAGTTACTGCAATAAACAAGTTCCTGTCCACACTGGTCACAATAGTGGGAATCGTCTTCTATCTCTTCTTTACAACTTGGACAAATAATCATAGTTATTCTTTAATATCTTCTGGCATAATCAATTGATAAGTCTCTTGCGTGATGTCCGACTGTGACATCTGACTGACACGCATGGAGAGTTGCTGTATTGTTGCATCTAGCATGTTACGCATTTCACGGGCATTGCCGAAGGACTCATTCTTACTGATAACCTTGCGGCAGATGAGATCCATCAGCTTAAACTCAGCCTCTGGCGACAACTTGTAATTGTCCTTACTTGCCATCTTCTTGTAAATAGCGAGCAGCTCATCTTCATTATAGTCGTCAATATGCATCTTATGTGTGAATCTGCTGGCCAGACCAGGATTAACGGCAAGGAAAGTCTCCATCTCGTCTTTGTAGCCGGCAGCAATGACAACAAACTTTCCACGGTCGTCCTCCATACGCTTCATCAGAGTGTCAATAGCTTCCTTGCCATACTGGTCGTTCTCCGAGGAGAGCGTGTAAGCTTCATCGATGAACAGAATACCACCCATAGCCTTATCGCACATGTTGTTAACAATCTTAGGTGTCTCACCCATGTACTTGCCTACGAGTGTGGCGCGACTTGCTTCGATGACGCGGTTTGTAGGCAAAATCTCCATGGATTGCAGCACCTCCCCCATCTTACGGGCTATTGAGGTCTTTCCTGTTCCAGGATTACCTGTCAAAACAAAATTCATAGCCATCTGTTGTACCTTGCCGGCACCTGCTGCAGCACGCTGCTTCATAAACATGCTCTGCACAGCCAAGCGACGAATCATATTCTTGACCGAACGCATACCGATGAAGTCGTCAAGCTCGTTAAGTACTTCGTCAAGGGGACGGGCCTTCTCGCTTTGTGTAACTTCAATATCGGATGTGGTAATCTTGTACATGTCATCATCCTTGAAGTCAGGATTACCCATCATGCTGACCAGACGCTGGCTCTGTTTCTCAACTGCCTGATCAAAAATGCGACGCGCCTCACGAGCATTTCCGAAATTCTTATCACGACGCAAATACAGTTGTTCAAACTGGCGGTGAACAGCTCCCCGGGTCTCCTCATCCACGGTGAAATTCTTACCTTTGGCAAGGTTAAGGAATATCTCAGTCAGTTCGTCTGGTGTGTAATCGTCGAAATGAATAGTTTGTGTAAAGCGACTCTTCAGACCTGGGTTGGTATCGATAAAGTCGTGCATCTGGTCTGTATAACCAGCCACGATACAGATAAACTTCCCGCGGTCATCCTCCAATCGCTTTAAAAGCGTATCGATAGCTTCACCGCCAAAACTATCATTGTCGCTCGACTTTAGAGTATAGGCTTCGTCAATGAACAACACACCACCCATGGCAGAGTCTATCAGCTGATTGGTCTTGATTGCCGTCTGTCCTGAATAGCCCGCTACCAGCTTGCTTCGGTCGGCTTCTATCAACTGTCCACGCGAAAGGATTCCTAACGTGCGGAACACGTCAGCCATGATACGTGCAACGGTTGTCTTACCTGTTCCGGGGTTACCAGTAAAGACATAGTGCTTGCCTTGGAAAGTATTTGTTTCTCCACGACGTATCTGCAAATTCAGGAAGGCAGCAAGATTGGAGATTTCCTTCTTGACAGCTGCCAAGCCAACCATACCATTAAGCTTTGTCAGACACTCCCTATAGTCTACGGCCTTAGGTGCCTCGTATGGAATGTCGGCAACGTCAATGGTCATCAGCTGTTCATTTGTCAGAGCCGACATGTCGCCCTTCTGAAGACGTTCAGCCTGCTTGGCACATATTTTGTCGAACAGCTGGCGCATAGTCCGACCGTTTGCAAAATCTTTCTCACGGGAATTATAAAGCTCCGTGATCATCTTCTTTGCCAACTCTTCCGCTTCTTTCGTGAATTGATATTTCTTCTCCTTGGCAAAGAGTTGCATAATATCAAAGAGCTGGACAGGAGTATAATCGTCAATATTCAGGAAATAGCTGAATCGACTTCGTACACCAGGATTAATACGGAAGAGATTGTCCATCTCCTGACGGTAACCGGCTGCTATAACAACAAATTTCCCACGGTCGTCCTCCATGCGTTTCATCAACTGCTCCAAAGCCTGTGCACCTTGCTGGTCACGGTCTCCACTTTGGCTGACGGGAGCCAAGGTATAGGCTTCGTCTACAAACAAGATGCCGCCTATGGCCTTATCGCACAAGCGGTCAACTACCTTAGGGGTCTCACCCTGATAGGGACTAACCATCTTGGAACGGTCAACTTCCACAACATGACCGCTGTCCAGATAGCCGATAGCCTCCAATATCTCACCAAGTTTCCGCGCAATAGTCGTCTTGCCTGTTCCGGGATTACCTGTCAGCACGATATGGATGCCGGACTTTTCCTGCTCTCCCAGACCTCGCTGGGCACGTTGCACATTATTGAACACAGTAAAGGCAATCTCACGAACAGCTTTCTTCACCTCGTCCATACCGATGTACTGGTCAAGGTCGCTGAGAATATCCTCTAAAGAACGTTCCTCAGGTACATAGCCGCGGATATCACTCTCTTCTACCATTACAGCATTAGCGCCACGGCTAATGAACGAGGTGAAGATGTCTTCAGCTGTTTTGACTGCCACATGAGCGAAGCCGAAAGTTTCGTCCTTAATCTTTAGCTGATACTGGAAGAATCGTTGCAGCTTATGATCGGCTTCTGGGGTATAGGCGGCTATGCCATACTTGGTGCGGAGTTCCTGCTTACAAATCTCACACAATTCCTGAAAACCTGGAGTCGGAAGCCGGAATGTGTATTTAAAACGGTTTTGCGCCGCAGGGTTTGTCGTCAGAAAATCATCCAAACCCTTGGGCAGACCGGAAATCATGACAATAGGATTCTCATCCCATTTGTCCATCTCGACAAACAACTTGTCAAGAGGATTAACTTGATTTGAATAGCGGTCCGGAAGTAATTTCTGAACATTGTCAAAAAACAGGATACCACCCTTTGCCTTCTTTACATTGTCGTCCCACTTGTCTACGAAACGCTGATAGTCCACAGCATCCACCATGGTCAGCTTCGGCTTATCAATTATATTGTGCTGATAGAAATAGTCGCGTATCACCTCTGCTAAAGCAGTCTTACCCGTACCAGTCTCACCAATGATAATGGCATTGACGCTCAGGCGGACTTTCATAATGTCCTTGCGCGAATGCAAATAGGTATAGGTGTCAACAATCGTCTTCAACTGCTGCTTAACATCGTTCAGACCTATCATGCGGTCAAGCACATTCTGCGAAACAAGGGGCTTGCCGCACCATTTGCAGAACTTTGCTACCGAACGATTTTCTTTATGACAATGCTCACAGATCATATTATTCTACATCCTTTTGTAATTGTTTCACAACTTCTGTCGGACTTACACGCATGTTATCAAAGTCTGGGTTATTGTAGTTCATCAGTTTTGGACTGAAAACTATCATCTGCAGCACCAAGATAAACACCATGATACTCCATAATATATAATGTAATACAGACTCACCGCTGATAGAACGCACTTGATTGGTTACGTCGTCCAACATACCGAATTTGGATCCCTTGAACTTGAAGGACTTCTGCTTGAATGTATAATAGAGGGGTTCGAGCAACGTCGACTTGATGTCATCTTCCATGACCTCATTAATCAACTGGTTGTCACCTTTGGAGTCGCTACGGTAATCTGTTACATGGCAGACAGCCATATAAATCAAAGTTAAGATAATGGCAACAGGGACAAACATGCTGGGATATGAGGCATTCACCATTTTGAGAATGGTAATAGGAATCCATGAGGATAGAATTCCCAACAATCCCCAAAGACATGACATGACAAAGCCGTAGCCACGGAAATAGGCCCGCAGTCCAACGATAACTGCTGTCATGCCACCAACTGGCAAACCGATGGTCAGCATCGAATGGCGGAATATATATTCACGGCCCGAAACTCCGCAAATTAACAGCAAGAGAATCCATAAGCCACACAAAGAATAGAATATGATACGCCAGCGGTTCTCTTTCGCCTTAGCCCGATAGAATCCTTTACGGACTTGTGCATACTTCTGTGCAGTTTCTTCTTTTGCCGTTCCATACCGCTTGTAATAAATCTGTCCCTTGTCCATTTCTCCAAGACGGATAATCCACTCCTCCAGCTTCCTCTCGTAGCTATAAGGTTCACTAAAATCCTGGTTGGGATCTTCATGATAAAATACAGACAACCACTGGCTTAATGAACCTTGCTTCATGGCAGTCAGCAACTGCGGGCGATAAGTTAAATCGTCCACGTCGTAAGCTGTTTTCAGTTCTTTTCCATCTTCAAGCTTGTAATAGGGCGTAACACCTAACAACCGACAGAACCGGTAGGCTGCTGTACGAAGATCGTATGCACCTAAACGTTCCTTGTTTTCTTCGCTCTTCATGTCGAAGCAGGCACGAGCCATACTGATATGCTCATACCAACCATGCAACTGCGCAAAATAGAAGAAGCGCCCGTCAGGACTGTTGTAATCTGCTATTCTCTGACGAAATTCCTGTTCATCCAGGTCCTGCCAATCCATCAGGTCCTGTCGCATTACTTCGCCAACTTTGTAAGGAGTATCTGCGCTCTTTAAGTCAAAAGCTGCCTCGCGGTCTATATTATAGAGGACCTTATAGCCCAGCGAACGCGAAGGTTTCTTGTTGGCCGTCATGATACGCAATGCTTCACATGCCATGTGGTCTTCATGACTGTACATCCAAGACAGGAATCGTCCGTCGCTCAGACTGCACCAGTCATCATCAGAACAATCTTCATAGCCAAAAGAGCGGATAATCTCTTCCACATTTGAGGACGGATACTTTGCCAGGAATGGTATTTCCGGATCTATTTCGTAGGCTAGTTTCAAGATGGCAATACGCATGTCCATCTTGCTGTCAGGCGAGAAGTAGGAACGAATTCTATTGACATCTGCCTTGGAATGGTATTCCAAATACAGGTAGAGCCTGTCGTTAGGATTCCTCAAGGCCAGAATATATTCGTCCTGATAGCTCAGCACCGAGATGGTTGCACTATGCACGTCATCGCAAAGATTACCCCGGACGTCTGTATATGGATATGTCGGCTCCATAGCATAGACGGCGGACATCAATCCTGCCTTTTGATCTGCAGGATAACGATTCACCACAATATCCTTGACGGCTGAACTTAACTTGACATTACCACATTGTTCCAACCAACCGGCAATACGCCCGTTATAAAGATAGTTGATGGCAAGGCGTTCGTTCTCCAGCAACATCGGTATCAGCTCATGTACATTGTCTGCCACCAGATTGCGCTCTGGGTCAACAATAAAGCTTCGATATTTCAGGATGGGTGACGACATGTCGACCTTTACGTTCTCTCCAAGGAACCAGCGCTCCACCTCGTCGTATCCCCATCTGGTCTGAGGATTGACTGATGTCAGACCCTGGACAATCATTTTCACACGGTCGGGTAACTCGTTGATGCGGGGCAGTCGGCCTTCGTTCTTCTTGCGCATCATGACGCGCTCATTCTGACTAAGCGGATTCTCGCCAAGCCAAAGCGTCATCAGGGTGATACCCAGAGAATAGAAGTCAACAGCAGGAGTTATTTCCACCTCGCCGTCAATCACGTCGTTATACATCTCAGGAGCAGCGTAAACTGGCGTGCGGGCCTGAGATGTGCGATGTACTTTCTCGTCATTGTCCAAAACGCTGGAAATTCCGAAATCACCCAGCACGATTTCCTTGTGGGTCTTGTCGCGGAAGAAAAAATTACCTGGTTTGATATCCTTGTGAATAATGTTGCAATTATGGCATAATGCCAAAGCGGCTGCTGCCTGTAGAGCAATACGGCGGAACTGGTTGAAATCGCCTTCAAGGTCATATTCTCCCAGCGTTCCACCACGAAAATATTCCATCAGCTCGTAGTCACGATTCTTGCCGTCTATATAGGTTTTGCCATAATCCTCAACCTTGACAATCATCTCCATGTTCATGTTTTGGATGATGCGTATCAAAGTCTTCTTGATGGTGAAGTTCGGATAATATATCTTCAATACACGTTCTCCTTCCTCACCTTCTACCAAAAATACTTGAGCTTCACCGGAATTGTCGCTAAGACACTTGACGTTATGATAAATCCGTCCCTTGAGCAGAAACTCCACATCCCCTCCCTTGTTGGGCGAAGATTGTTTTTCCGGACGTATCGTGGCATCCATGTTGTCAGGACGCAAGGTAGCATCTGTAGTGTCAGGCCTTATGGTGGAGTCACCGTTATCCGCAGATGCAACCTCCGGCTTATTTATGACAGCTGTTCTTTCTAAATCTTGCTTGATAGAGTTTTCGTCCATAGCATTATTTGTCATCTCTAATTTCGCCATTATTATTTTTTCCTAACACAACCCATTTGCCTCCTAATTGCGGCTTGGCACAACCGCAAGGACTGCTGTGCATGGCATGTTTGTAATTACATACCCATGCCAGACGGACTCCGACGGGTTTACTTGCCATCGCATAATTGCGGGCCTTAGCCGGTGAAGCTCCTGCAGGAACTGCCAAACGGTCTAATATCGTAGACAGCACTCTAATCTTAGCAGAACGCTGTTCTTCCAATTCCTCTTTGGTCATGCGCTTACTTTCAGGCTTAGGAATTACAGGGTTTTCTACACCTTCATCTCTAGCCAACAGAGTCAGCACCCTTTCACGGAGCTTGATGTTCATCTGCTCGCGAACTATGTCTCGTTCGGAATTATACGGCAATGCGTTTTCAAGCTTTGCAAAATCCTGCACAATTTCCATCAGGCTTTTGTAGTCTGGATTGTATTGCAGCTCCTTCACCATCTTCTTTGCTTCTTCTGTCAGGGCTGTTCCACACTTCTTACAGAAGGCAAATTCGTTCAGCGTGTGACATGTTGGACACACCAATCCGCCTCTGGGACTTCCACATTCCGGGCAATATGCTTCATTACCCGTGAGTCGAGCACCACAAAATGAACATACGTCCTTGCGGATATAATGATGGCAAGTTTCGCAGTAGTCTGTATCAGGATCTATTTCCGCTCCACAATGGGGACAGTTTGCTTTGCTGATAGGCTGGCCACATTGGGCACAAAACATTGCTTCCGGATCGTTAATTGTTCCACAAAAGGGACACGCTTTGCCTTCTGCTTGCTGTTGTTGCTGTTGCATCTGCATGGGCTGCTCCTCGTGTTCGAGTACACGCTCACGTTGTTTTTCTTGAGGCCGCATAGTGCGTTGTGTCCTATCTAATTCTGAATTATTGTCGTTTGCCATATTGCTGATTAGTAATAATTGTTGCAAAGTTAACAAAATATTTTTAAACACAACAAAAAACCGCCGTAAATTTATATTTACGACGGCAAATTATTTCAATTTTGCTAATATTCTTACCAGAGAGACAGTCTTTTTGACTTCGGAATAAACATTTTATCACCCTCTTTCACACCAAAGGCGTCATACCACATGTCTATATGTGGCAAAGCACCATTGACACGCCAACGTCCAAGTGAGTGAGGATCGCTCTTCGTGCGGTTACGGATTTCCGCCTCTGTTATGTTGCCAGCCCAGACTCCTGCATAAGCCAGGAAGAAACGCTGATCGGCAGTCAGTCCGTCAATAACTGGCAACTGGTTACTCTTGGTAGCATTCTTATATGCATACCATGCCACTTGCAGTCCACCATGGTCAGCCAGATTTTCACCCAGAGTCAGTCGACCGTTTGCATTGAGGTCAGGAAGAACTTTGATATTCGAGAAGAAATCGGCATATTCATCTGTTCGAGAAATAAAGTTTTTTCCATCACTTTCCGTCCACCAGTCATGCATATTTCCATCCTTGTCGAAACGGCGCCCTTGGTCATCGAAACCATGTGTCATCTCATGTCCTATTACAACGCCTATGGCACCATAGTTGAATGCGTTGTCTGCTGTAGGATCGAAGAACGGAACTTGCAGAATACCAGCGGGAAAGCAAATTTCATTCGTGGTAGGGTTATAGTAGGCATTGACCGTCTGAGGAGTCATGTACCATTGGTCGCGGTCAACGGGTTTTCCTACTGTATGGTCTAAATGCCATGCGATGTGCCATCGCTGACATTCCTTCATGTTTTCATAGTAAGATTTTTGGGGGTCAATCTTCAAGGTTGACATGTCCATCCACTTATCAGGATATCCTATCTTAACATAGAAAGTATTCAGTTTCAGAAGTGCGTTCACCTTTGTCGAATCGTCCATCCAATCCTGGGCAGCGATGCGTTCGCCAAGGGCTATGCGAAGATTCTCCACAAGGGTCTTCATACGTTCCTTAGATGATGCGGGAAAATACTTCTTGACATAGATACGGCCTAATGCCTCACCCATGGTTCCCTCCACTTGGTTTGTGGCACGGCGCCACAAGGGGAAATCTTCCTGACGGCCGGAAAACACCTTACCGTAGAAATCAAAGCTAACCTCACGGACTGCATCGTTCAGATAACCCGTTGCACCACTCACCACGCTCCATTCTAAGATGTCGCGATAAACATCAGCCTTCATGTTAGCAAACAGTTGGTCTGCAGCTGCCATGAATTCAGGCTGTCCTACTACCATTTCCTGAATATATTGCGTCCCAATGCCATAAGCATTGGCCTGCTTCTCCAGCTGGAAGTGCGGATATTTTGCATTAAATTCCTCCAAAGTCATCTTGTGATAGTTGGCAATGGGGTCGCGCAACTCAGTACGCGACTTCGATACTTTGGCTAATGCAGTCTCAACTTTCATGATGTTATTCATCTTCTTTTGAGCAGCAGACTTCTTAAATCCAAACTGCTGGAACAGGCGAACGATAAACTGCTTATATGCCTCGCGAATCTTTGTGGTTGCCTCGTCGGTTTCCAAATAGTAGTCTTTTTGTCCCAGGGTCAATCCCGACTGGTTGATACTTAGTATGTTCTGGGTTGCATTCTTTTCATCAGCGCCAAAATAGCTGCCGAAAAACTCTTGCTCTCCATACGGAGCCATCTCAAGCTGGATAGCAAAAAGCTGGTCTTTCGTCTTGGCTGCTTCCAGTTTTTTGATGGAACTCATAACCGGTTCCACCCCGTCTTTCTCACGTCGTACAGAGTCCATTGCAAGCTTATAAAGGTCGCTCAATTGCTGTTCAACGCTACCTTGTGGGTAAGTATTCTCAAGAAGTTCTTTTAGAATACCGTTGATTCTCTTCTTGTTGTCCTCTCCCAGACGGTCGAAACTGCCGTAGCGCGAATAGGCAGGGGGCAGCGGGTTGGCTTTCATCCATCCGCCACAGGCGTATTGATAGAAATCATCGGCAGGTCTGACGCTAGTGTCAAGGTCGTTTAAACTGATACCTGAGCGTTGTTGGGCTGGCACCGACATTGTTGTCATTGCTAATGCCATCATCATCCATAGTTTTTTCATTGTTCATACATATTTTGTTAGTTCAATAATTGCTCCAGTTGTTCAGATAGCTGTTCCCAGCGTTCTACTTCTTTGTCCAGCATGGCCTTCGTAGATGTATATTCAGTCACCAATGTCATGTCTGCAGCTTTCTCTGGAATCATCAGCAAGTCGTCCAATTCCTTCAGTCGGCTTTCCATGTCGCTAATTTTGCGTTCCGACTCCTCTACGGCCTTTTCTGCCTTGCGCAATAGTTTCTGTTGTTCCTTGTGTTCAGCATAGCTTTGGTTCTTTGGCGTTTCCTGACGCTCTAGCGATTTCTGACTCGGCTGGGAGGTCTTCGTGTCCTGTACTTTCTGCAGTTCCGATAGTTCGGAAATCTTTTTTGACTGCAGAAAGTCGTATATTCCACCAATATGCTCACGTACCTTTCCACCACCGAACTCAAAGACCTTTGTCACCAGTCCGTCAAGAAACTCTCGGTCATGGCTTACAACGATTGCTGTACCATCGAAAGCCTTGATTGCCTCCTTCAGCACATCTTTTGATGCCATGTCCAGATGGTTTGTCGGCTCATCGAGAATCAGTAAGTTTACCGGTTCCAATAGCAAGCGTATCATGGCCAAACGCGTTCGCTCGCCACCGCTAAGCACCTTGACACGTTTGTCGGAAGCTTCTCCACCAAACATGAACGCTCCCAGGATGTCATTGATGCGCAGACGGATCTCACCTTTGGCCACGTTGTCGATAGTCTGGAAAACCGTTAGGCTCTCGTCCAGTAGTTGCGCCTGATTCTGTGCGAAATATCCTATTTGCACGTTATGCCCTATCTTTAAAGTACCATCGAACGGTATTTCTCCCATAATGCACTTCACCAAGGTCGACTTTCCTTCACCATTTTTTCCGACAAAGGCAACTTTCTCTCCACGTTTGATAGTCAGGTTGACATGGTCGAATACCACATGGGCATACTCCTTGCGCACCTCGTCACATATAACAGGATAGTCGCCAGAACGCAAGCACGGAGGAAATTTCAGATGCATAGCGGAATTGTCGACCTCGTCCACCTCAATAGGTACTATTTTCTCTAGCTGCTTCACTTTCTGCTGCACCTGTACTGCCTTGGTAGCCTGATAGCGAAAACGTTCAATAAACGCCTTCATATCAGCAATCTCCTTCTGCTGATTCTCGTATGCACGTAACTGTTGTTCACGACGTTCACGACGCAACACCATGTATTCGTTATATTTGACTTTGTAGTCGATGACATGACCGCACGATATCTCAAGGGTTCGGTTGCAGACATTATTGATAAAAGCCCTATCGTGCGAAACTAGGACAACGGCGCTGGCAGACTGTGCCAGAAATTGTTCCAACCACTGTATCGACTCAATATCCAAATGGTTTGTAGGCTCGTCAAGCAGTAGCACGTCTGGACATTGCAGCAGGATTTTTGCCAGTTCTATTCGCATTCTCCAGCCTCCAGAGAACTCACTAGTTGGGCGTTCAAAGTCAGTCCTGGAAAAGCCTAATCCTGTTAGCGTACGCTCCAATTCCGCCTCTTTGTTCTCTGCTCCCATCATCAGGTAGCGATCATGTGCTTGAGTGAAACGGTCTACCAACGCCATGTATTCTTGACTGTCATAATCAGTACGCTCAGCCATCTGTTGCTGCAGCTGTTCCAAGCGTTCTTTCATCTTGGTCACATCGGCAAAAGCTTTCTGGGCTTCCTGTCTAACTGTAGTGTCATCCTGCAATACCATGACCTGTGGCAAATAGCCTATACGCGTATCATTTGGAACACTCACAGTCCCCGATGTTGGCTGTTGCTGTCCACAAAGTATTTTCAGCAATGTAGACTTGCCGGCACCATTCTTACCTACCAAAGCTATGCGATCACGGTCATTTACAACGAAACTCGCATCAGCAAACAAAGGTTTGATACCGAATTCTACACGCAAAGATTCTATTGAAATCATATTTAAAATCTTACCATCGTCAACAGGCGATTCTTTACTCGTGTTATCAATGAGACCTTCTCGGCCATCAGTATGTCTAAAACGAAACGGCCACCAGAAGCACTTGCTTTACAAGGCATTAGCCGTTCGTCAAGTCTTGTCACCTCGCCCGTCACCCACATGATGGCCTGAGAGAAGCGCCAGATACCGAACGTCTGGAGCATTTGCGGTATAGTGGAACCATCGCGGAAAGTAGGCATTTTTCCATCCATCTCACGAAGCAGCAGACAACAATCCACGACTGTATTCAGCGTCAGCGTTCCCTGATGGAAATCCTCGAAAGCCTGAAGCAGTCTGACGATAAGGCCTGCCCCAGGGGTATACTGCTGTGGTTGAGACTTGCGCTGATACAGGGATGTGCCGTTACGGGCTACCCACCTGTCGAAGAGCATGCGACGCAAGGTGTTGCTGATAACAAGAGCCACTGCCCCAGGCTGTTCTGACTCTGTCTCAGTCTCGGCCATCCAGTCAATACTCAAGTCCTGGGGGGCACGCAATCCAAAATCAAACAGGCGCACTACACCATCATAGCACGTAGTAACAAGACCGTGCTTTTTCGATAAGTCATACAGCATATGCCACTCTTCTGGTGACGGGCCACGATCCAAACAGTCCAATTGGCCAATGGATACTTGTATCAGTTGAAAAAACAGTTTTTGCATCTTCGTATGGATAGATAAAAATAACGTCTGCAAATGTAACCATTTTTTTCGTCACAGCCAAATAAATCAGTTAGAAATTTGGTATTTTGTCGGGCATTTCGTATCTTTGCCGAGATAAATCAATCCGACAATGGCAGAAGACAAGATATTACGTATGCAACAGCTCATCCACGAGCTGAACGAAGCCAGCGATGCCTACTACAACGGACGGACAGAGCTGATGACAGACTATGAATGGGACATGCGTTTCGATGAGTTACGCCGTCTCGAGACAGAGACAGGGTCTACCCTGCCCGACTCTCCAACGCAGAAAGTCAGCGAAGACAGCACACAGGGTCAAAAGGAAGAACACGAATTCCCCGCATTGTCGCTGGCGAAGACCAAACAGATTGCTGAGCTCGTCAAATGGGCGGACCATCATCCCATATGGATATCTTGGAAGCTCGACGGACTGACCCTCGTTGTCACTTACGACGAAGGACGCCTGTCGCGCATCGTCACCCGCGGCAACGGACATGTAGGCACCAACATCACCCACCTGCACAAGGCAATCAGCGGCATACCTGCTACCATACAGGATTCCGGCCATGTAGTCATCCGGGGTGAAGCAATCATTTCCTACGAAGATTTCGACCGCTATCTCATGGAGACTGGTGAAGACTATGCCAATCCCCGTAATCTGGCCAGTGGTTCCTTGTCTGTCAAAGATTCGCAGGACATTATGGAACGTCGTCTGCGCTGGATTCCCTTCACCCTGGTATATACCGATCACGAGCTGCCTTCGTGGGGTGATCGTATGGCCTGGCTTGATAGTCTCGGATTCAATACAGTCGAACGCCAATACATAGAAGTCCCTGACGATGATATTGTGGCTTCTGTCATCCATACCTTTACCACAAAGGTTACCTCCAAGCAGAATCCTTTTCCTGTCGATGGCCTTGTCATCTGTTTCGACGATACAGACTATGCCTTAACGGGCAGCGTCACAGGCCATCATGCCACCCGTGCCGGATTGGCTTTCAAGTGGCAAGACGAAACGGCGCAAACCACGCTAAAGGAAATAGAATGGTCGTGTGCAGCCTCCACCATTTCGCCTGTAGCAGTATTTGAACCGGTCGAGTTGGAAGGCACTACAGTTCGTAGAGCCTCTCTATGTAATATCAGCGAGTGTTATCGTCTTGGCATCGGTGGTCCTGGGTCACAAATCAGCGTTATCAAGGCTAACAAGATCATCCCCAAGGTTGTGGCTGTTACACAAAGCATCGGCACTTTCTACGTTCCCGGCCAGTGCCCAGTCTGCCATGCAGAAGCTGTTGTAAGCAAGAGCGAAGCTAGTGGCACCCAAACCCTCCATTGCACCAATCCATTATGTCCAGCCAAGCAACTCAAGAAGTTTGCTCGTTTTGTGTCCAAGGAAGGCATGAATATTGATGGAATTTCCGAACAAACCCTTGCTAAGTTCATCAATCTGGGATGGGTTTCTGAGTATGCCGACCTCTACACGCTACGCAGCCATATCCGCCAACTGGCCTTGATGGATGGATTTGGTGAACGCTCTGCATCCAACATCATGAACAGTATCGATCGTTCGCGCAAAGTCGAGGCCCACCGGCTACTCTTTGCACTCAACATCCCATTATGCGGACTGGATGTCTGCCGCCGTCTGCTCTCAGCCTATCCCCTTGAACAATTGGTGACTATAGCCAGAAAGCAAGGCGCTGACCTATTCGACCCACAACCTGATCCACAGGATGTATTCGCCCACATTCCCGGTATTGGTCCAGAAAAATCCGCGCAGTTTGTCAGCTGGTTCCGCGACGCAGACAACTATGTCCGATACCAGCACCTGTTGTCTCACCTACAGGTCACGACACCCGACATAACGCCATCAGGAACTCTTTGTCAAGGTCTCACTTTCGTTATTACCGGTGAAGTACACCACTATAAGAATCGCAATGAGCTGAAGAGTTATATTGAGTCGCAAGGTGGTAAGGTTGCTTCTGCCGTCAGCGGAAGCACATCGTTCCTTATTAATAATGATGTCACTTCCACCTCGGGTAAGAATAAAAAAGCCCAGCAGCTGGGCATACCCATACTCTCCGAGGACGATTTTGTAGCACAATACACCCTATCTTCAGTATGAAGTCCAACCCATTTCTCGTAATTCCAATGATGCTGCGTGCCGCACGTCCTAGCCGCACCCACGATATGCCGGCCGTTGCCCTGCCCTTCTGGATTCGCAAGGGATACGACGGACTGACATTCTTCGGTCATATCATTACTCACAGCAAACAGGAAGCTGATGCCATTAACCAACAGTTCAATACCATGAAAAACCATGAGATGATTCATCTCTATCAAGCTCGCAGCACACACGATTCGTGGCTCTGCTTCTACTGGCTATATTTCGTCTACTGGCTCAAGGCATCACGCTATTGCCGTCACCTCAAGAATGCAGGTTATCGGCTCAACCCGTTCGAGATGGAAGCCTATGCCCACATGGATGACCTTGACTACCTGAATCGCCATCCTAACGGCTGTACAGAATGGCGTACCTACGCAGCCCTTCCATTGTCTGAAAGGCTCCGTAGATATCGCCAGTGAGTACTGCCCGTTTTGTTTCATTTCTCCTCACAGCTATATCTGAAGTAATCCACATCGACATAACCTCCAACTTTCTTTGTAGCATAGTTGAAGATGCCAAACTTGGTACCCATGAAGAAGCGGCGATAGTCGAACACCATGCGGTAGTTTTTCGTTCCTATCTGCGTCCATTGCTCACCGTCAAGACTATAGAAGAAGTTGGCAGCATCATGTCCACCACGCTGGCCTGGACGGAAATCTCCATCGATGCGCAACCAAATTTTGGGCTGCTTTGCATTGACAAGCTTGGTTAAGTCAACCTTTTCGACAACATTTTCTTCAACCTTTGTCACAGCTTTCTCACGTTCAGTCAGACTCACCTTCTGCTCACTCATCTCCAATGTCAAAGTCTTCCCCTTCTTCTTCACCGTCAACACACCGCTATCACCGTTGAAGGCCGCGAGACCAGCGCAGTCTCCATTAGCCATCTTCGACAAATCCATGCAGATATAGCCGCTACATGCAGGACCTTCCATGCGCTGAGTCAGCGTATTGGGAGCCAGATAGAGATTGGGAACCACACGACTCGTCTTCAGTCGTAAAAATCCAGATTTTTCGGTCAAGCTCCAAGCCTTATCCACCGGGTTGTGGTTCCATTGCCAATGCAGTCCAAGCTTCGTGTCGTCGAATTCATCAGGCAAAACGATGTGCTTGACGGGCTGACCACTCTTATATGGCCGCATCACATCGGGAACTTTGTAGTTCTCGTCACCCAACATCGGCCAACCGTCAATCCAACGCACAGGTGACAGCGTCAATACGCGACCCACGCCACCACGATCCTGGAACATGATTCCATACCAGTCGCCCTCCTCGGTATCAACGATAGTACCTTGTGCCAAATAGCTGAAGCCACCAAAAGGACTCTCCAAAATAACGTTCTTCTCCCATTTGCCATTCAGGTCTTTCGTACGGTAGCATACCTCACGACGATTCAAGCCATTGCCAAATGAATGGCTGATGAGCATGGCATAATATGTGCCGTTATGCTTGATGACACGAGTTCCTTCCAGCAAGCCACGTTCTTCCTCTTCACGCTGAAAATAATGGCGCAGACTACCCTCGACAACACCCTTCATGTCGCGTGTCAACTGACACACCTCGCCTGTCCCGAAGAACACATAAGGCGTTCCGTCATCATCGAAGAACAATGTCGCGTCGTGAAAGTGACGCAGGCGGGAGTGGATAGTCCAAGGACCTTCAGCCTTAGGCGCTGTAAAAATGTAGGTATCGCCCATCGGTCCCTGCTCATTAGGAGCCAACAATGCCCAAAACTTGCCGTCATGAAACTTCAGAGACGTAGCCCACTGGCCGCGTCCATACACCGTTCCCACGCCTTCGCCTTTCTGCGCTTCCAGAGGCAGCGAAAACGACAAGTCATATTTGGGCGAATCAGTCAGTTTGTCGAAAATATAGCCCACCGTCTCCCAGTTCTTCAAATCTTTCGACGCCATCACAGGCGCACCAGGCATCAGGTGCATTGTTGTGCTCACCAAATAGAAAGTATCACCCACGCGGATAACATCAGGATCTGGTACATCAGCCCACAGCATTGGGTTCTTAATCGGTTTTTCTCTAACTGGTTGTGCCACACTCAGGATGCACAGCATACTCAAAAACAAAAATGCAAATAATTTATTCATGACTTTATACAATTATTTAGTTATCGCCGCCAAAGTTACGAAAAAAAATCGAGGAATTTTCGTTAAATTAGTCATTTTATGTTTGATAATTCATAAATAAGTTATAACTTTGTAAGCATTATCGACTCCGTAAACAGAAGACTATAACTAAAAATAAGAAGAATATGAAAGAAAAATGTTTAAAAATGAAAAGAACGATGATGATGGTGCTAATGATGCTCATAACCATCTCTGCTAACGCAATGAGCTACAATGAAGCAAAAAGCGAAGCTCTCTTTTTGAGCGACAAGATGGCTCACGAGCTGAACCTCACCGCAGAACAGTATGATGCCGTATATGAGATTAACCTCGATTACATGTTGTGCCTGAACGATCACAATGATCTCTTCGGTGTCTGGTGGGACCGCCGCAACGCAGACCTCCGCCTTGTGCTTTCACCTTGGCAATACGAGAAGTTCTTGGACATCGAATACTTCTATCGCCCAGTAGGATGGGAGGCAGATGCCTGGGTATTCCTCGTGTACACTCACTACATGAGAGACGTTTTCTTCTTTGCCCCTCCGACAGTCTTTGTAACCTACGTGGGTGGAAACAATCACAAACCTGTAGATTTCTATGCAGGCCGTATCCCACACAAACCTGCAGGTCCAGATCATCATCACGGTCCGGCACCTCATGGTGGTCCTGATCATCCTGTCGGTCCTGACCATCCCAATCACCCTGATCATCCTGTCGGTCCTGAACATCCCGTCGGTCCTGACCATCCCAATCACCCAGATCATCCAGTTGGTCCTGAACACCCCGTTGCCCCTGAACATCCTGCAACCCCAGAACACCCCGTTGTCCCTGAGCACCCCGTTGTCCCTGAGCACCCCAATCACCCTGAGAATCCCGGAGGTATAAGTGGACCCGGCCGACCTATTGGTACTGGTGGCATGGGCGGTCCCGGTCGCCTTGGCAGACGCAGGTAGGCCAATATACATGTATATCGGAACATATGAAAACAATTGCTTAACCCTAAAACGATAATAAAAAATGATGAAACGTATTTTAGTAACTGGTGGTGCAGGCTTTATCGGCTCCCATCTTTGTGAACGTTTGGTGAATGAAGGCAACGACGTGATTTGTCTTGACAACTTCTACACTGGGTCAAAAGAGAATGTATGGCACCTGATAGGACGACCTAACTTCGAAATCGTAAGGCATGATGTGTGCCAGCCTTACTGGGCCGAGGTCGACGAGATATACAACCTCGCATGCCCCGCATCGCCGGTTTATTACCAAAACGACCCTATCCAGACCACCAAGACATCCGTATTTGGAGCCTATCACATGTTGGGACTGGCTCGCAGGACGAAGTGTAAAATTCTGCAAACCTCAACAAGTGAAGTGTATGGCGATCCTTCAGTCCATCCACAGCCTGAGAGCTATTGGGGCAATGTAAATACCATCGGTATACGTTCGTGTTACGACGAGGGAAAGCGTTGTGCCGAGACAATGTTCTTCGACTACCATCGTCAGCATAACGTTCGCATCAAGGTCATCCGCATCTTCAACACCTATGGACCACGCATGGCGCAACATGATGGGCGTGTCGTATCCAACTTTATCATGCAGGCACTTCGTGGAGAGGATATCACCATCTATGGCGACGGACATCAAACCCGTTCGTTTCAATATGTCTCAGACCTGATAGAGGGGATGATACGCATGATGAATAGCGGCGACGATTTTCTTGGACCGGTGAATATCGGCAATCCTGGTGAATTCACCATGTTGGAACTTGCCGAGAAGGTGATAGCTATGACTGGCTCAAAGAGCAAGATTGTGTTCCGCCCATTGCCCTCTGACGACCCGAAGATGCGTCGGCCTGACATCTCTCTGGCCAAGGAAAAACTCGACTGGGCACCAACAGTTCCCCTCGATGAAGGATTAGAAAAGACAATAGAATATTTCAAAGGAACTTTATAAAATATGTACAAGGTATCTGTTGTTACGCCGTTCCACAACGTGGATATGGCCATGTTCAATAAGTGCATCGAAAGCATGCGTTGCCAGACCATCGGGTTCGAGAATATCGAGTGGGTCATCGTGGTTCACAATTGCAAGCCGCTCTACTTGCCTCTGCTGACAGATTTGTTCAAGGACGACAAGAACGTCATTATCAAGGAGCTGAACGACGGCATTCACTCTCCTGCCATGCCGCGCAACCATGGTCTGCAATTCGTGACAGGGCCATACGTGGGTTTCCTCGACGGCGACGACAGTTACACGCTCGATTGTTTGGAAGTGGCCTGCCGTGAGATTGCTGAGACCCAGTCACAAGTGGTAACCTTCCGTCGGGAGTACGAGTTGGAAATAGAGAGTCTGCACCCTCACACCGAGAAGGTAGCGTGGAACCAGATAGCTTGGCGCATCGTTATGGACCATGACCACTACGACATGGAGAAAATGTTCTCAGGCCTTTGGGGCTTCACCACGTCTCGTTTGTTCGACGTGGCCTTCCTGCGCAAGCACGACATCAAGTGCCCTGAAGACATTCTCTGGCTCGAGGACGCCTGGCACACAGCCTTATGCCTGATGAAAGCTGACCGTGTGTGCTATTTGCCGCAGTTCATCGGCTATCACTATTTCATCAATGGCAGTTCCATAGTCCAAAACAAAAAGAAGTCCTATGAAGAATTGCATGAGTGTTTTACTTCCGCAGCCAAGACGTTCGACAACCTCGAGTCGGTAGGCATCGACATTAACGACACCGCCCAGACGTTCTTCATCCTGTTGACGCAGTACTACTTAGCCTCCGACCTGACGCTGGAACAGCGCCGTGAGTTGAGCGGAATAGCTCAACCGTATCTCAAGAAATTGAGAAAGCTGACGCCTTCAAAACTTCATACTCCCGAGGAGTGCTACTTAAACTATCATTTGCCGCGTGAGGTTCTGGCCAATCCTGACGACCCCATGTCAAGCCCCATGCTGAAAGATGCTTTGAACGGTTGGAGCACCATGATTAAGAACCTACGCAGCAACATGAATACCGACTATGGCCGTTACTACCATTTCGACCAGATTGAGACGCTGGCCGACTATCAGCAGCAGGTGCCTTTGTCCGACTATCCGAGCTACAAGCGGCTTCTCGAACTTCAGACAAATATCGGTGAGAGCGGCATTCTGACCACAGAACCTACGCGACAATACCTCATCAATGCCAAAGGCCAGCGCATACCATGCACAGAAAGCCATCTGCTCCCCTATATGGAGTGCTTCGCCACTACGCTCAGCGGTCATCACAACCTGCTTGTGGCCATTGTAGGTCCTCGCCAAAAGCAGACCAATGACGGTTGTACTGTAGAGACGTTAGAGGGCCAGATGGTAAAAAAATATATGTGGTACTACCACTACGCCCGTGGCAAGCGCCGTGCTGAGTTCTCCATGCCTGACGACTCGTTCTTCAAGACCGAGCCACGTCAGGAGATGCACACCATCTGCCGCTATGCCCTACTCGACCGCGATATAGACCAGATTGTTGCACTTGACACACGACGTGTGGCTGACATGTTCGACTATATCATGGCCGACCGTCAGGATTTGTTGGCAGATCTCCGTGAAACCGATGCCCTTAGAGCCAAGGAGGTGGAACGTGCCTTCGAGTCTGACGAGCCTCTGGCCAAGGCACTATGGCCCAAGTTGCAGCGCATTGTCGCCTTTGGATTGGGTAATTGTTCTGGTGCCACAGCACGTATGAAGCTGTTCACCGGACAGATTCCCCACAACCACGGCTACTACTACACCGAAGAGACCATTTGCGGAAAGGCCGTGGACGATGACAGCAACATCTTTGAAACCATCTCCTCCGGCAGCTTCCACGAGTATCTGCCCCTGAAAAAGACTCCGATATCCCAGTCTGACCAAGAGTCAAGGAACAATGCCAACACGGTTCTCTCAACCGAGACAAAACCTGGTGTGTCCTATTATTTGGTAGTCACCAACAATGCAGGCCTGTACCGTCTGGTTACCGACCACATTGTCTGCATACAGGAAACGCAGATGGACAAGATATTGTTTACGATATATTAATAAGGTAAAAGACACCTTATAGTCCTGGCGTGACAGGCCTGATGGTTCCATCAGCTTCAAAAGTCAGCGGGTCAATGCACACCTCGCGGTTGTAACCAGCACTCCAGTCGAGCTTGGCCCCATGCGGACGCTGGAAACGGTGATACACAATGTACCACTCGTCGCTATCCGGTTTCTGCAGAATAGCATGATGTCCCGTACCGAATATCTGCTGCTTGTCATCGCGCTGCAGCACAATGGTTTTCTCTGCAGCCGACACGGGCTGTCCGTTACGAACCAGTGCCGTCGGTGAGTCGCTGATGGCATAGCGTATCCGATAGTTCTTGGAGCGTGTGTCGTTTTCTGACCAGGTGAAGTAGTAAAGCCCGTTACGATAGAACACGTATGTTCCTTCATTATAGTTGTAGCGTGCCTTGTCCTTGCGTGGCAGTATCACCGTCGGCTCCCCCTTGAAACTGGTCATGTTGTCGTTCAGCTCTGCACAGACAATAGTGCCGTTGCCCCAATACAAATAGTACTTACCCGTCTGCGGATCGTAGAACACGTCAGGGTCTATCGTTGCCCCGCCATCTTTCATGACAGGCATGTCCTTAGTGACCAGCGGTTTGCCTAAGGCGTCCTTGAAAGGACCCGTAGGCAAGTCGCTTACTGCCACGCCTATCTGTCCCTCAGCAACAAAATAGTAGAAGTACTGGAACTTGGCCTTCTTGCCTTTACCCGTCTTGCGCTCAATGATACAGGGAGCCCATGCCTTGCGGTGTGCCCACCCGCAGTCAGTCTGCAAATCCAATATCACACCCTCATACGTCCATTCCTTCAAGTCATTGCTCGAGAAGCAGCGGAAATCGTGATTGTCCCAGTTCTCCTCTCCGTCAGTCGTGGGATAGAGATAGTACTTCCCGTCGCGCTCACAGTACATGATCTCTGGGTCGGCATACAGACCGGGAATGACGGGGTTCTTCACATTGCGCTTCATTGTAGCCAACTCGTATCCGTCGCTCCATGCCTGCAGGCGGTCGTACTCTTCTTTCGTGATACGCAGGAACGAGCCATGCTGCGGACGATTCACGCCCTCAATGTTGCGAGGCTTCTGGAAGTTTCGCATATACTTGTCTGCCATGCAAAGGCGATAGTTGCGTGGTCGCGACGAATATTCAATATATCCTATCATCCAGTCGTCATGACCTGCCAGCTGGAAAGCCGACACGCCCTCACACTTCTTATTCCCCTCAAAGCTCACGTAGTCATCTTCCACAGGTTCACCCCATGGTCCCGTCAGCTCCTTGGCAGTTGCCGTGAAGAGACCTGGTTTGCCACCTTCCTTCTTGATCATCATGTGCCATTGCTGGTCGGCTTCCACCCAGTTGATGTCGGCATCGATGGTAGCATAGCCCCAATCGAACAGGAGCCTGGGCTGTGTCAACTGCGTGAACGACTCGTCGGCATACGAGTAGTACATGCGGTCATACTTCTCCTCATCTCGGTTCCACATCGAATAGTAGACAAAATAGCCACCGCGATGCCCGTCAGGCCACCGATAGTCCGCATCCCATTGCACCTGTGGGGCCCAGACGCGATTCACCTTCGTCCAGTCTTTGTAGGGACTCTCAGCCTCCGGGTCAGAGAAGATGGCCGTGCCTTTCCTAAAGTCGAAAGTCTTGCTCTCCCAATGTATCAAGTCATCCGAGCGCAATAGTTCAATTCCGTAGTTGTCCCATTCTGCCTTTTTCTTCAAATCCTTGAATCGGCCAACGTTCATGTCCGTCGTTACCATCAAGTATCCCGTCCCGTCATGCTTGCGACAGATATAGGCATCGCGGGTGGCTCCCTCTATTTGTGCCACCTCGTTGTCGCTAAATATGGAATCGCCGTTCAGCAAGTCGTGATAGTGCAAGCCGTCGCGGCTCAAGGCGTATGCAGTCCAGGCTCGCGAACGGTCGTTCATATGACAGTACAGATAGCCATAATCACCCTTCTGCAGGTTTCCCTTCTGTTGTTGTGCCGATGTGCTAAAAGTCGCCAAGCCGATAAACACGGCCAAAATCAGATGTCGTTTCATATCCACTTCTCTATCATCATTGATACAATTAAATCAAGGTAATAATTTGCTCTTCAGTTTCAGGCTAGGAGTAGACAACGAGCTCTTGATGGTTACATTGATGGAACCTCTCTTCTTTGTGCTGCGGATAACGAGGAGGGCGCGACCTTTCCAAGTTGTTACACGAGGCGAGGTGTATGGCTCCGTATCCTTCAGGTCGGCAGAGGCGAAGGCTAACAGCGAACCAGCCCCCTTGACTGTGGCCTCGCAGGGAATAGCTGCCTCTGGAACGGGCGTGCCGTCCTTGTCAACAACCTCGACGGTGATGAAGGTAAGCGACTGACCGTCGGCAGCCATCACGGTACGGTCGGGCGTGAGGCGCAAGCGGGCAGGTTCGCCTGCAGTCTTTAGAATTGTGGTAGTCTGAGTGGATTGAGCAGACTGACTGGTAGCTATCGCCTTCAACACGCCAGGTTCGTAGGGCACAGTAAAGACGGCCTTGAACTCGGTCTCACGACTCACCTGCTTTGTGCCGACGAGTTGGTCATTCAGATACAGCTTCACCTCTGGCTGACGGGTATAGACCTCAACTTCAATGGGTTTACCCTCCCAGCCTGGCCATGTCCACGACTCCCATGTAGGCCAGACGCTCCACATCGTGGTCTTTATTTCGCCAACGTAGCCATTGGGTTCCTTCACTGCCATATAGAGAGGCACGTCCTTGTTCCACAACATCTCTCGATAGTGGCTGATAGGCTTGCGCCAGCCAGTGATGTCCACATCACCACAAGGAGCGCCGTGCCATTCGGGCTGTCCTCCTTCAATCCACGACTCACCCTCGCGCTCACCCTTATAATAGTTGCGCCCGATGCCACTCTCGCCCAGATAGTCGAGACCCGTCCATACAATGTCGCCCACGACGTATGGGAAGTCGTAGGTTACAGCCCAGTTCCTGAAGGCATCGCGCGGATAGCTCTCCGTCTGCCAGATGATGCGCTTGGGATCGCGCTTATGGTCGCTGGCATGCTTGAAAATCATGTAGTTGTAGCCCACCACGTCGAGCACCTCGGCATGTGGGTCATAGATTTCCCAGTCGCTGTCCCACGCGCAGAGTGCTTCTGTGACGGGGCGTGTCGTATCATATTCGTGGATTGCCTGCTTCATCTGTCGAGCAGTATAGACCACGCGGATATCCTTGCGCTCAATGACCTCGTTGCCAATGCTCCACGATATGACGCAAGGGTGATTACGGTCGCGCAGCACCATTGCATGAATGTCCTGGCGGAAGCAGGAGTCGATGACGGTCGAATAGTCGTATGGATTCTTCTGAGTGCGCCAACCATCGAAGGCCTCATCGATGACGAGCATGCCCAACGAGTCGCAGGCATCGAGGAAGGCACGGGTCGTGGGATTGTGACTGGTGCGGATGAGATTGAAGCCTGCCTCCTTCATCTGGCGCACCTTACGGATTTCTGCATCATCGAAAGCGCGTGCACCTAAAACGCCGTCGTCGTGGTGTACACAGGCACCATTGATGAGCACCTTCTGACCGTTGAGCACGAAGCCCTGCTCGGCATCGAACGAGAACGAGCGGATGCCGAATTTAGTTGAAAGCTGAGCGTTGAAAGTTGAGAGTTGAGAGGATAATTTCGCGTGTACCTCATACAGGTTGGGCGTTTCGGGCGACCACAGTTTGGGATTGTCGATGGTGTAGGTAAAGGTAACGGTCTTGCTCTCACCAGCATTCAGCTTCACTTCCTGCTGTTGACCATCCACCTCAACGATGCTCTGTTGGTCATTGTTGCTCTCGTTCTGAACGGTCACTTCAACCTGCACTTTAGCCTTATTTGCCGACACCTCGGGCGTGGTGACAAAGACGCCATTCTCTGCAATGTGTAGTGCAGGCATGGTCTCTAACCACACGTGGCGGTAGATGCCTGAACCGCTGTACCAGCGACAATTAGGCTGTTCGGAGTTATCGACCTTCACGACAACCTCGTTCTCGCGTTTGTCTTGATAGAGAAACTTCGTCACATCAACAGTAAACGGCGTATAGCCATAGTGATGCTGCCCTGCCTTCTGTCCGTTCACATAGACTTCAGCCTTCTGATAGACACCCTCGAAGTGGAGCTTCACCAGTTTATCTCTCAACACTATGCTCTCCACTCTAAACTTTTTCTGATACTCGCCTTTGCCTGCCTCGAACCAGCCGCCTCCAGTACCCGTAGCTCCTTTGCCAGAGTTGGGACCTTCGAAGATGTCCCAATCGTGCGGCAAGTCCACGTTCACCGTCGTTCCGTTGTGAGTAAACTGCCAGCCAAAATCAAACAGCTGCCTTGTCGTCTGTGCCGATGCCGTCACCGCCGCGAAGACAAGCATCAATGGAATCATGATCTTCTTCATCCCTTTAATATATATAAACTGATGGCAAATGTACACAAAATCCCATAAATATCGCTATATTTATGCTGATATTTAAGTTATTTTTAAACGAATCCCTTTCCCTTCCACTTGCCAGAATGCCAGCGGGGACTGATTGGGCATTTTTGTTTTACGCTTAAAATGATTTTACCCCAACATTTTGTCAGCCAATGGTACATACCAAGTACGGACTTCATCCGCCGTCGGAGTGTGACCACCAGGGAAATGGAACGAGTGGTTGTAGTGCTCCAGGAAGAGCGGCTCAAAGTGTGCCAGCGTGTCCTGCTCGCCAAACAAGCCCCAGATGCGGTCTTGTAATTCAGGGTTGTAATTGTCAAACTGGATAGCCTCCATTTCAGCAAACTCCTCAATCAGGGCTTCATCAATGACGAAGTTCTGCTTGCCGTCCTTTCGTAGCGACTTGTACTGATGCTCTCCGATGCGCTGCTTCAGGAACTCCGTCATTCTGAAGTACGGATTGCCCAGTAAGGCCGGAACACCCGCAACAGGAGCAACCATCTGAGCATAGAACGCCCCACAGCTGTTGCCAATCAGGAGGTCAGGCCGATTAACCGCTATCAACTCGCTGATGAATCTGACAGCCTCCTTGGGATGCATCGGCAAATCAGGCGTTATCACTTCAGCACGACCCTCGAAAGCTTCGCTCAAAGCCACTGCCGGCACACACTGGCCGCTGGCATAGAATCCGTGAAGGAACAATATCTTCTTCATAAAACACATTTTAGTCATCCGCAATATTTCTTACGCCAGCCCCTTGTCTTTTATGCCGAGGAGCACATGGGGTCTGTCCCCGTGTGCGATGGGTACGGGTGCGACGTTAGGCTCTTCTGACAACAGAAAACGAGAGACCAGTAAGTCGGACCAATTGTCGCAAAGTAGCACCATAATCTTTTAACTCCCTCAATATCTCGCCCTGTTTATCCCTACTTAACACTTGTATGTCCATAGCTTTGATACAGAATCGTGTGGAGAGAAAGTCCTTCACTTCTTCGTCTGTCTTGATACTACTACCACTATCGAAATCCAATATTGATTGTGTAGCAGGAAGAAGAGTATTAACAAACTCGCGCAACTCATCCAAAGGCATTCTTGCCAGAACATGCTTTGTACAACATATCTCCTGAATCCCAGCACCAGCTCTTTCGTATTCACCCCAACTGCTCCACCGATAACCAGCAACATCGCCTGAAATGCCAGCAGCAACAGGATTCTGATGGATGTATTGCAGAAGGGTAAAGAAATAGGCGTTATCGTTAACTGGCTCACTTTTGAAACGGTCTTGAAATAGATGTCCAAAGCGTATATATTTCTTATTATAGTATTGCGCATAGCTGACAGCAATCCTCTTGATAACTGAAGCTAGGCTTTCAGAAGATTCTCTGATAAGCAGATGAACATGGTTGGGCATCAAACAATAAGCATAGAAAATACAGCGAGAAGGCAGTGGCTTACCCGTTATCTCGTCAGTTGGACATACTTGTTGATACAGCACAGAGATTAAATGAGTGTAATCTTCTTCATCATCGAAAATGTTCTGCCTGTTTATACCTCGAAGCATCACATGATAGATACCTGTTCCGCTGGATTCTCTTGGACGTCGTGCCATATTCTTTCTCAAATTTTCCACAAAGATAAAAAGGATATCGCAAACCACCAAATTATTCAGCAAAAAAATCGCACACAGGGACAGACCCCCTGTGCGATGTCCCCGTGTGTCACAAAGAAAGCCCCGCAAGGAATAATCCCTGAGAGGCCTTTGGTTATGCTATCGCACAGGGGGTCTGTCCCCGTGTGTCAGTCAATAATGATACTCCCGCAGATGACAAGAACCTGCTGGAACTTGACCTGATTTCTGATTTGGTTGCTGATTATGAGGAAGAGCATTACCCCATAGCAGCCCCAACTCTGGTGGAGACTATCAAGCTCAGAATGTTCGAAATGGGACTGACTCAGAGTAAACTGGCAGAAATGCTTGGGCTCAGCACAGCCCGTATGAGTGAGATCATCACTGGTAAGGGTGAGCCGTCGCTAAAAACTGGCAGGGAAATCAGCCGCAAGCTGAATATAGACCCAGCTATCGTGCTCGGAGTTTAAACAATGAATAAACTTCAAAACAAAGACCTCGCTGAGTTTTTTCCCAGCGAGGTCTTTCTTTATTCATTTCCTAGCACACGGGGACTGTCCTAGGTTGTTAAGTTAGCATACCATTTTATGCTATATTTTTAACCACATTCATTCTTTTAATGGAGGGGTTTGGCAATAAGTTGTCCCCTCTCCATTTCTTGATGTCGGTAATGGTAGTTCTGGCAAGCAAATGACTGACGTTAAAATTTCTACAGTCATCAATTGTGCTGACTTTGAGTGACAGCGGAATCAATAGCACAAGTGGTGTGTATCCGTTGTTCTTGTTGGGCGACATCCTTGCTTTGAAACATCCGAATGTCGACTCGATGATGTCT
>JAFVGN010000025.1 GCA_017474925.1 Prevotella sp. | reverse complement strand
TATCCTTGGCAAGTCGGCACTCACCACGGACAGCATCCAAGACCTGCTCCGACCTCTCAAGCAGGACGCTGAGAATCCTAATGACGGACAACTCTATTTTGACTTCAAATTTGATTAACATATATTAAGAGACACTAGTGAACTGAAGTATGAAGTTCGCCATATCAATAGCTATAGGATCAATGTCCCATCCGATTACATCCACATGACCTTGATAACCCTGAGTTTTTAACTGATGCAATACTTCTATCAAGAACACGCCTGATCCACATGCTGGGTCGAAGATAGTCAGATTTTGTCTTTCTTGTATATTGGCATGCCGCAAAGTCTCTTCCACTATTGTTCTGGCAATATAGCTAGGTGTGTAGTATGACCCCATCATTTTAGGGTTCATCTCATACCTGATAGTTTCTGTCGGAAATAATTCTAACTGATTACTGAATCTCGCCAAATAATTTGCTTCCTGGAACAGCATACCGGCACTATGGCGCAAAAGCAACTTGACGTCAGGGATTACCTGAAGCCTTTTTAGCCCTTCACGGAATCCACTTTTTACCTGTTCAAAAACGGGCAATCCGATATCATTAACCACAGCATCCGTCCCTTCGGGTAGGTTCCACTGATTATTACCCTCCTCATCTAACTGGGTCAGCATGTAAAGGAAGGCCTTAAGAGCATTGCCTGCGGCATTTAGAGACCATTACTATTAACCCTTGTCCGGACAAAGACACCAAGCCCGAACTAAAACACCTTATAATCAGATGGTTAACACGTAAATACGAGTAAATTTATACTCCCGAAATTCCGAAAAGTCCGTATAGACTCTCTTTTCGGTCTACTGTCAACCTGTAATTGCTGTGACCGTATTTTTTCCACCCTTTTTTTGTCCCGCATGCAAAGTAACTCTACGGAAGAGGTACGGACATTGCGGGTGCAAAGGTACAAAATTTTATTAGAATAATGGTTGTTCATAGGTGAAAAATGTCAAATGCTAGGCAAAAATGATTGTTATCAAGTAGAAAAACATTCTATAAGCCCGTAACACCGATTGAAAACCAGTATAAAGCATCATGTCCGTACCTCTGCCGTAGAGGTACGGACATTTGTGTTTTAGGTGTGAAAGTGGTGCTAAACACTTTCGCCAATATCAGTACAAGCCCATCAACGAAAATATCCCGCCGTTTTAGCGGGATATTTTGTTGTCCTGACTCACTTCTTTCTTTAAAAAAAGGGGTTTACCAATCTTTTAAGGCACGCTTGCCTAAAGAAAAACACTATGTTAACCTAAATCACTATGATGTTTACACACTATATATAAAATATCCAATTCAATATTTTGACAGCAAAGATAAGGAAAAGTTTAATGACGAGACAAAAAAAATCGACTTTTGGACTCTTTTTGATATTTTTTAGCTATCTTTGCCCTATGAAACAGCATTTTTCCATCATACTTCTATGCATACTGCTCTTCGCAACATCGGCATGCAGCAGTAAGGACGATACTTCGGCCACAGTCGAAGAGCGGGACACAATACCGTCGCTGGTCACGCAGATACAACAGTTCTCGCGACTATATACGACAGAATATACTATCCACAAGGTGATTACGCACAACGACGAGCTCCGATTGAAAGGCAACCTGCTGAAACAGGACTTCAACATTCCCCTGCCTTTAGGTGAGCGCAAGATCGCCATTCCCATGGATGCCACACTGAAGGCCTATATTGACTTCAGCCATTTCACGGAAGAAAACATTGAACGGAATGGTGACAAAATCGTCATCGTACTTCCAGACCCGCAGGTGGTTATGACCAGTTCGAAAATCAAACAAAGCGATATCCGCGAATACGTGGGGCTGACACGCTCGCACTTCTCGGACAAGGAACTGAGCAGCTATGAACAGCAAGGGCGCCAGGCCATTCTGAACAGCATACCCAGCCTGGGGATTGTCGAGACGGCACAGGCCAATGCGGCTCGCGTGCTGGTTCCCATGTTAGTGGAGATGGGATATGAGGAGAAAAACATCATGATTGCCTTCCGCAAAAATATGGACATCAGGCAACTGATCAGAAACGTAGAAAACTAATAAAGGATTGTTAAGGTGAAGAAAAGGTATCAAATCATAGTAGGTGTCGTGCTGATAGGCATTGTCGTATGCGCAGTATCCTGGCTGGCAGGTGCCATCAAGCAGTCGGAAATAACTGTGGCCGTAGACGACCGTATCAACTTTACACCTGAGCAAATAACGAGTATCAAGGCTATTGGCGAATGGGAGTTCCTGGCCATAGCTAACGAAGAACTTGTGGACACCATCCGCAAGGGCATTCTAAGAGACGACCATTTGGTACGTGTATATTATGGCACCATACGCTTGGGTGTCAATATGCACCAAGTGGAACCTGGCTGGATAACGACAACAGATGACAGCATCGTGGTAACGCTCCCCCGAATAGGATTGTTGGACAGCGATTTCATTGACGAGGCACGTACCAAGAGTTTCTATGAAAGCGGCAAATGGTCACACAAAGACCGCGAAGCACTCTACAGGAAAGCCTACCGCATGATGCTGCACCACTGTGTGACACCAGAGAACCTTCTTCGTGCCCGACAAAGCGGAGAGGAACAGTTTCGGAACATGATGAAGGCTATGGGATACCAAAAAGTACGGGTACGTTTTAACGGAGCGGCAGAATAAGCACCATGCGCGTACCCGTCGTGTAGCGGTTGTCATGAACCAACTCACCACCTAAGGTCTTGGCAATCCTGCCGCACAGGCTCAGGTCGAGCTCGGCTTCATCCTGCAGGTCGTCGGGTTTTTCAAAATAGCTGAAGATGCTCCCCAGCCGTCCCTCAGGTATACCTTTTCCTGTATCGCTCACATAGATGACGAGCCTGTCAGGACGCTCTGATGTATTACAGCCTAACGTAATCTCACCTTCCTCTGTGAACTTGCACGCGTTGATGACCAACTTGTTGACGATGAGCTCAACAAGATGGCGGTCGCTCTTTACAAAGAACTCGTCGCTCAAATCGCGCTTGAACGTCAGACGGACGGCTTGACGGTGGAAAATGCTATGCATGTTGGCCTCCAGACAACGGCGGCACAGCGCATTAGGACTGAACGACTCGATCAGAAGCCTATGGCCAACAGGCTCTGTATCGGTAAGCACCATGACCTCGTCCAACAATGTGGCTATGAGGTTGGCATTATAGATCATCTGGTCTGAAATATTCCGTTTCTCATTCTTCGACAAATACAAGTCAGGCTTGCCTACTGTCTCAGCCAATTGATGGAACATTTTCAGAGGTGAACGTATCTCGTGGTTGATGTTCTTCAGAAAAGTCAGCTTCATGCGCTCAGACTTCATGACCGCAGTAACCTTAACCTTCATCCTCAATAAAAGACCAAGGACCACCACCAGGGCAATGGCTAAAAGAGCAGTCAAAAGCATCATTTTCAGAAAAATTCAGGTTTATAGATTGCAAATTTACGATAAAAAATGGAGAAATCCAAATTTTTAATACACTTTTTTATGGCAATCTTCACAATTTGACACAGTTGTCGACTGTCAGTACTCCATCCGTCACATGAAAACGGATGTCGTATTCTCCAAAAGGCATGCCGTACTGACGGCTGTCATCATGGTAATGCGGACGCGGATCTAATGAAAGGATCTGTTCCAACACTTTCAGCTCCTCGGCAGTAAAGAACTGTCGAACTGCCAAGGGCATGACGACATCCAGTTGTTTCCAAGCATGGTTGTCGGTGAATCCGCCACGGGCTTCGGGATGAGCGTCTACATAAGGCAGATAAGGCTTGATATCGTAGACGGGAGTACCATCCATCAAGTCGGCCCCCAAGACCTCAATACCTGGAGGGTCAAAGTCAACCTTGGCTATGCGGACAGAAGAGAGTCCAAGATTGTTGGGACGGAACGGAGAGCGCGTTGCCCACACTCCGACACGTTCGTTCCCGCCTAACAGGGGCGGACGGACTGTTGGATGTTTCTCAGCCTCCACATTTTCAGAGAATCCCCATATCAACCAGACATAGTCATACTGCTGCAATCCACGCAAGGCGTCAGACTGGGCATAAGCTGGCAGGAATTCCACCCTGCCGCGCAACTCACCGACGATGCCGCTCTGCCTCGGAATACC
Source organism: Prevotella sp. (assembly GCA_017474925.1). GTDB lineage: Bacteria > Bacteroidota > Bacteroidia > Bacteroidales > Bacteroidaceae > Prevotella. The sequence goes on along the minus strand of JAFVGN010000025.1, from coordinate 27,973 downwards.
AAATTTTGAGGGGAATGGTGAGCGAAATATGGCAATGGGTTGAATATTCATGTTGCAAAGGTACAAAAATAAATGAATTTATTTTGGCATTTCTCTCAATTTTTCGTAACTTCGCCGCCAAATAATCAAGTTATGGAACAAAAGAAGATTACCTTCGATAGTTTTATTCGTGGTTTCATCACCATCATCATCATCACAGGTATTGTGATGTTGCTTAACAGACTCAGTACGGTTTTGCTACCCTTCTTTCTTGCATGGCTGATAGCATACCTGTTGTTTCCGCTGGTTAAGTTTTTCCAGTACAAGTGCAAGCTACGCTATCGCATCCTTGGTATTCTGTGTACTTTCCTGACAGTGGGAGCCATTCTGACAGGACTGTTCTTTCTGATGATACCTCCTATAATAGAAGAGAGCATCAGAGTGAAAGATCTTTTATTTGCCTATGTTTCCAACAATTCCTACCTGAGCAACATTCCCGATATGTTGGAAGATCTTATCCACGACAACTTCACCAAGCAGGATCTCAAGGCATTGATTACGCAAGAAGGGTTCGTAGACACCATCAAACAAAGTGTACCCAAGATATGGGATGTCATGGCGCAGTCGCTGAGTATCGCGTCGAGCATCATCTCGCTGACGATGGTTGCCCTGTACACACTCTTCATATTATTGGATTACGAGAAGATTTCAAGCGGTTGGGTGGAACTACTGCCCATACGCTATCGGAGTTTTGCGAAGCACCTGGTCCAGGATGTCACGCAGGGTATGAACCTCTATTTCCGTGGACAAGGTTGTGTGGCACTCTGCGTCGGTGTGCTGTTTAGTATCGGTTTCCTTATCATCGACTTCCCTATGGCCATTGGACTGGGTATGTTCATCGGACTGCTGAATATGGTGCCTTACCTGCAATTATTGGGGTTTGTTCCAACTATCATGTTGGCTGTGGTCAAAGCTGCTGACACAGGGCAAAGCTTCTGGATTATCATGTTAGGAGCACTCGTCGTATTTGCCATTGTCCAAATCATCCAGGATACCATATTAACGCCTAAAATCATGGGGCACGTCATGGGGCTTAACTCTGCCATTATCTTGCTGTCGCTGTCCATCTGGGGATCACTACTGGGCATTCTTGGCATGGTCATAGCACTTCCCATGACTACGCTACTTATCACCTACTATCAGAATTATGTCATTGAGAAAAAACGGCTTATAGAATGAACCTCGGAGCCGGTTTCTCCATTCCATTATGCAATAAAAAACGGCAGCAAAGCTCGAAAACTTTGCTGCCGTCAGTTTATGTACTATAGTACTATAGCTGGTCCAAGGCTTGGCGGATATCAGCCAGGATATCGTCACAGTCCTCTATGCCAACGGAAAGACGTATCAGGTCGGGGGCTACACCTGCTTCACGGAGCTGCTCGTCAGAAAGCTGACGATGAGTGTGGCTGGCAGGATGGAGCACACAGGTACGAGCATCGGCCACATGGGTGACGATGGCTATGAGTTTCAGCGAGTCCATAAAACGGACGGCAGTCTCACGCGTTCCCTTCAGCGCAAAGGCAATGACACCACAGGAACCATTAGGCAAATACTTCTGGGCAAGTTCATAGCACTCGTCACCAGGAAGACCGCAATAGTGTACCCATGCAACACGGGAATCGTTCTGAAGGAACTCTGCCACACGCTGGGCATTCTCGCAGTGACGAGGCATACGCAGATGTAGCGTCTCCAGTCCGATGTTCAACAGGAACGAATTTTGCGGAGCAGGAATAGACCCCAGGTCACGCATGAGCTGAGCCACCAGTTTGGTGGTGTAACTCAACTTGCCAAAGGCCTTGGTATAGGTCAGGCCGTGATAAGATTCGTCCGGAGTGGTCAGACCGGGGAATTTGTCAGCATAAGCATCCCAGTCGAAGTTGCCGCTATCGACCACACATCCTCCTACCTGTGTGGCGTGACCATCCATGTACTTGGTGGTGGAGTGGGTCACGATGTCAGCGCCCCACTCAAAGGGACGGCAGTTGATGGGCGTGGGGAATGTATTGTCCACAATCAGGGGAACACCATGTTTATGCGCTATACGTGCAAATTTCTCGATATCAAGCACCTTGCATCCTGGATTCGAGATTGTTTCGCCAAACAGGGCCTTGGTGTTAGGTTGGAAGGCACGATCAATCTCTTCCTCGCTAGCCTCCTGGGAAACAAAGGTACACTCAATGCCCAACTTCTTGAGGGTAACACCGAAGAGGTTGTAAGTACCCCCATAAATCTCGTTACTGGTGACAAAATGGTCACCTGCCTGACAAATATTGAACAGGGCATAGAAGTTAGCAGCCTGGCCACTGGAGGTCAGCACTGCACCCACTCCACCTTCCAGTGCGGCAATCTTACTTGCAACAGCATCGTTAGTGGGGTTCTGAAGACGGGTATAGAAATAGCCTTCCTTCTTCAGGTCAAACAGGTCGGCCATCTCCTCTGTATTATCATACTTGAAAGTTGTGCTCTGAATGATGGGGAGCACACGAGGATCACCGTTTTTCGGTTTCCACCCAGCTTGCACACAAAGAGTGGCTGGTTTAAATTGCTTTTCCATTTTGCTTTTGTTTTATGTTTATGTTTTTTTTATGTCGATAGAGGGAAACATTATTGAATATTAAGTGTATTTGACTTTAATCCGTAAGAACGGGCAGTGACCATTCCCTTGCCCCTGACCACAGCCACGCAGCGGCCAAAGAATGCCTTCCGATGAGGAGCTGTAAAACGTTCCATAGAGGTCTGACAGCCATTATCAGTGGCAATGACCTGTGCATTGTTCGTCGTGCTAAAGAACAGCTCGTTTTCAGCCCACGGACAGCGGTTTCCGTCTTTGTCTACAACAGTGGCCTGGACGAAACTGATATCGCGGCCACGATAATCAAGGGTCAGCAGGATGTGGTCAGGTTGACCTGGCGTACAGATTGTCTGCTCGCGAACCACGCTACCCGACTTACGCGCCACGACCTTGACCTCACCAGGCTCGAAGACAACATGCCACATGACATGATACTGATGCATACCCTTGCGGCGTATTCCTTGGCTCTCGCCATTGATATAGAGTTCTACCTCGTCGGCATTATTGTAATAGCACCACATGTCGACCTCTTGTCCCTCAAGCCAGTTCCAATGGGGGAACAGATGCAGCACAGGCTGATTGGTCCATTCGCTCTGATACATATAATAGATGTCCTTGGGCTGACCAGCCAGGTCGATGATGCCAAAATAGCTACTGCGGGCAGGGAAGGAATAAGGTGTCGGTTCACCGATGTAGTCGAAGCCTGTCCAGATGAACTGTCCACTGACATAGGGTGTATGTTTCACGACATCCCATGTCTCCTCATGGGTAGAAGACCAGGACGCATGCATATTGTCGTAGGCAGAACACATGTAGGTGGGATCGGTATATGGCAGCCACCATTCCTGCGGAGCCTTGTAGATGACATCTGAGGGCATCTTGTAGAAACCGTTGGTCTGAAGGGCTGAGACGCTTTCAGTCATGATGAAAGGACGGCCAGGGAAATTCTTAGGAACATCCTTAATCCATTGATGGTGATAATTAAAGCCTATCACATCAAGCGCGTTGCCCTTGAAAAGATGATTATCAGGTGATGGTTCGTTACAGCCAGCAGTAATAGGACGTGTACTATCCAAGCGACGGATGATGCCAGAGAGGTGTTCTGCCAACAGGGTATTGGGATTCTTGTTTCCACCATCAGCCTGCTTCGAAGTGTCGTGCCCGGCATTGAGAATAAGATTGGCCTGCTCAAGGGTCAGATTGTCAGCATCGGCAGAAGTCCACTGCTCCAACACCTCATTGCCAATGCTCCACATCAGGATGCAGGGGTGATTACGGTCGCGCAATACCATATCGGTCAGGTCGCGCTCGTGCCATTCGTCAAAGAAACGTGCATAGTCATTCTGGGTCTTACGACGACGCCACATATCAAACGACTCATCCATCACGATGAAACCCATCGTATCACACATGTTCAACAGTTCCGGAGCTGGCGGATTGTGGCTGGTACGAATGGCATTGACGCCCATTTGCTTCAACTTCAACAGCTTGCGATGCAAAGCGTCTTCATGCAAGGCAGCACCAAGACACCCAAGGTCGTGATGTTCACAAACACCATTCAACTTGATGTTCTCGCCATTGAGCCAAAAGCCCGTCCTGGCATCGAAATGGAAATCGCGGAATGCCGTATTCGTCCACACCTCATCAACGACTTGCCCATGGGACAAAACTTGTGTGCGAACTCTATAAATATAAGGATGAGCAGGTGACCAAAGATGCGGATGCCTCACTTTCATGCCAACCTCACGTCCTGAAGCATCAAAAACAGTATTGTGGACCTTGTAGTTCCTGCCTTGCACATCTACATTCACATAGATACGCCCTTTCTTGGCATTAGTCTCGACATGAACTCCCCAGTGCTTGACAAAGACCGGTTCCGTCTTGACAAACCAGACATGGCGATAAATACCGCAGCCCGAATACCAACGGGAATTAGGCTGGTCGGAGTTGTCAACACGAACAGCAATGACATTATCGCCACTGCGCAAATAGCGAGTAATGTCATACTGGAACGAAATATAGCCATAAGGACGATATCCGATTTTTTCACCGTTGATGTAAACGGTAGCATTCATATACACGCCATCGAACTCAATAAAATACATCATGGGTTCTTTGACGCGGAAATGCTTTCGATACCATCCTACTCCACCAGGCAAAGCACCCCCACCCGCTCCAGAGGGGTTGGAGGCCAGGAAGTCGCCCTCGATGGCCCAGTCGTGGGGTAAGTTCAGTTTTCGCCAATGGGAATCGTCATATTCATAACGGGACATGGAGGCAGAATCTGCCAATATAAAACGCCAGTCGGCATCAAATAGTATACGCTGACGAGCCTGAAGGCACAATAGCGTGAAGAGTACACAAATGGTACAAATAACACGTTTCATCATATGGAAAGACAAAATGATTTTGCAAAATTTGGCGCAAAGTTACAAAAATCCCTTAATATTACGGCATCTTTCCTAAGGAATTTGCAAAAAACGACAGCTATCGTGACCACATCGGCCTCAAATTGGAAGCTTGACGACAAAACGAGCACCAGAACCAGAGTACATCGTATCCAAGACGACATCACCCCCAATTCTACGTGCCATCATACGGCTGAATGTCAGTCCCAACCCAAGTCCCTGCTTGAAAGTATCCAGCTTTACGAAACGCTCGAAAATATGTTCAGCCTCTTTAGCAGGAATACCACTACCTTTGTCCTCAACCATAATTTGCAATTGACTGTCGGAAGCAGTAGTCTTGATGACAATGTCACCTTCCTTGGTGTTCTTTACCGCATTGTCAAGCAAGGGGGTGATGATTCGTTTTAGCAGTACTTCCTGCGTAAGAATCGTGAAATCATCGTTTAGAGTCGTCTCAAAACGCAGTCTCTCCTCAGGAACAACCATCTCCTTACAAAAATCCTTGATAACCTTTTTCAAGACTTCATTGCAAGGCATCGGCACCAAAGCCAACGTATTGGCACTCTCACTATCCGACATATCCAACACCTCGTTAATCATCGTCGTGATGATACGCGTATTGTGCATCATGGTATCGGCTATATGACGGCGTTCTTCTTGTGAGACGTTGTTGTTGGGTATTGCGAGAACCTGGGCGAAACCGCTAATAATATTAAGAGGTGTACGTACCTCATGGCTCACATTCTGAATAAAAGCCGTCTTCATCTTATCGGATTCGAGTATTTTCTGGTAAGCATCCTTCATCTCGCTCAAATGGCGGCGACGACTTTGAACGATATAGACCAAAGCAATGACCAACAGCAACAGCAGACTGGCAATAGCAATCATAGCATAGAACCTGCGACGCTCAGACTGGCGCTTCATTTCATATAGCCTTAACTCCCGCTGAATGTCTTGCATTGAACTTGACAGGATAACGCTATTAATAGAATCGCTCTCTTCTGCACCGAGCTTCAAAGCCTTGAAAGCCTCTTCCCAACGTCCGGCTTTGGCATAGATGTCAGCCTGAGTTTCATAGGGGTCTTCTGCGATTTCTGCTGCCAGTTGTATGGCTTCATCCGTTTTGCCCTGACTGGCCAGATAATAGATTTCCATCGTACGGCCATGAACAGAGGTCAAGCCCTTTTCCTCGCCCTCTTTATATGCCTGATAGCCTTTCAGGAAACGCTCCTTGTCATTTAAGACATAGTATGCGAGTGTACGTCGTGCCTCGATGTCGAACAATCGTTCCGGCCTTGTCTTGCTGGCTATGGATGCGGCTTTATCAATCAGTTTCAACGCCTCTTTGGGGTCTTCATCCATATAGATATTCACCAGATTCATGTATATGGATGACTGACTCTCGATATAGCCTTCCTTCTCCATACGACGAATAACTTCCCAAAAACACTGCTTGGCACTTTCCTTATTGCCACTATACCGATAGATATGGCCCATCATATTAATGGCCATATACATCTCTTTGTCGAGTTTACGTTCTGTCAGTTCCTTGGATAATTCAGTAGCAAGTTTATAGGCTTCAAAAACGCGCTGGCGATTCAGCTGGAAAACAATTTCGTTACAACGTTGGGTGTAATAGGCATGCAAATCTCCTTGCTTGAGCAGGTAGTCTTCTAACGCTTTGACAGCCACAAAGAAATGAGAACTGTCACCCGTGTTAAAAGCATTATGCATGGAGTCGCGCAAGAACTGGTATTCAGGGGTTTCCTTATAAGTGGGCTCATCGGCTGCCAGAACAGGGCTTGTCCAAAAAAGCAACAAGAAAATACCCCCCAGTATATAATATAGTCGAATTTTGTTCATCAGTTAGTGGTTTTGATTGCAAAGATAACACAAAATGTGGAAAGGACAAAAAAATAGTGGCAGTTTTTTAGGACTACCACTAATTTTACTACAAATTATTCCTACAAATTGACCTTAACCTCCTTGCCGTCATAAGAAATCTGCAAAGCAGACTTCGGTGTGAATGTAAGTTCCTGGGGGTTGTCCTTGGTAACATAGACTATGTTGAACTGGCGTTTTTTCAACATACCCTTGAAAGAACCTTTACACTTTCCCAATGTAAGCGTCTTTGCCGCATCGTCGTAGGAAATATCTATGGTCGCATACTTGCCCTTTTCATAGTTGTAGTTGGTACCTTCGTCCTCGTACAGCTGGAAATGACCGTCATCACCGCCATAAACGTAAAGGGTAATGAGTTCGGCAGGCTTCTCGTCGCAATACTGAATCTCCGGACCGAAGGGAATGATGCTACCCTCACGCACAAAAACGGGGATGCGCTCGTAAGGAGCATCGACGATGAGTCTGCGACTGGACGTGCTGTCGATATTACAGCCCTCTATCACCTTCTCACCCGTATAGAAGTCGTACCATCCACCATCAGGGAAGTAGACGCTACGGTTGCGGGCTTTGTAATAACCTACGGGACAAACCATCAGTGCCGGCCCAAACATCCACTGGTCCTTGATGTCATATATGTTATTGTCGTTTGCGAAGTCCATCACCAACGGACGCATCATGGTATAGTCATCGAAATGAACCCATCCGGCCATAGAGTAGAGATAAGGCATCAGACGGTAGCGCAACTTGTCATAGTAGACAAACGACTTGTAGGCAGGATGGTCGTCGGGTGCGATATTCCAGATTTCACGCGTAGGCCACTGGCCGTGTACACGGAACAGGGGTATGAAGCAGCCGAACTGGCTCCAACGGGCCTGCAGCTCACGCCACTCCTTCAGGTCTTCATTCTCCACCTTCATGCGGTCGTACAACTGTTGAGCTGCCACATAGCGACTCTCCACACAGAAGCCGCCCTGATCCATACCCCAGAAGGGCAGTCCCGATGCCGAGTAGTTCAGTCCCGCCGTCATCTGAGCCCGCATATCCTCCCAACGGGTACCAATATCACCACTCCATGTGGCTGTCGAATAGCGCTGTTCACCAGCAAAACCACTACGTGTCAGCAAGAATACACGTTGGTTGGGGTTAACGGAACGTTGGCCATTGTAGATGGCATCAGCATTGACGATGCTATAGGCATTGAAATACTCTGTTGACGTACCCAAAGCGGTAGGTCCACAGAGTGCTTTGCGATACCACATTGGCGTACAGTCGCGTACGTTCGGCTCTGAGGCATCCATCCACCAAGCGTCTATACCATATTTATATTTTGAGAACAGGTTCTCGTCCATCTGACGCCAGAACATCTTGCGGGCACCGGCAGAATAGGCATCGTAGAACGAGCCCACATAGCCCGGACCTACCCAGTCGTGGATGTCATCCACAACGGCTTGATGGTACATCCAGCCATTTTGGTCGATTTCCTTGTAATTGTCCGTATTGCAATAGAACTTGGGCCAAACGGAAATCATGAAGCGTCCACCCATAGCATGAACACTGTCCAACATCGCTTGCGGATCGGGATAGCGTGAAGCCTCAAACTGGTGAGAGCCCCACTGGTCCTCCTTCCAATAGTTCCAATCCTGCACAATATTGTCTATAGGAATCTGACGTTTGCGGAATTCTGACAAGTTATCCTCTATTTCAGCAGAAGTCTTGTATCGCTCACGGCTCTGCCAGAAGCCCAAGGCCCATTTTGGATAGACAGGAGCTTTTCCCGTCAATGTCCGATATCCAGAGATGACCTCATCAGCATTCTCACCTGCGATGAAGTAATAATCCATATCCTTTGCCATCTCATTCCACACAGAAAGCTTATTCTGGTCTTTGTTGGGCTTGGCCACACGGAGGCCGCAATATGAAACGTCACCGTCAGGCTGCCATTCTACGCGCAAATGATAACGCTTTCCGCCAGTTAACACTTTACGGAACTTATAGGTATTGGGGTTCCATGCAGTACGCCAACGCTCCGGCACAACTTCCTGTCCACCGATATATACCTTAATATACCCTGCATAGTAGAGTATGAAATGATATTGAAACTCTTTCAGGGCTTCAAGTGTCTCGATATAACCCTCGTAAACCACTGTAGAACCATTCAACTTAAACCCTTTTGGCAGGTTCTTGATACCGCCAGGCTCTGTCTGATTGGCCAGCTGTGAAGTTGCAGGGCAATCGAACTCATAATAAATGGAGTCCTCATCGCGCACAATGCGCTTACCATCCCTGTCCGTATAGGTACCTGTCAGATGTCCTTCCTTGCCGTTTTTGTCAAAAATCTTAAAGGCACGTCCCAATTGCAGATAGTCCTCAGGATTTCCCCAACGGCAATAAGAATAAGAATCCCATAACAAGCCATAGTTCATGCTTGACAACACAAAAGGAACACTGACTTTTGTATTATACTGGAACAAATCCTCATTCAGGCCTTTCATGTTCAGCTCTTCCGACTGATGTTGTCCCAAGCCGTAAAACGCTTCTTCTGCAGGACTGTCAAACAACAGTCTCCATGAAAGACCGTTACGCTGGGACTCCGGAACCTTCGCCACATCAACGCCTATCTCCCTATCGGGTACACGAAACTTCTGGAATGACTTACCGTTCTCTGCTTCTTTCAGCAACAATCTCCCCTGAGCGTCATAGAAAACGATGGCACCTGTCTGTTTGTCAACACGCGCCTCAACGTTGGCAGCCTTCACACGAACGATGTCGCCATCCGTAACACTGAATTTCGGCTTGGCAGACTGTTGCACAATAATCAAACTCTGTTTCTCAGGCAGCTTATTTTCTGATGTTGCCTGCACTCGGATGATGTTGTCGTTTACAACCTGCAGGCGAACCAACTTGGCACCGTCTGCCTTCACTTGCTTCACGGGAATTGTTATGAACTGTCCTTCCACAGTGTAGTCTGCTGCCACTAATGTCAAGACACTCATGGACAGTATTCCCGTCATGAATTTCCTAAGACTTTTCATTTGTTTTGTAATATTTCATTTGTTTTGTATTAATTGTATCATTTAAGTTCCGCCTTCTCTATTCTTCGTCCATCAAGACAGCGTCCTCAATGACTATTTCCGGTTCCATGGGCAACGAGAAAATAAAGACCGTACCACCGCCAGGATTGTCTTCCAACCTGATAGAACCACCATGAGCCACAATAATATTCTTCACTTTATCCAGTCCGATACCTTCACTCCCCACCATGGGGTCAAAAGCTGTAGCCTTATACTCATCACGGATTCCTATACTGTTGTCTGCAACCTGGACAATAGCCATGTTATCCTCACCACGTCCCAGATTGACGGAAATCTGGCAATTGCCCGGTGAGAATTTGACCGAATTTGAAAGCAGGATATTCATGGCTTTGGTCAGCTCATCATGATCGAAACGTACCATCATCTCTTCGACTATCGAACGGCAGTTCACTTTAGCTTTCTGACCCTCCGGAGTAGCTGCAAAATTCTTGCAGATGGTCTTTACGGCATTTACCAAGTCATCCTCTACCATATTCAGTTGAAGAACTTCTGGCTGAGGCACGACCTCACTGGGACTGGGAGCAGCAGAAGCGGAAGCAGCTTGTTCAGACATCATCTGCATACGCATCTCGCTCATCCACTGCATCTTCTCCGTCTCACGCTGGAGTGTCTCTGCCTGCATACGCAAGCTATGGCGCTTAATATATCGCTTACGCCACCACCACGCAGCGGCAGCTATGGCCAGCAAGTAGAGCATTATCATCCAACGTGTACGCCAGAAACCAGGCTGGATAGTTATCTCCAACGTCGATTCTTCATCACCAAACGTTCCGTCATCGTTAAGCATCCTCACGTGCAGCGTATAGCTTCCGGCACGTAGCGAGTTATAGGTAATGTTAGGATTCAGTTCCGAGGTCTTAACCCAGTTATCGTTAAAGCCCTCCAGCGTATAGACAAAGCGCTTACCGTTGTTGATGATACCAGCATCGCTTGCCAGTTGGATGGTAAACTGGTCGTTATAGCGCAAGGTAATCTCGCGGCACACGTCAAGAGCCTCGTCCAAGATGACACGGCCATCGATTTCCCTGTCGACAGGAACATCAGTATCAAATAACTGCAAGCCACTGAATATGGGGCGTTCCTTACTTTGCGCATCCGATAGTGCCTTAGGATTGATGATATCCAGTCCCCCCTGTCCGCCAATCAATATCAGGCCATCGTGCGTCAGACAGGTTGAACGCTGATTGTAGGTTTCCTGTTGCAGTCCGTCGCGATTGTTATAGCTACGTACGGTGAATGCCCATGTGTCATCCTCTTGTTTCTCAGGAAGGATTTTCGACACGCCATGGTCAGTGACCACCCACATGGTATGTTCCTTGTCTTCTATGATTGAGCAGACGCTGGAACCAAAGAGACCATGTGTCATGTCAAGCAACCAGACGCGCTTGGTACGCTGGTCATAGACCGTTGCTCCTGATGCAGAACCCTGCCAGATCAGTCCACGCGAATCCTCTATGGCACAACTAGTCGAGCCCACATTCGAGGGAAGATAGTCCGTTTCCGGCAGCACACGGTTGGCAACTTTTCCTGTCACAGGATTGACAAAGCACCAGAACCAGCTGGTACCTACCATCAGCCATCCTTTCTTAATCCACCACACACTGGACATATAGTTACTGGGCAAGCCTGAGTTATTCTGGTTCCATGTGCGGAATTTTCCCGTCTTCAAATCAAGCATCTGGATACCACCGCCCAAGGTAGCTAACCAAATACGATGCCATTTGTCCTCCGTGACACTCCACACATTATTCGTGGAAAGTCCCTCAGGATCTCCTGTCGAACGCCAGTTGACAATGGTGGCCTTCTGGGGATCTTCCTTGGAAGGGATACAGCGCACCAGTCCTCCATTATATGAGCCAAACCAGATACTACCGTCGCTGGCTAAGCACGAGCCCACCATGATGTTACCCATCATCGGGCTGTTATCCTTGGTGTAGTGACTGACTATCTCGTCGGTCTTGGGGTCGTAGACGATGATACCATCGGTATTGCTTCCCAGCCAATAATTACCATATTTGTCTTCCACTACTGTGTTGATATCGCCCAGTTTCTCCAGACTCTTAATGCTGGCAAGACCCTCCTTGTATTCATTGACACCGTTCTTGTAGGTGGAAATCCAAACTATCCCCAAATGGTCAATATAAATCTGACGGGGAGTATTGTCACTGATGCTTGACTCGTCGAACTTATTATTCACCAACTGGCGCATCTGACGTTCCTTCGGATCAATGACGAAAAGTCCCAAATGATCAGTAGCCACCCACAGCCATCCATGACGGTCTATCACAATGTCCCACACCTGCATATCATCAGGAACGTTCTCGATACCCCACGCACGCAACAGTTCCGGCAAAGTGTTGTACCATCGTTGCTCCTGTTTCATGTAAACACAAGTAAACAGCTCGGCTATCACCCAGTAGTTGCCCTGTTCATCTATTTTAAGCTTATAGTTCTGACTCTGCTGGGCACCAGACTCTTTCATCCTTGTGTCCTCGAGTTCGATGACACCTTTCTCGCCATTCAGGAAGACCAGTTCTCCTGTATAGGTTACCACGGCAATACCGTTCTTATAGTTGTCGATTGCCGCTATGCCATAGTGCGATTTGAACTCGTTTGGACCGTAGCCTAATTTGAACTCGCTGGTTTTCTTTGTCTGGGGATTATAGAACACAATACCCTCGTCGTAGAACTTGAACCAGAAGTTTTTCTTGCTGTCAATATACATACGCTCCATGGGACCGTGCCCTTTGATAAACTTCTCTATCAAACGGTTTGGATTGCGCTCGAACTTTTCCGTAACAGGATCGTAAACACAATGGTTCATACCCTGTTTCAGCCACAACCGTCCGTCTATGTCCTCCATAATCTGGTCGGTGTAGTTGTCGCGCATGGTCGTCGTATCACGCATATTTGAGAAGAATGTCTTCACGCGATAGCCGTCATAGCGGTTCAGTCCGTATGCAGTGCCTATCCATACAAAGCCATGAGAATCGCGAAAGACACAGTTTATCTGGGAGTTTGACAAGCCATTGCGAGTATCCAGCCGACGGAATTTGATTTCAGGGATGCTAGCCTCTACAGCCAAAGAAAAGAGCAATATAGCGATGGATAAAAAGGTTTTACGTGTCATCGGAATAGTAGTATTTAAAATTTGGTTGCTGCAAAGATAATACAATTCGGGCTAAATACAAAGAAAAAAGTGTCTTTTTTCACTTATCCATCAAAAAAGCCCCCCGAATGAATCGGGAGGCTGATCAAGAAATCACACCTTAATTAGTCTTCCAACGTAATGGGCTTGTATTTCGGCACCAATGCCTTCATGATACACCAGCCAATCAGGTAGGCCACAGCACAGATACAGAACACGACCATATAGGCAGCAGGCTTGCCTTCGAAACCGAAGAACGAGAAAGCCTCACCCTGATCAGCAGCCCATGTGAAGAACTGTCCTGAACCCATATTAATGGCCATAGAGCCCAGACCGCCCGTCATGGTTCCCAATCCGACAATCGTTCCGATGGTTGACTTGGGGAACATGTCGCCAATGGTCGAGAACAGATTAGCCGACCATGCTTGGTGTCCAGCACCCAGCAGACCAATCAAAATAGCAGGCCACCAGGCACTATAGGCACCCATGGGCTGGGCAAACAGACCCAACACAGGGAAACAAGCAAAGATAAACATGGCACGCATACGACCTAAGTACGGATTCATACCTTTTTTCTCAACGAAATACTTAGGCAGATAGCCGCCACCGATGCTCAGAACAGTCACAATGAGGTAAAGTGTGAAAATCAGGGCAATACCCATACCCGAGTCGGTGGTGTAGCCATATTGGTCAGAGAAGTAGGCAGGAGCCCAGAACAGGAAGAACCACCATACGCCATCAGTCATGAACTTGCCGACAAGGAATGCCCAAGTCTGCTTGTAGGAGAAGCACTTGAAGAACGGGATGCTCTTTTCCTCCTTCACGGCATCACGGTCCTGGACTTCAGCCAGGTCACTATCCTGTTCGATGTAGTTCAACTCAGCCTGATTGACGTATTTGTTCTTACGGGGTTTGTCATAGGCCCACATCCAAAGTCCCATCCAAATGTAACCTAACACACCGATGATGATGAACGCCATCTCCCAGCCCCATGCACGTGCCAGCAAGGGAATGGTAGCGGGAGCTGCCAATGCACCTACCGATGCACCGCTATTGAAGATAGAGGTAGAAAACGCACGGTCCTTGGCAGGGAAGTACTCTGCCGTAGCCTTGATGGCTGCAGGGAAGTTACCTGCCTCACCAACTGCCAGAATCAGGCGGCAGCTCAGGAAGAGCCATACCGATACAGTTGCAATGGCCACAGCGGCATCACCCGTCAGCTGACCTAACTGTGCCACGGAGTCGTAGCCTTCATAGGTCATGGCTGCCCAACCGCATCCGGCATGCAGGACAGCACCCGTCGACCATACGAAGATGGCAATAAGATAACCTTTCTTGGTGCCCATCCAGTCAATGAACTTACCGGCAAAAAGGTTTGCAATAGCATAGAATAAAGAGAAAAATCCAGTGATGGTACCATAGTCGGCATCCGTCCAATGGAATTCAGGAGCGATAAAGTCCTTCCAGGTTAGCGACAAGACCTGACGGTCCATGTAGTTGACAGTGGTTGCCAAAAACAGCAACGCACAGATGACCCAACGGAAGTTGGACATTTTTGCAGTTTGTACAGGAGCCATAATATTTACTGTTTTACTATTTTCTATCGGCTATTACTTAATGTCAATGACGGGAATGTTATCTTTGTCATTGTAATAGAGATTCTCGCCAGCCATACCCCAGATAAAAGTATAGTAATAGGTACCTGCTGCAGCATGCATACTCCATTCTGGCGACATGATGGCCTGCTCGTTGTGCAGCCATACCACACGGCTCTCCTGCGGCTCACCCATAATGTGGGCAATGGTCTGCTCCTGAGGCAGGTTAAAGTAATAATAGGCCTCAATACGACGACCGTGGGTGTGAGGCGGCATGGTATTCCATGCTGCACCGGGATTCAACTGGGTCAGACCCAGCTGCAACTGACAGGGACCCTCCTCAAGCACGTCATTGACTATCAGTTTGTAAACGGTACGGTTGTTGCATTCCTCCAACGATCCTACTGGTCCCCATACGGCTGCCTTCAGCGAACCCTTACGGCCGTCAAGCGTTATCCACTGGGTCTTGTAATGCTGGTGGGCTGTTGCAGAATTCAAATAGAACTTGGCAGGATTCTTCGCATCCTTCGAGCGGAATTCCACTACCTTGTTCACGTCCTTATCCTTAGCTATGTGTCCGCGGCCAATGTAAAGAGCCTCTTTGGGAGACAAGGCATACTCCTTGCCGTCGACAATGACCACACCGTCGCCACCACCACAGTTGACGACACCCAGCTCACGGTTGTAGAGGAAGTACTTCTCTTTGATGCCTGGATCTACGTCCAGTCCCAGTTCCAGGAAGTTTTCCAGCTTCAGGGTCTTGTGTACGGGCATGGCACCACCGAAAATAAAACGGTCGTAGTGAGAATAGGTCAGGTGGATTTTGTCAGCTTCCATCACTTTCTCCATAACGAAACGTTCGCGCAAAGTCTTTGTGTCATAATGTTTCACGTCTTCAGGATGACAGGCCGTTTGGAACTTCACATCCTGCTGGGCAGACATAGATAATGAACTCATAATCATTAATAAGCTTAATACTTGTTTTTTCATAATCCTATTTGTTGTTTATTTGTTTTCCTTATTTTGCTTGGCTATACGCTGGCGGTTCCACACCACCATACCCAACGTGATGACGGTCAGTACGCCTGCACCAATCCACTTCAGATAAGCCACACATTTGAAGATGACCCAACCGAAGAGACTTGAGGCAAAGTCCAGCGCACCGCCTTCGAAACCTACAGGAATATCGGCAGCCTTGTCGCCTGTCTGCTCAAACACCGTATGGGCAGCCTGTGTGAAGGCACTGGCCATGTCGGTGACAAAATAAAGACCGATGGCCAAGGCCACAAGACCGATGATGAACGTCTTCACCACATTGCCCTTCGTGAATGGCAGCACCATGGGGAACAAGTAGAACATGCCGGCCAGCGAAGCCAGGGGAAGGAACTGGTTGCCGGGCAACACCACAGCCAGTCCTAAGGCGACTGGTATGAGCAACAGACTGACTACCAGCGTCGTCGGATGACCAATGACCACAGCAGGAGACATGCCGATATATACCTTTTTGCCGTTGAACTTCTTCTTCACCACCTCCTGCGTCTTCTCTGCAATGGGTTTCAAGCCTTCTATGAACAAAGAGGTAATACGCGGTATCAGCTCCATCACGGCACCCATCGTCACACCAAGGAACAGCACCTTCTTGATGTCCAACTGGGCCAATGCACCGATAAGGCATCCCACGATGACACCCAAGATGAGCGGCTCGCCCATCACACCGAATTTCTTCTTCATGCCCTCGGCATCAATGTTCAGCTTTTCAAAGCCGGGTATTTTGTCCAGAGCCTTGCCGATAACCAGGGCAAAGGGTACAAAGCTCTGACAGAACGGCTGGGGAATCGAGATGCCCTGCCACTCGGGATAATACTCCTGGAACTTCTCGGCCGTCAAGTCTGCCATGACCAGCGTGACGATATAGCACACGATAGCAGCAAAATAGCCCCATGCCAGTGACTCGCCCATCACGAAGTAAGCCACGGCACCGATGAATGCAAAGTGCCAGTAGTTCCACAGGTCGATGTTCACCGTACGGGTGCATCCCGTTATGAGCAACAGGAAGTTCACTCCCAGGCAGATGGGGATGATCAACGCTCCCACTGCCGTGTTGTATGCCACAGCGGCAGCGGCAGGCCAGCCCATGTCAAACACTTTCAGCTGAAGGTCGTACAACAGGGAAATCTCACTCAATGGTCCACCGAAGTTTGTTGTGAGCAGCGCTGTCACAATGCCCAGACCCACAAAACCCACGCCCACATAGAGGCCTGATTTCAGCGAACGTCCGAATTTCAGGCCGATAGCCAGGCCGATAATCGTAAACAAGATTGGCATCATCACCGATGCACCCAGACTAATAATGTAACTAAAGACTTGTTCCATTAGATTTTGAATTCTTTTGTTTGTTTTAGTGTATTTGGGTGCGAAGGTACAAAAAAAAAACGGACTGACCAAAAAGTCTGCCGCTTTTTTTCTTGACACCATTGCTCACCACCGGCATATCAGAACCATCATGACACACCAATTTCAATATTTGGGCTGTCTTTTTCTGAAAAATTTGATGGTTTCGATTTTTTTCACTACATTTGCAAGACGAAATAAACATCTACAAACTGAAACAATATGAAAAGACTATCTTTCATCGCAGCCATGCTTTGTCTGACAACCATGTCCATACAGGCAAAGCAAGTGGTCATCACAACCAAGAACACCAGCCTGGTGCTCGACGTCGAGAAGGGGCAACAACCCAAGTATGTGTATTACGGTGCCAAGCTGAACGCCCATGAGCTGCAGCATCTGCAGACACCTGCCGTCTTCGGACGCATGGATGTCTACCCTGCCTACGGACTGAACACACCGGCAGAAGCCGCACTGGCCATGAAGCATGCCGACGGCAACATGTCTACTTCACTGGTGGCCGAGGGCGTCACACAAGGCAAGGCTGACCACGGCAGCACACTGACCACCATCACATTGACAGACCCCGTCTACCCCGTCAGTGTTGCCGTCAACTACAAAGCCTATGCCGACGAGGACATGATAGAGGTTTGGACTGAAGTCACCAACAACGAGAAAGGCACCGTCAACCTGACGACCTTCGCCTCAGCCATGCTGCCCATCCGTCGTGGCAACGTATGGATGAGCCACTTCTACGGTTCATGGGCCAACGAGGCACAGCTGGTGGAAGAGCCTATTACGGCCGGCCAGAAGGTCATTGTCAACAAAGACGGTACGCGTAACTCACATACCGACCATGCCGAGGTCATGTTCTCTCTCGACGGCAAAGGACAGGAGAATACGGGCGACGTCATTGGCGCGGCGCTCTGCTACTCAGGCAATTACCGCCTGAAAGTGGTCACTGACGACACAGACTACCACTACTTCTTTGCAGGCATCAATGAGGACAATTCCGAATATCACCTGAAGAAGGGTGAGACCTTCAAGACCCCCGCCCTTGCTCTGACCTACTCACAGCAAGGTCTTTCCGGTGTGTCGCGCAACTATCACAAGTGGGGCCGCAAGTACAAGCTGATGCATGGCAACAAGGAGCGCAAGATCCTGCTCAACTCCTGGGAGGGTGTCTACTTCGACATCAACCAGCAGGGCATGGACCAGATGATGAAGGACATTGCCTCCATGGGCGGTGAGCTTTTCGTGATGGATGACGGATGGTTTGGCGAGAAGTATCCTCGCAAGACTGACAACTGTGCTTTGGGCGATTGGGTGGTCGACAGGCAGAAACTGCCAGACGGCATTGAGGGACTGCTCAGGGATGCCAAGAAGAACGGTGTCAAGTTCGGCATCTGGATTGAGCCTGAAATGGCCAATACCACCAGTGAACTCTACGAGAAGCATCCCGACTGGATAGTCAAGGCTCCCAAGCGCGATGCCGTGCTGGGACGCGGTGGCACACAGGTAGTGCTCGACCTGAGCAACCCCAAGGTTCAGGACTTCGTCTTCAGCATCGTCGACGACCTCATGACCAAGTATCCTGAAATCGACTACATCAAGTGGGATGCCAACATGCCCATCATGAACCATGGTTCCCAATACCTGACCATGGCCGACCAAAGCCACCTCTACATCGACTATCACCGTGGCTTCGAGCAGGTATGCCAGCGCGTCCGTGCCAAATATCCCGATGTCACCATCCAGGCCTGTGCCTCGGGTGGCGGACGCGCCAACTGGGGCGTACTGCCTTGGTTCGACGAGTTCTGGGTTAGCGACAACACCGATGCCCTGCAGCGCATCTACATGCAGTGGGGAACCAGCTATTTCTTCCCTGCCATCGCCATGGCCTCACACATCTCGGCAACGCCTAACCATACCGTGTTCCGCACCACCTCGCTGAAATATCGCATCGATGTGGCCATGAGCGGACGTCTGGGCATGGAGATACAGCCCAAGAACATGACCGACCAGGAGAAGGAGCTCTGCCGGAAAGCCATTGCCGAGTACAAGAAGATACGTCCCGTGGTGCAGTTCGGCAACATCTACCGCCTGGTATCGCCCTACGACAAGAAAGGCCTGGCCTCGCTCATGTATGTCGACGACAGCCAGTCGAAAGCTGTCTGGTACTGGTGGAAGACGGAGTCATTCCAGAACGAGCACCTGCCTCGTGTCAAGATGGCCGGACTGAATCCCACGCGTTTATATAAGGTACACGAGCTGAACCGCATCGACGTCAAGCCCCTCGACTTCGAGGGCAAGTCGTTCAGCGGTGCATACCTCATGAACCATGGTCTGGACGTGCCTTACCGCAACGAACCGGAATGGAACATGCGCAGCGAATGGGCCAGCCGCGTGCTGTACTTGGAGGCCGAGTAGCACGATGGACGGCTGACGATGCACCTCTCTCACTATCCAACACACGACATTGAAGAAAGAAAAGACTGACCTGCTGGCGCATATTCGCGAAGGACGCGAAATGACACAAGCCGAGAAACTCAGGCTGATCATCAGCCTGAGTATTCCGTCGATATTGGCCCAGATCTCAGCCACCGTCATGTTCTTCATCGACACCTCGATGGTCGGACACCTGGGAGCCCGTGCATCGGCAGCCATCGGACTGGTAGAGACCACCGGCTGGCTGATGGGCGGACTGGCTTCTGCTGCCAACATGGGATTCAGCGTGCAGGTGGCCCATGCCATCGGTGCCAACGATTTCGAACGTGCACGTAGGGTGTTGCGCCAGTCGCTCGTGTGCTGTACTATCTGGACCCTCTCCGTGTCCACCATCTCCTTGCTCATCTGCGGCTACCTGCCCTACTGGCTGGGGGGAACCGAGGAGATAGCCTCCGATGCTACACGCTATTATGCCATTTTCTCTGCCTGTGGCATCTTCTTCCAGATGGAAGGTTTGGCGGGTTCCATGCTCAAGTGCTCAGGCAACATGAAAATACCATCAGCCCTCAACATCCTGATGTGCATCCTCGATGTGGTCTTCAACTACATATTCATCTACCTTTTCGACCTGGGTGTCACGGGCGCGGCCATCGG
The DNA here is from genome assembly GCA_017474925.1 of Prevotella sp. Classification (GTDB taxonomy): domain Bacteria; phylum Bacteroidota; class Bacteroidia; order Bacteroidales; family Bacteroidaceae; genus Prevotella. The sequence goes on along the minus strand of JAFVGN010000025.1, from coordinate 7,727 downwards.
CACAGGCACGGCAATGTTCATCACCGCCTGCCTCATGCTCTACTTCCTGCTCTGCCGTTCCGACATCCTGCACCTCAAGGGGCGCCCCGGATCCTTCAGGCCCAAGGCTGATGTAGTGGGGAATGCCTTCAAGATCGGTGTGCCCATGGGATTGCAGCACTTGCTCATGGGAGGGGCACAGGTGGTGAGCACCGTCATCGTGGCACCGTTGGGTACCATAGCCATTGCCACCCACTCGATGGGCATCACCGTCGAGAGCCTGTGCTACATGCCAGGCTTCGGCATTGGCGAGGCTGCCACCACACTCGTCGGACAGAGCTTTGGTGCCGGCAAGCGCCTGCTGACACAGTCCTTTGCTCGGATGTCGGCAGCACTGGGCATCGTGGTCATGACACTCATGGGCGTATTCATGTGGGTCTTTGCCCCTGAACTGATGGCCGTACTGACACCAGTCGACGACATCATCAGCCTGGGCACCGACTGTCTGCGCATCGAAGCCTATGCCGAACCCATGTTTGCTGCCGCCATCGTCTGCAACGGGGTATTCATCGGCACTGGCGACACGCTGAAACCTGCTGCCATGACACTGGTGTCCATGTGGGGCGTCCGTCTGACGCTGGCAGCACTACTGGCCACCACCTACGGCCTGCAGGGTGTCTGGTTTGCCATGGCCGTCGAACTGACCTTCCGTGGGTTAATATTCCTCGCCCGCCTGTTCCATGGCGGATGGCTGAAACGGATTAAGGAGTGATTTTCGAGGAACGAGGAAGGAGGAACGAGGAAGGAGGAGCGATAAAAAGCAATGCAGCTCTCAGGTTCTCACCTGCGCTGCATTGCTTCTACTATCAATAACTAAAAACCTACTACTTATGAAAAAATGTTGCGTCTCCCGACGTCGATGTTATCCTTACTTCAATCTTTTCACTTTTCCTCAAAATCTGTCAATCCTATTGAATCCTGAATCATTTTTACCTTTAATACTAACTTTCTCTCTTGAAGACGATGCAAAGGTACAACGTTTTTCAGAATGTTGTACCAAAAAGCCCCTCTTTTTCTGAAAAAAGGGGCTCGTTCTTGACGTAAATCAATCGATTGTGCGCGAACACACCTATTTTGTGGTCGTACACAGCTCTTTTTCCACCAAATGGGTCAGCACCACGAACTCCTCAATGGTCAACTGCTCCGGGCGCAGGGTCATGAAGGGATGGTTGAACAGTTCACTATCCGCTCCCCTATCATCCTTCACTATCTGCTTCAGCGATCCTCGCAGCATCTTACGGCGCTGGTTGAACACCGCCTTCACCACGCGCTTGAACAGTTGCTCGTCACATCCCAGGTCATGCACATGGTTACGTGTCAAGCGTATCACGGCACTCTTCACCTTGGGGGGCGGATTGAACACCGTCTCGTCTACCATGAACAGATATTCCACGTCGTACCATGCCTGTATCAGCACCGACAGGATACCGTATGCCTTGCAGCCCGGCTTCGAGGCCATGCGCAGCGCCACCTCGTGCTGTATCATGCCCGTACAACAGGGTATCAGGTCGCGGTTGTCAATCATCTTGAAGAATATCTGCGACGAGATGTCATAGGGGTAGTTGCCTGTAAGCACAAACTGCTGTCCGTCAAACACCTTGTTAAGGTCCATGCGCAGGAAGTCCTCTCCGAGGATGTTCTCGCGCAACTGGGGGAAATGCTCGTTCAGATAGTCCACCGACTCGCGGTCTATCTCCACCACTTTCAGCGGACGGGGCTTCTCCACCAGGTACTGTGTCATCACTCCCATGCCCGGTCCTACTTCCAGCACGGGCAGTCCGGGACACGCATCCACCGTGTCGGCAATGCGTTTGGCAATCGTCAGGTCGGTCAGAAAGTGCTGACCGAGGTTCTTCTTGGGTCTTACTTGTTTCATCATGCTGCAAAGGTACGAATAAGTTACGAAATGCCCAAATAAATTTGGTGTTTCGCGCAAATTACATTACCTTTGCATTCGCGATGAAGACGAGCAATGTCATACTGAAGATACTCATGCCACTGGTCCTGGGAGGTGCCATTCTCTACTGGATGTACCGCGGCGAGGACTGGCAGACCATCATTCACGTGGCCACCAGCGAGATGGACTGGGCCTGGATGTTGCTGTCGTTCCCCTTCGGCATCCTGGCACAGGCTTTCCGCGGATGGCGCTGGCGCCAGACCCTCGAGCCTGTCGGTGAGCACCCGCGAACGTCGGTCAGCATCCACAGCATCTTCATCAGCTATGCCGTCTCGCTCGTCATACCCCGCGTGGGCGAGTTCACACGCTGCGCCGTGCTCAACCGCTACGACGGCGTATCCTTCCCCAAGGCACTGGGCACCGTGGTCATCGAGCGCGCCATCGACTCGCTGCTCGTGCTGGGCATCACCGCCGTCGTGCTGCTCCTCGAGATGAGCACCTTCGGCACTTTCTTCCACAAGACGGGCACCAGCGTCCACAGCATCCTCAGCCGCTTCTCACTCACGGGCTACCTCGTCGTGGCCGCCTGTGCCGTGGCCATACTCATCCTACTGCACTTCCTGCTGCGCAAGCTCTCTATATATAATAAGGTACGCACGACGCTACGAGGCATCTGGCAGGGCGTCATCTCGCTGAAGGACGTACGCAACGTACCCCTCTTCATCGCCTTCACCCTCGCCATCTGGATCAGCTATTTCCTGCACTACTACCTCACCTTCTTCTGCTTCGACTTCACCAGCCACCTCGGACTGGGCTGTGCCCTGGTGACCTTCATCGTAGGTTCCATCGCCGTCGTCGTTCCCACGCCCAACGGAGCCGGTCCCTGGCACTTCGCCGTCAAGACCATGCTCATCCTCTACGGCGTTGCCGACGTTCAGGCCCTCTACTTCGTGCTCATCGTCCATACCGTGCAGACCGCCCTCGTCATCCTCCTGGGCATCTACGCCTGGCTGGCACTGAACCTCACATCACGCGCAAATGGTATTTCTCGCGCAGAGCCGCAGAACACACAGAGTTTTTCGCAGTGAGGAGTAACAAACGAGAAATAACTCAAAAAACTCAATAACAACTCAGAAATCTCAAAAACGACAACTCTGCGTATCCTCAGCGAACTCTGCGGCTCTGCGCGAGAAAAACAATAACTAAGTCAAAGGAATCATGAACGAAATTCAAAAACTAACCCCCAAATGTGTGTGGAAAAACTTCTACGCACTCACCCAGGTTCCACGCCCCAGTGGACATGTTGAGAAAGTACAGCAGTTCCTGCTCGACTTCGGTCGGCAGGCCGGTGTCGAGGCCTTCCAGGACCCTGCCGGCAACATCGTGTTCCGCAAACCCGCCACACCAGGCATGGAGAACCGCAAGGCCGTCATCCTGCAGGCACACATGGACATGGTGCCAGAGCGCGACACCGAGTCGTCACATAACTTCGAGACCGACCCCATCCGTCCCTGGATCAGCGACGGCTGGGTCAAGGCCAAAGGCACCACGCTGGGAGCCGACAACGGACTGGGCGTTGCCGCCATCATGGCCGTCATGGAGGACAAGACGCTGAAGCACGGTCCCGTCGAGGCCCTCATCACGCGCGACGAGGAGACCGGCATGTACGGTGCCAACGACCTGCCGGAGGGCGAGCTGCAGGGCGACATCCTCCTCAACCTCGACTCCGAGACCTGGGGCAAGTTCGTCATCGGCTCCGCAGGCGGCATCGACATCACCGCAACCCTCGACTACAAGGAGACCGAGACCGACCCCAACGACGCAGCCCTCCGCATCACCCTCAAGGGCCTGCGCAGCGGACATAGCGGACTCGAGATCAACGAGGGCCGCGCCAATGCCAACAAGCTCATGGTACGCTTCGTCCGCGAGGCCGTCGAGACCCTCGATGCCCGTCTGGCCTCCTGGCAGGGCGGCAACGTGCGCAACGTCATCCCTTACAAGGCCGAGGTCGTGCTCACCCTGCCCAAGGACAACATCGACGCCCTGAAGGACCTCATGGACCAGTGGCTCGACGACTTCACCGACCAGTACAAGGGCATCGAGCAGAACATCAAGTTCACCTGCGAGCCCGCCGCCACCCCTGCCCTCCAGGTTCCCGTCGAGATCCAGGACAACCTCATCGACGCCATCTATGCCTGCCACGACGGCGTGGTGCGCATGATACCCTCCTACCCCGACGTCGTCGAGACCAGCAGCAACCTCGCCATCATCAACATCGGTGGCGGACATGCCGACATCAAGATACTGGCACGCTCCAGCCGCGAGGACATGAAGGACTACATCGTCAAGTCCCTCGAGAGCTGCTTCAACATGGCAGGCATGAAAGTCACCACCGCAGGATCCTACGGCGGCTGGGACCCCAACCCCGACTCACCCATCCTCCATCTGCTGCTCAAGGAGTACAAGCAACTCTTCGGCAAGGACGGCATCATACAGGTCGACCACGCCGGACTCGAGTGCTCCGTCATCCTGGGCAAGTACCCCCACCTCGACGTCGTCTCCTTCGGACCCACCATGAAGTCGCCCCACACCACCTCCGAGCGCGCACTCATCGAGACCGTGGAGCCTTTCTGGCAACTGCTGAAGAAGACGCTGGAGGACATTCCCGCGAAATAGACACGGAATAGACACAAAAAAACGCAGATTTGTTTGGCGAATCTGCGTTTTTTATTTATCTTTGCAGCGGTATAATCAAAATGGACAACAAAAATATGGACGATTACCCGGCGACAAGTAACAAGCGTTAGGCCGGAGGATGGCAGGCAAGACCGCTAATCCTCTTGCCCCTGAATCATTTTTTGAACGAAGGATTAGCACAATGAAGACTTACTGGAACACCCAAGGAGGGCTCAGCCAGATTAGCGAGTGGCAGCCCAACTGTTGGATACAGATGACGTGTCCGACCGAAGAAGAGCAGCAGCTGCTGGAGGAACAGTACAACATCCCCGACTACTTCCTCCCCGACATCAGCGATACCGACGAGCGCGCACGCTACGAGTACGACGACGGCTGGATGCTCATCATCCTGCGCATACCCTACGTCAAGGAGGTGCGCAGCCGCACGCCCTACACCACCGTGCCCCTCGGCATCATCCACAAGCGCGACGTCACCATCACCGTCTGCTACTACGAGACCAACATGATGATCGACTTCGTCTCCTACCAGCAGAAGCGCGGCGTGGGGTTCACCGACTATGTCGACATGATCTTCCGCCTCTTCCTCAGCTCCGCCGTCTGGTACCTCAAGCGCCTCAAGCAAATCTCCATGCTCATCGACAAGGCCAAGCGTAACCTCGACCGCGAGGTCAACAACGAGAGCCTCATAGGACTCTCCCGCCTACAGGACTCGCTCACCTACTTCAACACCTCCATCCGGGGCAACGAGAACCTGCTCTCCAAGCTCAAGTTCAAGCTCCAGATCGACGAGCTCGACGCCGACCTCATCGAGGACGTCAACATCGAGATGACCCAGGCACGCGAGACCACCAGCATCTACTCCAACATCCTCGAGTCCACCATGGACACCTACCAGAGCATCATCAACAACAACATGAACACCATCATGCGTACCCTCACCTCCGTCACCATCATCCTCATGCTGCCCACCCTCGTCGCCTCCTTCTTCGGCATGAACCTCATCAACGGCATGGAAAACAGCCCCATGGGATTCGCCATCGCCATCATACTCTCCGTGGCCATTTCAGTACTCTCCCTGTTGGTTTTCAGACATAAACGACTCATTTAAATCATTTTTCTTGAAAAAAATTAGGTCGTTCCAGAATTTTTCTGTACCTTTGTCCCCCAAGGTTTATAGGCCAACCCCGCCCAGCGGGCAATATTACATGATTTGAAACAACTGTCATTCACAAAAAACAACCAAGATGATGGACTCTCAAGAAAACGCTCCCATCCAGGAGCAGAACATTGAACAGAATGCAACGCCACAGTCCGGCCCCCAGCCGGCAAACAATGCGGAAGCCGCTCCCGAACAGCCCGCTGAGGCAGCCCCCCAGCCCGCAGCCGAAGCAACCCAGCCGGCAGAAGCCCCCGAACGCAGGCAGTATCAGACCAAGAAAGAAGTGCTCGAGCGTGTGCGCGAGATAGCCCACGGCGACACCTCGCCCCAGAAGGACGAGATCGACTGGCTGAAGACCTGCTTCTACAAGCTCCACATAGCCGAGCGCGAAGCCAAGCTCAAGAGCTATATCGACGGCGGCGGCGACCCCGAGCAGTATCGCATCACCCCCGACCCCGACGAGGAAGCCTTCAAGGCCGAGATGGTGCTCATCCGCGAGAGACGCCAGCAGCAGTTCAAGGAGATCGAGCAGGAGAAGCAGGAGAACCTGCAGAAAAAGCTCGACATCATCGAGAAGATCAAAGCCATGGTCACCTCCCCCGAGGAGGCCAACAAGTCATATAAGGAGTTCAAGGCCCTGCAGGACGAGTGGCGCGAAATCAAGAACGTCCCCGCCGAGCGAGCCAACGAGCTCTGGCGCAGCTACCAGCTCTACGTCGAGCAGTTCTACGACCTGCTGAAGCTCAACAGCGAGGCCCGCGAGTACGACTTCAAGAAGAACCTCGAGCTCAAGACCCGCCTCTGCGAGGCAGCCGAGAAGCTCGCCGAGGAGCCCGACGCCATCAGCGCCTTCCACCAGCTGCAGAAGCTCCACCAGGAGTACCGCGAGACCGGTCCCGTAGCCAAGGAGCTGCGCGAGGAAATCTGGCAGCGCTTCAAGGCCGCCTCCTCCGTCATCAACAAGCACTTCCAGCAGCACTTCGACGGCATCCGTGCCAAGGAGGAAGAGAACCTCGCCCGCAAGACCGAGCTCTGCGAGAAAGTCGAGGCCATCGTTGCCCAGGAGAACAAGACCAGCTCCGACTGGGAGCGCCGCACCAAGGAGATCCTCGAGCTGCAGAACGAGTGGAAGACCATCGGCTTCGCCCCCCAGAAGATGAACATCAAGATCTTCGAGCGCTTCCGCGCCTCGTGCGACGACTTCTTCGCCCGCAAGGCCCAGTACTTCAGGGACCTCAAGGAAATCTTCCGCCAGAACGCCGACAAGAAGCGTGCCCTCATCGAGAAGGCCAAGGCCCTTCAGGACTCCACCGAGTGGAAGTCCACCAGCGACAAGCTCATCAACCTGCAGAAGGAGTGGAAGACCATCGGCATGGTACCCAAGCGCCTCGGCGACCAGCTGTGGGACGAGTTCCTGGGAGCCTGCAACAAGTTCTTCGAGGCCCGCAACGCCGCCGGTGCCGGCACCCGCAGTGAGGAGCGCGACAACCTGGAGAAGAAGCGCGACGTCATCGCCCGCCTCAAGGCCGTAGCCGAGGAAGCCGGCGACAACCTGCAGGAGCGTGTCCAGAAGCTCGTCGAGGAATACCAGTCCATCGGCCACGTCCCCTTCAAGGAGAAGGACAAGCTCTACGACGAGTACCATGCCGTGCTCGACAAGCTCTACAAGGACCTCAACATCACGGTGGCCCGCCGCCGTCTCAGCAAGTTCAAGGACAACCTGCGCCAGGTTGCCGAGCGTGGTGGCGACGCCCTCGACAACGAGCGTTCGCGTCTCATGCGCCAGTACGAGCAGCTCAAGAGCGAGGTACAGACCTACGAGAACAACCTCGGTTTCCTGAATGCCAGCTCCAAGAAGGGCAATTCGCTCATCGACGAGATGAACCGCAAGGTCCAGAAGCTCAAGGACGAGCTGCAGCTGGTCCGCGACAAGAT
>JAFVGN010000024.1 GCA_017474925.1 Prevotella sp. | reverse complement strand
TTTTTTTTGCTATCGCACTTCAGAAGTTTGTTCTTCAGCTTCTCTTCGCTATATCTCTTCTCAAGAGTCTTGTTCTTTCTCTTTTCCTGATTCAAAGCCTTTTTGAGCGCTCTGATTTCTTCATTTTTGTCTGATTTTACCATAACAGAATAGAATAATAAACTCTACAAAGTTACTAAAAACCAGCGAATTATACAAGAAAAATAGTAATCAATATACTAAAATATGTAAATATGTTTAGTTAAAATATTATCCCCTAAAATTAACAAATAATTCACAGATTAACTTAACAACCTAAGACCGTCCCATCAGCTACAGAGCTGTAGGTATAAACACCATAGCCCAGAATACCCTGCACTATCACCGGCTCCACGCTGTCGTCGTTGAAGAAACAGCGTTGGAAATCGCCCGTTCCGTCTGTCTGGAAGTGATAGATGTCAATCACTGAATGATAGGTTTCACTAACGCCTCCGGGTCCTTCCTCCTTGGCTATCCCCGATGCTTCATAAATCTTGTACCATGCCCCGCCGCTCAGCTTTTCAGCCAGCGGACCAGGCCCGACGTCAGTTTTCTTATCGTCATCGTCGTTGCTGCAGGAAGTCAGCGTCACCATTGAGCCGCAAAGAAAGATGGCGGCCAGCATCATCAACAATCTCTTACCTTTCATCTGTTTATGTTTTAAAAAAATACGGTGCAAATATACATCTTTTTCGATTTTCCGCCAAACATTAACCGAAAAATATCGGAACTATCGCCGTCTTCTTGATTCATGTGTCACGTAAATAATAAATAGTGTGATAATCAATGAATAATTCGAGGTAACAAGAAAATCCTATCCTCGGATTTTAAGGATTATTTCATCATTTTTAGGTATTGTGACATTTCATCAAACTCTCTATCTTTGCACTCTGTTTTACAACATCATTTAAGAAAGATGAAAAGAATTGGATTTACATTATTAGTAGCATTTGTTTGTTTAAGCTGCTGGGCCGGAAACGAAGGAGACAGCATCCATCGTTCACGCCTCAGCATCGGAGGCTATGGCGAAGCAGTATTTTCACGTAACTTCTTCAGTGACCACGTGAGCCGCTATAGCCAGCCCGATGAACACAAAAACGACCCTAGTCACGGGCGCTTCGACATTCCTCATGCCGTTATCTACTTAGGCTACGACTTCGGCAAAGGCTGGACATTTGGTACCGAGGTTGAGTTTGAACATGGTGGAAACGGCATCGCCTACGAAAAGGAAGACGAAGAAGGCGGCGAGTGGGAACAGGAAACTGAGAAAGGCGGTGAGGTAGAGTTGGAGCAATTCTGGATTCAGAAGTCATTCTCGCATGCTTTCAACATCCGAGCTGGACATGTCGTTGTGCCCGTAGGACTGACCAACGCCCACCACGAACCGCTAAGTTTCTTCACCGTCTATCGTCCTGAGGGCGAGAATACCATCATGCCCTGCACGTGGCACCAGACAGGTGTATCGCTGTGGGGGCGCTACAAGGACTTCCGCTATGAGGCGCAGCTGTTGGCGGGACTGAATGCCGACAACTTCACCAACACCGGCTGGATTAAGAAAGGTCCGAAGTCACCACTGGAGTTCGATGTTGCCAACAAATACGGTGTCTCTCTGCGCCTGGACAATTACACGGTTCCTGGTCTTCGCATCGGACTCAGCGGATACTATGGCCACAGTATCGGCAACAGCTATCCGCGCAATGCCAATGGTGTAGATGCGGAATACAAGGGCGTTGTGGCTATTGGAGCTATCGACTTTACGTATAAAGGCCATAACTGGATTGTTCGTGGGCAGGCAGACTATGGCTATCTGGGCGATGCAGAGCAGTTAAAGTATGTGTATAACCGACTGAACTCGAAGTCACCTTACAAGCACTCGGCTTTCGTGTCAAAGAATGCATACGCGGTTGGCATTGAGGCTGGCTACGATGTCTTCTCACAGATTCCGCAGATGCGTCAGAACAACCAGAAACTATATGTTTTCGGACGCTATGAGACGTATAATCCGTATGCCAGCGACACCAAGGGTACGGCTTACGACTACACCGCCGTGAAGCGTATGGCCGTTGGCATGAACTATCACCCCATTCCGCAGATAGTCATCAAGGCCGAATACTCCAAGCGATTTCTCAAGTCCACCTATAACGACGAGCCGTCTGTGAACATCGGTGTGGCTTATGAGGGATTCTTCTTATAGCATAATAATAACAGATATAATTTGAAACAATGAAAAAGATTTTTTACACTTTAGCCCTGATGATGGGCACCATGGCATTCACTGCCTGCAACAGTGACAACGATGACAACAGTAGCGATGACAATTCGTTTAACATTGTGAAAACCACTCCGATTGTCGATCAGGACAATTACCCGTTAAATACCATAGCGGCGAACTATTCTAACAAGACTTTCGGACAGGCAGCCATTGACGGATGCATTGGCTTGGTTGGAGAACTCGAGGCTGCCAATGCCGTCATTGCCAGCTCGAAGCTCAGCGAGGACCAGGAGGCTTATCTGCGCAAGGTTCTTGAAAAGTTGGTAAGCAACGTGATTGTTCCTACCTATACCAAACTGGCTGACGAGACGGAAACCCTGGAAAAGACGCTGAACGGTCTGACTGTCAACAGCATCACTCAGGCTCAGATTAACAGTGCCTGCGACGACTTCAAGCAGGCCCGTAAATACTGGGAGCAGTCAGAAGCCTTCCTCATGGGTGCTGCCAGCGATTTCGACATCGACCCCACCATTGACTCCTGGCCTCTTAACCGTTCTCTGTTGCTGAGCTACTTCAACAACGGCATGGACGATGAAATGCTCGAGGATGCCACCATTCTGGGATTCCACGCTCTGGAGTTCATTCTCTTCCGCGATGGACAGCCCCGTAAGGTTGCCGAGTTGCAGGGCTACGATACCTACAAGGGCTTCGAGAACGTCAGTGGTGCTCAGGAACTGGCTTACGCCCAGACCATCTGCAAGCTGCTGAAGGAACGTTGCTTCCAGTTGCAGTGCGCTTGGGACGGTGGTGTCAACAGCAGCCGACTAAACGTCGTCAAGGCAGCCGGTTTAGACTATCAGACGGAGAAGGGTCTGTCGTATGGCGACAACCTTGTGAAGGCCGGTATCAGCGGAAGCAACAGTACGTTCTCTACCCTGAAAGCTGCCATCGCCCAGGTGTTGAGCGACGACGAAGGTTCGTGCGTAGCCATTGCCAACGAGGTGGGAACGGCTAAGATTGCCAATCCTTTTGCAGCTGGTGACGTAAGCTACGTGGAGTCGCCCTATAGCTACAACTCCATTACCGACTTCCGCGACAACATCCGCTCCATTCGTAACGTATGGTTGGGGTCTACTGACAAAACGGCCAACGACTATTCGTTCCACACTTTCTTTGCCAGTGTCAAAAGCGAGACTGTTAACAATGTTCTGGAGAATGGCTACGTCAATGCTATCGAAGCTATAAGCAATATGCCTTCGCCCTTCGTCAAGTATTGCTGTACCATCTGGAACATCAACTTCGAGGATGACAACGACTGGGAAACAGAAGAGTAATTGATAATATAGAATTATATGAATAAACTATCACGTCTATTTATCGTGAGCATGCTGGCAGTTCCTATGCTGTCAGCATGCTCCGACAGTGATGACAGCGGTACAGAGTTAGGACCACTGACGCCTGACGAACAGGCTTTTGGCAAAGCAACAGGCAACTTCACTGCCGAAGAATGGTATCCTGGCGGAAAAATGGGAACGACGGAGAAAGCCAGCTATTCGGCTCCTGCTCCGGCAGTGACCAGTCAGGCCGGCATGGAGGAAGAATTCATCGTAGGTGAGGGCTTCTTCGAGAAGCTCTACACCTTCGAGCAGGAGCCTCGCAAGGGACTGGGGCCTGCGTGGGTGCGCAACTCGTGTATTGCCTGTCACCCCAGCTATGGTCACGGCAAGCGCCAGACGGAATATCGTGCCAACCAAATAGGCAACGGTTACCTGCTGGTCATCTATCATCCTGACAACAACGCCTACATCAGCGAGGTAACGGGAATGCCTCAGACTCAGGCTATGTCGCCCTTCAAGGCTCCCATCAACGAGGACCTTATCAGTATCGACTGGAAGACGGTCACAGAGATGGAAAGCGGTCTGCCCATGCAGTTTGAGGATGGTGAGCAGTATGCGCTGATCTATCCTGAGGTACGCATTCCGCAGGAGGCTTTCAACACCGACCCCAAGCCCACCAACTACGACGTACGCCTGGAATCGACCATCGGCGTTTATGGCACTGGTCTGCTCGACGCCATCACAGACGAGGACATCGAAGCACAATGGAAGGCAGAATCGAAGTATGTCGAGTTGAATCCTGCCATGTGGGACAAGGAGGCTGGCAAGTTCAAGGCTTCTGCCTACTATTCCGCAGGCTATAACGACACTGGTACGTTCCACGGCGATCACGGACCGCTGAAGCGCTTCACCTACGCTATGACGCGCGGCTCGCTACAAGATGGTGCCGGTGCCAATGCCATCTGGAATATTACCAACGTAACCCGTAGCGACCGTCATTGGCTCTACACCACACCCGCCTGGGCCAAGGCACAGAGCAAGGATGCAGAGGTCATTGCATACATCAAACAGCATGGCGCTGCTGAATCGAGTATCCTGCACCCCTACTATGCCGATGGCACAGACGAAGGAATCGCCGAACGTGTGAACGAAATCCTGAGCTGTTCGTCAATTGCCAAGAAGGAAACTTTCGACAAGTATCTGTTCAATGGTGCCCCCTATAACGGCAAAGAGGAAATGAACGACAAGCAGTACTATCAGTTTATGGTTTGGCATCGCGGACTAGCTGTTCCTGCTGCACGCAACCTGAACGATGCCGACGTGCAGCGTGGTAAGGAACTCTTCACGGAATTGGGTTGTGCCCAGTGTCATCGTCCCTCGTGGACTACTGGCGATGACAATATGTGGATTGACGCATCCATTAAGGCATACGCCCAAAGCATTGGGAAGGACGCCTCGAAGATGCTGCCCCGTTTTGCCAATCAGACCATCTGGCCCTATACCGATATGGTACAGCATCGACTGTTCATGAAGAACGACATCCGAACGGGCTGGTGCCGCACTACTCCCCTCTGGGGTCGTGGGCTGTCACGACAGCTGACTGGTAATGACGATCGCCTGCACGACTGCCGTGCACGTACCATTCTGGAGGCCATTATGTGGCACGGATACTCCAAGCAGTCGGACGGCTATCGCGCTACGGAGAAGTTCTATCATCTGAAGAAGGCCGACCGTGACGCCGTTATCCGTTTTATCGAGTCGATTTAATGATACGATTCTTCATGACATATTTTTTAGCGATTGTTGCCCTTGGTATGCGCGCTGCCAGTACGTTTTCCCTACGAGAGTGTGGCGCTGTTATGCCGAGGGCTACAGCCGCTCATTTTTGCCAGCTGATGGTATGCGACAACAATGGCAACATTCAGTCGCTCAACAGTTATATCCGCCGACAATCACCCATCACACAAGACAGTCTCAGTGCAGCACAGTCGTTCTGCACCTACGTTTTCAATTACGACGGATGGCGATCACTACGCATCTTTCCGCATGCCAATGCCAACGGCACCGTAAAATGGTATGCCGCCTGTGAACAGCTGCCTGACGACATCGATGCTGATGGCATTGCCACACATTCAGAGAAGGAACACCGTAAGTATATCCATGACGTATTTCCACGTCTTATCGCAGAAGTCGAGGCAGAGAACTGGTCCCAGGTCGATGCCTATATCAACCGTATGCTGAAGTATCAGACAACCTATTCAGCTCCACATCCGAAATCGAGCCTCACTCCTTACGTCTTTCTCATTCTCGTTGCATTGGGCGTTATTGTCCCTTTGACAGTAATGACAAAAAGGTAGTCCTGGTCATGGTACTCTCAGTGAGTTCAAATTGGGGTGTCCCTGATTGGAAAAGTTGTCAGTTTCGTGGCGACTCTTTTTTATATTGGCTGCATATTTCTTCTGCCATAGTGTTGAGTGCTACACAATCCGCACGGCTAATGTGCCGCTTGGTGGCATCATACGGCCATGGGCTTAATATCAGGACACTTCCTGCCGCACAGGCGTCAAAAAGAGCATCGCTTGGCTTATAGTAATCACGGAAACCATTGTCAGCAAGATAGATGAACGGCATTTTTTCTCGCAGCAACACTTGCATCACCTGTTTTTCATGAGCAGAAATGAACGGTGACACCATTACCACTCCTTGACGAGCCGACAACACACAAGAGTTCATGTAATTTCGTAGTGGCTCGACATCACCATGTTCGGCTACTTTCACCATCACGCTTCGCACATGTACCGGTATAAATCTCTCGGCCATCAGCAGGGTTGTATTCCCTACCCCGTCGTAACTACGCCCACCGATCACAATATTTCGTTGAACACTGAAGAAACCTGGCCTTAGGCGTTTGGTGGCCAGTCGCTGTGGGTTCATGTCTATATAACGGATGGTGTTGGGCAGTTGCGTATTGCGTCCCATAGGGCGGATAAAAGGCATCTCTGTGAAGATTGGAGGAAGTTGATAATATGCATCATCGCCCATCTGCTCACGCAGTTCTGCTGAGAAAGCCTCCAACTGGGCGGTCTCTGACTGGAGGCTCTGTTGGGGCGTCTCTTCTTGGCTGTTACGCCGAATGTCATTCGGAACAACAGAAGAAGCCTCGGAACTGGCACGTCCTAATTTCTTTGCAGCCTGCCAGAACCCCCTTACCAAGCCTTTGATGCCCATAGGCATGATGCGTCTGACATACAACACCGCATGTAGGTGGTCTGGCATTAGGCAAAAGTGCAACACCTGTACTTCTGGGTGATAGTGTGGAATACTTAAAAGACAATCCACTAAAGCATTACCCAGTACCGTACGTCTGACTTTAGCCTTGCATGGGTCGTTGTCTGGGACTTCAAGACACCCCAATAAGGGCTTACGGTCGGGTATTGTCAGCGTGACATGATACAATCCGATGCCCTTCCATGTCGTCTTGGGCTCTTGCCATTTCCATTTCTCTTGCTCCGCCATATTGAATTGCAAAGATACGAATAATCGAGCACAATACAAAGCAAATAACAGAATATTTGTTTTTATCGATAAAATCAATTTTGCAATATAGAATGACGGATAATCCGAAAATTTGTTGTAAATTTGCGGGCTAAAGAAACGAAATATGGAATTGAGAGTAAGAATACGTTATAAGAGCACTTTTGATTTTGGTAAAGGCGACCACCTGCGATTTGACAAGTCACTTGCCCATGCGCTCGAATGGCTTTACGACGAGGACAAGTTTGAAGACGAGCGTACTTGGCTTTATTGCATGGAGGGCGTGCTGCCCATATACGTCATGATGTCAATTGTGACTGATATCTTTATGTTTGCTCTCGATGAATATGGAGAGACAAACGTCAATGATTATATCCACCGTATGGAGGAGGGGAATGACAAGCATGGATGGAATGAAAATAAGCCCACCCTACTCTGTTTAGGCGATGAAATTGCATTAAGAGGCGTGCATTCATTCACATCGGAAGTCATTCTCTGGGCTGCCTATCTATATACCTGTTTCAGAGCTGAAATAAATGAGGATGACGAAAAAATCAAAAGAGCAAAGGATGTTCTCTATAAGTTATACTGGAAGAAGACCTGTCTGATGGAGGAATTTGTAAAAGACACTTTCCTGATGAAGCATTTTGAGCAAACAAAACGTAACTTAGCCTTGGATGTTCTTACGCGATACAAGGATGACAAGCCAGAGAAACCTACTGCCATTAGCGGCAAGAAAGAAGGGAAACCACAAAGCAGCAAGAAAACAAAAGACACGACTACAGCCACGTTTACTTACAGCGGTTTTAGTGAGGACAATTATTCCAAGCATCGGTTGAATCTTATCGTCGGAGCATTGGTAGGTAAATTCGTGGCTGGGAACGTCAATAAGAACCTGATAAAGGATTTGTTCACAGGTGTTGAGATTGGGGGGAAAGCCAAAATCATATGGAAAGGTACAAAAGGAGAGTTGGTCTATTTCTTCAGGAAACTCAATGAAAAGAACTATATCTCTTGGCCTGATGGAGAATTTATGTGGGCCATTGTGGCAAGTCATTTCAAGATAGTGACAGAGTATAAAAACGGTAAAAAGAGGGAGGTGTCCATCAGTGCTGATTCACTACAGTTCTATACGGATACTCCTAAAGATGATATCAAGAGGCAACTCGACAAAATCATCAACATGTTTGAGCCTGATCTTACAAAATTGTTAGGCATAAGTCCCATCGACAGAGAGGAAGAAGCAGAAAAAGCACGTCATGAGGAGTTGGCACGAGAGGATTTTGCACGTCAGAATAAAAGGTAAGTTCTCTACCTAAAACTGACATGCACCTCTACCTATAGAAAAAAATTCGGATAAAATTAAAAATTGCAGATAACCCGTTCATATTCAGGGTTTATCTGCAATTTTCTTTTTATCGTATTCTCTCTCTTCTACCCATAAAAACTACTTTTATGGCTGTTAAGGTAGAAGGTAGAGAAAGGATACCTCATAGAAACAACAATCAAGTAAAATTATGGAGATCAAGAGGTATCAAGTATCGGCGTTCCGACGCCCCATCAGCAACCACTACCCTTGTGGTGAAGTGTCGCTTCATGGCATCTATCGCTATGAGACAGGTAACCGTGCTGTAGAGACACAGAAGACGCTACGCTCGTTCACAGACGAAAAGGATCAGAAACAATTCAAGAACTGGAACTTCGACTGGGTGACGCCAGGCGGTACTTTCAGCTATGCCAGCGACGACAAGCTGCTGACCTACTCCAGCTGTCTCTGCATGGATATAGACTATCTCTGCCAACCCTCGGAGATAGACGAGGAAAACGGCGACCCGGTGACTGAACTGAGAGAGAAACTGCTTGTAGACCCATACTTCGAGACGCTGCTGCTGTTCCGCTCGCCTCGCGGCCGCGGCTTGAAATGGTGGATACCCATCGACCTTCAGAAAGGCGACTTCCGCAAGTGGTTTACATCTGTTCGCAACTACATGATGCAGACTTACCACTTGGACGAGAAACAAGTGGATGCCAAGGTTGGGCACGAGTCGGCAGGGTGCTTCCTCGGACATGATGCCCACTGCTATCTGAAAACCGAACTCTTCGAATATTTTTAAATCAACAACAATATGGATCAGAAAAAAACTTTCGACCCCAACGAGTGGGGCAACATCGAGAATGAGAATGAGCAAAAGCAAACAGCGATTGCTCCTGTTGTTATCGACACCTCTAGTGGAACCGGTGGTTTACACCTGGAAGCCAGTGAACTGGACAAGGCAAAAGCGGTCACTGAAGCCCTGTTAGGCATGGGTCCCAACATTGCCGAAGATGAAGACGACTATTACCGTCTGCTTCAGGCCATGGCCAAACTTGGCGAGGATGGCAAAGAGCTGTGTCGCAGTCTGTGCAAGGTGAGCGCAAAGTATGAACAGCGCGACTTCGAGTACAAGTGGCGTTGGGCCAGAAATAATGGCAAAAGCAGCATCCACCTTGCCACATTCTACGACATGGCGAAGACAGCCGGGATAGACCTCTCAGCCATCTCACGCCAGTTCCCTTCACCAGGATTTTCCTCAAATCCTCAGTTTCCTCACGGCTCCGTGTCAGGGAGTATACAGCATGAAAAAAGTCTGAACAATAATAGTCAACAAACTAATAATCAAATCATTAACTCAAGAAACATGACATCTTCTACATCTATTAACACAGCAACGCATGGCGGTGAGGAAACTGAGGAAATGAGGTTTTCATTCAGCCGCTCCTTTAGTCAGAACATAGACGAAACGAAGTTACCCCAGACGATACAACGTACACTATCCATCCAAAAAACTGCCACAGACAAGGATAAGGTCTTACTTGCCACGCTCGACCTTTTGGCCATGGCGGAGCCTAATGTCTATGGCATCTACGGAGGTAAGCGTGTGTACACTCCCTTCTATCTCTTTATCTTAGGTCCGGCAGGTATCAGTCAGAAAGGTGTCATTGCTGACACTAAGCAGATACTAATGCCTGTTGACGAATCCATCCGTGCGAAGTATTATGCTCAACTGGCGGAATATAAAGAACAGCATGCCGCATGGGAGGAAAAGAAGTCGAAACGTGGCAAGAATGCCGAGAATGCAGGAGTGGAGCCTGAAGAGCCGCAGTTCCGTCGTATCTTCATATCAGCCGACTCTTCTGCAGCAGCCTTTAAGCAGGATCTCTATAACTTTGGCGGTCGCGGTATCATTTTCTCAACCGAGGCTGACACACTGAGCCAGGCACTTAGTCAGGAATGGGGGCAGTTTACCGATTCGTTCCGCCAGGCGTTCCATCATGAAAGCATAGAAAGTTCGCGCACCAAGGATAAGCTTCGCATCATCATCGAGGAACCCCAGCTTGGCATTCTCGTCACTTGTACCCCCCAACAGATTGTAGAAATGTTGTCGCCCAAGCAGAGCGAAAACGGTACTTCATCACGTGACCTCTTCTATTGTATGAAAGGCCATCAGGAGTGGATCGACCCCTTCCAAGCCAAGGAGCCTACTGCTGATTACTACTACGAGATTGGCAAAGATGTGAAGAAAATGTACGACCAGCTGGAAAATCGTTCCAAGAACCGAATTCAAATCCTGATCTCAGATGAGAAGCGTCAGGCTTTTAATGAACATTTCTGCCCACTCTTGCCCGACCATATTGGTCTCTATGGCGAAGATTTTGCCGCATTCACAGTACGCATTGCACTTATTGCTTTCCGTATGATGATGATACTCACCACTGTTCGCAACTTTGAGAAAGGCAATCTGAGTGATCCCAAGCAGCAGGCTTTCGTCATTACTGATGATGACTACGAAACAGCCATGACCATCATCGACTGTCTGGTGGAGCATACTGCATACGTCTACAAGAACCTGTTACATCCGTCTGACGAAACGCTCCTTACTATTCAGCCGCTGAAAGGACGTGAGCAACAATTCTATCTGTCACTGCCAGACGAGTTCACTACCAAAGTGTTTAACGAGAAAGCTGAAGCCCTTGGAATTCCATCCAAGACGGCACAACGCTATATGGGCAATTTCATCAGCCGCTATCAGTTGATAGAGCGCGTGCGCCACGGATATTATATCAAGATAAAACGTCAGAAATCCAATCCTACCGAGGGTAGACTGAGTCAGTCATATTGACAAGACAAGGGCCGGGTATTATGCAATACTCGACCCTTATTGCGCAATAACCCAAGGTTATTGCCGAATAAGGGTGCGTTATTGATAATCAGATGATTTACTATTGTGCATTTTTTAAGAAAAAAATTGCGGGAAAATTTGGTGGTTTCAGATATTTTTTGTATCTTTGCATTATAATTCAAAATAGGATTATAAAGGCGGGAAGGGCCACCCGATGTAGTTGGTCCAACGAGTTTCTAATACCACAAAAAACATAACAAACGGTATGATAGAACTGTATCTTTCCAAGGTGACCGAGGGTTCGGAAACCGAACAGGCGGGCAAGCTGTACGCCCGCGTGAGTTACAAACAGACGCTGAGCGTCCAGGACATGGCACGTCACATGTCGGAGCACAACACGATGTTCTCTGAGGGCAGCATCACGGGTATCCTCATCGACTTCGTCAAGTGCGTGCGCGAGCAAATCCTGATGGGCAACACCGTCAAGATTGACAACCTGGCCATCTTCAAGGCAACCGTAGAGGCCAACGCCCTGGAGACCCTGTACGACGCCGAGAACGACAAGGTGGCCTCTGCTACCATGGGTACGCTGCCTGAGGGTGCCAAGACGGGTGCCGCTGTCAAGACGGTCAAGCTGCTGGCCCAGTCGACGGGCGACTTCACCCGCGAGGAGCTGAAGAAGGACGTCAAGCTGGCCTGGACCGACAAGACCAAGGCAGAGATTGCCGCTGCCAAGGGTAGCGCTGAAGGCGGCAACGAGGGTGACAACACCCAGAACGGCGGTGACAACACTGGCGACAACACCGGCGACAACGGCGGTGACAACGGTGGTGGTGGTCTGCCCGGCGGTGGCGGCGGCGCAGAAGGGTAAGTTACTCCTTCCTCGAAAAAACAGAACGGGAGGGGGCTTCATACAACGAGGCTCCTTCCTGTTTTTTATGCCTATTGGCCAGAGGCACCACCTAAAACCTTATTGAAATGGATGTTGTAAGTGTCGTACTGTTTTTCGAACGGACGGAAGGGTGACGGTATGTCAGCAGGAGGCAGGAACAAACGACGGAGAGCAGCAGATGACTCCTGAGCGGCAGATGAGTCCTGGCTGCTGACCCGGTAGATGCGGAAGTGGCCTGTCAGTGTGCCAACGTCTTTGGAGATAACGGGGAAGGCGGTGCGTGCGAACTTGGGCCCCTGACCGCTGACGGCGGCATTGACGGAAAGGACGATGCCGAGGTCAGTTTGTTCGAAGTTCAGGTTCAGACTGTCTCCCACAATGAGCAGGCCGTTGCCGAGACTGTCGCTGACATAGGCGGCATCCACGCCCATACGGTTACCATCGAAGTAGAGGTCGTCCTTGTGCTTGGCCCAGAAGCCGAACCTGTTAGCCTGTCGGCGCCCGGGATAGGACGGGAACGGCCCCTGCCCTATCCACTGAACACGATCGAGACTGCTGTCGAGCAGGAAGGCAATGCCGAGTTCGGAGAGGAAGCGCGAGGTGGTGTCGGGCGTCAGCGTATAACTCACCTGGATGCCCGTCGCTTCCTGGGTCATGTCCACACGGGCCTTCACATAGGGATTCTCCAAAGGCTGGAGATACTTGTCGATGCGGCTGTCCCTCACTCTCATCAACTCACCCATCGTGGCCTTACGGCCTACACGGACAAGGGGGCCTTGCTGTATCAGCGTCATGGGGTCGCCCTTGCCAGTCCATTGCAGCGCGGGTTTGCTGAGTACGAAACTCTGGTGGAGGAAGGTGTGACCCTGTGCATCCTCGATGTCCAACTGCAACAGACTGATGCCACCGTTTGACTGCTGGTCAAAGTGTGGTGTCGCCATCTGTTTTGGCAGGTCCAAGTTGTAGGCTGTCGACGCGTGGGGCTGGCAGTCAGGGCTAAATGTTCCCCGGAGAAGCGTGTCACGGTCGTTGGTCAGCGCCCAGTGGAAGGTAACGTTATCCTTCAGGTTCAGGAAGTCGTAGCGGTTCACGACGGTCAGTACCCCGTCCTTCACCTCTGACACAAAGGCACGGGCGTAGTTGTGCTGAAGCTCATAGTAGTTGGGCAACGGCGTGCGGTCAGCATAGACCAGACCGTCGGTGCCTTTGTTTCCATGCATGGCGAAACCGCCACTGGAAGAGGTAAAGACCCGCTCATCGTAGCCATAGCGGTCGCCCATCGGGGCCTTGAACGGCACACCCTGGTCGGCCCATTCCCAGACAGCGCCTCCGGCAATGCCCGGGGTGCGTTCGATGATTTCCCACTGGCGGTCATGGTCCTCGAACGAGATGCCCAGCGTATGGCAGTACTCGGTGAAGATGACGGGGCGGTCCAGATGCTGGTAGAAACCATCCATCTGACTGGTAGTAGGATAGTGAGGCGCATAGACGGCGGCAGCAGAGGGGAACGGCGACGGAGCACCTTCACTGGGTTTCAGCCTTTTCGACTCCCAGAAACGACGGAAGTAGCTGCCCACCTGCGGGAAACAATAGGGCCGTGAGGCATCGAGGCTCCCCACGTAGTTGCCAACCTCCACACAGGTCTGAGGCAGCGGGTTCTCGTTGCCGACGCTCCAAACGATGACCGAGGGGTGCAGCTTGTCGCGCTTCACGGTGGCAAGGGCACGCGTCATGAGAATATCTTGATAGCTGGTGTCAGACAGATGCTTGTCGCCAAAGCCGAAAGGTACCTCATCCACGAGATAGAAGCCCAGCGAGTCAGCTAATTCGTAGAAGCGGGGTTCGCGGGGATAATGTGACAGGCGCATGAAGTTGACAGAGGCCTCCTTCATCATCTTCATGTCCTTCAGGGTAAGACTGTCGGAAATGACCTTCACGGTGTGCGGGTCGGTAGCATGGGCGTTGACACCGCGCAACTTGACGGGTTGTCCGTTCACCTTCAGCACATTGCCGGTGATGCTGACTTCGCGAATGCCTATCTTTTGGGTAAACGTCTGAATGGTCCTACCTTTCTCCTTGACATATACGTATAACGTATATAAATAAGGTGTCTCGGCAGTCCACAGGCGGGGTTTTGCAATCTTTTCCCCTGTAGAGACAATACGGCCTTGCGCGTCAGCAATGGCATAATTGACAGAGGTGTGCTTCGTAGCATGGGCTATCTGGGACGTCACGACAACCGTACCATCCGCGTGCGTAGTCACCGTCAGGTCGCTTAAGTGGGTCTTGGGAACAGCCATCAGCGAGACGTCACGGAAGATACCCATCGCTGCCCAGTCGTCGAAGCAGTCGAACTCATAGCCCTTGAAACGGCTGTAGACACGCAGGGCCAGCTGCTGCCGTCCGCCCTTGAAAGCCTGACGTGTGAGATAAGGCGTCAGATTGAACAAGCAGGTGTTGTAGCCAGACTCCCATGTACCTACATACTGGTCGTTGAGCCACAGGTCGTAGCCACGCAGCACCCCATCCAGACGGACGTAGACTTGCTGCCCCTTCCATGCCTCAGGCACAGTGAACGACGTGCGATAGTAGCCCGTCAGCGAGTCAGGATAGTCATACCATGGCTTGCAGAAGCCATAGGTTTCCCAGCAGCCGGGAACAGGAATCGTGCGCCATGACGCATCGGCTGCCGGCACGCTGTTGTCGCCGCCAATACCCTTGACGACCTTTAGCTTCCACTCGCCATTCAGCGACTTCATCATGGTCTTGTCCGTAACAGGCCAGACACCCTTGAAGGCATCGGCCACCTGCGCCCTTCCAGGACTCAAGGATAGCCAATGATGAAGAATGACCAATGACAAAAAGACTAGGAATCGTTTCATATAGTCTGTTCAGGCTCCGGATGGCTGTTGATAACGTTTTTGTGGTACTTGTTGCGATACTCAACAGGTGTCATGCCCAAATGCTCCTTGCAGTATTTGCCGAAGAAGGATGCGTTGGGGAATTTCAGGTCGTAGGTAATCTCCTGCATGGTCATGTCGGTGTAGCGAAGGCGCCGCTCAATGGCCTTGAGGGTAAAGAAACGTATCATCTCGCTCGGGGTGCGGTCTAACGTATCCTTCACGAGTACTGACAGATATTTGGAGGTGACGTTGAGTTGGCTGGCATACTCCTCAACCTTACGGATGCGGCCGTCACACTGTTCCACCAACCTCATAAACCTGTCTACCAGTTGCCTGCCATGAATGTTGCTTGCCGTTTTGCCGTCATCATGCATCTTGGAGCGTGTGTTTTCATCCCGCAACAGGCTCAGCACTTCCAACACAAAGGCACCGGTAACAGATCTTACAATGTTATCGAAATAGTACGGAGTGTTGTCTTTTATCCGTTGACATAGCAGATGGAAATACTCCCCGAGCATGACGGCGTCTTTGTCGGAGAGCCGTACTTTGGGGATGTTCATCGTGAAGATGTCCGACAGGCCCTTCGTTTCATACATATCAATATTCCAAAAAGCCCTGGCGGTGA
Source organism: Prevotella sp. (assembly GCA_017474925.1). Lineage (GTDB taxonomy): Bacteria > Bacteroidota > Bacteroidia > Bacteroidales > Bacteroidaceae > Prevotella. Next base: position 26,749 of record JAFVGN010000024.1, on the reverse strand, counting down.
TCCACATCTGTCGGCAATTAAAGTCTGGCGATACTTTGATGTTACTGATGATACTTTTCTTTAACCTAAAGGCGAACATTTCGTTCTTGTTGAGCTGTATCTCTTCACCGTAGTACTTAAAGTGTACCGTGCCTTCAGTACAGATAATGAGCAGCCCATAATCGCCAAGATACACATCATTGTTGCCAATCGGAATGTAATTCTCGATCATCACAATCTCATCGCTGTCTTCAAGACTGATACACTGTTCCTTATACCGGGAAGATAGTTGTTTGATATCTACCATTTTCAAATATAGTTTTACGATTACAAAATTCGGGAAAAAAAGTGAGAAACAATATCCTATTGGTAAGAAAATATAGTCAAAATGTTATTTTCGTCACAGTTGTGGACAAATAGAACATTCCCGAATGGTGTTTTTTTCCTATTTTTGCCAAGTTGAAAAATGGAGCAAATAGTTTAATCATGATAAAGAAGCAATGAAGACAAGAAAAATCATGTTGGCTGTAACGGTGCTGATGGCACTATGCAGCTGTGGTGAGAAGAAACAAGCTGCCGCTGAGCAGACGGTAAGAGTGAAGGTTCAGGAGATACGTGCCGAGGCTGTGAACGGCGAACAAGGCTTCTCAGGAACCATCGAGGAGGCAAACGGTATTTCACTGTCGTTTGCCACTGCTGGTACCATCAAGCGTATCTATGTCAACGAGGGTCAGATGGTGGGCAAAGGTCAGCTGATAGCAGAGCTGGACCCTACGACGCTGCAGAACGCCTATACCATCAGCAAGACTTCGCTGGATCAGGCGCAGGACACCTACAACCGCATGAAGGAGCTGCACGATGCCGGTTCACTGCCCGAGATGCAGTGGATTTCCATTGAGAACCAACTGAAGAGTGCCACTGCACAGGAAGCAATGGCCAAAAAGGCGCTGGGCGATACCAAACTGTATGCACCGTCAAGTGGCTATATTTCTACGAAGTTTGCCGAGGTTGGTGAGAACGCATCCCCTGGAATGCCCATTGCGAAACTGGTAAACATCGGCAGTGTGAAGGTGAAGATAGCGGTGCCTGAGGATGATATCCAGCGCATTGCCAAGAGTTCGTCGATGAAGATAGTGGTGCCCGCACTGGCCAACCGCGAGTTTTCCGGTCATGTGACGGAGCGTGGCGTGAGTGCAGACCCCCGTTCGCGTACCTATGAAGTAAAGGCTACCGTTCAGAACCACGACGGCAAACTGCTTCCCGGTATGATTTGTCAGGTGTTCACCAACTATATGCAGGGTACGACGGGTGTGTTCATTCCCGCCAACCTGGTACAGCTTGACAGCGATAACAAGACCTTCGTCTGGGTAGTCAATGGGAACAAGGCCCTGAAGCGTGAAATCATCATCAGCAAAGAGACCGCTCAGGGTGCCCAGGTTAGTGGCGGACTTTCTGCAGGCGACAAGCTCATCGTGGCCGGACAGCAGAAGGTAAGCAACGGCATGAATGTGGAAATCGTGAAGTGAAGAGTGAAAAGTGAAGAGTGAAGAGTGAAGAATTTGCTACCGCTTTAAGATTATGGAAGAAAAGAAAGTGAAAAAGATGAGTCTGCAGGAGTGGTCGATGCACTACCGGCAGATTATCATACTGTTGGTGAGCTGCCTGGTGGCTCTGGGCATTTATGGACTGGCCAACATCAACAAGAACGAGTTCCCCGACTTCACCATCCGCCAGGGCATCGTCGTGGCCGTCTATCCCGGCGTGACAGCCCAGGAGATGGAAGAGCAGGTGACAAAGCCGTTGGAGAAATACATCTTTACCTACCGCGAGGTGAAGAAGGAGAAAACCATATCGTACTCAAAAGAGGGCCTGAGCATCATTCAGGTGGAACTGAACGACGATCTGACCAACAAAGACGAGTTCTGGTCGAAGTTCAAGCACGGTGTACAGGTATTCAAGAACGAACTGCCCGATGGTGTGCTGACCATTCTGGTGAACGACGACTTCGGCGACACCTCGGCACTGCTACTGGCCATGGAGTCGGACGAGAAGACCTATCGCGAGCTGAACGACTATATGAACTCGCTGATCGACTCGCTGCGCATGATACCGAGCGTGGGTAAGATGAGTGTGTCCGGACTGCAGCACGACCAGATCAGTATCTACCTGAACTCCGACAAGCTGTCGCACTATGGCATCAGTTACCTGACCATCGCCCAGCAACTGCGAGGCAAGGGATTTGTTACCACTGCCGGTCGTGTCAAGAACGACGGATACAAGTCGCCTATCTATGTAGACCATGCACTGAACAAGATATACGATGTAGAGAACACCGTCATCTATACCGATGACGCTGGCAATACGGTACGTCTGAAAGATGTGGCTACGGTAAAGCGCGAATATCCGCAACCCAAGTCGTTCATCACCAACAATGGCACAAAGTGTCTGCTGCTGTCGGTGGAAATCAAGAAGGGACAGGACGTGTCGAGCATGGGTGAGGCCATCAACAAGAAACTGGCCAACTTCAAACAGCACATCCCCGATGACGTGCAGCTAAATGCCATTACCGACCAGGCCAAGGTGGTGGACGACTCCATCGAGAACTTCCTCCACGAACTGATGATAGCCATCTGTACGGTTGTCCTTGTAGTGGTGCTGATTATGCCGTTCCGTGTTGCCGCCGTGGCCGCCGGCACGATGCCCATCACCATCTTCGTCTCGCTGGGTCTGTTCTATATGTTCGACATCGAGCTGAACACGGTGACGCTGGCCGCCCTGATTGTAACGTTAGGTATGATAGTCGACGACTCCATCGTGATTATCGACTCCTATTTAGAGATGATGGCCGAGGGAAAGACGCGCTGGCAGGCTTCGATTGATGCCACCGTCCACTTCCTGAAGTCTATCTTCACCGCCACGCTGTGTATATCGGTGACGTTCTTCCCGTTCCTCGTCGTCATGACGGGACAGTTCCATGACTTCCTGCTGTCGTTCCCCTGGGCCATCTCCATCGTGCTCTTCGCCTCGATGATTATCGCCCAGACGCTGCTGCCCATCCTGCAGTACTTCTTCATCCGCAAACCTATGGAGACGAAGACACGCGCAGACGGCAAGAAGCCTTTCAACCTGCTCGACATTCTCGACAAGTACTACCAGAAGCTGCTGGCCAAGTGTTTCGATCATCCCTGGCTGACCATTGCAGGCGGTATAGCCAGTGTTGTCATAGGCGCATGGATCTTCAGTCTGCTGCCGCAGCGCATGATGCCTTATGCCGACCGTAACCAGTTTGCTGTGGAAATCTACTTACCCACCGGCACGGGCATTGAGCGCACTTCGGTGGTGGCTGACTCGCTGGAGCACATGATAGCCAAGAAGGAGGGCGTGATGAGCATTGCCTCATTCAAGGGCTGTTCCTCGCCGCGCTTCCATACGGCCTACGCTCCGCAAATAGCCGATGAGAACTATGCCCAGTTCATTGTGAACACCAAGGACAACAAGACAACCGAACGTCTGGTGGATGAATGTACCGATGAATTAACGAACTATTTCCCTGAAGCATACGTTAAAATCAAGCAGTTGAGCTATTCGTCGGTGGCCGTACCCGTGGAAATACGCCTGAAGAGCGACAACCTGGAGCAACTGGCACTGTACAGCGACAGTCTGGTAGGCATCATGCGCCAGATGCCTGAACTGCTGCTGGTGCGCAGCAACATGCTGGAGCCGCTCTCTACCACCCGTATCAAGATTGATGACGAGAAAGCCTCGCGACTGGGTATCACCAACGAAGCCGTAGAGATGCAGATGGCCTTCCGCTATGGCGACGGATTTCCTGTAAGCACCGCCTGGGAGGGTGACTACGACGTTCAGGTGAAGATGAAGACCGACAATGCCGACCAGGCTACAAAGCAGAACATCATGGACGAATTGATACCCATCGGACTCGCCGCTGTGATACCTACCAGTATGGGGGCCCTCTACAGCATGGAATCATCGGGTGAGACACAGCCCAGTGTTCCTTTGCGTCAGTTTGCTGAGGTTGTACCCTCCTGGCAGTTCGGTCAGATATGTCACCGAAACGGTCTGCGCACTGTGACGGTGATGGCCGAGGTGGCCCGCGACAAGAATGTGGGCTTCGTCACGAAGGATGTCATGAAGCGTTTAGAGAGTTTCCAGCTGCCCGAAGGCATGCAGGTAGAGATCGGTGGTCAATATGATGATGACAAAGATACCACTCCAAAGATTGTCAATGCCCTGATTATCTCGATTGCCATCATCTTCTTCGTGCTGCTGTGGCACTTCAAGAGTGTCAGCGAGGCCCTGCTGATTATGATATGCCTGACACTCTGCGTCTTCGGTACGGCTATGGGTATCCTCCTCGGAGGCGTGCCCGTATCTTTGACCGCCGTCCTCGGCTTCGTATCGCTGATGGGTATCCTCGTGCGCAACGGCGTCATCCTCTTCGACTATGCCGCGGAGGTGCGCGAACTAGAACACCTCACGCTGAAGGATGCCATCCACGTGGCTGCAGAGCGCCGTATGCGTCCTATCTTCCTAACGTCGGCTGCCGCCTCAATGGGTGTGGTGCCGATGGTATTCGGAGGTTCGGGCCTGTGGTCGCCGATGGGATGCGTCATCTGCTATGGCGCACTGATCACCATGTTCTTCATCCTTACCATCATGCCGATAGCCTACTGGAAGGTGATGGGAAAAGAAGAAGTTAAAGAAGTTAAGGAAGTTAAAGAAGTTACAGAAGTATGAAAAAGATATATAAAATAATGAACACAGAGACACAGAGGTACAGAGTTTTGATGTTTTGTGCCGGCCTCTGTGCCTTTGTATCTCTGTGTTCCATTAAAACACAAGCACAGACGGTTTATACACTTGACCAGCTGAAACAGCTGGCCGTCGACAACAACTACACTCTCCGCTCAGCCCGCTCTGCCATCCAGCAGTCGAAGGAGGTGAAGAGCGAGGCATTCACCAAGTTCTTCCCCCAGGTATCGGCCATGGGTTTGGGGTTCCAGAACAACAAACCGTTGATTAACTATGATATCCAACTGCCTGAAGCTCTTGCCTCTTTAGTACCGCAAGGTTTGATTCCCGCCAACATCAGTCTGATGAAGAAGGGCATCTTAGGTGCCGTTTCGGCCGTACAACCCGTCTTCATGGGTGGTCTGATTGTCAATGGCAACAAGTTGGCGAAAGTTGGCATTGAGGCCAGTGAACTGCAGATGGAAGTATCGGCCGACCAAGTGGAGCAGACTACTGAGGAATACTACTGGCAGGTAGTCTCCCTGAAAGAGAAATTGAAGACCCTTGCTTCTGTTCACGACATGTTAGAGCAGTTAGAGAAAGACGTAGCGAATATGGTACGTGTGGGCGCCGTCAACCGCAACGACCTCTTACAGGTACAGCTGCGCAAGGGCGAAGTGGAAAGCACGGCGTTAGAGGTAGAAAACGGTCTTGCCACCGTCTACCAACTTTTGGCACAGCACGTCGGCAAGGCTGGCGAAGCCATCGATGTCACCATGCCCGACGATTTTTCCTTCGGGAAAGTCCCCGACATGCCCATCACCCTGCGCCAGGACCATCAGTCCGCCCTCGCTGCCACACCGCAGTACCGCTTGTTGGAGAAGAATGTTGAGGGTCATCGCCTTCAGCATGCGATGGCTGTCGGCGAGAACCTGCCATGGATAGGTGTCGGTGCCAGCTACAGCTACAACGACTGGTTTGGCAAGGAATCCAGCGCCATGGTCTTTGCCACCGTCTACGTACCCATCAGTAACTGGTGGGGCGGTTCACACCATATCAAGAAGAAGAGTCTCGCCCTCGACGATGCCAAGGAGCAGTTGCAGGACAACAGCCAGAAACTCATCATCCGCATGAACAACGCCTGGGCTGCGGTAGAGACGAGCCATAAGAAGCTCCAGATAGCCCACGACGCCATCGAGCAAGCTGACGAGAACCTACGACTGAACCGCGACTACTACCGCGTCGGCACGACCAAGATGACAGACCTGCTCTTTGCCCAAGAACAATATCAGCAGGCTCGCGACCGTTTCACAGACGCCTATGCCACATTCCAGACAAAGATGCTTGAATACAGGCAGGCAACAGGGCAATAAGACATGGACTAAAGAAAACCGCCAACACTCAATGAGTTGGCGATTTTTTTATTGGCATGCGAATCAGCATATGATTACTCTGCGGTAGCCTCGTCGTACGAGGGGGATGCTGTGTGCCCCATATCAGTATCCAATTCAGAGGGCGTCACGTTCAGAATGCGCACCTCTGCATTGAGCATACGCTGCACTTCATGCATGGCACAATGGGCATGGACGGCCAAGATGGCTTTATTGATAATGCCGTGACCTACGGCCAATACACACTGCCCGGGATAGCGGTTGGCAAGAAAGAGCAGAAAGGCACGGGCACGCGACAATAGTGCACCCTCCGTCTCTATGTCATCGGTCCAAGGCACGTTACGGAGGTCAGGTATGAAGCGGCCCGTGAAACTGCCCCAGTCACGTTCGCGTAACAATGGTGTTGTCGTCACAGGTAACTGGTGCGGGGCGCTGATAATTTCTGCAGTCTGGACGGCACGATGCAAATCACTGGCCACGACGGCGTCAAAGTGCTCACCGGAAAGGCGTTCAGCCACTTGGAAAGCCTGCTCCCTACCCTTTTCGTTGAGTTCGCCTTGTGTCTGTCCCTGCATAATCTGGCGGGCATTGTCGACGGTCTCACCGTGCCGTACAAGAAATATTTTTGTCATCATGCTGCAAAGTTACTAAATAATTTCGTAACAGTGCGGCTGAAGACCGCGAAGTTACTCCGTCTCAGCAAAAAAAATAAAAGAATTTATTTTGTTTTGCACTCGACTTTTCGTAACTTTGGCTTTGCCGAACTTACTTAGCACTCGGAAAAGCTCAAATATATTTGGCTTTTCTCTCGTTTTTTCGTAACTTTGCAGCAGATATTATACAAAAACGACTATGAAGATTTTCCAAAGTTCTATTTTCCGTGCTTTGTGCGCCATTGTGATTGGAGTACTGATTATCAAGTTTCCCGACGACGGTGTTACCTGGCTGACAATAGCCATCGGTTCGCTTTTCCTGCTTTCGGGCATCATTGCAATGATAGCCTACTGGCAGGCCAAAAGTCATGCCGGCGAATACACCATCACGGACCAAGAGGGACGTATCATCAGCGGCACACAACCTACCTTCCCCATTGTTGGGGCAGGCAGCATCATCCTGGGTTTAGTGCTGACACTGACGCCTCATGCTTTCATTAACGGACTGATGTATATGTTAGCAGCTGTTCTCATACTCGGTGGTATCACGCAGCTGATGACCCTCATTGCCGCGCGTCGCTTAGGCAGCATCGGTCTGGGATACTGGGTATGTCCTTCTCTGATTCTGCTGACAGGGCTCTTCGTGATGTTGAAACCCATGGAGTCGGCACAGTTGCCGTTGCTGATATTGGGATGGTGCTCGGTGTTGTATGGTGTGATAGAACTGATCAACGCCCTGAAGATCCACAGCATCCGCAAGAGCTCCGACCGTCATCCTGTAGGAAGAGAAGAGCCTGTTGCCGAAGAAATCAGTTCGGAATTGGGCACAGGCGAAACATTGCCTACAGAGCAAGGGTCGTGAAATAAGGGGAGCTGCCGATTCTGGCCGTCAAGACCTGTCGGCTTTCATGAGCAGTATGCCGACAAGAATCCAGATGATTTCGCGTACTCGGCAGATAATGCTGACAAAGATGCCGAGGGCAGCAGAGAGTCCCAGGGCAGCGATGGAGAGTACAAAACCACCTTCCTGTACTCCAAGCTGCATGGGCAGGAAACCAATCAGGTTGGCGAAGAGCGTGGTAAAGGCCACTATCAGAATGCTGTGCAGGTAAGTGAGCAGAATACCTGTAAAGCCACCACCATTGTCAATGCCAAAGAGCAGGAGCATAAACAAAACCTCTGAACTTTGCACTACACGCGAGAAAAACTCCAGAAAAAGGCTGACATAGAAAGCCCTGCGGTCGCGACCATACAGGGAAGCAATCTGCATGTCAATATTGTGCATGGCCTCCGCATGTCGCTCTGAGAATCGGCTACTCCATCCCTTTAATCCCGGTATTTTCCCTATCCAGCGGATTGTCTTGACCACCAAGCCTTTACGGTAACCGCGCGAAAAGAGATAGAAGGCCACAAGACAAAACAGGATGATGATGCCTAAGATAGTACCGATAGCCGTTGTCAACGGCATGTCGCCTACCGCCACTAATGCCAGATAGATGAAGATAGACACGAACCAAAAGATGAAATGGCCGAAGAAATGCATCATGGCATAGAGGATGACGCTGGACGTGGCATGCTGCTTGTCAACGTACTTCGACAGTTCCATGATGCGATAAGGCTCACCACCCAATCCGCCGACAGGAGTGGCATAGTTGAGCGCATAGCCGGTAATGGTCAACCGATAGACGGTCTTGAAACTAAGTACAGATGTCCCACCTTCTTCTTGGTCACTCTCCTCTGAGTGTTCCTTTTGAGCAGCAATACCCGACTGGATGATGGTCCACCACGACCAGGCATTGACACCATAGACGAGAAACCACACTCCTATGATGGGGATGAGCCAGTATCCAGCATGACACAGGTGCTGCCATAGCTCGACAAAGCTGACATCGAACGTGAACAACATGACTACCACGGCAGCAATGCCGAGGAAAAAGAAGAGATTGTTGAGCCGTTGCTTTGTCCAAGTCATAGGTGACAAACTTAAAACATCAGAGACTATAACGATTGCGATATACGCTTGCAAAATGCCTCATGGCGATAGTTGACATAGAAGGCAAGCAGTCCCATCACAAAAATCTCAAAGAGGAAATTGCAGGCGGGGATGTCAAGCAGACAGAACAGGAAAAGCCAGAAAGAGCGGAAATTGAAAGTCAGAAGACCGTTCCACGTAATAACAGGGCGCGAAGCTTTGAGGAATTCCTGACGTATAGAGTCGGGGATATTCCCTGTCGAACCGTATTTCTGGCGCAGACATGTCATCAAGTGCTGGAACTGGGGTGTCACCTGCTCTTGCTTCAGGGTATAGCCAATGTAAGACTTCTGGAAATAGCGTTCCACCCAAGGCGTTGATTTGTCCATCTGGTCATAGATTTCCTGCTGGCGGCGGGAATTATCCAGTTCGCTGTCCTTCTCGCCTTTTAGGAAAAAGAGATGTACCTGTATATAATAGTCAGCCAGACGCTGCTGACCAGCCAAACCCATGATACCAGATACAACGCCCAGTGCATAAACCACAGCTGTAGCAATGATGGCGTTCTCGGGGGTGTCCTCAATGTGCAACCAGGAAAACTCAATTTCGTGGTGCATGTAGAAGCGATATACCAATCCATGATAAATAGGTACAAACCACGCGAAGCCTGCCACACCGTCGAGAATGCGTCCCAGACGGCTCTTCTTGCCGGTCATACGGGCCAGCTGACCGTCAGTACAATCAAAAATGTCAGCAACCATCAGCAAGAAGATGGCAATGAGATTCATGCCGAGTCCCCACCATCCTGAGTAGTAGAAACTGCCACAGGCGAAGAAAATGGTACTGACAGCACCAATAACCATCGACCAAATGGTAACGGTATTGGGATGCACGTCGAATTTGGCAAAAGCCAGTGCACAATAATAACAGAAAGGACGAATGACGTGTAAATCTAGCCAGTCTTCCGTCTCGGAAGATTTCAGTGTTGCTTTAAAATTCTTATCCATTTTCAATATTTTATTCAATTTTCGCATGCTGACATTCTCAACTTTCAGAGGTGAGAAGTAAGAAACATGCTTCACTCTTCAATTACAAGAGTTCTTTTGGCATGAGTTCCTGGGCACGCTCGAAGTCCTCGGGAGTGTCCAGCTCGTACGAGAAATAGTTCGTAGTGTCAACCACCTTGAATGTATGGCCTTGCGGGATGAGACGCTCGAAAGCACGCTCATAGAACACATCGATGAGCCCTTCCTGCTCAATCATCTGACTGAGTTCGTGGTAGAGAGCCTCACTGTATTCTGCCGTCATCTTCTCAATACCAACCGATTCCCCTATGGCATCCTGAATGCTGCATACCTTGCTGATTTCCGTAATGCGACCATCAGCATCGACAATGACCTTGATCTCCTCCTCGCCGCACTCATGGCGGTTCAGTGCCAAAGCCGGCTCGGGTTCCTGGGCTATACGTACCACAGCAGCGGGATCGCACAAAATGTCACTGTCCATGAGCAGGAACTCCTTGCCACGAACCACCTGCATGGATAGCCACAGCGAGAAGATGTTGTTGTTGTGCTCATAGTCGGCATTGTGGATAAAAGTAATGTCGAGCTGCGGGAAATGGGTAGTGAGGAAGTCGCGTATCATGTCGCTCAGATAACCCGTCACAACCACAAACTGCCTGATACCCGCCTGATACATGGCACGTACAGTACGCTCCAATAATGTGTATTCTCCTACTTGAAGCAAGCACTTGGGCTTGGTATCTGTCAGCGGCCGCAGGCGCTTGGCCATACCTGCCGCAAGAATAACTCCAATCATCAAACTCTAACTAATATGATTTTGGGGACTCAGCCGCTTATTCCCCATTCACGATTCGCAAGATGGTGTCCACGACCGTCTGAGTCTGCTCCTTGCGACCCAGCGTGATGCGCAGGCAAGACTCAAGCCCCTTGTCGCCCATGAACTTGATTTTGTAGTCCTGAATCTTCAGGGCTTCCATCAGACGTTCCTTGATTTCAAGAGGATACTTGATAAGAATGAAGTTGGCCACCGACTTATATACCTTAAAGCCGGGCAGTCCACCGAGTGCTTTCTTATACAGCTGTCGTCCCCACTCCATGTCGTCAGCTACACGGCGATAATGCTCGTCACTGTCAAGGGCAGCCAAAGCCACAGCCTCTGAGAAGCGGTTATAACCCAGATACTTGTTGACATAGCTCAGGAACTGGTCGTGACCAGTACCAATGAAGCCAAAGCCGCAACGTAAGCCGGGCAATCCATAGAATTTAGATAAGGTACGCGAGATAATCAGGTTACTATATTTGTTCACCAATGGTGCAATATAGTCGGTGTCTGTGGTGATGAAACTGGCGTATGCCTCGTCAATGAGTACCATCGTATCCGATGGAATATTCTCCATGATACAGCCAATTTCTTCGCTTGTCAGACAGTTACCCGTAGGATTGTTGGGCGATGCCAGCAACAGCATGCGGGGATGAATGCGATTGGTGTATGCTATCACCTCGTCAACGTCGTAGGCAAAGGTATCTTCCAACTCGTGCAAGGGATACATCTCGAACGTACCGCCACACTCTGAAGCTACCCGATTGTAATACCACCAAGAGAACTCAGGAATGAGAATCTTCTTGTTGTCACCTAACATCAGGAAGTAGTGGATGGCGTTTTTCAGCATATCCTCTCCACCGTATGTCAGCAATACCTGCTCCTCGGGGATGTGATAGATTTCGCTCAAGCGCACACTGATGACACTCTTCTTGCCCTGATCGTAAATGCGGGTGTAGAAGCAGAGGTCTTTTGGATTAAAATTCTTTATCGCGTCAATAACCTTCTGGCTTGGCTCAAAATTAAACTCGTTTCTGTCGAGATAATTCATCTGTTTTTCCATTATCTAATAAGCTATTTTACAATTTCGGGTGCAAAGGTACGAATAAGTGAGCGAAATGCAAAAGGAAAAATCATTTTTCTTTTCATTTCAGGGTGAAAGCGTCATAAACTACAAATACTCCGATTACCTCTTTTCCTTTTTCAGAAAAATAAGTGTCGGCAGGTGATCACTATAGCCGTCGAGCCACGTACCACCGGCATGGGTACGCTTGATTTCACCCTTGTGCTTGCCTTTTTCCTGGAACAGATAATCACGGCGGAATATCTGGTTACTGCTGAATTTCAGCGTGTTAAAGTTGTCTTTTCCTCCTACGTTCAGCAGATTTTGGCTGACCACAATCTGATCGAACAGATTCCACTTGTTCTTGTATGTAAGTGTTCCTGTTCCTGAATCGTGCAGCTTCCACCAAGGATTATAGAGTCCACCGTCCTCTACGTCGCTGATATTGCGCCTTGCACCTAAGACTTCAGACATGGAACGGTCATGAGGATCGTCATTCATGTCACCCATGATGATAATTTTCACACCCGGATCTTCCCGCTGGAGCGAGTCTTTCAGTTCCCTCACCTGCAATCCGGCAAGCTCACGGTAGTAAGCCTCCGTGCCACGACTTGGCCAGTGGCATACGATGACGGTAACGTGTTCGCCTGCCAAAGTGCCGCTAACCGTCAGGAACCCGCGTATGTTACGTCCCTTCCCCTTCTTCCTGTCTGGCACAAAAGGCACCAGTTTCACGTTGCGGACCTTGAATAATGAAGGGTTGTAGAGCAACGCGCAATCAATACCACGTGGGTCGGGACCTTCTACATGACAGTACTTGAAGTTGCGTTCCTTCAACTTGGGCTGATTGCAGAGATCTCTCAGACAGCGTTTATTCTCGACCTCGCTGACACCAATAATGGCACACCCCGTACCCGGTACGACGTCGGTACCCATCTCGGCAAGCACCTGTGACATGTTGCGAAGCTTATGCTTGTACTTTTTCTCCGTCCAATTATTACGTCCGTCGGGTAGGAAATCGTAGTCGTTTTTAGCCTCATCGTGGAAGGTGTCGAACAGGTTTTCCAAATTATAGAAGCCAATACCATAGACTTGCTGGTGCTGGCCACAGGAAATCTGAGCTCCTACTACGAGAAGCATCATTAGCAATAACAGTATTTTTCTCATCCTCATTCCAATTAATAAGTCATATTGGGCGCAAAATTACAACAAAAAACTGAATAATCGACAAAGGAACGTGCGAAAGTTTGAAAAAAGCATCGAATAATTTGCATGGTTCAGAAATTATTTGTACCTTTGCACCCGCTTTTACGCACAATGAACAAATAACATATAAATAATTAGCAAAAATGAAAAAAGGTATTCATCCAGAAAACTATCGCCCCGTCGTGTTTAAGGACATGTCCAACGGCGATATGTTCCTTTCGCGTTCTACCGCAAAAACTAACGACACCGTAGAATTCGAAGGCGAGACTTACCCCGTGGTAAAGATTGAAATCTCGAGCACCTCTCACCCCTTCTACACTGGTAAGAGCAAGCTCGTCGACACCGCAGGTCGTGTTGATAAGTTCATGAGCCGCTACGGTAAGGCTGCGAAGAAATAAGATAATTCTGAGCTAGTACAAGACATTTAAGGCGCGTCCAGGGTAGTTGCATATGCCCATGGACACGTCTTTGTTTTTACAACAGAGAAGCACGCAACCCCTTGTCTGACGGACATACAAGGCCAGTGAACCAATAAACGGCGCCTTCACCATGAGAACATAGAAATCTGAAATAAATCCTAAAAGTTTTGGTAGTACCAAGGTTTTTTTGTAATTTTGGCATCAAAATCATTATTTCACAAATAATTAAAAACAATGAAAACTGTTTATGATTTCTCTGTCAAGGACAGAAAAGGTAAGGATGTTTCCCTCAAAGAGTATGCCAACGAAGTGCTGCTAATCGTCAACACAGCTACCAAGTGTGGTTTCACGCCACAGTACGAAGAGCTGGAAAACCTGTACAAGAAATACCACAGCCAGGGTTTTGAAATCCTTGACTTCCCCTGCAACCAGTTCGGACAGCAGGCTCCCGGCACCGACGAATCCATCCATGAGTTCTGCAAGCTGAACTTTGGCACCGAATTCCCGCGCTTCAAGAAAATCAAGGTCAACGGTGACGATGCCGATCCGCTATATAAGTTCCTTCAGGAGCAGAAGGGCTTTGCCGGCTGGGACATGGAACATCCCATTGCACACATCCTGGACGACATGCTGTCGAAAGCCGATCCAGACTACAAACAGAAGTCTGACATCAAATGGAATTTCACCAAGTTCCTTATCAACAAAAAAGGACAGGTTGTAGCCCGCTTCGAACCGACCGAGAAGATTGACAATATTGCCCTACAAATCGAAGAGCTCCTAAAATAAACTATATGGAACATACTAAATGCATCATCATTGGCAGCGGACCGGCAGGTTACACCGCTGCCATTTATGCAGCCCGGGCCAATCTGAATCCCATTGAATACTGCGGCATCCAACCAGGCGGCCAGCTAACCCAGACCACCGAAGTGGAGAATTTCCCCGGCTATCCGCAAGGAGTAGACGGCAACCAGATGATGATGGACCTTCGGGAACAGGCAGAGCGTTTCGGCACAGACATCCGTGACGGAAGCATCACCAAGGTCGATTTTTCCCAGCAGCCCTACAAGCTCTGGGCTGAGGATGGTACTGAACTGGAGGCTGACACCGTGATTATTGCAACAGGAGCTTCAGCCAAGTACCTTGGCCTTGACGACGAGCGTAAATACAATGGCCAAGGCGTCTCTGCATGTGCCACATGCGACGGTTTCTTCTACCGCAAGAAAACCGTAGCTGTTGTAGGTGGCGGCGATACTGCATGCGAAGACGCCTTGTATCTGGCAGGACTCGCCAAGAAAGTCTACATGATTGTCCGCAAGCCCTTCCTGCGTGCCTCGAAAGTCATGCAACAACGCGTTATGGAGCATGAGAACATTGAAATTCTGTTCGAGCACAACACGCTGGGACTCTTCGGCGAGAACGGCGTAGAAGGAGCCCACCTCGTCAAGCGCAAGGGGGAGGCCGACGAAACACTGGTAGACATACAAATCGACGGATTCTTTCTGGCTATAGGCCATAAGCCCAACACCGACATCTTCAAGGAATGGCTGGAAACCGACGAGGTAGGATATCTGAAGAAGATTGACGGAACCCCACGCACCAAGTTGCCCGGTATCTTTGTTGCCGGCGACTGTGCCGACCCTACCTATCGTCAAGCCATCAGTGCTGCAGGAACGGGGTGTCAGGCAGCCATTGAAGCAGAGCGTTTCCTGCTCAACCAATAAAACATCAATCATTGTAGACGCAAAGCTTGCTCAACAAGTAAAGCATGCAAAATAAAAGAACCTCGCTTCTCAGCGGGGTTCTTTTACAAAAAAAACTAAATTAATCAACCATAAACCTTAACCATTAAAAACTTTTCTCGCTTAAATATTTCTAAGACTCACGTCCTTTTATTCAAGCCGGAACAGAATCCGATTTTTGATATTGCAAAAGTAAGAGAAAAAACACACTTTCGGGTTCACATTCAGATAAATGAGGTTTAAAATCCGTGAATTACACGATTTTTAAACCTTAAATAGCGGATTTTAAACTAAAATACGTGCTTTTTGCACTTTTTGAGGCAAAGAATTATCATTATTTGGAAGAATTTGTGTATATTTGCAGCATGAGTTGGTCTGATTTAAATAACAAGGAACTCATTTTGATAGCCATTATTTTCCTAATGGCCATCATTCTTCCTATCGG
Organism: Prevotella sp.; assembly: GCA_017474925.1. Classification (GTDB taxonomy): domain Bacteria; phylum Bacteroidota; class Bacteroidia; order Bacteroidales; family Bacteroidaceae; genus Prevotella. Next base: position 11,285 of record JAFVGN010000024.1, on the reverse strand, counting down.
CCGATGGCTTTATCTGCGCAGCATGCGAATACGCAACCGTCTGCAGATGAGTTATCTGTTCACCAATATAGCCCACGAACTGTTGACGCCACTCACCATCATAGCCGCCTCCGTAGAACATCTACGCAACAGCCAGCCCTCAGAAAAAAAAGAATATGACCTGATGGATCTTAACATCCAACGGACAGTAAGACTGCTGCAGCAAATCTTGGAGACCAGCAAGTCACAGGCTGGCAGTCTGAAACTATTAGTAAGCCAGGGAGACGTCATGAAGTACATCACCGAAACGGCACGATGCACTGAGCCTCTCATGGAGCAGAAAGAACTCGAGTTCGACATCAGCTGCAAACCGGAGAGTATGATGGGGTGGATTGACACGGACAAACTGGACAAGATTATCTTCAACCTGCTCTCCAACGCCGTCAAATACACCCAGCAGAATGGTAAAGTATCACTTCATGTATCAACCAATCAGTTTTATGACCACGTTATCATCCGGGTCAGTGACAACGGCTGCGGCATTTCCAAGGACAAGATGAAAAACCTGTTCACACGTTACTTTGACGGCGACTACCGGCGCAACCGCACTATCGGGACGGGGTTAGGGCTTTCGTTGACACGCGATTTGGTTTTTCTACACAAAGGTACCATCAAGTGCAAAAGCGTTGAAGGGCAAGGAACAACCTTCATTGTCGACCTGCCCATCGGCAAGGAGGCCTTTTCGCCTTCTCAGATTGATGAGCACAACAAAGTTCAAATAAAACAGCCAGCGAGCAACATCATAGACTTCCCTACAACCATTATCACTACGCCCGCAAATATTGCCGCCACAGCGACAACTGACGAAAATGCCTATCGTGTGCTGATTGTAGAGGACAACGCCGAACTGCTCATGCTCATGCAACAGTTACTTTGTTCTAAATATCAGATTTTTACGGCCAGTAACGGACAGGAAGCGCTAAACCTCATCACCCATCATGACCTCGACATCATCATCTCAGACGTCATGATGCCAGAGATGGACGGACTCGAGTTAACCCGCCGCATCAAGCAGGACGAGGAGTTTAGCCACCTTCCCATCATCCTGCTGACGGCCAAGACACAAAGCGAAGACCACCAAGAAGCACTGGAGGCAGGTGCTGACGATTATATCACCAAACCGTTCAGGTTGAAAGACCTGCAGTTGCACATCGACAATATCGTAGAAAACCGCCAGCGCATACGCCGTGCTACCCCTACTGATACAGAAAGCAGCAACAAAGCGACGGCCCAAGTGCTATCAATGGACGAAGAATTCCTGCAAAAGGCCTACAACTGCATCAACGAACATATTGACGACTCCGACTACGACCGTGAGACCTTTGCCGCAGACATGGGGGCAAGCGCCAGCACCTTGTACAACAAGCTGCGTACACTAACGGGCATGAATGTCACGGCTTTCATCCGCGACATACGCATCAAGACCGCCTGCCAGCTTGCCAAGGATAACCCCGACTGGCGAGTGAGCGACATCGCCTACCGCGTCGGATTCAAAGACCCCAAATATTTTGCCACCTCGTTCAAGAAGGAAATGGGCATGCAGCCTAAGGAGTATTTCGACCGTCTGAGATCCGAAACAGAGCAGTCTGCCTCCAGGTGACCATAAAGGGGACACCGTCCGAAACACCATAGGCTTTTCCTATATATATAATAATGTACGCGAGGACAGAAAAAAAATAAGTATTATAAATTGTGTATTCAGAATAATTTCGTACCTTTGCAGACGGTAATTATTCACCAACAACAAAAAAACAATGGCAAAACAAAAGAAATTCATCCTTCAGGAGAGTGAGATTCCAACACAGTGGTACAACATTCAGGCCGACATGCCTAACAAGCCCATGCCTCCCATCCATCCGGCAACCAAACAGCCGCTGGGTGTAGATGACCTTGCACACATCTTCCCCCGCGAGTGCTGCGTACAGGAGCTGGACACAGAACATGCCTGGATTGACATCCCTGAGGACGTGCTCGAGAAGTACAAGTATTACCGCTCAACTCCGCTGGTGCGTGCATACGCCCTCGAAGAGGCTCTCGGCACACCCGCACATATCTATTTCAAGAACGAGTCAACGAACCCCTTAGGTTCACACAAGATTAACTCTGCCCTGCCCCAGTGCTACTATGCCAAGCAGGAGGGTACCACCAATGTCACCACCGAAACCGGTGCCGGCCAGTGGGGTGCAGCCCTTAGCTATGCTGCCAAAATATACGGTCTCGACTGTGCCGTCTATCAGGTGAAGATTACCATGCAGCAGAAGCCCTATCGCTCCAGCATCATGCGTACCTTCGGTGCTGTCGTCGAAGGTTCACCTTCGATGTCAACGCGTGCCGGCAAGGACATCCTCACGAAGGATCCCACCCATAGCGGTTCACTGGGCACTGCCATCTCTGAGGCCGTCGAGCTCGCTACCACTACTCCCAACTGTAAATACACTCTGGGCTCCGTGCTCAACCACGTAGGTCTGCATCAGACCATCATTGGTCTTGAGGCCGAGAAGCAGATGGCGATGGCAGGTGAATATCCCGACATCGTGATTGGCTGTTTCGGTGGCGGTTCCAATTTCGGTGGCATCTCGTTCCCCTTCATGCGTCACAACCTGAAGGACGGCAAGAACACCGAGTTCATTGCTGCCGAGCCCGACAGTTGTCCGAAGCTCACACGCGGTCAGTTCCGCTACGACTTCGGTGACGAAGCAGGCTATACCCCGCTGTTGCCCATGTACACGTTGGGCCACAACTTCCGTCCGTCTAACATCCACGCTGGCGGTCTGCGCTATCACGGAGCAGGCATGATCATCTCACAGCTTATCAAGGACGGCTTGATGCACGGCGTCGACATTCCTCAGCTCGAGACTTTCGAGGCTGGTATGCTCTTCGCCCGTACTGAGGGCATCATCCCTGCCCCTGAGAGCTGCCACGCTATCGCTGCCACCATCCGCGAGGCCAAGAAATGCAAGGAAAGCGGCGAGGAGAAGGTCATTCTCTTCAACCTCTCTGGTCACGGTCTCATCGACATGCCAAGTTACGAGGCCTTCATCAAGGGCGACTTGCAGAACTACACCGTCACCGACGAGATGATAGCACAGAACCTTGCTGAACTCGACAAGCAATAGACAAGTAAACAAATTGAGCGCATATAAAAAAGAGCCCTCGCCTATTGGCGGGGGTTCTTCTTTTTCCTCCTAAACTTCTTTATTATGCGATATCAATCTGGCGTGACACCTTGACCTTTTCCTCGACAATCTTGGGCAACTCTACGGTCAGCACACCATGCTCCACCTTGGCCGAAATGGCATCCTTCTTCACGTCATCAGGCAGAATCAGCGTCTGCTCGTACTTCGAGTAGCTGAACTCGCGACGCAGGTAGCGCGTGTTCTTGTCTTCCTCCTTCTTTTCCTGCTTCTGCTCCATCTTGATGATCAGGTTACCCTCATCATTGATGTGTACATTGAAGTCTTCCTTCTTCATACCCGGAGCAGCAACCTCCACAGTATAAGCCTTGTCCGATTCTTTCACATTGATAGCGGGAGCTGTGCAGTTTGCCTTCGGCAAGAACTCCGTATCAAACAAATCATTGAACACTGCAGGAATCCAGCTGTTACTTCTCATCATTGGCATCATAATCGTTACCTCCTAATTCTTTTTTTATAAGTTATACATTCTGTTGTTTTCTTTCGATTGCCTTTCGGCTTTCACCCAACATCATGCAACTAAGATGCCAAAGCCATAAACAATGCCATATTGTCATAAACAACCGACAATATGACGCAAACAACACATTAATCTCCCTATATTTCCGATAATAGTTGAACTGCAGCCTCAACGGTGGGGATGTCGGCAATGGTCATGGACCTCTTGCCGTTCTGTTCACGGAAATTACATCGTCGCGGGTTTCGGCCCACAAAAGAAATGATACTGTCGAAAACGTCACTTTGATAGAAAGGGCTGTCAGCCTGCGACACAAAGTAAAGTCCCATACGTCCCTGCTTCAACACAATCTTCTCGCACCCGTGATTCTTGCCTAACCGACGAAGAGAAACGACGCGCATCAGCTCCTCTCCGACATGTGGCACAGCGCCAAAGCGGTCCACCAGTCTGGTACGGTAGGCTGCCAGCTGCTCGTCCGTATGCAGTCCGTCCAGTTCCCGGTAGAGCAGCATACGCTCCGAGTCACTTGGCACATAGCTGTCAGGGAAGTACAGCTCAAGGTCGCTTTCCAGCGAACAGTCGGCCACCCAGAATGAAGGATCTGAAGCGAAGAGTGAAGAATTGGCTGAGGCCTTAGCCTGTTGCTGACCCTGCTGCCGTGCATTTCCCTTAGACTGACGACTGGCTGCGCCATCCGCCATAAACGATTCCTCGTTGCGCAACTCCACCACCGCCTGATTCAGTATCTTGACATAGGTTTCATAACCGAGATCAGCAATGAAACCGCTCTGTTCCGCCCCCAGCAGGTTGCCGGCTCCACGGATATCCAAATCCTGCATGGCAATATGGATGCCCGATCCCAAGTCGCTGAAGTTCTCCAATGCCTCCAGTCGCCGCCTGCTTTCTACGGGCAGTGCAGCCAGCGGAGGCGCCAGCAGATAGCAGAAGGCCTTACGGTTGCCGCGTCCCACACGGCCTCGCATCTGGTGAAGGTCAGACAGTCCGAAGTGGTGTGCCCCATTGATGATGATGGTGTTGGCATTGGGAATATCTATACCGTTCTCGATGATGGTTGTGGAGAGCAGCACATCGTAATCATAGTTTTGGAAGTCAAAGATAATCCGTTCCAACTCCTCCGGCTTCATTTGCCCATGCCCCACTGCAATGCGGGCATCAGGCACATACTTGTGTATCATGTCGTGGATGTGCCGCAGGTCGTTGATGCGCGGATTGACGAAAAACACCTGACCGTTGCGCGACATCTCAAAATTGATTGCATCGGCAATGATGTCCGCCCCAAAGGTATGGATCTCTGTCTGAACGGGATAGCGATTGGGTGGTGGTGTCTGGATGATGCTCAGGTCGCGGGCACCCACCAGCGAGAACTGCAGGGTACGCGGAATGGGGGTCGCCGACATGGTCAGCGTGTCGACATTGGTCTTCATCTGGCGCAGCTTCTCTTTGGTCGACACGCCAAACTTCTGCTCTTCGTCAATGATGAGCAGTCCCAGGTCCTTAAACTTCACCGACTTGCCTATCAGCTTGTGTGTACCTATCAAGATGTCTATCTTACCGTCTGCCAGGTCTTTCAGGATGGCAGTCGTATGTTTGGCTGAACGGGCACGCGAGAGATACTCCACCCTGACGGGCAAATCCTTCAAACGCCCAGAAAAGGTCTGGAAGTGCTGATAGGCCAGCACGGTGGTAGGCACCAGCACAGCCACCTGCTTCGAGTCGCATGCCGCCTTGAAGGCAGCACGCACAGCGACCTCCGTCTTGCCAAAGCCTACGTCGCCACACACCAGCCTGTCCATCGGCTGACTGCGTTCCATGTCTGCCTTCACGTCGTTAGTGGCCTTCAACTGGTCTGGCGTGTCCTCATACAGGAACGACGCCTCCAACTCATGCTGCATGAACGAATCCGGCGAGAATGCATAGCCTTTCTGCCGACGACGGGCTGCATAGAGCTGTATCAGGTCACGTGCAATATCCTTCAGTTTCTCCTTGGTACGCTCTTTCATGCGTTCCCACTGCCCCGTTCCCAAATGAGACAGGCGGGGGGCCTCGCCGCCATCCTGCGCCTTGTACTTCGACACCTTATATAACGAATGTATCGACACGTAGATGGTACCGCCACCGTCGTACTGTATCTTGATCATCTCCTGATAGCCCCTATTCTCCCCTCCTTTCGCAGGAGATGAGCCTGTAGGTGCAGTAGGCATCCTGACCAATCCGCCAAACTTGCCGATGCCGTGGTCAATATGTACCACGTAGTCGCCAATCTCAAACTGCTGAATTTCCTTTAGCGTCAGCGCCACCTTACCGCTACGGGCCTTGTCCGAACGCAGGTTGTACTTATGGAAGCGGTCGAAAATCTGGTGGTCGGTAAACACACACAGCTTGATGTCATGGTCTACAAATCCGGCATGCAGCGTACGCTCCACGGGGTCGAAGCTCACAGCGGTCATTCCGCTTTTGTCCTTGGCTTCCTGTCCATCGGCACTGAATATATCCTTCAGTCGCTCCAGCTGTTTCCTGCTGTCGGCAAGTATGCAGAGCCGGTAGCCGTCGACCTTGCTCTGGGCCAGCGACTGCTGTAGCAATTCAAAATTCTTATGGAATTGAGGCTGCGGCGACGTATGAAACGTCAAGGTTGCATCAGGGATGCCTGTGGCATGGGCGCCAATCTCGACATGGCGGTAGCCGTCGGCCTCGCGGGCAAACTGTGTCGCGGTCAGCAGCTGGGCCTCCTTGTTCATCTCCTTGCGTATCTCGGCCTGCTCCTGTTCCGTGGCACCTTCCAGCCGTTCCTTCAGTGCCTGCTGCGAGAAACCATCCTCGTAGGTACGCCCCACCGCATCATAGACATAGCTGAAATCCTTGGCCACCAACAATGCCCCAGCGGGCAGGAACGACAGGAACGACACCTTTTCTTCCGCCACAGCCAGCTCTGGCACAATCTCCACCTGTTCACGCTTTTCCTTCGACAGCTGCGTGTCTACTTCAAAAGTACGGATGCTGTCTATGTCGTCGCCAAAGAAGTCTATGCGGAACGGCAGTTCGCTACTAAACGAATAGACATCCAAAATACTGCCACGCAAGGCAAACTGGCCAGGTTCGTACACATAGTCAACCTCGCGGAACCCCAGCAGGCGCAGCGTCTCAGCCGTCTGGTCCACATCCAGCGTATCGCCCTGCCTGAACACCAGCATCTGCTCGCCCAGCTGGCGTTTCGAAACCACCAACTCGGCCACAGCCTCCGGATAAGTGACAATATAGAGACTGTCCCCTTTGTCCTCCTCACGCTTTTCCACCAGTTTCGACAGCACCTCGGTACGTAGTATTTCGCTGGCAGCATCACGCTGGCCGTATTTCACAGCCCGCCGGTAGCTGCTGGGGAAAAACAGCACCTCGCCCTCCCCTGACAGCTGCACCAGGTCATGATAGAAATACCCGGCCTCGTCAGCATCCTGCAAGATAAAAAGCACAACGGTTGAAAGTCTTGCTTTCAATGCTCCAAACAACATGGGGGCCGATGAGCACATGAGTCCTTCGAGGAAAATGTTCTTGACCGACTTTTTCCTCAGCGTCTCTGCCAGCGCTCCAACCTGAGGCGACTTGGCATAGAGTTTCAGCAAATCTTGAATCTTCATACAAATTCGCGTGCAAAGGTACGAAAAAAAGAATAAATATTTTGTTCTTTGCCTGCTAATTCGTATCTTTGCACACAAAATCAACTAAAAAAGTATGCAACACACAAGCGACAGCATCGTCATCATTCCAACCTATAACGAAAAAGAGAACATCGAGAAAATCATCCGGGCAGTATTTGCCTTGGACAAGTGTTTCCATATCCTGGTGATTGACGACGGCTCACCCGACGGTACGGCAGCCATCGTCAAGGGGATGATGGCACAGGAGGATTTCTCTGACCGTCTGTTCATCATCGAGCGCAGCGGCAAGCTGGGACTGGGTACGGCCTACATCACCGGATTCAAGTGGGCGCTGGAACATGACTATGAATACATCTTCGAGATGGATGCCGACTTCAGCCACGATCCCAACGACCTGCCGCGCCTCTACTCGGCTTGTGCCGACGAGGGTTACGATGTGGCCATCGGCTCACGCTATGTCAGTGGTGTCAACGTCGTCAACTGGCCCATCGGGCGTGTGTTGATGTCTTATTTTGCCTCGAAATATGTCCGCTTTGTGACAGGTTTCAAGGTTCACGACACCACAGCAGGCTTCAAGTGCTACAAGCGCCGCGTGCTGAAGACCATCGAGCTGGATAAGATTCGCTTCAAGGGCTACGGTTTCCAGATAGAGATGAAGTTCACCGCCTACAAGATAGGTTTCAAAATCAAGGAAGTCCCCGTCATCTTCGTCAACCGCCGTGAGGGTACCAGCAAGATGTCTGGCGGCATCTTCGGCGAAGCCTTCTTTGGCGTCATGCGCCTCCGCTGGGACGGCTGGACCCGCATATATCCCAAAATATAGCGGTCATACAACGAGCTGACTCTAAAAATTACTTTTGACGATAATATTGGGCATCATTTTCTGAGAAGCAACAGACTATGATGTCACCCTCGTAGCCGTTCTGCAGGTGCTCTGTGAGTACTCGCTGGGCTATAACAGCAGCCTCAGCCTTGGGAAATCCATAAACACCTGTGCTGATACACGAAAACGCGATGCTTTTAAGATTATGCTCCTCTGCCAACTTCATGGCCGTATCGTAGCACGAGGCAAGAAGTTCCCGTTCGTTATTGTTTCCGCCATACCATATCGGACCAACGGTGTGGATAACCTTCTTGCAGGGCAGATTGTACGCATCCGTCATCTTGCTCTGTCCAGTCTCACAGCCACCCAGCGTCCTGCACTCTTTCAACAGTCCAGGTCCAGCCGCACGATGAATGGCACCATCAACGCCACCCCCACCAAGTAGCGACCTGTTGGCAGCATTCACTATCGCATCAACTTCCAGTTCGGTGATATCCCCCACCACAATTCTAATTCCGTTCATACTTCTATTTTCATTTAGTGTTATGGCGCAAATATACAAACTATTATTGAAACCGCCAAACTTTTTTGACTATAGAGCATCTGACTTTCAATAACCTGTCCTTATTCGACGAGAAGGCTGGGTTATTGGGAAATAAGGAACCCTTATTGCAAAATAAGGGACGCTTATTGCGGATTACACTGGTCATAATTTCGATTACTCCGAGAGTAATTTTTATTAGTCCGAAAGAAAATTCAATTACTCCGAAAGTAAACGCTCATGGTGCGATCATCTGGCGTGACGAGTCAAATAGTCATGATTAGACCATTTTTTTTGTCATCAAGAGATAAAAACAATTAATTTTTTACGACTCGCGCAAAAATATTTGCGCGAGTTACTTTTGTTTTGTATCTTTGTAGCGTATTAAAGGACTACTGACGCAAAAATATTTGCATGAGTTATGATTAAAAAACTGATTTCTTCCATTTAGCATATTGGGGGAAATCAGTCATTTTTACACTTCAGCCCAATAGTTGTCAAAGAATTCTATTGAATTCCCCAGAAATCATCTCACACTTTATTCTTCAAAGGGTAACCTCTATTGCGAATAGTATTTATCACTTATGTCTTCTATTACACTATTAGACCCTAAAACATATAGTTTAAGAGTACCATCACCATAAGGCCCACGAGCCTTCATTACAACAAAAAAACTTGTGATATAGATAATGTCAAGATACGTATATATAATTATCCCGTTAACTTGCATTTCGTATGCCATATTATAAAATGACAATGTATATCCATCACTTGAAGAAAAACGATGGCTACATAAATACGAACGTACATTGAGTTCGTTTGAAAAGTATAAGATTGGTTGATAAACAGCTTCAGAAGAAATGTTTTCATTAACCTCCATGCTTACCTCATTATACAAGTATTCCTGAGTACTATACTCATATTCCTCTGTGTATACCTCATCATCCAAGTCCCCCAAAGAACTTTTCTCACTTGAATCTGGTAGTACATAGTTCAAGGCTATTAGTATTGCAAAAAATATAACAGCTACTTTCTCTTTTTTTGTATGGAAAGGCTTTTCTGACGTCGACACTAGAAATGGCTCGCCACACTTGGGACAAAAATTTTGCCCCTCTTTCTGTTTTGTTCCACACTTTCTGCAATACACAATACCTCTTTCTACGTTCCTATTTCATGCGTTTCTTCCCATTGACGATATACACACCGGCGGGGAGCTGTTGCCAGAGAGGCTCCCAGCTTTCTACGCTGGAGTCAATAAGCAACTGGCCACCAAGAGAATAGACTCTCACCCTGCCCTTGCCCTGGTCGGCAAACAGTATTCTTTCCTCTATCCCAGTGGTCTCGTCATCAAAGCTGATTGAAATAACCCGTGACGACGACGCTGTTTCCATATAAGCCTCGAACGGATAAACAATCCTGAGGTTACTGATAAACCTGCTACCAGGATCATAGCCACCTGTTTTCGTCACAAGATTGTTCGTGGCGTTCAGCGGATAAACCGCAGACGACGCACTTGTCACGGCAAAAGCCGGCCTAAATGTCTTTCCGTTCGACGTAGCAACATTCACATTGCCTGTGTTTCTGACCTTCACATTGGTAGCAGAGAAAACCACGTCGCCAGACAGAATATATTCACTGTCATAACTGGTGCTGTTGGGCATCGAGATGATATACGGTGTATTCGCCTTGATGACATCTGTCTTCTTAAATCCGTTGCTACCCAGTTCACAAAGCCAGAAGGGACGCTGGTCTGAGCCTTCCTGATAGGAAGCAAAAGGCGTCACCGTTCCCTTCGTCTTATGCTCTATCTTCTGGACGTCAAAGGGCAGCGCTATCGTCTCCCATCCCTTACCGCCTCCTGTCGTCATGCCATAGTGATGCGTATAGGAAATGTTCTGGGCCGTAAACTCCTCCGGACAATAGAAGCACGTATTGGTAGCATCGGACAAGGTGATGCTGCTGGCCGAACCGCCCACAACGACATTGGCAACATTTGAGGGCGCATACGACTTGGAATTCACGTAGAGCAGGAAATTCGCATTGACTGGCATCGCCATATTGCTGAACACGCTTGACGTCAACGACGTACTGGCCTTCCATACCAGCGCGCCCAACATGGTATTAGCAAATGTTGAAGAGCTGACGGACGTGATGGTCGACGGCAGAGACACATAGTTGAACGTGCGGTTGCTCAGTGCGCTATTTGCAACGGAGGTCACCTGATAGGCTTTTCCGCCATAGCTTACTATTGCAGGGATGACAACATCCCGCAGCGTGTTGTCCACTGACGCGACTGTTACTTTCTGAGTTGATGGCAACCCGGTATAAGTAATACCGTTACTTGAGAAGCTCACCTGGCTTTCTTCGGTTACCGTCAGCACACCCTGAACATAGGAGAAGTTATAGTTTGCAGCCAGGGCACCAGAGGGCGTGATGGCGTAGGTTCCTACAGGACTGCTTGACGTTGCGGAGCAGGTGACGGTGGGCTTCTTGGTCAGCACAGCCTCCGTCTCGTTGTTCTTGAATCCGCTATAGGTTACCTCAAACGTCGGATTCG
>JAFVGN010000023.1 GCA_017474925.1 Prevotella sp. | reverse complement strand
ACGGGTAGTATTCCCGTGGCAGCAGCCCTGATGATGAAAGGACTCTCGCCAGGAGCGGCACTAGTGATGTTGATGGCCGGGCCTGCGGTAAATCTCGCCTCTATCCTCGTGGTTCATAAGTCGATGGGGCGTCGCTTTACATCGATTTATCTGATGACCATTGTTGGTTTCGCAGTTCTATTCGGCCTGCTGCTCAATGCTACGGGAATCGACTTCTCCGTCGCTGCCCAAGATGCTTGCTGCATGAGCACATCCGCCTTGCCCAGTCCGTTCAAGATTATTTGCGCCACAGTATTAACATTATTAATTATATTTGCTCTTATGATGAAGTTTTTCAGCAAGTTTACCGCCCAAAAGCCCTTAGATCCTGAAGTGACCGTCTTCCGTGTTGAGGACATGCATTGCAGCCATTGCGAGGCAGCCGTAGTCCGTGCCGTTGAGGATTTGCCTGGCGTAGAGAAAGCCAAGGCCAGTGCCTCTGCCAACACCCTCACCATCAAAGGCTCTGCCACAGAAGAAACCATCCGCACAGCGGTCGAGGGTATCGGATATACATTTAAAGGAAAGGCTTGATATGATTAATCAAAGCCCAGCCGCGATCTCTTCGGAGATACCTTATGTTACCCCCAAAATTACCCCCAAAAAATGGGATACGCAAATTTATCAGAAGATATTTTGATTTACTGAAAACGACGAAAAAGCCCCTATTTACGGGGTTCGTCAAAGTGGGACTGACAGTTTGTGAAACTCAAAGAGCGGTTATGAAAGGTTCAAAAAAATCCCTCTCTCTCCGCAAAGAAAAACGCAATCGTTTGGTAAACAAATGGTTGCGTTTTCGTTTATAGGTCTACACCCAGTTTTACACCCACTTCTTGGGGGGCAGCGTATCCATAGTAGACAGTTCATCTGTGGTCATGGCCTTGTTCCTTATCGATTTGTCAATCAGTGCTGTCAGGATCTTGATAGGCTCAGTGCAGACTCCTACTTTGTCTCGCCTCGTAAAAAAGTATCTCCAATGGTCGAAGAATCAAAGATAGAATGCAAATTTCGAGCCTTTTGCTCCGATGCCGTCGTAGTCGGCAGTAGTGGGAAATTGGCAGCAGAGGTTGCTGATGGCATCATCATCGAGTGTGATAGTCAGTTCCAGTTCAATGGCCATGCGTCGCTCGCTGTAACTAAGATTCCAGATACATTCACCCAGAACGGCATTCACCACCGTTCTAATCTCATCTTGCGTACGCCATATGGAATCGTAGTCAGTCATCTTCAATACTTTCTAATTGCCGTTTCAATCAGTTCACGTTGTGCCATGAATGAAGTATAGCACATTTTGACCAACTCCCAATTGTGGGTCAGCATTAGCACACCCAGACATTTCTTAATGGTTGGCCAGAAAGCATAGCGGTTGGTTCGGATATAGTCACGGATGATATCTTCGTCGGCGACACCATATGACTTCAGCAGAGCCATACTGACGATACCCGTCCTATCCTTGCCCGCTGTGCAATGGAAGAGTGTGCACTTTCCCTCTGCCGCATTCTTCCTAAGATGGTTCACCACCAAGTCAAGTTGCCCACGGCTATATTCGTCAGTAACAATCTGCTCATACATGGAAGCAAAGCAGGGTATCATCTGCTTTAGCTTCTCAGGCTGTTTGCGAAGACTTCGGATGATAGTCATAGGGTCAGAGCCGGTCTCATGAGTGATGCCGATGGCAGAATCTTTCAGCAAGGAGATCAGCTTGTATTCAACACCATCTGGCAGCGGGTCAGGGAATTCCTGAGCCTCAATAGGCGTACGCAGGTCTATGACGCAGGCAATGTGATATTCCTGGCACAACTTTTTGCACTTTTCAGGAGTAAGCGTGCTGAGTTTGCCGCTTCGCAGATACAAACCACGAGGAGTCTTGCCTTTACCGTCTTGCAAAGGTATGCCGCCAAGGTCGCGCAGGTTCAATGCATTTTTTTTCATCTGACTATCTTTGCTTTCTGAAGGTTGTCGAAGTCATCCCAAAAAGCTGACTCGAGCGAGGCTGAGCAATGTATATAGCACAGCGGAAAGCATTGCTCCATCACGACCTAAGAGCAGATTTTCGTTCATAAACGTCGAGAAGGTAGTAAAGCCACCACAAAAGCCTGTCACCAAGACCAGCGCCACCTCCAAAGAAACTGCCGATGCAGACTAAGAATAATTCCTTCATGCTTTAAATCCTAAACTATCCTAATAATCTGTGCAAAGGTACGAAAAATATAGGATATTTGACTACCTTTGCATTTCGATTTAATAAGATTTGTGATATGGACTACCTGCCGAAAGATCCTACCATACTGGTTTCGAGCGTGAATATGCTCCTGAGAGACGAGGAGTTTGACACGCTGGAATCACTGTGCTATAAGTTCGGCACAGAGCCAAAAGAGATAAAGAACTACCTATACGGACACGGATTCGTGTACAGCGAGAAACAGAAACAGTTCCGTCCGATAGGTTATGATTCAGTAACAAGATGATAACACGGAGCGCCCCCGACAAACGGGGGCTGCGGCTTCCGCCAAGGGGGCTCCTCCGCGACCACAAACGGTTTCAGGAGGACATCACCAAGGCTGTGGAGATACTTGAAAAGATGCTATAATAAATATGGAGGATTTTGAAGAGCAATTGAGAAAAGACCTGCATCAGTTCCTGCTGAGCATGAAGGAGGTGGATGAAAGGATGCCTGAGTGTCCCGATGTGAAAGAGAAGTGGGAGGAGATAGCCAAGTCCTACATCCCCGATGGCATCCGCGAGTTTCAAGACTTCCCATCGGCCTCGCTCGGCTGGATGATGTATATCGGCATGGCTGTAGCCAAGATGTGGGACACGGAATGGGAAATATACTCAAAGATTGAAGACCTTTACGCCTATATGCGCGACAAGCGGGGCTACGATGCGATGGACGAATACATCCGCGAGGAGGTGCTGATGTTGCAGGGTGTGGACTACACCGTTCTAGAAAAGGTGACTGGCGAGTGTGCCTCGCGGGTCTATAATGCTCTGATGCACCAGCGGCTCGAACCTGGCACGAAGGAGGCCTTCAACGGCTATGTGGCCTGCCTGCACCAGCTCTACCTGTTTGGAGCCGCAATGCAGTTGAAACGAATGGGCTATCACATGACGAAGATGAACTGATATGTTAGAACAAATTGCAGACTTCACGGCCTGGCCTATACTGACTGGCATCTTGGTAGGCTATCTCACCAACTTCGTGTTCTGCGTCATTGGTGCTGTAATAGTATTGTGGATTTGGAAGAAGCTGTTTGATTAAGTATGCTGACGATTGACACCACAAATATGTGTTCGCACCTGCAACGCAAGCTATTCGAAAAGGATGGCATATATCATTCTCTTTGGATAGCTATGCAGGATGATCCAGAACTGACTGCAGTTGTCCGTTCTCGCCAGCTACATATCTACCGCAATGGCCAAAAGGTATTGGTTTTGGCAGGTAAGTCTGCACCAAAGATTATCAGAGAGGACGCGATTTGTGAGCTTTTGCAAATTGAGCGAATCAAGTGGATGGAACAACGCTTCAATAATGCCTTGGCAGCCATCAAGGATGGGTCTGCTGTTTCGTTGAAGGCTATCAAAGAAGATGTTGCCGAACTCAGCAAATACTATGGCAGTGAGTTGTGGAAACTGGACTTTGCTGCTGATGAAGCAGGGAATCTTCCCCTTGACCTCAAACGCGGAGTACTATCAGAAGATGGTATTTGGAATCTGCTCTCTGACTATCGTGATATTAAAAAGAAAAAGCAATGATAGCAAACGCTCTGCTATATTATCTGATAGTCATCAACATCGTGACCTTCATTTATTTCATCTCATGATCCGGGACTTCATTGCCATAGACTTCGAGACGGCCAATCAGCAACCGTCGAGTGTCTGCTCCATAGGAGTGGTCATGGTGCGTAATGGTCAGGTGGCTGACAGTTTCTATAGTCTTATACAGCCGGAGCCGAACTACTACAATTACTGGTGTCAGCGGGTACATGGACTGAGCCAATGCGATACGGACGATGCACCTGTATTTTCAAAAGTATGGGAGAAATTGGAGGAATGCATCGCTGATGTTTATTTCTCTGACCAACCTATCGATGATCTCCGTTATCAGATAGCATCCGTTCCTTTCGTGGCTCACAATGCCCGTTTCGATGAAGGATGTCTGAAAGCAGTGTTCAAGGTCTATCAGATGGATTATCCAGACTACCGTTTTTACGATACCCTTGCAGCCGCCCGCCGACAGTTCGGCCATTCGCTGCCCAATCACCAGCTTCACACAGTTGCAGCTGCCTGCGGCTATGACCTCCAGAATCATCATCACGCCCTGGCCGATGCCGAAGCCTGCGCTGCCATAGCCCTGTATATCCTATAAATGTTCATTGCCCTCATGATATGGGCACTCGTCAGCTTCGGCTGCTACCTGTATTCATTGGTGGCATCCATCTTCTGAACTGCCAATGTTTAAACGAGATTAAGAAATTGGCAGCAATGTTTATCGTAGTTTAAATTCGATGCCATAATGACCTCATCTGCATGCCACTTTGTCATTCGGCACATAACTTGCTTTTTGGTGTGTGAGAGCTGGAGCCGCCAAGGTCGAGGACGGCATCCTGACCGTCACCATGCCGAAGTCCGAGCCGAAGCAGAAGGTCACCAAGGCCATCGAGGTATCATAAAGTGATTCCACTTCAAAACAGCAAGACCCCGACCTGCAGCAATGCAGGCCAAGGGTAATTCCTTCATGCTATAAATCCTAAACTATCCTAATAATCGGAGCAAAGGTACGAATAATATGGGATTTTTGACTATCTTTGCAATTCAAGTTTGAAAAGAGAATTATATATGATTAAAATGAAAAAGATTTTATTCGTTTTCGCTGCTATGATTGCATTGGCAGCATGTGGTAACAAACAAGTAGTCGCACCTGCTGAAGGCGACGGAGCAAGTAATGAGGTGGCTTTTGAGGTGGCCAAGAACTACTTCTTCAAAAATGGCCAGGAGATACCTTCAAGTCCAAAGATTACGACTGCGGAAGAGTTTGGAAAACTTTTCGGCATGGCAACAACTATGGGTGAAGATGGCAAGCCTACACCAATAGACTTCACCAAGCAGTTCGTGCTGGCCATCGTACTGCCTGTAACGAATCTTGGCACGGAAATCACTCCAGACAGACTTGAAGAGAAGGGCGACACGCTTTTCTATTTCTATGATGCAAAAGTGGGCGAAGCACAATCATACAGCACACAACCCATATCGCTCGTCATTCTCGACAAGAAGTATATCGACAAGGAGGTGGTGATGATTAACGAGCAGGTAAAAGATTACTACGTCGCCCTTGAGCGTTATCTGACAGAGCAGATTGCTGGGCACTATGCTCCTGGCGAATACACCGTACCTCTCTCTGATATCGTAGCTGTCAACGATGAGGACTCCACGGATATCCGTCTGTGGGGAGATTTCTGGGTGTACAACTACAAACAGGTGGGCGACACGCTGAAATGCGTCTCTGGAGGAAGCCATCCAGGGCTGATACATATCTGTAAGACTGACGAGAACTTCTATGTGTCTCGCTTTGACCAGGTAGAAGATGGCTCTCGTTATCTTCCGAGTGCCAAGCAGATATTTGGCGAATACTTCGAATCGTTCCAACTACACCACAGCGATGCCGATAATCGCGAAGTGGAGAGGGCAGATGTGCTTCGGATATTCGTTCGCGACCACGGTCTCACAGCCACCATGTATCAGGACTACGGTTGGCCCGCAAAGGAACTGAAATGACAGGAGCGTTGCTATATTGATAGTCATCAACGTCGTGACCTTTTGCATACTGGTTAGGGATTAAAATGACGATATAGTGCAACTTTCTGCTTTGTTCCTACGTCTAATAATCAGAGAATTGAAAGAGAACGAACATGAAGATATTAGGCAACATCATTTGGTTAATTTTTGGCGGGCTGCATACTGCCATTGAGTATTTCATCGCAGGACTGCTTCTGATGATAACCATCATCGGTATCCCGTTCGGCTTGCAGAGTATGAAGTTGGGCATGCTGGCCATCTGGCCCTTTGGCTCGAAGGTGAAGTGGAAAGAGTCGCAGCCAGGCTGTCTGAGCATATTCATGAATGTACTGTGGTTCTTCGTAGGCGGCATCTGGATCTGTCTCACCCACCTCTTCTACGGCCTGCTGCTCTGCATCACCATCATCGGTATCCCTTGGGGAAAGATGCACTTCCGCTTGGCAAAGCTGGCCCTGTCACCATTCGGTATGGAGGTCGTATAGCCATATATACTTACTTCTTGTTAATCTGTATTCGCAGAAGTAGATGCTTAACGATAATTCTTTGCTTTTGCTTCCATTTCTGAGAGGCGATCGAGGGCAGCGAGAAGTGTCTCGTCACGCTTGGCGAAGTGGAAGCGAATCAGGTGATTCACATCCTCTCTGAAAAAGCAACTGCCTGGGACTGCTCCAACACCGACATGCTCGGCCAGCCACTCGCAGAAGTGCAAGTCGTCCTTCACACCGTACTTAGAGACATCGAGTAGCACGTAATAAGCTCCTTGCGGATCAGTGAACGTCAGTCCAAACTGTCTTAGTCCATCGCAGAAGAGCTGCTTCATGTGGGTATAATGTGCCTGTAGTTCGTCGTAGTAGCTGTCAGGGAAGCAAAGTCCGACGGTGGCTGCCTCCATCAGAGGAGCCGCTGCGCCAACGGTCAGAAAATCATGCACCTTCTTCACGCGGTCGATGATGTGTTCTGGGGCAATAACATACCCTAATCGCCAGCCCGTGATACAGTAGGTCTTCGAGAGCGAACTGCACGATATGGTGCGCTCCCACATGCCGGGCAGTGTGGAGATATAGACATGCCGGTGAGGGGCATAGACGATGTGCTCATACACTTCATCTGTTATCACATAACCGTCGTATCGAATCACGATGTCGGCTATCTCCTGCAACTCCTCGCGAGTAAACACCTTGCCGCAGGGATTGGACGGGTTGCACAGCACCAGCGCCTTGGCTCCCTGTCTGAAAGCATCCTCAATCAGGTTGGCATCAAACGAAAAGGCTGCGATTGAGCGAGAGGAGACCGAAGCTTGCTTCGAGTCTCCCGAGCGTGAGCAGGCTCGGCTGGAAGCCAATGTTGGCGGTACGAGCGGGATATATACTGGCTCGGCCCCTGTGAGAATCGTGTCGGCTGTATAGTTCTCGTAGAACGGCGAGAAGATAGCCACCTTGTCGCCTGGGTTCACAACGGTCATCATCGCCGCCATCATCGCCTCCGTCGAGCCGCACGTCACAACGATGTTCTTGTTGGCATCTATCGGCAGCCCCGTCCAGCGGCTCTGTTTCTTGGCCAATGCCTCGCGGAAGTTCTGTGCTCCCCAGGTGATTGCATACTGATGAGGGCCGTGTGGTGCTATCTCTGCCAGACGGTCGGTAATCTCCCGTGGCGGGTCGAAGTCGGGGAAT
Organism: Prevotella sp.; assembly: GCA_017474925.1. Lineage (GTDB taxonomy): Bacteria > Bacteroidota > Bacteroidia > Bacteroidales > Bacteroidaceae > Prevotella. The sequence goes on along the minus strand of JAFVGN010000023.1, from coordinate 50,263 downwards.
CCCTGCGAGAGGTTGATAGCCTCGTAGCGGTTGCTGATACGTGTCATTCGCCGGATGATGGAGTCCGTGAAGCCTGCCGTGCGTGTGGAAAGTGGTCTCATTATTCAATAACAGTCTTTAATCGAATCTTTCATAAACAATCCTAATAATTGGTGCAAAGGTACAAATAATCGTGGAATTATGAGTACCTTTGCCCTTGGTTTTAAGTGAATTTGTGAAATGGACTACTAACATCGCTCAGTCCTCGCTTACTTCTTCCTCCGCAGCTTTTAGGTAATTCTCATTTTCCTCTTCCACTTTCTGATATGGAACTGTCTTGGCCCCATGATCCTGCAACCATATATGGTTCAAGGTGAATGCAATCGAGTCCAGCGTCTCTTCACGCTTCGAAGGCTTCAGCTCGCACTCCCAAACTGTGATGCAATGCCAACCCATCTCCGCCAACTTCCGCTGTTCCTCCTTATCCCGTTCCTTGTTCCTGCGAATTTTCGCCACCCAGAACTCCCTGTTCGTCTTCGGAATCTTACAGCACAAAGAACTCTCAACTTTCAACTCTAAACTATCAACTGGTGACATCGTCACCCCGTGTCCATGCCAGAAACACCCATTCACAAAGATGCATGTCCTGTATTTCCTTAGCACCAGGTCCGGATGCCCAGGTAATCGCTTATGGTTCAGCCTATAACGGAAGCCTCTCTTCCACAACCCGCGACGCACAATCATCTCAGGCTTCGTGTCTTTCGACCGAATTGCTGCCATATTGGCGTGTCGCTGTTGTGCTGAGAGTTTATCCATGGTAAAGTAATAACGTTTCCACTACTTTCTCATCCGCAGGCAGCCACTTCACGCTATTCAGCTCATCCTTGCCCAGCCACTTCGCAGCTTCGTGCTCATTCAGATGCAGCGCCTCTGTCATTAGTGAACACAGATAGCAATGCATCGTGAGATGAAAGGCTGGATAATCATGCTCCACCGTACACAGAAACTCCTCTACGCTAATCTCCGCAGACAGTTCTTCGCGAATCTCCCTCACGAGCGCCTCCTTCGGTGTTTCCCCAGCCTCCATCTTTCCGCCAGGAAATTCCCACCCAGCTTTGCCTTCCAGACGAGCCTGCTCTCGCTCGGCATAACTGATGCAAGCATCGCTCTGCCCTCGCTTATCCGCAGCCTTCCACTCGCCATATCCTCGCTGCGTGGCGAAGATCTTATCTCCTTTGCGAATTATCGCTGCTACAACTTCTATTTGTTTCATAATTTAAATGGGTAATCTTCTTTCTGTTCTTCAGACAACGAAGTTCTTTTCTCCCACCTGGGGCCATTCTTCCCTTTCACATACTCTAGCCATACTCTAGGCTGCTTTTAAGTTGCTTCTAGGCTGCTTCTAGCCATACTCAAACAGTATGCCTAGAGTATGGCTAGAGCCTGCCTTCTTCGAAGGAAATGTGAGACTGTCCTATGCCAATGCTGTCCCAGCCACAACTTCTATTTCAACCAAAGCGCCTTTGGGCAAAGTCTTCACAGCCACAGCGGAACGTGCTGGATATGGCTCTGAGAAAAACTCTGCATAGACAGCATTCATGTCGGCAAAGTCATTCATGTCAGCCATGAAAACCGTAGTCTTTACCACATGAGCCATTGTCAGACCAGCTTCTTCCAGAATAGCCTTCACGTTGGTTAGTGACTGGCGGGTTTGTTCTTTGATACCTCCCTCAACAAAACTGCCAGTGGCTGGATTGATGGGAATCTGGCCAGAAGTAAATACAAGATTACCTACTTTGATGGCCTGACTGTACGGGCCAATGGCAGCAGGAGCCTTTGACGTGTTGATTACTTTTTTCATCATGTTATTCTATTACTGTTATTCTCATTTCAATATCATCTACGGGTTTGTCAGCCTACTTCACGAAATTGTCGCGATGGATGGTAGTCTCGTCATATAGGCGAGCAACCAGATTGGCCGAGCTGCGTCAACAATCAACTTTTGTTAATTATTGCAGCAAAGGTAGCAATAAATCTTCGCTTTTTCGTACCTTTACGCGCAAATTTAATATGTTTTGTGAAATTATGAAGAAAAAGCTGATTATAACATTGTTGGCCGTTGATCCAACTCGCAATACGGGCAAGCGGAACTAGCGAAAGTTGAATGGCTTTTCTTCTCTTATTACAAGCTCCCTTGGTATTTTAATATTCTTCAGTCTTTCATACCATACCTTGGAAGAGCCAGCGAAATGCTTTTGTGTGTGTCCGCTGATGATGTAATAATTGGCGGTGTACTGGTCCATCATACTGAGGAAAATACTCTTGATGCGCGAACATTTCTCGTTGATGGAGTTGTTCAGCGGATTGACCAGCATGTCAACACTCTCCGTAATACTCTGTTTGTCCATCAGTTTCGCGGTGGCCATATAATACTGGAGAAGTTCCTCGCGATATTCACAGAGCTTCTTGAACTCAATGCCCTCGGGGTGATTCAGGAACAACAGATAGACCGCTTTGTGAACAGGGGGCATCTCTACCTCCTTGTTGTCATAGTCTACTAGGATTATCCTATAATCTGGTGTGATTAGCATTCGGCTTAAACGGCTCTTCGCTGCTTCTATCCGCAGTTCCTCCAAGACAGACACACCAATAGAACGCAACAGCAGATCGTTGCGTCCAGCAGCTACAAGTTCCCTAACCAAAGGGGAAAGTTCTGCAGCAATCTCTTCAGGAGTCCTGTCAGTCATCATCATTATTCATCAGTTTCTTGAGCGATACTTTTCAGCCATTGGGTAAACCTCTCAAAAACAGTTGGCCTGCGTATGGGCTCTTCTACGACAACTGACGGCTCTGGCTCTTTAGCCGTTTCAACAATAAATACCGGCTCTGGTGCAGGCTCAGGTGTAGGCTTGGCTATTGGTCTGTAAAGAAGCGGAATCAGGCTCTCATAATAGGCATCATTCTTTTCTTCATCCTCATTGCTGCCAACTTCTTCCATACCAGTTGCCAGAATGGTCACCTTAGCATCTTGACCAATGGAATTATCGGTCGAGATACCCCATATCACTTCAATCTTTGGGTCTAGTTTATCGAAGAAATCATCTATCTCCTGCATCTCTGGCACCATGATGGGCGCTTCTTCACTGGAGTAGATGTTGAAAAGTATGCGCTTGGCTTTCGTGATGTCGCTGCCATACAACAGAGGAGAATTCAGGGCGTTTTGTATTGCCCTCTCCACACGCCTTTCTCCGTTAGCCCTTCCCATGGCCATAATGGCACCACCTCCATCACGCATGGTCGTTTCCACATCGCGGAAGTCCAGGTCGATACCCCCATTGCTGTTGACGGTTATCAGTTCCGAAATGCCTATTACCGCTTCCTTCAGGATATTGTCAGCCCTGGCAAACGACTCTTTCACGGAGATGGGAGTGTCCGCATATACATCACAAAGACGTTCGTTGTTGATAATCAGGATTGCATCGACGTTCTTTCGCATTTCGTCAACACCTTTCAGCGCACGGATTATCTTCTGGTTCTTCTCAAAGTAGAAAGGAATGGTAACGATGCCAATGGTCAGCATACCCATTCTCTTGGCTACACTGGCCACAACAGGAGCTGAGCCAGTACCCGTACCACCACCCATGCTTGCCGTTATGAAAACCATCTTAGTGCCGTCGCTCAGCAGCTTCTCTATATCAGCAATATTCTTCTCTGCCTCCGAACGCCCGACTTCAGGTTTGCCTCCAGCTCCAAGTCCCTCTCCCAACAATATTTTGACAGGAACAGGCGAGGGGGCTAACGATTTGCTATCCGTATTACATACGGCAAACGTCACGCCAGGAATATGTTCGTCGTTCATGTTGCGGACAGCGTTACAACCGCCACCACCAACACCAATTACCTTGATGATGCCCTGCATCTTATCTTCTACAGGGCCAAAATCCAATAATGTATCATCACCCATATCTTCGTTTTCTTGATTTTTCCTGCAAAGGTACGAAACTTTTCCGATAAATAAAAATCTCCGCAAGCCTTGCGGAGAAATACATTTTTTTGTTAGAAGAACATGGTGGGAAGAGAGTTCTTTTTCTTCTGTGCCAGTTCACTCTTCATGCGGTTGATGGATGTTTTCAAGAAGAATGCAATAAGAAACTCATCAGATCCCTCTGTTCGAATCTGTTTAAGAGCCGAGATGTATTCAGAGCGGTCTTCCAGCTTGATGATTAACAAAGGATGTCCTGCACGCAACAGAATGAAGTTTGAGAGCAGCCGTCCTGTCCTGCCATTGCCATCACGGAAGGGATGCAGGTATTCATAATAGCCGTGCCATTTCGCAGCAACAATCAAAGGATGCAGTCCTCCATTAATGGCTTTTTGCGTAGACACCATCAGCTTCGGAACACGGGCAATCAATTCTTCGTGATTACCAAAAACAGTATCGCCTGCTACCATGTCCACTGTGGTATATTCGCCAGCAATCGCTTCTGGTGCACGATATGCAAGCGTGTGCTCTGTTACCAATCTGTTGATCTCTTTCAATAAAGCCTCATCAAAAGGGCTTTCCAGATGGCTCACCATATAGTCGAATGCACGGAAGTGGTCAGCCATCTCCGTACACTCCAATAGCGAACGCCCTACAGGAATCATTGCCATTCCTTGTTCACGAAGAATCCTCGTATCATCCACCGTGAATGAATTACCCTCAATGGCACATGAATAAGCAGTGAATAGAATCTCGTTGTATTCCATCCACTGCTCATGTCCCATCCTGTCGGCAATCTTCTCCTGATATTCCTGTCGGATGCTCTCGTATTCGCTGATTTCTTTCTCAAACATCGGTACAAAATTACCACATTTTTTCTTAACTAAGGTATGTTTGCACGAAAATCTTTGTATAGAAGGTGATTTTCTCCATTTCCCAAACTTGTGCATTCTCCCCAGACGTGCCAATAAGAAAAACATATTTCTCTTCTTTGTTCATTTATTCAAACACTATCAAAAAAAAGTGATAGAAATTAAGAGTTACCACATTTTTAATCCAACCAACAGGTATTCAAATGATTTTTCTATGATTTCTTGGTTGTATTATTTTTTTTTCTTATCTTTGCAAAATCGCTTGTTAACCACTAGGAAGACTGGTGGTATTAATATACCAAAGATATGACAGAGCTTTTCTTTAACACCCGTGATGAACTGAATCGGATAGACGTTGCCAAGATTGTCTATTTCGAGTCTGACGGCAATTATACTGATATTGTCATGGTCAACAAGCTCCGTGCGACCATCTGTATGAACTTAGGCGAGATGGAGAAGGCCATAGCCCAGCAGTTGAAGCCGGAAGAGAATACTTTTATGCGCATCGGCAAGCGTTTCATCATTAATATGCGCTATATCTACCAGATCAATGTGCTAAAACAGCAGATGATCCTTTCTGATTACGACCACTTTGCCTTTCAGATATCCATCTCGAAAGATGCCTTGCGCAAGGTGAAGGATTTGATGTTACAACCTCGTATATAATATAGTTAGGTATATGGAGGTAGTGATAGGCAGAGACCCGACAACATTCAGGCTTCGACTGACGGCAGACGGTAAAGGCGTGCTCTATGGTTCAGAACCTTTACCTGCTACCGTATGTGAGGAACACTCTAGACTGAGAATAACCGATGACATCATCCGCATTCAGAACATCGATATCAATGCCTATACCTATGTCAACGGTCAGGCTGTGGAGTCGAAGACGATTACCAAGGCCGACAAAATAACATTGGGCCGCGACCGTTATCCTTTCGACTGGCGTGCACTTGACGGTCTGATAACTCCTGTGGCCGATATCCGTACTCTTGAAAGTGTATGGAATGAATATGAAGGCCAGAACATCCATCTCCAGATAGAAGAACGTCGTTTTAATACCCTCCGTTCTGCAACGGGTCTTATCACAATGGCTGCCATTGCCCTCAGCATTGCCACTGGTGGACGTAGTTTTTGGTATCTTGTGCTTTATGGCGTGGCAATCGTTATTTCGCTTGTCTTTTTCGTGAAAGCCTATCTCGACTCGTCCAAGATACCCCAGAAACGCCAGCAGCTGACCCGTCAGTTCCAGAAGGACTATACTTGTCCGCATTGTGGGCATTTCCTGGGCAACCAGTCGTACGAAATTGTAACCCAAAACGACCATTGTCCCTACTGTAAGGCAAAATTCATACATTAACCCCACCATTTCGTGGAATATGAAATGAAAAAGATGGCCAGTTTAAAATAAATCCTGATATTTGCACTCGGAAACCAATTAAAACATGAAGCGTATGAAAACGAACAGCAAAACTTGGAAGCCAGTAACCATCGGTGGATTCACTGGTATTTTAATGGGAGCCGGTGCTATGCACCTCGCTCAGAGTACTGCTTTTGCAGCAAATGTTAATGGTGAAGAGCCTGTATCAGAAAAGAACTCTCTCGACGATCTCAGTTTCCGTGAGGCTTTCGACACGGCACGTGCCGAGATGGGGCCTGGTGGCGTGTTTACCTGGCGTGGCAACCTGTACAACACTTATACTGCCGCTGAGTGGCAGTCTATGTCGGATGCTAAAAAGGAGCAGTTTACTGAAGAGGTCGCCCCAGAGATTAGTGCACAAGACATCGATGAATCAACTATTTCCGATATCGTAAAGCCACAGGCCGTAGAAGACGACCCCGATGTGTCAATTGCTAATGATCCTGTAGAAAAACCTGAGCTGACTACGGCATCCAACAACACAGAAGGAAAAGAAGAAAATGCCGACGATGACGTGCGGATAGTAGGTTTTGGGGACGTGACTCTGGAAGACGGCCGAGTTATAACGGTTCAGGAAATGGACTTCAATGGTCAGCGTGTGGCTGTGATAGACCTCGACCATGATGGAACGCCCGATATAGCCATGAGTGACTTGAACAATAACCGCCAGATGGACGAGGGTGAAGTCATCGACCTGCATACTGGTGAAGCCCTGACTTTCACCAATGACGAGATTCCCGTAGACAACATCCCTGTTGATGGTTTCGATGCTTAATTCCTCTGAACTATGGAAGAGCTGCGCATAAAATGTCCTTCGTGTGGGATTATTCTCGACGTGAGAAATTCCAAGAACGAAGCCGTCAAGCGGATAGTCTGCCCACATTGCAAGAAGCAGCTGGCTGTGACTTTCCGCGAAGAGGCCCAGCCTGCCCAGTTCGTAGAGATCAAGATGGTTCAACTGGCTGACGGAAGCACAAAAACCATCATCCGTGTACTGACAGAAGGACATGAAGTGAAAGTCAATGGCAGCCCGTTGCTGAAAGACGATGAGGTAGTGCTCTCACCTGGTGATAGGCTGGAAGTAGATGGCAAAGATGTGACACCGACTACGCCATTGATGCGCCAGACTCAGGACACAGTTCAGAAGCCGGAAACGGAGACACCTTTGCCACGCCAAACGCAGACTGTAGATCAGCCAGCCCCTGAAGTCAAGCCTCGTAATTATTTGCCTTACTATGCCGCTGCCGTTGTTGTAATACTCTTACTGGCTATCGTACTTTGGAAACAGTCCTCCCGTCAGCAAGTACCAGCTTCCGTACGGTATGAAGTGTCCGACACGATGAAGGGTAGGGATTACCGTCACTCTACGGACAAGAAACCTGCCAGCCAGCTCAGACAGGAGCAACAGCAGAAGAAGGACAAGGAGCCTCAGCCGACTGAGGCTGGCAGCACCGACATCACCAGTCTTAACAACTACGAATTGGAGAAACTGGCTATGAGCGGCCATGTGGAGGCCCAGTATCAGTTGGGCAGGCGTTGGGTCAATCTCCACGACAGCATCAACGTCGTGAAGGGAATCAAATATCTCAAGCTGGCAGCCCGCAATGGTTCTGCAGAAGCCAGCCAGGCTTTGCAGAACGTCTTCACTGCCTTACAGCAGTCAGCTGCCAACGGCAGTAGTACTGCAGGAAATATCTTAAGAGAACAAAGATAACAACCCGCTAATGAAACGTACATTTCTATATATTGTAATAGGTATCATGGTAGTCCTTACGGCTATGGCCCAGCCACGGTTCCGTACCACGGAGCTAAGGCGGCTGGCCAACGTGCTGGCCTTGGATGCCATTACGCTGCCCGAAGGCTACAGCCATCCCACAGCCAAAGGCCTCAGCCTGACAGCTCATGTCAAAGAGCAGACCATTGACCATATCGGACTTCAGCTCTTTAATGACGAACTGCGTACAACGGCAGGCTCACCCATCTTCGATTTCCTGGAGCGTTACTTCCTCCAGCTCAAGTACCCGCCAACGGTAAAGACGGCCTCCAACATGATACGCGATGACGAGTTCCGCTTTGTCACAGGCAGTATGGCGGTCATCGACCAGTTGCGTCCTACTGACGACTTTACGTTCAGCAACGACAATCATCGCTATACGGCCACTTGGAGTCGTGAGGGTCGCATCCTGCTGTCCGTCTCGTTTCCTGTTGAGTACGAGCTGATCAGTGGCGAGAATAAGATTGAAGCCGAAGAAAACCTGCAGGCTGATGTCCAGCAGACGGCTCTTCCCACTTTCTTGCCTGATGACAGCCAGCGTGACGACCACTATATCAACGACTGCTTCAGCAATCGCCTTTACTATCAGAAAGGCCGTTTGATTGCCAACAGTCAACATCCCATCGAGACTGCAGCCAACATGATGCTCAGCATTCATGCCAAAGGACGGTACGACATCAGCCTGACACAAATATCATACGGTTTTCAGAAAAAGGCTTTTCAGGTGCCTTTGCACCAGTGGATAGCCTTTTGCCGGAACAATGGCTGCCAGCTTTACTTTGGTGTGGAGAACATTGGCAGCGAGGGCGAGGTCAATGCCGTGGTGTTGGCCGTCAATGGTGCTGAGAATTATAACCACGTGCTGACCGTCACTATTCCTGCCGAGGTCATAGGCCGACGTCAGGGGGTGATTGAAGCCCGTCTCTATCCCTATGTTCCGATGCACAATGTCCAGAACATGTTTGCCAACTATCGTAAGTCGAACCCTAAAACCTTTGTTAGCCGATGAACAGACTTATTACAGCCTTATTGTTGGCGTGCCTTGCTTCAACAGCTTTGGGGGAAGACACACGACTGGCACAGATTAATGCCATCAAGAAGAATGCTGACTATCTCTATGGCGAGGCTACGTTGGCCACCAAGGCCGATGCCACGTCCCTTGCCTATGAACTGTTGCAGAAGGAAGTTTTTGGCTGGGCTCAGAACGATAGTATCCAGCTGAAGGTGACCTCCGTGACAGACATCAATCGTCTGGCTGATACCATCATGACGCGTCGTGCTGACATGTACAGGGTTTTTGCCTACGTCAGGAAATCTGCCCTCATGTCCTCGTGCCTGCCTCAGCAGGAAGATACTGTCAATACAGTCAAATCTGTTCAGCCGGTTAAGATTGTGAAACCCGCTAAGGCACCTGCTGATTCACTGGTGAACGACAGCGTAAAAAATTTCATCAAGCAGCGTTTCTTAAGCAAGCGCCAGAACGATGCCCTCAATCGATTGAAGAAAGCTAAGACCTTCTTTGAACTGAAGGAAATCATGTTGCCACTGAAGGAAGAAGGTAAGATCATGGACTATGGCAAGTATGTCACAGCCCAGCATCCAGAGGAGTGTTATCTCATTGTCTATGACCCTGCTGGTAACATCCGTGCCTTGCTGGGTAAGGGCGACGATGTGCGTAAGAACCTGAATACGGGCCGTGACGACAGCATCCGCAACTATCGTGGCTGTGGTGCCCTATGGTTTATTTTAAATGAAAAATATTCGTTATCGAAATAAATTGAATCCTAATATGAAAAGACTATTATTGAGTTTATCATTACTCGTCAGTTATTGTTCGTACTGTGCTGCCTATAATCAGGTACGCCTTGTCATCAAAGACGGCGTCAGCAATCCGCAGCTCAAACAGCAGATGGAGAAGTCAGTATCGGCTGTGATGACAGAGATTAACCGTTCGCACGAACAAAATCTCGACAAGCTGTCATTTCCTGCAACCTATATGTACAAGGAAGCCCAGGCAGAACTGAACCTGCTATGGCAGAACGACCGTATGCGCTGTGTCGAGGAAGAAGTGGTCGAGCGTGTCCTGACTACTTATCAAGGCTATCAGGTGCGCAACATTCCTCTTATTGTCAACAGTACCGCAGGTGGAGAAGTGCTGGGCTATCAGGAAGCTGTCATCAATTTCGACAAGCAGGGTGTTATCACCAGTTTCTACTACACCATCAATCCTGAGCTTTATTCCAAGTTGCGCATGGATCAGATGCAGAACCGTCGCTATGAGGTAACGGACATCAAGGATCGTATGATGATCCTCGACTATGTGGAGCACTTCCGTACCTCCTACAATCAGAAAGACCTCCGCTTCTTACGACAAGTTTTCTCTGACGATGCTCTTATTATTACCGGTCGTGTTGTCAAAGTGCGCAAGTCGGAAGTCGTTCCCTCTGGCAAAAAAGTCATCTATACAACCCAGACCAAGCAGCAGTATCTGGAAAACCTTTCTAAGGCTTTCAAGAGCAACAGCTATATCAAGGTCACTTTCGACGATGTGGCTATTGTGGAACATCCCACCATTCGCGGCATCTATGGCGTTACCGTCCATCAGAAGTGGAACACGACCCGCTATAGCGATGAAGGTTATGTCTTTATGGTATGGGATTTCCGCAATCCTGATACCCCCCAGATTCACGTCCGCACCTGGCAGCCCGACTATATTGACAAGGAGCATGGCCAGAAGCTCAACCCTAATGATGTGTTCACCTTGGGCGATTTCGACCTGTAGGAATTATTATAACTGGAAATTTCAAACGATTTTCGAATAAAATGCTTAACTTTGCAGCATGATGAATACAAAACGGAAATATCCCATAGGTTTGCAGACGTTCTCTGAGATAATCAAGAACGGATATGTGTATGTTGACAAGACAGACCTGATGTGGCAATTGGCTCATTATGCCAAGTACATCTTCCTGAGCCGTCCACGCCGCTTTGGCAAGTCGCTGCTTTCCTCGACGCTAAACAGCTATTTCAGTGGTGAGCGTGAGCTGTTCGAGGGCCTGAAGATTATGCCGTTGGAACAGGAGTGGATTCAGTACCCGGTGATACATCTTGACTTGAGCACAGCCAAGGGGCAGGAGACTGCTGCTGACTTGCGGGCACGGCTCATGCATATTCTGAAAGACTACACAAAGCTCTATGGCAACGATGAAGGCGAGGTAACGCCTGGGGCTATGCTTGAAGGTATTATCAAGCGCGCCTCAGAACAGACTGGCAAGCAGGTGGTGGTTATCATCGACGAATATGATGCACCATTGTTGGAAGTGCTCCACGAAGAATCGACGCTCGATGCCATGCGTCGTGTGATGCAGGAGTTCTATCAGCCCCTGAAGGCCAACGAGCGATTCCTCAGATTCTGCTTCATCACAGGCATCACGCGACTAAGCCAGATCAACATCTTCTCCACTCTCAACAATCTCACCAATGTCTCTCTTCTTCCAAAGTTCTCCACTCTTTGCGGAATCACGGAAGATGAATTGTACACCACCTTGCAGACGGATATTGAACTGCTGGCTGATGAATACGGTTGCACGACTGAGGAGATGCGCACGAAATTAAAGACTCGTTACGACGGCTATCATTTTTCCAGTAAGTCGCCCGATATTTATAACCCCTATAGCCTGTTCAGTGCCTTTGTCAACCAGAAAATAAGCAACTATTGGTTTGAGACCGGAACTCCTACCTTCCTTATACAGATGATGCGCAAGTTCAAGTACGACATCACAGTCATGGATGATATCGAGACGACGGACTATGCCATCAATCGTCCTACGGAGGCCATGACGACCATGGTGCCGCTGCTATACCAGAGCGGATATCTTACTATCAAGGATTACGACCAAGAGTCAGACATCTACACGCTGTCAATTCCCAACATAGAGGTGCGTATCGGTTATGCTGACGGTCTGCTGCCGACTTTCGTGGGACTGGAAGGTGAGGACGTGCAGGCAGGCTTCGCTCTGAAATTCTGGCGCGCGCTGAAGAAAAATGATATCAATCAGGCCATGCACGAGATGCAGGCCTATCTTGCCAGCATCCCCTACGTCGAGGGCTTCAAGGAAAAGCTGAAGGACGTGTCCAACCGCGAGGGCTTCTACGAGTACACCATGTACCTCATCTTCTCCATGCTCAACGTCTATGCCCGCACCCAGGTCAAGTGTTCTGGAGGGCGTGCTGATATGGTGGTATGGATGCCCGATGCCATCTATGTCTTTGAACTAAAGGTTAACGATACGGCAGAAAACGCCCTGAAGCAGATTGACTCGAAGGGCTATGCCATACCCTACAAGACCGATGGCCGTCCAGTGGTGAAGGTCGGTGTGAGTATGAATGGCGAGAATCGCACGGTTGAAGAGTGGGTTGTAGGAAACTGACGGTGAGTTCCCTATTCCGCTTATACGTAGTTGAACCACAAATATAAACAGCGCTCTTTGACATAGTGACACAAAAGAAGAAAACGATAAGTAAATCCTTATTGCCGATAAACTTCCTGATACTTCTGAGGGCAAACGCTTTCAGTTCGTATTTTGTGTCGCAATGTCTGAGGACAACATGATAAAGAAAACAAGATAAAGAAGACAAAAACGTTATAACATGAGAGTTTTGGTTATTGGTAACGGATTTGACATGGATTTAGGCCTAAGAACTTCTTACATAGACTTCTATGAAAATAGTGAGTTCCGTAAGAATATGCATGTCGTACCCGGCAGCTTGGAGGCATATCTAAAGAGAGGCGATTGTAATATTAACAGATGGGCAGACTTAGAAGAGTCTATGGCTAGATATGTAAAAAGTCAAACAGGAAAGATTTATGAATCCATTGTTGAAACTGATCGATGTTTCCTAAATGAGTTAAAAACTACTTTTTATGAATTTGTAATAAAACGATGGATAGAAATAATCAATGATTTAAATAGTAAACCCGTTAAACATGGGATTGCCAAAAGGTTAATAGAATACCAAAATCAAAAAAAATGTTTTGAGTACATTTATAGTTTTAACTGTTCAAATTATATGGATCTAGACCTTTATTCGGATGGTGAAATAGAGTATTTGCCAGGAGTCGATAATATTCATGGAATGAACAATGTATTTATTTTTGGTATTACTAAGGAAGATTGTACAATGGAAGAATACTCTTTTTTAGTTAAGGAGAATCAAAATGGCTATCCCTATGATGTGGTGAGAAGAATGAAAGAAAATCTATTTAATGCGGATGAAGTTGTCATCTTTGGTCACTCTATGAATAGGATCGATATGGGATACTTCAAGGCTTTTCTTCAGCACTTTTCTTCAACTAATAAATCACAACGGCGTCTAACTTTTATCACAAAAGATGATAAAGACATGGTGCAAATAAAAAATAATATAGAAAAGTATGCAGAAGTACAAATAAATGAATTGAAGAAGAATTCTGTCGTTTCATTTATTTTTACGGAAGACTATGACAGAAATGTCAATCAATCTGATATGAAAAGATTTTTTGCAAGGATTGCTAATCAATGAACAATGTTTACTAAAGTGGTATAAAAAATGAAGAACTACTTATATAAAATACTTTTAGCATTAGTACTTTTATCACAAAATATTATTTCTTTTGCATACGACTTCAAAGTCAATGGGTTGTGCTATAACATTATTTCAGTGACAAATAATACTGTAGAGGTTACATGGGAATCAATTGGTATTTGTTATGTCGGAGATATCGTGGTTCCCAATACGGTTTCATATAAATCAAAAAATTACGACGTGGTAGGTATTGGGAAACATGCATTTGTTGATGTTGGGGCTGTAGATTCTCAAGGGAAATGTGTTAGTTGGGGAAATAATAGTGATTTGAAATCAATTACTTTATCCACGAATATTTTATACATAGGAGACAATGCCTTTTCTGGTTGTAATGGGATAAAAAACATCATATTCCCATCAAAACTTAATTCAATAGGTGCCGGATCTCTTGAGGGGACCTCCTTACAGGAAGTCATAATTCCAAAGGCTGTAAGTAATATTGAGAATAACTCTTTTTTTGCTTGTTACGAATTATCTTCCATTTCAGTAGAAAGTGGAAATATGATATATGATTCTCGCAATAAATGTAACGCGATTATTGAGACATCATCTAACACGTTGATAGTCGGATGTAAGAGGAGTGTAATTCCATCCTCTGTTATCAAAATTGGAGATTATGCCTTTGCTGCGTGTAGAGGATTAACTTCTATGACTATACCATCCTCTGTAACTAGCATCGGATTTAAATCGTTTGCATATTGTGATAATCTGAATTTTGTGGATATGCCCAATTCTATTATCAGCATTGGCGCTGATGCATTTGAACAATGCGAAAAATTAACTTCTATATTAATACCTCCATCGGTAGTCACAATAGATAGAAGTGCATTTTGGGGCTGTTCAGGTCTTGCTTCTATTATCATTCCTTCATCAGTAAAAAACATACGAGAGCGAGCTTTTTTTGGCTGTAAGAATTTGGCATTAGTAATTTCGCAAATAGACACTCCATTTAGCATTAATGAGAATGTATTTGATGATATCTCATCCAATGCAGTATTACAAATCCCCCAAGGCACTAAAAGTTTATATCAACAATATTCAGGCTGGACAAAGAACTTCAAAGAAGTTATAGAAGAAGGACAAGGAACCACAACCACTTACACCTTATCAATTACTTCAACAGGTCAAGGTTATGTTACTTATAGCGGAACGACTATTCGCAGTAAAACTACATCATTCACAGTTAATGAGGGTATTAGTGCTGACGTAACATTCTCGCCTGATAATGGATATAGAATCAAGAATGTGAAAGTGAACAATAATGATGTTACTTCAAGAATACTTAATAATTCGTATACTATAAGTAACATTAGCAGGAATACTACGCTTGAAGTTGAATTTGAGGCAATTCCTACTGTGACCTATACTTTATCAGTAAAATCTACTGGCAACGGTTCCGCCTCATATAATGGCACTTTTGTTCGTAATACAACGAGGTCATTTACAGTGACAGAAGGATCGTCTGTTTCGATATCCCTAATGCCTGATAATGGCTATAGGATAAAGAGTGTCAAGGAGAATGGTACGAACGTTATTTCATACATCTCTTCAAACAAGTATGTGATTTCCAGTATTACTCGGAATACGACAGTAGAAGTCGAATTTGAGGCCATTCCTCCAACAATGCGCCGCACACTGACCATTACTGCATCTGGCAATGGCGACGTTCAATATGGCAGTACAACGGTTAGGAATCAGACTAGTGCTGTTGAAGTGGAAGAAGGTTCTTCGGCCATCGTGACTTTTGTCCCAGACGGTGGAAACAGGATTGCCACTGTGAAGGTGAATGGACAAGACGTGACAGCAAGTATAGAGAACTATCGCTATAACATTGCAAATATAAGTGGAGATATAATGATAGTGGCTGCGTTTGAGGAGATTATCAGCGAAGTGGCTTATGATGGTGTGAACTATTCGGTGGTGTCGCAGGACGAGGGAACGGTAAAGGTGGCGGCAGGCAACTATGGTCAGGTGTTGACAGTTCCTGCATCCTTTACTGCAATTGACCGTACCTGGCAGGTGACGGGCATCGAGGCAGATGCCCTGAAGGACAATGTAGGGCTGGCAGCTGTCATCTGGGATCCGGAAGTAGCCTTCACGGCAACAGTGAGCAATCCCAACCTGTTGCTCTATGTGAAGTCAGAGGCGTATGCGCCACAAGCCATCCATAATGTGGTGGTAAACGGAACGGCAGCCAACATCACGCTGGTTGAGGCTGTTGACGGCAATGACTTCTACTGTCCGCAGACATTCACCGCCCAGAAGATAAGCTATAGCCACTCCTACGGTATGCAGACAGGCATCAGGGAGTCGAGAGGTTGGGAGACGATAGCCCTTCCCTTCGACGTTCAAATAGTGACACACTCGACGAAGGGCAGCATAGTACCTTTTGTCAACTGGAAGAATAGTGACACGTCTAAGCCTTTCTGGCTTTACGAGCTGACAGGCACAGGATTTGTGGAAGCTGGCAGCATCAAGGCCTATACGCCATATATTATCAGCATGCCCAACAATCCTCAGTATGACTCTCAGTGGCTGTTGAGTGGTGTCGTGACGTTCGCGGCCTCGAATGTAACAGTAGGCATGACAGACAACGTGCAGACGTCACAGTATCAGGAGAGAACATTCGTTCCGAACTTCCAGACCCAGGAAGCCAACCAAGGTCTGTATGCCTTGAACGTTGTCAACGACTACTGCGCCAATAACAGTGGAATGACGGAGGGTAGTAAGTTTGTGCTGAACATGCGTCGTATACATCCCTTCGAAGCCTATATGACGACAGCTTCGAATACCAGGTATGCCATTGGCGTGTTTGAGGATATGACGACAGGCATCAGGGTAATGGTCGATGGAAGCTGGATGATGGTAGAGGCAGTCTACGACCTGCAGGGACGTAAAGTGGAGAGTCCTTCAACGAAGGGTGTGTACATTATGAACGGAAAGAAAAAAATAATCAAATAAAGACACGATTATGAAGAAGATAGTAATAATGCTATTGCTGATAGTTGCTGCAAACGGGATAAAGGCACAGGACATTCAGATTACGAAGTTTGAACGTAACTTCACCAGCCTGATTGCCAGCATGAATCCTGTTTATGACAATACAGGGGAAGCCTGTGCCGTACTTAGGTTTTTTGTCCGTGAAACGGACTTTATCATTGAGCCTAACCTGGGCGTGGTGAAACGTGAGGTACTGCCAGGCGAGATTAGAATGTATGTCCCCAAGGGTACTAAGCGGCTGACTGTCAGACAAAAGGACAGAATGCCGCTTACAGGCTACGAGATACCTGTCACCATTGAACCCAAGGTGACCTACGATGTGGTGTTGACCGTCACTGACGAGGCACAGAACAGGAGCAAGGCTAACAAGGGACATAACGTCTATGTTGGGGCAGGCTATAACGTGTTGTCTATTTCCGGACCGTCTATTGCGCTGGGCTTCGACATCAGTCGTCATATCATTGAACTGGGGGCTGTATTTGGACTGAACAAGACGGACGACATATATTTCTATGATTCCAATTCGAACATCGTGGGTGGCTATAACTACAATGCCATCAGGGTACAGTTGCGCTATGGCTACGATGTGAGAGTGACCGATTTCTTCAGCATCATGCCACAGGTGGGCGGAGCCTTGAATTTTTATAATGGCTCGGAGATAGTTAAGGGTACAAGCGACTACGGCTCTGCTAATACGATGTCGTTACTGGGAGCAGTTAGACTGGTTGCCTCGTTTAACGACCAATTCAAGTTGCATATCACACCGGAGTATGACTTTGCCGTCTACAAGGGCAAAAAGGCTGATATGCTGATGGGGTTTGATGATAAGTTTAAGAGTTGGACTGAAGGCTTTAACTTGAACATTGGACTAATTTATTATTTCTAAACAACGAAACTATGAAAAAGTATATTTTGCCATTTTTGTTAGTGATATTTATTACAGCCTGTGGAGGTGATGGTAGTGAAGGAGGTAACGCACCAGCTCCCTCGAAAGACTATTTGAGCGTTCCGCCCAGCTTAGAGCTGCTGGCCGATGGTCAGACAACAGAGATTACGATTTCTGCTAATTGTCGGTGGACAATTACCAAGGATGGCGACTGGCTGACAGTCAATCCTATGTCAGGAGCAAACAATCAGAGCATTATTATATCTGCCACCAAGAATACAACAGGTGACGTACGTACGGCAGTACTGACAGTCAGCGGAGGATCGCTGGTCAGAACCGTGACTGTAACACAGGCAAAGGCGAATGATACTCCAGAAGCGCCCTCTTTGTCCGTTAATACTACTACGCTGAACTTTGAAACCAAGGGTGGCAAGCAGAGCTTTGTCATTACCAGTAACACCAACTGGACTATCTCAAGTCCTGCTTGGTGTAGCCTGTCAACCACGTCAGGAAGTGGCAATGCAACCATAACGGTTGATGCCAGTGAGAACACAACGATAGAGCAGCGTACAGGCCAGATTGTCATCAATGGCGAAGGGGTGGATGGTGCCAGCATCAACGTCACCCAACAGGCTAAGGTGCCTTCCCTGGCAGTCAACACTACTACACTGAACTTTGAAACCAAGGGTGGCAAGCAGAGCTTTGTCATTACCAGTAATATTAGCTGGACTATTTCTTGTCCTGCTTGGTGCAGCTTGTCAACCACATCAGGAAATGGCAATGCTACCATAACAGTTGAAGCCGGTGAGAACACAACGACTGAGCAGCGCACAGGTCAGATTGTCATCAATGGCGAAGGGGTGGATGCTGCCACTATTGCTGTTACTCAACAGCCAGGTGAGTCCCACGAGCCAGGCTCCGACGACAACATACCTCCAAGTTGAACGATCAATCTTCAAACAAGAGCGTTAGTAAGATAGGTATTAATAGAAATAAAGAGTACTACAATGATCGTTAGGGTGCATAGATATTGTCTTTTATTGCTGGCATTGATTGGCAGCCTTTATACTTATGCCTATGATTTCGAGGTGGATGGGATATATTATAATTTGCTTTTAGGTAATCGAGTTGAAGTGTCATTTGGTAATGGTCATAAATATTCAGGTGTAGTTATAATACCAGAGAAAATTAGGTTTAATGGTAGGGAATATACTGTGACATCCATTGGAAATTCCGCTTTTTATAGTTGTGATGGCCTTACTTCGATAACGATCCCGAATTCTGTGACATCCTTTGGAAATTCCGCTTTTTCTGGCTGTAGTGGCCTAATTTCGATAACTATTCCTAATTCTGTGACATCCATTGGAAATTCCGCTTTTTCTGGCTGTAGTGGCCTAATTTCGATAACTATTCCTAATTCTGTGACATCCATTGGAAATTCCGCTTTTGCAAGTTGTACTAATCTTACTCAGATCGAAGTGGAAAGAGACAACAAAAAGTATGATTCACGAGATGGCTGTAGTGCAGTCGTAGAGACATCTTCTAATACTCTTGTTTTAGGATGTAAAAGCACGACAATTCCTAGTTCTGTGACATCCATCGGAGATTATGCTTTTTCAGAAATTACAACCCTTACTTCAATAGAGATTCCTAATTCTGTGACATTCATTGGAAAATCTGCTTTTTCAGGTTGTAGTGCTCTTACTTCGATAGAGATTCCGAATTCTGTGACATCCATCGGAGATAATGCTTTTGCGCATTGTAGTACTCTTACTTCGATAGAGATTCCTAATTCTGTGACATCCATTGGAAATTCCGCTTTTTCTGGCTGTAGTGGCCTTACTAAGATAAACCTTCCTGGTTCAGTGACATCCATCGGGACATATGCTTTTTCTGGTTGTACTAATCTTACTCAGATTGAAGTGGAAAGAAACAACAAAAAGTATGATTCTCGAGATGGCTGTAATGCAGTTATAGAGACATCTTCAAATACACTTGTTATTGGTTGTAAAAATTCGACTATTCCTAGTTCTGTAACATCTATCGGTGCTTCTGCTTTTCAGAATTGTACTAGCCTTACTAAGATAAACCTTCCTAGTTCTGTGACATTCATTGGAAAATCTGCTTTTTCAGAATGTACAAGCCTTACTTCGATAACGATTCCAAGTTCAGTGTCATCCATTGAAGAGCACGCTTTTTATAACTGTAGAAGTCTTACTTCGATAACGCTTCCGAATTCAGTGACATCCATCGGAGATTATGCTTTTGCGGATTGTAGTACTCTTACTTCGATAGAGATTCCTAATTCTGTGACATCCATTGGAAATTCCGCTTTTTATAGTTGTGATGGCCTTACTTCGATAGAGATTCCTAATTCTGTGACATCCATTGGAAATTCCGCTTTTTATAGTTGTGATGGCCTTACTTCGATAACGCTTCCGAATTCAGTGACATCCATCGGAAGTTCTGCTTTTGGGTCTTGTAGGACTCTTACTTCGATAACGCTTCCGAATTCAGTGACATCCATCGGAAGTTCTGCTTTTGAGTATTGTAGTGCTCTTACTTCGATAGAGATTCCGAACTCAGTGACATCCATCGGGGCTTCTGCTTTTAGGAACTGTACTAGCCTTACTAAGATAAACCTTCCTGGTTTTGTGTCATCCATTGGAAATTATGTTTTTTCAGGTTGTAGGACTCTTACTTCGATAACGCTTCCGAATTCTTTGAAGTCTATCGGAAGTTCTGCTTTTGAGTATTGTAGAGCTCTTACTTCGATAACGCTTCCGAATTCTTTGAAATCTATCGGAAGTACCGCTTTTTATTATTGTTATGGCCTTACTTCGATAACGCTTCCGAATTCTGTGACATCCATCGGTGCTTCCGCTTTTGCTGAGTGCAAAAATCTTAACGAAGTTCGTACTCTTATTACATCTCCTTTCGATATATCTAGTTCTGTTTTTAGTAGTATAGCTGAAAACGCAATTTTATTTGTGCCTTATGGGACGATGAATGAATATTCGAAACATGGATGGGGAGTTCGTTTTAAAAAAATAGTAGAGTCAGCCCCTATTACTTACACTCTATCTATTACATCCTTTGGTGGTGGTAGTGTTTCGTATCATTCTACAATTATAAGAAATCAAACGACGTCATTTCCTGTTGAACAAAACTCTTCAGCAACAATAGAGCTTATTCCAGATGACGGTTTCGAAATTAACAGTGTGAAAGTTAACGATGTTGATATTACATCGGATGTGTCAAATGGTAAATATACCATTAGTAACATCATAGAGAATATTGCCCTGTCAGTAGTCTTTGAGGCCATTCCTCCAACTACCTATACATTGAGCATCACTGCCTCCGGCAATGGCTCTGCCGCTTATGGTGGAACAACTATTCGCAGTAACACCAGTTCGTTTACTGTGAATGAAGGCGACTATGCTACCGTGACGTTTAACCCAGACAGCGGTTATCGTATAGCCAGCGTGAAGGTCAATGATATAGATGTGACTTTGAATGTTTCAGATAATAGGTACACCATTATCAATATTACTGCCAATACTACCCTGTCTGTAGTCTTTGAGGCCATTCCTCCGACGATGTACACACTGACCATTACTGCATCAGGCAATGGCGACGTGCAATATGGCAGTACAACGGTCAGAAATCAGACCAGTGCTGTTGAAGTGGAAGAAGGTTCATCTGGCACGGTGACATTCAGCCCAGACGGTGGGAACAGGATTGCCACAGTGACGGTGAATGGACAAGACGTGACAGCAAGCATAGAGAACTATCGCTATACCATTGCAAATATAAGTGGAGATGTGACGATAGTGGCCGCGTTTGAGGAGATTATCAGCGTAGTGGCTTATGATGGTGTGAACTATACGGTGGTGTCGCAGGACGAGGGAACGGTAAAGGTGGCGGAAGGAAACTACGGTCAGGTACTGACAGTTCCTGCATCCTTTACAGCAGTAGACCGTACCTGGCAGGTGACGGGCATCGAGACAGATGCCCTGAAGGATAATGTAGGGCTGGCAGCTGTCATCTGGGAACCGGAAGTAGCCTTCACGGCAACAGTGAGCAAT
Source organism: Prevotella sp. (assembly GCA_017474925.1). GTDB lineage: Bacteria > Bacteroidota > Bacteroidia > Bacteroidales > Bacteroidaceae > Prevotella. The sequence continues at coordinate 28,640 of JAFVGN010000023.1, read as the reverse complement.
CCCAACCTGTTGCTCTATGTGAAGTCAGAGTCGTATGCGCCACGAGCCATTCATAATGTAGTGGTAAACGGAACAGCAGCCGACATCACGCTGGTTGAGGCTGTTGACGGCAATGACTTCTACTGTCCGCAGACATTTACCGCCCAGCATATTAGCTTTACGCATAACTACCAGATGCAGACAGGACTGGGCGAGTCGAAAGGTTGGGAGACGATAGCTCTTCCGTTTGACGTTCAAACCATTACTCATGAAACAAAGGGAACGATAGTGCCTTTTGCCAATTGGAAGAATGGTGACACGTCTAAGCCTTTCTGGCTGATGGAACTGACTGGCACAGGATTTGTGGAAGCTGGCAGCATCAAGGCCTATACGCCTTATATTATCAGTATGCCGAATCATCCACAGTACGATAGTCAATGGTTGCTGAATGGTAAGGTGACATTTGCTGCGTCAAGCGTTACTGTGGGTAAGACGGAGGATATGAACCAGTCAGTTTTTAATGGCAGGACATTTATTCCTTGTTTCGCAGGGAAAAAGGTTGATGAAGGTTTCTATGCGTTGAACGTCAACAACGACTGGGAAACAAACAATAGTGGGATGACGGAGGGCAGCATGTTTGTATGGAGGTTGCGAAATGTTCATCCATTTGAGGCATATCTGACCAGTTCATCCTCAGCTCCACGTTATGCCATTGGCGTGTTTGAGGATATGACAACAGGAATCAAGCAGATGGTTGATGGAAGATGGATGATAGAAGACGCTGTCTACGACCTACAGGGACGTAAAGTGGAGAGTCCTTCCAAGAAGGGTGTGTACATTATGAACGGAAAGAAAAAGGTGGTCAAATAAAGGTCAAAGAGTTTAAGAATCAGCCATCAGATCCTTGCGTCCTAAGAGGCTGAAAATGGTGATGTTGTTGTCATCATTGACTATTCGAAGGGAACGAAGGATTTCGTTAAGGGTCGAGCCGCTGGTGGTCACATCGTCAATTACCAACACGTTCTGTTTCCGGATCGTTGCATAAAGCTCTTTGTCGGCTTCTGAAGCAAACTTCAGAAACTGAATCATATAGGGGCGGAAACGGCTTTTCTTAACGTCCTTTGCTATGGTGAAATAGTCTTTTTGGTGAATGAGATCAAGCATCTTGTTGATAGACTGCCTGACTTCTTCTTTCTGAGTTTCAGTATAACGGGGCCGTCCATTCTCTAGCACGTCGTTCAGATACGACTGTTCAAAGCCATCCATGTCGAACGATATGTTTGATGGAAGTGCTTTCACCAATTCCATCTTTCTCAGGGTAGGCTGTGCAAACCTGTAGATATAGCGCAACATATATTGGTTCACCTTACTCGATGATTCTGGCATGACGACCAAATCATAATTGAACAGATTGATATGCTTGTCGAGATTATCAATGGCTTTCTTAATGAAATTCGTCAAGTCAGGTGTGTCTTGTAACGCCTCTGTGAATTTTACATATTTAATAAAAGCAGTACGTACTGAACTTTCTACCTGATCAGAGAATTCATAACCATAGTAGAAGCATTTGCCGAATGCCTCTACCTGATAGCCATCACCAGTCAGACTGACAATGTCTTCAGCGCCATCATGCTCGAAATCGAACACAAACTTTTTCTCTGTATCGTCGAATGTTACACCCATATCGATATATTTTCGTTTGCAAAGATACAACTTTTTTCTGAAAGAAAAAGGATTTAGGAAAAAAAGTGTGACGCATATAAGACGCAAATAAGGGACGCAATTAAGGCGGGGTTATCAGAAATTAAGGCAGCCTTATTGAAAAATACTGCCGCAGTATTGAAAATTAATGCCGCAGTATTTTAAATTAATGCCGCGTTATTGAGAAAGTGCCCATCTCTCCCGTCGGATAGCGGAAAAGCCTTTAAATAAAGGGATTCTACGTTTTTCATCTCTCCCCTCATCTCTCCTGTCATCCCTCCCATAACACTCCCGTCGACTCTCCCGTCGGGTGTTATGAATTTGATTTTAACAATTGAAATTATTTTGCAAATTTTTGGGGTGAAAACTTGCAGGATTGGAATATTTTTTGTACCTTTGCATACGAATTAATAATCTTTTTGAAAAACATATTTATGGACAAGAACATGATCAACAATGGTGAGGCACTCGCTGCCTCACAGGAGGCAACGCTCGTCATCGAGCTGTTCCTCAACGAGAACTACCGCTTCCGCAGGAACGTTCTGAACGGGAAGGTAGAGTTTGCAATTATGCCCAAGGGAACTGGGGCATCTCTCTCAAGCGCCTCGAAAGAGGCTGATTTGGATTTCAGGCCGCTGACGCAGGCTGCCCTTAACAGCATCGTGATTCGTGCCAAGCGCGAACAGGTGCTCGAAAAGGGTAGTCCGAAGACGGAGATTACAGAGTATGTGCAGTCGGAGGAGGTGCCAGAGCACAATCCTGTTCTGGAATTTCTGGACAGCCTGCCCAAGTGGGATGGCGAGAACCACATCGCCAGCATCTTCGAACGCATTCCTGGCATCACGTCTGAGCAACTGAACTACCTGACCATCTGGCTGCGATCGGCCGTGGCCCACTGGATGCAGATGGACATGCTGCACGGCAACGAGTGTGTGCCTACGCTGATTGGGGCGCAGGGCTGTGGCAAGACGACCTTCGTACGCAGGCTGCTGCCCCAACAGCTGCGTGAGTACTATCTGGACCACCTGAACCTATCGAACAAGTTTGACAAGGATATGGCGCTGACGAATAATCTCTTCGTTAACCTGGACGAACTCGATGCCATCCGCCCTTCCCAGCAGTCATCGCTGAAACAGACGCTGTCGGTCAGTAAGGTGAACGGACGTCCCATCTTCGGACGGGCGCAGGAGGACCGTACGCGTTTTGCGTCGTTTGTGGCAACCACCAACAATCGCCATCCGCTGAAGGACGTCACGGGTTCGCGCCGTTACATCTGCATCATGATTCCTGACGGACGGATGATTGACAACACGGGCGACATTAACTACGGTCAGCTGTATGCTCAGCTGAGGTATGAGTTGCTGGAACAGAAGGCACCCTACTGGTTCAACAATCAGGAGGTGGCCCGCATTCAGCAACTGAACCAGGAGTTCATGGAGAAGAAGGACCTGGGCGAGATGTTTATGGCCTGCTTCCGTCGGCCTCGCGAGGGTGAGGTGGTGAGGACGATGAACTGTGACGAGATCATCAGCATCATGCAGAATGACTATCCGTCGCTACAGAACACCATCGGCAACAAGGTGAAGCTCGGAAAGACCATTTCAGCGCTTGGCTTCAACCACAAGGAACACTCACACGTGGCCTACTACGAGGCAGTCCCCTTGAAGGTGGCATGAGGCTTGACGGGAGAGATGCGGGAGAGATGAAAAAAATCTCTCCCGTATCTAAAATCTTGAAACAAAAGCGATTACGGTGGCGATAGGAGAGAAGGGAGGGATCAGCACAAAATTAGGAATTAGAAATTAGGAATTAGAAATTATGATTAGACTATTAGGTCAAAATGAGTGCTGATGTAGGAGGGATGATGAAGAATGATTGATGATTCTTTAACTTTTATTGATTTTTAAGAAGGGAAATGGCTCGGTTTTCGATATTTTTGCGTTACTTTGCCAAATGAAAATCTAAAAACAGAGCAAATATGAAAAAGATCATCACCTGTTTACTGGCTACGCTTGGGTTGTCAACGGCTTGCGGCCAAAAGAATTTTGAAAATGCAGATGTGGAGTGGTTCTCGATGTTAGTGGACGATGTCGCAGGTACTGTCATCCTTGATGTCCGTACGGCAGATGAATATGCCGAGGGACATATCGAGGGTGCTGTCCACATAGACCAGGGAAAGAACGATTTCATGGAGAAAGCGAAGGCTGTCCTGCCATTGGACAAGAAGATTGCCGTCTATTGCAGAAGTGGTCGACGTTCAGCCAGTGCTGCGGGCAGGCTTGCAAACGAGGGCTATCAATGCTTTAATCTGAAAGGTGGCATCCTGGCTTGGAAAAACGAAGGCAAACCGGTATCTACCGACATGTATGAAGTCGATTTGTTCAAGACCAGCAGCGGCAAGATTGTCAAGTTCCATGCGCTGGTGCATGCCAGTATCAGGATTGAGTATGACGGCAAGGAGATAGAGATTGATCCTGTGACCAAGTTGGGCGCCAAGGTGATAGACTGTACCAAGTTGCCCAAAGCCGACTACATCTTTGTTACCCATGAGCATGGCGACCACTTCGACCAGGCTGCCCTGAGGGTGCTGTCGAACAATAAGACGCGTCTTGTCACCAATAAGCGGTGTGCTGATATGTATGGCGCAGGCGAGGTGATGGCAAATGGTGATGTGCTGAAAATTGCCGACGACTTTACGGTGGAGGCCGTCCCCGCCTATAACACGACGGAGGGGCGTCAGCAGTTCCATCCCAAAGGACGCGACAATGGCTATATACTGACCCTTGACGGGCTCAGAATCTATATTGCCGGTGATACGGAGGATATTCCGGAAATGGAGTCTGTCAAGGATATCGACATCGCTTTCCTACCCTGCAACCAGCCTTATACGATGACCACCGATCAGCTGGTAAAGGCTGCAAGGATTGTGAAGCCGAAGGTTCTTTTCCCTTATCACTACGGGCAGACCTACATCACAAGCGTGCCCGCACAGCTCAAGGCTGACGGCATCGACGTGAGAATAAGGCATTACGAATAGCCAAAAAAGCAGCCCAACGGGCTGCTATAGTTGCGGAGGCAGGACTTGTCATCGTTTGCTTGCAAACGCTTTGACCTTGGTCAAAGAACTGCGACCGGGAGCATGTCGAGCCCTGCCACAACAAAAAAAGTCCGATGAAAAATCGGACTTCGTTGTTGCGGAGGCAGGACTCGAACATGCGACCTCCAGGTTATGAGCCTGGCGAGCTACCAACTGCTCCACTCCGCGATGTTATTTCTTTTAAGCGGGTGCAAAGTTACAACATTTTTTTTAATTAGCCAAATATTTGCTTCACTTTTGCTGAAATTTGGGATTTTTTGAACATTTAGGCAGGAAAAATTTGCAGGTTTCAACATTATTTCTTAATTTTGCACACCGTATTTGTTATGTGCAATGACGAAATAATTTGGGAGGTTAAGAACTATGTCAGTATCGAAGACACGACAGAAACTGGTGGATGTTGCCCGTCAACTTTTTGCCAAGAACGGGCTTGAAAATACGACGATGAATGATATTGCATCGTCTTCAGGCAAAGGCCGCCGTACGTTGTATACTTACTTTAAGTCGAAAGAGGATATTTATTTTGCCGTCATCGAAAGCGAGTTGGAACGGTTGTCAGACAAGTTGGACGAGGTTGCTGCAAAGCGTATTCCACCTCAGGAGAAGATTATTGAGCTGATATATATGCACCTGAGTATGATACGCGAGACGGTGGTACGTAACGGCAATCTACGTGCTGAGTTTTTTCGCAATATCTGGATGGTAGAGAAAGTCCGGAAGAATTTTGATGATGCAGAAATAGAACTTTTCCGCAAGGTGTTCCGTGAAGGCAAGGAAGACGGCGAGTTCGACATAGACAATGTTGACTTGGTGGCCGACATCACCCATTATTGTATCAAGGGTCTTGAAGTACCTTATATTTACGGGCGTATAGCGCATGGTATGAAGGAAGAGGATACGAAGCCGCAGGTGGCCAAGTTCGTGTATGGTGCGCTGGGAAAGGGCAGACGATGAGTATAATTGACAACGAATAATAGATTTTAATAACAACAAAACGATTATGGGATTATTAGAAGGTAAGACAGCGCTTATTACTGGTGCTGCACGTGGTATCGGAAAAGCTATCGCGTTGAAATTTGCAGAGGAAGGTGCCAACATTGCGTTCACCGACCTTGAGGTAAACGAAGAAACAGAGAAGGAGATTGCCGCCAAAGGTGTTAAGGCAAAGAGCTATGCTTCGAACGCTGCAGACTTTGCTCAGACTGAGGAAGTCGTGAAGGCTGTCAAGGAAGAGTTCGGAAGTATTGATATCCTGGTGAACAATGCAGGCATTACGAAGGACGGCCTGATGCTGCGCATGACTGAGCAGCAATGGGATGCCGTGATTGCAGTTAACCTGAAGTCGGCATTCAACTTCATTCACGCCTGTGTTCCCGTGATGATGCGCCAGCGTGGCGGCAGCATCATCAACATGGCCTCTGTCGTCGGTGTTCACGGTAATGCCGGACAGGCCAACTATGCAGCATCGAAGGCAGGTCTGATAGCGTTGGCCAAGTCTATCGGTCAGGAGATGGGACCGAAGGGTATTCGTGCCAATGCCATTGCCCCGGGCTTTATTGATACGGCCATGACCCAGGCATTGCCTGACGACATTCGCAAGGAGTGGATCAACAAGATTCCTCTGCGTCGTGGTGGTCAGGTTGAGGACATTGCCAACGTGGCAACGTTCCTTGCCAGCGATATGTCCAGTTACGTCAGCGGACAGGTTATTCAGGTCGATGGCGGCATGAATATGTAATTCCCTCTATTTACAAGACAGGCTACTGTTTCCCAATCGGAACAGTAGCCTGTCTTTATGTAATCATCGTGCGGTCATCAGATGTTTGGCGTATCCCAAACCTTTGTCTGGGTACATGTGATGTTTTGCGTCAGTCGTCCTACCGTTAACGTAAAGTCGCCTTCTTCCAAAGTCCAGCGGCAGTCGGCACCAACAAAGGCAAGACTCTTGGCGGGCAGCTGGAAGGTGACAGTCTTCGTCTCGCCAGGTTGCAGGGCAATCTTCGCAAAGTCGCGCAGGCGCTTGTTGTCAGGTACGATGCTGGCAACGAGGTCGCTTGAATAAAGCAGGACGGCTTCCTTGCCTGCACGGCTGCCTGTGTTCTTGACGTCCACGCTGACGGTCAGCACGTCGTCAGCCGTGAATTGCTGCTTGTCAACTCGCAGATTGGCATATTCGTAGGTTGTGTACGACAATCCGTAACCGAAAGGCCATTGCAGACTGACCTTGGCGTCGTAGTTGTAAGCACCGGCCATTGTTCCTACTTCCTCGCTGACCTTGTAGTCGTATGTGTTCAGCGAGTTTATTTCCTTGGGGTAGGTGTATGGCATTTTGGCAGAGAAATTGGCGTCGCCACTCAGCAGGTTAGCCAGTGCGTCGGCACCGTAGTTGCCTGGCAGGAAGACGTGAACCACGGCCTTTGCCAATGGCTCAATGTCGGCCATCAGGCGTGGGCGTCCTTCATTGAGCACCACTATGATGGGCTTGCCGGTCTTGGCCAGCTCCTTGACCAGATTACGCTGGTTTTCTGACATCCAGAGGTCAGTCAGGTTTCCTGGGGTCTCCGTATAGCTGTTCTCGCCAATGCAGGCAATGATGACGTCGGCCTGGGCTGCTGCACGAACAGCTTTTTCTATCTGGGGCTCGTTCTCATCGTAGTATTGACCGTGTTCGTTGTAGGTTACTCCTTGCTCCAGAATGATGTTCTCCTTGCCGTATTTGTTACAAAGCGCTTCGTAAATCGTATTGTATTTCTCTGACAAGTCCTCTGCGTTTGAACCCTGCCAGGTGTACGACCAGCCGCCGTTCAGGCAGCGCATCTGGTTGGCATTGGGACCGGTCAGCAGAATCTTCTTGCCTTTTCCCAGCGGTAATATGTTGCCGTCGTTCTTCAGCAGCACCTCAGACTCTTCGGCTGCCAACAGCGACTGCTGTGCAAACTCCTCGCTGCCGAACTTCTCGTAGCCCTTGCCGCCCGTGTTGGGCTCGTCAAACAGACCAAGACGGTACTTTAAGCGGAGAATGCGACGCACGGCATCGTCAATACGTTCCATCTTCACCTGTCCCTCTTCTACAAGCTCTTTCAGCAGGATGCAGAAATCAACGCTATAGGGATCCATCGACATATCGATGCCTGCATTGATGGCGATGCGGATGGCATCCTTCTTGTCCTTAGCCACATGCTCGCGCTGGAACAGGTTGTTGATGTCTGCCCAGTCGGTGACCAGCATGCCGTCCCATTGTAAATCCTCTTTCAGCCATTTTGTCAGATACTCGTAGCTGGCATGGACGGGAACGCCATTGATGCTGGCAGAGTTTACCATCATTGTCAGCGTACCTGCCAGTGCTGCTTGCTTGAAGGGCTCGAAATACTTCTCGCGAAGCATCTGCGGCGACAGATAGGCTGGGGTGCGGTCCTTGCCAGTCCAAGGAGCACCGTAGGCAAAGTAGTGCTTCGTGCTTGTACCTACATGGAACTTGTCAATCTTGTTAGGATCGCTACCCTGATAGCCCAGGATCTCAGCCACCACCATCTTCGAGTTCACGACGGCATCCTCGCCAAAGCTCTCGTAGATGCGTGGCCAGCGGGCATCGCGGCCCAGGTCAACCACAGGGTTATAAACCCATGGGCAGTTGGCTGCGCGGCTCTCATAGGCGGTAATCTCTGCTCCTATGCGTACCAGCTCCGTATTGAACGATGCTGCCATGTTGATAGGCTGGGGGAATAGCGTACCGCCTTGCGTATATGTTACACCGTGGTTGTGATCCAAGCCATAGACATCAGGCACACCGATGTACTTCATAGACTTTTCCTGTATCAGCCTCACCCATTTTTGCCACTGCTCCACAGATGCAGCCCGAGTGGCTGGGGCGTTCAGGATGGAACCAATCTTGTACTTCTGGATGGTCGTGTCGAGCATCTCCTCGTTCAGCACCCATTGTCCGTTGGCATCGCGGTTTCCCATGATGTCCAGGTTCAGTTCCAGCATCTGGCCTACTTTCTCGTCGAGTGTCATCTTCGAGAGCTGTTTCTCAATCTTTGCTTCCATCTTCGCGTCGCGAGGAATGGCTGGTTTCTGGGCATAGCCCCAAGTGACTGCCGTCAGCAGTACAGTTAGTAGTACGTTCTTTTTCATGTTTTGTGAGTAGTATTATCTTGTTTCCTCCGCAAAGTTACGAAAAGTCGAGCACAAAACAAAGAAACTCGTTTCTTTTTTTTCGAGACGGAGGATTTGTGCAACACTTTGTACCTTTAGGTCAAAGAACTTCTGCAGAGCAAAAGTTACGAAAAAATGAGCGAAAAGCCAAATTTATTTGAGCTTTTTTTTCCGTTAAATAGAAAGAGCGCCAAGTCATTGACGACCTGGCGCTCTTTTTCTTATAAGAATGAAATATCTTCTTATTTCATTTTGCTCATTACCTTCTCAAAATACTTTTGAGTTCCGCGACGTGTGTAGTGCATGCCACCATTCCATGAGCGGATGGCCAGCTCCACGTTGTTCTTCGGATTGTAAAACGACTGGAAGAGGAGGAACATCTCTTTCGATTTCTTGACGCTGAAACGGTCTTTCATCGTGTAGCGCTTGTCGCTGTTCTTCAATTCCAATATGCGGTTGCACTCTTTCACCAGTATTGGCGTGATTTGCATGATTCCGCACGACTTGCCGCTCTTGTCAACGGCATCAGCCTTACCTTCGCTCTCCACTTCGATAATTGCATCGATAACGGGATTCCAGTCGAATCGTGAGCCTTTCTTTTCCTTAGTTCCTGCTGACATATTCGTCGGAACTAACATCAAAATCATGCCTACAAGGCATGCCATCTTAGCTATTCTTTTCATTGTGTTATCCTTTTAAGCATAGCCGTCTCACCACGAGACATTCTCTTGCCATGCTATTGTTATCGCGCACAAAGGTACGGAGTTTTTCCCGAACTACCAAGAAAAAAAAGGAATCATAACATTGATTATCAATTTATTAACATAAATCAAGACTATGAAAAATGCTACTTTATGCTACAAAGGCTGAATAGGAACTGCTGTTCCACATGCTCCCACTGGGCAACGCCAAAGCGTATCAGGCGTGCCAGAAGACGGACAACCAAATGTCTGGGAAGCCTTGAGTGTCGGACCAGTTGGTTGAGTGTCTGTCGTTTTTGCATCGTGTCCAGCAGGCAACGGACATCGTCCGTATAGGTCATCATCGTACCTCCCTTGGACTGCGACTCCTTCCAGATGGCCAAATGTACTGGCGATGCCACGATATTCTCGTCGGCAATGCGGATGTAGGCCCGTTTCCGGCCTTCCTCGTCAATGGCAAACACTGGTTTACGCTCGGAGGCTGGAACGGTGGCCACAACAATGGTCCGTCCTTCCACATGAAAAGTGTCGAATTTGATACTGGCCTCAGGCTTGCAGAATTTATAGGCGGCCTGATGCATCATGTATATTTCCTCCTCAGACCGCACTCCTGACAAATGTCCGTCGTCACGCACTCCAATGAGCAGCCGTCCACCGTCGGTATTGGCAAAGGCCGAAACGGACTTGGCCAGTTTACAAGCGTCAGCAACCTTGTACTTGAAATCCTGTTGCTGATGCTCACCTTCGCTGATGAGTCCCAAGAGATAACGTCTGTCGTCCATAACCAACTGCTGCTTCTGAAGCCTGAAAAATGAAAAACCCCTGCTAGAGAAATCTCTGAGACAGGGGTTCATAATGAAAGGAGGAAAGTGGTACCTCCAGGAATCGAACCGGGGACACACGGATTTTCAGTCCGATGCTCTACCAACTGAGCTAAGGCACCATCATTAAGTTCAATTTTCAGCAATCCTCTCGTTTGCGGGTGCAAAGGTACGAAGAAAAAATGAATCTGCCAAACTTTTGACCGAATATTTTTCAAAAATGTTATTTTAAGTGTACCCACCCCTGTGCCTTGAGCTCAAATTCCTGGTTGTCGCGGGTGACAAGCACATGACCCAGATTCTCTTTCGTGATGTGTCCTATCAGGTGAATGTCGTCCAGTTCCTGTATCTTTTCGTGGTCGCCAATGGGTACGGTGAACAGCAGTTCATAGTCTTCGCCACCATTCAGGGCGCAGGTCGTAACGTTCATGTTCAGCTCCTCAGCCATGACTGCAGTCTGATAGTCGATGGGTATTTGCTTCTCGTAGATGCGACAGCCCACGTGGCTCTGCGTACAGATATGCATCAGTTCGCTGGACAGTCCGTCAGAAATGTCCATCATTGCAGTAGGACGGATGCCCGCCTCGCGCAACTTATTGATAATGTCGCCGCGAGCCTCGGTTTTCAGCTGGCGCTGCAACAGATACTCCTTGCCGGCAAAGTCGGGAGTGGCAAGCGTTTCAAGTTGCGAGTTGAGCGTGGCGAGTTTCTGGCTGTCGCCAGCGGCTTTGGCCTCGGCAATCTTCTTCTGAAGCTCGTTCAGCTGGTCGTAGTAGACAGCCTTCTCGCGTTCCAGTAGTTGCAGACCCATGTAGGCAGCACCTAAGTCACCGCTGACACAGATAAGGTCAGTATCTTTGGCGCCATTGCGATATACGATGTCCTCTTTGCGGGCTTCGCCAATGCAGGTGATGCTGATGGCCAGTCCCGTGTAGCTGGATGTTGTGTCGCCGCCAATGATGTCGACGCCCCATTTGTCGCAGGCCATGCGTAGTCCAGAGTAGAACTGTTCCATGTCTTCCACCGTAAAGCGCTTGCTCAGGGCCATGGAAATGGTTAATTGTCTGGGGATGCCGTTCATGGCGAAGATGTCGCTGATGTTTACCATGGCCGCCTTATAGCCCAGATGCTGGAGGTCGATATACGTCAAGTCGAAGTGAACGCCTTCCATCAACATGTCGGTGGTGACCAGGACTTCTGAGTCAGGGTAGTGAAGTACGGCGCAATCGTCGCCTATGGCGTACAGGGTTGATGTGTTTTGTGGCGTGATGTCCTTTGTCAGGCGGTCGATGAGGCCAAATTCTCCAAGAGATGCTATTTCCATGCTTTTGTCGGTTTGTCAGAGTTAATTCTGTTTTTCTTCTTGCTCCCCTCCAGTTGTTCTGAGCGGTAGATCATTTCGCGCATGATAGCTGTCATGAGGGGCTGTGACTTGTTGGCAGCCTCCTGCACTTCTTCGTGGGAGACCTCCACTGGTTCTTCGAAGCCGCCCAGGTCTGTGATGACAGACATGCCAAAGGTCTTGATGCCGCAATGGTGGGCAACGATGACTTCAGGAACGGTCGACATGCCTACCGCATCGCCTCCCAGTAAGCGGTACATCTTATACTCGGCTGGGGTCTCGAAGGTGGGGCCTTGTACACCGACATAGACTCCATAGGTAATGCGGATGCCCTTTTCCTTGGCAATGGCTGAAGCCTCTTTGATGAAGTTCTTGTCGTAGGTCTCGTGCATGTCGGGGAATCGCGGACCTGTGGGGAAGTTCTTGCCGCGAAGAGGGTGTTCGGGAAAGAGGTTGATGTGGTCGGTGATGATCATGAGGTCGCCAACCTTAAAGGCGGGATTCATGCCACCGGCAGCATTTGAAACAAACAGTTTCTTGATACCCAGTTCGTAGAAGACCCGGACAGGGAATGTCACTTCCTTCATGGAGTAGCCTTCGTAGTAATGGAAGCGTCCCTGCATGGCTATGATGTCAACTCCTCCGAGCTTGCCGAAGATGAACTTGCCCGAGTGGCCTTCGACCGTTGATACGGGGAAGTTTGGTATATCGGAATAGGGTATTTCCAGTTTGTCAGTTATTTCGGAAGCTAATTGTCCGAGGCCGGTTCCCAGAATGATTGCTGTCTTGGGGTTTGCGTTCATCCTTGTTTTTAACCAGGATGCTGTTTCTTGAATTTTTGAGTACATAGCCTATAATGTGATTGTGGAATAATTCTTCCTGTTCCTGCATAAAATGGATGCGGACAGGCAATGCGTAGATGTTCTGTCGCACTTCATCGCTGAGTCCTTCAGTCGTTTGCAGACGTGTGGCGTCCTTTTCGGTGGTAATGATGCATTTGGGACTTTCCAATGCGGCAAATGACCTGTTGATGTGTTGAATGTCCTTCTTTCTGAAACGGTGATGGTCGCTGAAAGTCAGAAGAGAGAGGTGGGGAATCAGGGGTGACAGGTCGTGCTCCAGCTGTTCGGGTGATGCAATGCCTGTCAGTAGCAGCGTATGGGTGTCCGCCAGTTCCGTCAGCAGGGGAGCTGCTTTCGGCTTACAGTCCTTGAACACAGGCTTCAGCTTGTCATAGCTCAATGACGTGAAGAAGAGTTGTTGGTAAGGATAGAGTCCCATGGCTTTGGTGATGACACGATACTCCATGGGCTTCAGTTCTTTCGGACATTTGGTGACGATGACAATGTCTGCACGGTCTTTTCCGTTTAGTGGCTCGCGTAGGCGGCCAGCAGGCAACAATTTGTCGTAGGTGATGAGCCGGTGGTAGTCGACGAGTAGGATGTTGATGCCGGGATTGACATAGCGGTGCTGGAAGGCGTCATCCAACAGCACAACATCCAGTTGCTTGTCCTGCTCCATCAAAATGTCGATGCCGTGACAGCGGTTTTTATCTACGGCCACTTTAACGTTAGGGAATTTCTGCTTCATCTGATAGGGCTCGTCACCTATCTCGGCCATGGTAGTTTTGTTATCTGCCAGGATGAAGCCCTTGCTCTTTCGCTTATAGCCTCGGCTAAGTACGGCAACATGGAACTGGTCTCGCAGCATATTGGCCAGATATTCCACATGTGGGGTCTTACCAGTACCACCGACCGTAATATTGCCCACGGAAATAACCGGCACATCGAAGGAGCGGACTTTTAGGATTCCGATTTCGAACATCGTGTTCCTCAACTTCACGCCCAAGCCGTAGAGCCAGCTTAATGGCAACAGCCACTTCTTGATTTTGATGAAGTCACCTTCCATGCGTCTTCCTACTTGCCTTTTATTTTATAATAAGGTAATAGGGGAGACGTGCCTGAATGTTATTCTGATTGTTCAGGCTCTTGAGGAATACAAACGGCTCATAGTACTCACCCAGCGTGGCACGCATTTGCTCGTCAAGGTAGCTTCCCTTTTCGCCCATGCTCAACAGGCTTTCAAACCAACCCGGGGGTTCTGGATAGTTGATGGTGTGGTATTCGCTGAGCTTAGCCAGTTGGGCTGCTTTCTCTACAGCCTTGTCAAGTCCTCCGATTTCATCGACAAGCTTGATTTTCAAGGCATCGTTGGCCAGCCATACGTGTCCCTGTGCAATTTCTTCGATAGCTTCAATAGACTGTTTGCGGCCATCGGCAACTCGTTTGCGGAATAATTCGTAGCCACGGCCAATATACTGGTCAAGTAGTGCCATCTCCTCGGCATTGAATGGACGTGAACGTGTGCCGAATGCAGCGTGATTGTTGGTCTTTACTTCGTCGAACTTGATGCCCAGTTTCTCCGTTAACAGGTTGCTGATGTCGGGGAACATCCCGTAGATGCCAATGGAACCTGTAATAGTAGTTGGTTCTGCAACGATGTAATTGGCAGCGCAGCTGATATAGTAGCCACCAGAGGCGGCATAGCCTCCCATAGAGACGACAATGGGTTTCTTTGCTTTCAGCTGTGTGACAGAACGCCAGATTTGCTCAGAGGCGTAAGCTGAACCGCCAGGAGAATTGACGCGGAGCACCACGGCTTTCACATCTTTGTTCTCAGCCAGTTTCTCCAGGTCTTTACATACTTCGGTAGCTATGATGCTATGTCCCTCGCGAGCCAGTCCGCCTGTCTCTGAGTCTACAATGTCACCGTAAGCATAGTAGACGGCAATTTGGTCGCCTTCCTGCTTCTTTTCCTTGACATTTTGCATCTCAGACAGCGTCAGTTGGTTGATGTGATCGTCAGCATTAATCTTCAGCATTTTCTTGATCTCGCCTTTCACCTCGTCGGTATATAGGAGCTTGTCCACCAGTTTCATCTTGACGTAGTCGTCCTGATTGGCCAAGGTGACAAATCGGTCGGCATAGGCATTGAGCGTGTCAACGGGAATCTTACGGCTTTCGGAAACCTCTTTCAGCATGACTTGCCAGATGCCGTTGATATATGCTGTCACTTGTTCACGGTTGGGCTCGCTCATGCCGTCAGCAGTCATCGTTTCAGGAGCACTCTTATATTTGCCAACTTTGCTTAACTGGAACTTGACACCGAACTTGGCCAGGAAATCTTTCAGGAAGATGGGGTTGGCTGCTATTCCATGCCAGTCGACCATGCCTTGTGGGTTCAGGAATAATTTGTCTGCCACACTACAGATGTAGTAAGCAGTCTGCTCATAGGTGTCGGCATAGGCAACAATCCATTTACCAGACTTTTTGAAATCGAGCAAAGCCTCGCGGATGGCATGGGCGGACGCAGGAGAGTCTGACGAGAAAATACCTGATTCGATATAGATGCCTTTGATGTCGTCGTTCTCCTTGGCCTTACGAATTGCAGACAAGATGTCTTCCAGTCCCAGGTCTTCTCCTACGGCACCTGTCAGCATACTCGTGGGGTCGGGAGTCGTCCGTTCTTCCATGATGCCAGAAAGCATCAGGGTGAACACAGAATTGTCTTCAACTTTAGTATTACCGGTATTCGATGCTACCAGACCCACCAGAGATATCACAGAGAGGATACCCATAATTACTGTCACTAAAATGATACCTGTGACAGTTGCCATGACATATTTCAGAAAGTCTTTCATATTTTTAATGTATTAATTTAACATTAATCCGTGCAAAGATACGAATTATTTTCTAAACATCCAAATTCTATGACTGCCAAAGTGTCAGTTTTGTATGTTTGGCACGGTTTTCGCAAGAAGTAAGGGCAGAAATCTATAAATTTTTAAACGAACAATTAAAATAAAAGTAATTATGAACATCAAACCATTAGGAGACCGCGTACTGGTAATGCCAGCACCGGCAGAAGAGAAAATCGGTGGAATCATTATTCCTGATACCGCAAAAGAGAAACCCCTGCACGGAACCGTCAAGGCCGTAGGTCAGGGAACAAAGGACGAAGAAATGGTTCTTGAAGCTGGCGACGAAGTGCTGTATGGTAAATACAGTGGTACCGAGCTGGAATTCGAGGGCGAGAAGTATCTCATGATGCGTCAGTCTGACGTGCTTGCAGTCATTGAAAAATAATCATTGAAAATAAAATAAAGTTATGGCAAAGGATATTAAATTCAATATTGAGGCCCGCGACCTGTTGAAGAACGGTGTGGACCAGTTGGCAAATGCTGTAAAGGTTACGCTGGGTCCTAAGGGCCGCAACGTGGTTATCGAGAAAAAGTTCGGTGCTCCGCAGATTACCAAGGACGGTGTTACTGTTGCAAAGGAAATCGAGTTGGAGGACAAGTTTGAGAATACTGGCGCACAGCTCGTCAAGAGCGTGGCTTCTAAGACTGGCGACGATGCTGGTGACGGTACGACCACTGCTACCATCCTGACTCAGTCAATTGTTACTGAAGGTCTGAAGAACGTGACTGCCGGTGCTAACCCCATGGATTTGAAGCGTGGTATTGACAAGGCCGTGAAGTCTGTTGTCGACTTCATTCAGAAGAACGCTGAGCGCGTAGATGACAACTATGACAAGATTGAGCAGGTTGCTACCGTTTCTGCCAACAATGACGAGGAAATCGGTAAGTTGCTGGCTGAGGCCTTCCGTAAAGTCTCCAAGGATGGTGTCATCACCATTGAGGAATCAAAGAGCCGTGATACCCATATCGGTGTGGTTGAGGGTATGCAGTTCGACCGTGGCTACCTCAGTGGCTACTTCGTAACTGACTCAGAGAAGATGGAATGTGTGATGGAGAATCCCTACATCCTCATCTACGACAAGAAGATTTCAAATATCAAGGACTTCCTGCCTATCCTGCAGCCCGCTGCCGAGAGTGGTCGTCCCCTGTTGGTAATAGCCGAGGATGTAGACTCAGAGGCACTGACAACGCTGGTTGTCAACCGTCTGCGTGGCGGTCTGAAGATTTGCGCTGTCAAAGCTCCTGGCTTCGGTGACCGTCGCAAGGCAATGCTTGAGGATATTGCAACCCTGACCGGTGGTGTCGTCATCAGCGAGGAGAAGGGTCTGAAACTGGAGCAGGCTACTCTTGAGATGCTGGGAACTTGCGACAAGGTGACTGTTTCGAAGGACAACACAACCATTGTCAATGGTGCCGGTGACAAACAGGCCATTCAGGACCGTATCGCTCAGATCAAGAAGGAAATCGAGCTCACCACCTCTTCTTATGATAAGGAGAAGTTGCAGGAGCGTCTTGCCAAATTGGCAGGTGGCGTAGCAGTGCTCTATGTCGGTGCTAACAGCGAGGTTGAGATGAAGGAAAAGAAGGATCGCGTCGACGATGCTCTCTGCGCTACCCGTGCAGCTATTGAGGAAGGTGTTGTTGCCGGCGGTGGTACGACCTACATCCGTGCCCAGCAAGCTCTGGCTGACCTGAAGGGTGACAATGCCGATGAGCAGACTGGTATTAACATCATTTGCCGCGCTATTGAGGAGCCGTTGCGCCAGATTGTCAGCAATGCTGGCGAGGAGGGTGCCGTAGTTGTTCAGAAGGTTCGCGAAGGCGAGGGTGACTATGGTTACAACGCCCGTTTGGATAAGTATGAGGATCTGCGCGAGGCTGGTGTCATCGATCCTGCCAAGGTGGCTCGTGTGGCTTTGGAGAATGCCGCTTCCATTGCCGGCATGTTCCTGACCACAGAGTGTCTGATTTGTGACAAGCCAGAGAAGGAACCCGCTATGCCAATGGGTGGTGCCCCGGGCATGGGAGGTATGATGTAATAACCCCATCAATGAATTCAATCGGGGCATAGTTCCAGCCATTGGAAACTGTGCCCCTTTTTTTTATTCATTTGTGTCAGTTTTGTAACCTCAAGATGTCAAAAAAGTAGGTGCTTTACCATGAGGCTACTTTTGGAATTGATTTAAATCAAAAAGGTGTT
This sequence comes from Prevotella sp., assembly GCA_017474925.1. Lineage (GTDB taxonomy): Bacteria > Bacteroidota > Bacteroidia > Bacteroidales > Bacteroidaceae > Prevotella. The sequence goes on along the minus strand of JAFVGN010000023.1, from coordinate 10,884 downwards.
CAACTTTTCCATAAAAAGCTTGTTTTATGTTGGAAATGTATCTAACTTTGCAACGTCAAAGGTTAAAAGCCATGACAATATCATATAAGGATTTAACAAAAAAGAGATATTTTTTTGATTTGTTTTAGTAGATTAGTTTTTAAGTAGTTTGTTTTAGGAACCGGTTGTCGTGAGACAGCCGGTTTTTTATTTTGCCTGCTTGTTTGGCCATGTCAGGGAAAATGTGTACTTTTGTGGCATGATGAGAGAAATGAGTACTTTCGGCATGACTAGAACGTTAACAACCCTGCTTGCCTTCGTGCTGTCGCTTGGCTTGGCAGCCCAGCAATACCGTCCTGAAGGACGGGCCTTTGTGTGTGTAAATGGCGGGAACCGCTATACCCGTGCTTTATACGGAAGTCATAGTGACTGGCGTCTGGAGACCAGCGACCGCCCCGTGTTTGCTATCTACAAGAAGAAAGACTGCCGAAATATGCAGTTTCTTGTCAATGGCGTCAAGTTGGACGCAACAGACTATTGTGAGTCGCGCTATGTTGATGGGATGCGCAGTTACGTGTTACGCCATAAGACTTGGGGCTCAAAGGCAACAGTTCGCCTGAGTGTCGTGGCCTCGTTAAATGGAGAGCAGGGCTTCTGGCGCTTCCGGACGACCGGTTTCGACGAGCCTGTCAGGCTGGATGTGCTGGTTAGTAATATCCGCCAGCCCAAGCTGAGCCGTAACGGTGATTTGGGGGTAGACGCGAAAGATGCTTTCGAGGCCGACGGCAAGAAACCCGTTCAACGTCTGTCGCAGTCGTTTGAGGACGAGTGCTATGTAGGTTGCGACGCGGTAGAAGTCTATGTTGACCTCAGGGCTGGTGACCGTTTCGACGAGGCCGAAGAGGCCATGCGTATGTTGACTTCACGGGTGGAGTTCAATACCCCTGATGCCTATATCAATCCTTTGGGTGGCGCGTTGGTGGCAGGTGCCGATGGTGCATGGGACGGCAAGACCTGGCAGCATGGCTGTGTCGGTTGGCGCATACCGTTGGCTGGTTGGCGTGCCGGCTATCTGGGCGACGTGCTGGGTTGGCCGGAACGTGCCGTCAGCCACTTCGATGCTTATGCTAAAAGTCAGGTCAAAAATATACCAGCCAAGCAGCCCCATCCGACACAAGACGAGGAACAGCATTTGGCACGTGCCAAAAAAGAGTGGGGGACCCAGATGTATAGCAACGGCTACATCTGCCGCAATCCTGAGCGTAACGACCAGATGCATCACTACGATATGAACTTGAACTACATCGACGAGTTGCTGTGGCATTTTCAGTACGATGCTGACCGTTCCTACATGTTGAAGATGTGGCCCCTGTTGAAGAGTCATCTCGCATGGGAGAAACGCAACTTCGATCCCGATGGCGACCACCTGTACGATGCCTACTGCTGTATCTGGGCATCGGACGCCCTCTATTATAGTGGTGGTGCCGTCACCCATTCCTCGGCTTACAACTACCGTGCCAACCTGCTGGCAGCACGCATTGCAGAACTGATAGGTCAGAATGGCGCTCCCTATCTGGCTGAGGCCAAGGCCATCCTGAACGCCATGAACAGTCGTTTATGGCTTGACGGGAAAGGACATTGGGCAGAGTATCAGGACCTGATGGGACTACAGCGGGTGCATGAGAGTGCTGCCGTATGGAGCATCTATACTCCGATTGACTGTGGCGCTTGTTCACCCGAACAGGCTTACCGGGCCACGCAGTATGTGGACAACGAGATACCCCATATTCCCATTACGGATGGGAATCACTCATCGTTTCAGACAATATCCACTAGTAACTGGATGCCCTATTCGTGGAGTATCAACAACGTAGCTGCTGCCGAGGTTATGCATACGGCGTTGGCCTACTTCGAGGCGGGGCGTTCAGAAGAAGGCTTCAAGCTCATGAAAGCTAACGTGCTGGACCAGATGTACTACGGACAGTCGCCTGCCAACTTCGGACAAATCAGCCGGTTGGATGCTGCTCGTGGCGAGTGCTATCGCGACTTCGGAGACTGCATCGGTATTTCCGCCCGCACGCTTATCCAAGGACTTTTTGGCATTCAGCCCGATGCCCTTCACGGCCGTTGTATCATACGTCCGGGCTTCCCCGATTCGTGGGACTCTGCTTCTGTCCGTACACCATATATATATTATAGGTACGAACGCCAGGGCGACGAGGCTGTCTATGAGGTTATTCAGCACTTCAGCCAGCCCCAGAAGATAGTCATCCGCCAGAATTTGGGGCTGGGACGCTTCCGTGATGTCGAAGGTACTTCGCAGCCCCGCCAGACGATTCGTGTCAAGGTGCCGGTACCTTTGCCTGAAGTCCGGCTGGTAGACAACCTTGCGACAGTCGGAGCCCAGAGTGGCAGGGCCGATGAACCTGCGCCTGAGGGAAAGTATCGCAAGCAGAACATCGGGGGCTATCTGAACGCCAAGGTGACAGAAATATTCCGCAACGAGTATCGTTCGCCCCGCCCGCCCTATACCACGTTGCAGATTCCCGTCCAGGGAGTTGGCGAGTGGTGCCATCCGGCATATGCGCCTGAAATCAACGACTCCGTATTCCGCTCGCTCATCGTCAAGGACGAATTCACGGTGATGGGTGTTCCCTTCCGTACTCCCGTAGAAGGCAGTAATGTGGCCTTCACCTCGTTGTGGAACAACTATCCCGATTCGCTGACCATTCCCCTGAGTGGCAGTGCGGCACAGGCTTGGCTGCTGATGACCGGTTCGACCAACCACATGCAGAGCCGTATCGTCAATGGTCTTGTCATAGCACGCTACAAAGACGGGACTGCCGACACGCTCCGTCTGGTGAATCCCGACAACTGGTGCCCCATTGAGCAGGACTACTATGTTGACGGCAAGGCCTTCCGCGTCAGTCAGCCACGGCCCTATCGTGTGGCATTCGGCACGGGTACCGTCAGCCGCGACCTGGGCAAGGCGCTTGGCATACAGGGTGTCTATGGCCGCGAAATTCCAGGTGGTGCTGCTACCATGCTCTGTATGCCACTTGACAGTCGGCGCAAGCTCGTGTCGCTCACCCTTCGTCCGCTCTCCAATGACGTCGTCATAGGTCTGATGGCTGTCACGCTGCAATAGGGTAGGGAATCGTCTGCCCTCAATGTGGCAGATTGCAGGTTTCCTTTCCCATGAAATAGCGGGCAAAAAATGAATAATCTATAAAAGGTATAGGTTGGGGACGTGCTTTCTCGGAAAAAGTTTGTAACTTTGCAGCCGTTTATGAAACAATACACCGACCTGTTCATCGACTTTGACGACACGTTGTACGACACGTATGGCAATGCTGAGATAGCCTTGCACGAATTGTTCGACGCGTTACATCTGGAACGTTGGTTCCCGGATGCGAGTGTCTTTTACGATGAATACTGGCAGACGAATATAGACCTGTGGACACGTTACTCGCGTGGCGAGATAACGCGCAACTATCTGATTGTCGAGCGCTTCCGCCGCCCGCTGAGCAAGGGACAGGGACTGGAACCCGATGAGAAGCGCTGCCTGGAGGTCAGCGACCTCTTCCTGGATCTTCTTTCCACGAAATCAGGTGTGGTGGAGGGAGCCCACGAGCTGATGGACTATCTACGCTCGCAAGGCTATCGCATGCACATGTGTTCCAACGGATTCCACGAAGTGCAGTACAGGAAATTGCGCTCCAGCGGTTTGTACGACTATTTCGACACCATCATACTGAGCGAGGACGCTGGAGCCAACAAGCCCTCGGCACGTTTCTTCGACTACGCGATGCAACAGACCCGTGCAGGGAAAACCACCACGTTGATGATAGGCGACAACTTCCAGACAGACATCCTGGGCGCAAAGCACTACGGGCTGGCTACTGCCTACTTCAACCGCTATCCACAGTATCCTGCCCCTGAGCCCGTGGACTATGAAGTGACATCGCTACGCCAGCTAATGGATATTCTTTGAGAAAAAGATAATTGAACAATGGTACGATAAAACCGTAAATGACTTGAAGTATGCAGAAACTATTGGAGCTATACAAACAGTGGTGTGGGGCCGAACCCCACGACGTGGAGAAACTGGCCGGAGCCGGAAGCAACCGTGAGTATTATCGCATGAGCGACGCTCAGGGACAGACGGTAGTAGGCTGCATTGGTACCAGCCGTGACGAGAATCATGCCTTCGTCTATCTTTGCCAGCATTTCACCAAGCGCCAGTTGCCGGTTCCCCAGATACTGGCCGTCAGTACCGACGAACTGAGGTATTTGCAGACCGACCTTGGTTCCGTGTCGTTGTTCGATGCCATCCGAGGCGGGCGCGAGGCTGGTGGACGCTATACGCTGAAAGAGCAGGATCTGTTGCGCCGCACTATTCGCGAACTGCCCAATATTCAGATTCGTGGAGCCCGCGAGCTCGACTTCTCCAACTGCTATCCACAGCCCGTTTTCAACTCAGACTCCGTACTTTTTGACCTCAACTATTTCAAGTACTGTTTCCTGAAGGCTACCGAACTTGATTTCCATGAGTTGAAGCTCGAGGCAGACTTCCGGCTGTTGGCCAAGGACCTGACGGCGGCTGACGATACCCAGTGCTTTCTCTATCGCGACTTCCAGGCTCGCAATGTGATGGTCGACGGCAACAGACGTCCTTTCTTCATCGACTTCCAGGGTGGGCGCAAGGGACCGTACTACTATGACCTGGCCTCGTTCCTTTGGCAGGCCAGCGCCAAGTATCCCCACAAGTTGCGCCGCGAACTGGTCTATGAATACTATAATGCGCTGAAGCATTACACCGAGGTACCGTCGCCCCATCTGTTTGTCGAGCGGCTGTCGCTCTTCGTCCTTTTCCGTCAGCTACAGGTTCTGGGAGCCTACGGGTTCCGGGGCTATTTTGAACGCAAGGCTCATTTCATTGAAAGCATTCCCCCGGCCATGGACAATATCCGTGAACTGCTTGGCGAGCGCAATTTCCCCTATCCCTATCTGACCGGTTTGCTGCAACGGCTGACTGAGATGCCTCGCTTCAGGCATGTCGAGGCTATGGCGGCACGTGCCGACGGTTTCAAGACCACCAGTCACAATCCCTACAAGCCCCATCCTCAGGACGGACCGGCCACCTTCTCCAGATACGATGCGCAGGGTCCCCTGGTCGTCAGGGTCTATAGTTTCTCTTATGGCAAAGGTATTCCCGAGGACGAGAGCGGCAATGGCGGCGGTTATGTGTTCGATTGCCGTTCCACTCATAACCCCGGTCGATACGAGCCCTACAAGAAACTGACCGGACTCGACGAACCTGTCATTCGCTTCCTGGAGGACGACGGTGAGATTCTGACCTTCCTCGAGAGTGTCTATAAGCTCGCTGATGCCCATGTGCGCCGTTACATACAGCGCGGATTCACCTCACTCATGTTCTGCTTCGGCTGTACGGGCGGCCAGCACCGCTCAGTCTATAGTGCCCAGCATCTGGCTGAGCACATCCACGACAAGTTCGGCATTGAGGTGCGTATCTGTCATCGCGAACAAGGCATCACGCAGACATTGACTGCCACTACTTGACAACGACCACGTGGTTGTTTCTGATGTAGATCCCTTTTGTCGGCTGGCTGACAGGCTGCCCCTGCAGATTGTAGTACTTGTCGTCCCCTGCATCCTTTTTCCGGCTTACCGTATTGTCAATGCCAGTGGCTTCGCCCACGATGGGGTTGATGGTCAGCTGCTGGCATGAAGGCATGTCCATGTCCAGGGTGTTGCCTGTGACGACACTTTCCGCTCCGTCTATCAATACTGTCCATCCTTTTATCTCTTGCCCTGCATCAGTCTCGGCACTGAGCCGTAGGCTGCGTCCGGCAAAGAATTTCCCGTCGAAGACCTTTTCCGTCAGCTTCACACCGTTGAAAGATATCCGTGCGTTCTGTTGCGTCTTGTTGATGGCTAGTGGGGTGGGTGTCCCCAGTTGATAGTAGTTGCCCAGTTGCTGGTAAAACAGGCTCGTCCGTTGTCTAAGCCAGTTGCGGGCAGCATTCAGCTCGTCGTCATAGGGCCTCGGCCACCACGGGTTATACATATAGAGCTTCCTATGGAAGGGGAATTCCGTTTTTATTTTCTCGTACATGTCATCCCACACCGCCCTGGTACATTTCTCGTTCAGGAAGTCGCCCATGTATATGCAGCACCGGTCAATGAACTCGCGCTTGAAGTCGGCATCTTCCATCAGTCTGCGAAACAGTCTCGTGCTTTCATAGCTATTGGCTCCCCATTTGTAGTTCGGGTCGTAGTCGGGATTGTGTAGCCACTCCAGGATGTGATAGTTGGCATCGTAGTCGTAGAGTCCAAGTCCGAAGTCCGTGTCCTTCGCTATGAAGCGCCATTTGCCGCCGTTGGCCGTCGGTCGCCATATGACGAAGTTGTTGCCGGGAAAGTCGAGGTTGTTGTAATAGAGGTTCATGGCCATCAGGTTGATGAACTCCATGCAGTCCATGCGCTCCTCATATTCCGCAAGGGTGTGGTTGTGCTCCGCATAGAAGGCCTTGAAGTCGTTGAAGTTGTCCCATGTTCCCTCCTTCAGCTCCCACAGGTTTTCAATCATGTCTATGTCCTCCAGCTCATCATAGTTGGTGAAGACATAGTCCTCGTTCGAGCGTTCGCGGATGTTCAGCATCCCCTTGTACTGCCCGTTGATGTAGATGATGGCTGGTCGCCAGGCCTGCCAGTCCAGGTCGGCATGACTGGCCATTGTGCGCTGGATGATGGCATCGCGCATGTAGAGGTAGTCGAAGTCGTTGCCCGCATTGCGCAGCATGACGCTCTTGAAGTTTCTCATGCCGGGCTTCTGGTCGGGGAAGAATTCGTAGTCCAGTCGTTTGGTACCGAAACGCTTGTTGGCATACAGGGCCAGCGATTTCAGAGCTGAGCCTCTGGAGGCACCGCCCATCACCCTGGTCTCGCAAAGCTGGTTGAGCCGGCTGTCCTCGGCCTGTGTCTCGAAGTACTCCACGTTGACAGGTCGCCGCCAGTTGAACTCGTAGTTTTTCTTGCCTTTCTGATAGCTGCCGTCCACGTAGATGCCTATCTTGGTGTCGCTCAGGTATCGGTTGTTGGTCATGATACTGATGACGGGCAGGGTCAGTTTCCTGTCGGTGGGGAAGAAGATGTACGAATGGCAGGTGGAACGGCGCGAAAGCCATCCCTGGCAGAACAGTTTCGCCCGTACGACGGTAGTCTTGTCGAACGACAGCATGGCCCTGTAGAGTGTACTGTTGGCTTGAGGCTCGCTGCCGTCCAGGGTGTAGCGTATCTGGGTGCCTTCGGGCGCTCCTTCCGGCAGCGATAGTGTCAGGCTGATGCCCTGTCCGGTGGTAAAGGATGATGGTTCGCTGATGATGATGCCTTTCCTGCTGAACACAGGCTCGCCCAGCAGGTGCTTTGCGTCGCACACGTCTCCCTTATTGGCCATACCTGGTGTCGGAGTCAGCTGATAGCCCCATTCCCCGCTACCGTCCGTCTTTCGTCCGTAGGCAATGTTGGGAGCTGGTTGCTTGTCGAATGTTACTTGGTCTGCGACGTCCTTGCCCAGAAACAGGTAGAGGCTGCTCTCCTTGGTGGTCTCAAGTCGGAAGTCGGTGTGCATGCCGTCTTCTTCCTTGTCGCAGTACACCAGCACATAGCTCTTGCCCTCTACCGTCTTGTCAGGCAGCTGCCAGGCTTTGCTGGCTTTTTCCTTCAGGCCTATTTTGTAGTCTTTCAGGTTGATGGCCGCATCGGTAGGGTTGTAGAGCTCCACCCAGGAGTCGGGAAATTCGTTGAAGTCGTCCATCACGCAGTCAATGTTCGACTGCATGAGTTCGTTGATCATCAGCGTTTGTGCTGTCGCTTGGTTACAGAGTAGTGCCACTATCAAGAGTCGTAGTATTTTCATTGCGTCGTATCGGGCTTTTTTTGATTCCTGCCTGCAAAGATATAAAATAATTGAGACATGACCATTGGTTATTGATAAATAATTTGTAACTTTGCAACGAAAAGAAAAAACGTATGAAACAGGCAATGATTCTGGCTGCGGGTCTTGGCACCCGGCTGAAACCCCTGACTGACACCATGCCCAAGGCCTTGGTGCCGGTCAATGGTCAGCCCTTGCTCGACCTCAACATCCATCGGCTGATGGGGCAGGGTTACGGCCGCTTTGTGGTCAACGTCCATCACTTTGCCCAGCAGATTGTCGACCATGTCGCCTGTCAGGATTACACTTCGCTGGTTCAGTTCAGCGACGAGACGTCACAGCTCCTGGAGACAGGCGGCGCACTGAAGAAGGCACAGTCGCTCTTCGACCCCGATGAACCTGTCCTTATCCACAATGTCGACATCCTCGACGACCTCGACTTCAACTGGTTTCGCAGCCAACATCAGTCCGACGACGATGCCGTGCTGTTGGTCAGCCGACGCAAGACCAAGCGCTACCTGCTTTTCGACAACGACATGCGCCTGGTGGGATGGACCAATATTGAGACGGGCGAAGTCAAGAGTCCATTAGGCTCTCATCTCCCGCCTCTCACCTCTTTAAACACCTTCGCCTTCTCGGGCATCCATTCTTTTTCGCCACGGCTGTTCCCGCTCATGGAGAGCTTCCCCGATCGTTTCAGCATCATCGACTTCTACCTCTCCGTGTGCCATCGCTCACGCATCGTCGGACTTGTTAAGGACGACTTGCATGTCCTGGACGTTGGTAAATTGGACTCCCTGGAACAAGCAGAGGCTTTCATGGGTCATCATCATTGCTAATTCCAAATTGCTCATTTCTAATTTAAATAATATATGCAACAGAAGATTATTATTCTCGATTTTGGTTCGCAGACGACACAGCTCATTGGCCGTCGTGTCCGCGAGCTGGACACCTTCTGCGAAATTTTGCCCTACAACAAGTTCCCCAAGGACGACCCCTCCGTCATTGGCGTCATACTGAGTGGCTCGCCCTACTCGGTACACGACCCCGAGGCTTTCAAGGTCGATCTCTCGCAGTTCATAGGACGCATTCCCGTGCTTGGCATCTGCTATGGCGCACAGTTCATTTCGCATACCCTGGGTGGCAAGGTCGAAAAGGCCGACTCCCGCGAGTACGGACGTGCCAACCTGCAGACCGTTGACACGGCTAATCCCCTCTTCAAGGGCTTTGAGCAGCATTCGCAGGTTTGGATGTCGCATGGAGACACCATCACGGCCATTCCCAGCGACTTCAAGGTTATCGGTTCTACTGCCGACGTCACTAACGCTGCATTCTGGGCTTCCCCTGAGGCGGTGGCAAATTGCCTGCAGCGATTATCGTCACGACTCGACCAAACGTGCGAGCACGATGGCTCTCGCTGCTCCGATAATTCTTCACTCTTCACTCTTCACTCTTCACTTGCCAAAGGCATTTGGGCTGTACAGTTTCATCCTGAGGTGTTCCACACCCTGCAGGGTAAGCAGCTGCTCAGCAATTTCGTCGTCGACATCTGCGGCTCGCGCCAGGAGTGGAGCGCTGCCTCGTTTGTCGATACTACGGTGGCTGAGCTGAAGGCGCAGCTGGGTCAGGATCGTGTCATCCTCGGCCTCTCCGGTGGTGTCGACAGTTCCGTGGCTGCCGTGCTGTTGAACAAGGCCATCGGCCAGCGCCTCACCTGCATCTTCGTCGACCACGGCATGCTGCGCAAGAACGAGTTCCGTCAGGTTATGGACGACTATCGTGTCTTGGGTCTTAACGTCATTGGTGTCGATGCTTCCGAGAAGTTCTTTGCCGACCTTGCCGGGGTCACCGATCCTGAGCAGAAGCGCAAGATCATTGGACGCGACTTTGTCGAGGTGTTCAATGCCGAGGCGAAGAAGATAACCGATGCCAAGTGGCTTGCCCAGGGTACCATCTATCCCGACCGCATTGAGTCGCTGAATATTACTGGTAAGGTCATTAAGAGCCACCATAACGTGGGTGGACTGCCCAAGGAGATGCACCTGCAGCTGTGCGAGCCCCTGAAGTGGCTCTTCAAGGACGAGGTGCGCCGTGTGGGCCGTCAGCTTCAGATGCCCGAGCACCTCATAACCCGTCATCCCTTCCCCGGTCCCGGACTGGCTGTGCGCATCCTGGGCGACATCACGCCCGAGAAAGTGCGCATCCTGCAGGATGCCGACGACATCTACATCCGTGGCCTGCGCGACTACAAGGTCAAGCTGTCTGGCGATGAGGCTCGTCGCGTGCTGGCTGCCGGCATTCCTGCCCAGATGCAGGACGGTGAGATAGAAGTGTCGCTCTACGACCAGATTTGGCAGGCCGGCGCCATCCTTCTCTCCACGGTTCGCAGCGTTGGCGTCATGGGCGACGAGCGTACCTACGAGCATCCCGTGGCCCTGCGTGCTGTCACCAGTACCGATGCCATGACTGCCGACTGGGCTCACCTGCCTTACGACTTCATGGCCAAGGTCAGCAACGAGATCATCAACAAGGTCCGTGGCGTCAATCGCGTCTGCTATGACATTTCCTCGAAACCACCCGCAACCATCGAGTGGGAATGAAATGAAACTCTTTTGAATGCTGAGAAGAATATTATAAATTCATTGTAAATCAGTTAATTAGACCACTATTTTGGTTAATCGTTTGATTATCAAAGTAGTGGTATTTTTGTACAAAGTGGTCGAATACGACCCCTAAATATGACCCCTTACGACCCCTGAGATTTGGTAGTTCCAATTTTATTTCGTACCTTTGCACCAGTTAAATAACGTGAGTTCGACGAATTTAGAATAATGCTAATTGGTTGTCCCAAGCCCTTTCACAAGAGATGCACGGCTTCTTGGGGAAGAAGCAGTATGCAGCCAAGGCGCCAAGCAGGTTAACCATGAAGTTGTCAAACGATCTGT
>JAFVGN010000022.1 GCA_017474925.1 Prevotella sp. | reverse complement strand
TTCTTCATTTTTACACATTAGGGACGGTTCTTTTTGTGTACTTTTCATCCGGAGATACTCTTCGTGCGACACGGCACCGGCCTTGCGCTCCTCGATTTCCTGCTCCAGCTTCGCATTGTCAGCCTCTCGCTTTGCGGCAATGGCCTGCTGCTCGGCGGTGTTCGTAGTTTGCAGTTTTCCACCGTTCTTCGCCTTCTGCAGTCTTATGTTCGCGGCCTGGTCGTTTACCTCAAAGCTTCTTTTCGACCACGCAGCCAGACGGAATTTCGTGTTCCACGATTTTTTCGTTTCCCAAAGCATCAATCCCGTTCCTTTCACTTCTTCTGCCCAGTGACAGTAAAATTTCACTACTGTTTCTTCCTTGTGTTCACCAATGAATTGCTTACATTCATTCCAAAATGCAATCTGACTTTCCTTCAACTCCTTTTCCCTCTTTTCTTTTTTGAGAGAGAGGTTTTCTGCTCTTTTTCTTTCACCTCCGTCTCTTTTTCTTTATTAAGGGGGTGTGGGGGGAATTTTTCTTTGTATCTCTTTCTTTTTCTCTCTTTTAAGAAGCCTGTCAGCCTGTACGAACTCTTGAACGTGCGGTACCAGTAGCCAGCCTTGTTCTTTTCGGAAAAAGTCATGTAGCGATAGATGTCAATGGCGATGTAAAGGTGGTATAGAAGCAGGCGACCACATATTGCAGGCTATTCGGCCGATGGCAAGGTAAATGCCAACAATATGGTCATTGATGCCTTGTGCCAGCACTTCCACCTGCCACATCCGGGACTTGTCACCGCTCCTGAGTTGCCCAACGCGTCAAGCGCCGCCTACGCTTCGCCACTCGACTACTACAACCCACTTGTTGACAGCGAGGCGCTGAAAAAGGAGCCGGCACTGTTTGAGTATTTCCGCGACCACTATCCCCTGCGCCGCGAATGTCTTTAGTGCAAACGTCTTTGTTGTGTTAATTATTTTTAATTCCTTTGTCACTTCGAGATAGTTTCGTAATTTTGCACCACGCAAAGAGAACAAAGATTATGAGACAGACAAGATTTTTCCTTATCATGATTTTGGCACTTATGGTGTCAGCGTTAAGTTTTGCAGAGTCCAATCCCATACCAGCCGAAAGATTGCCAGTAGCAGCAAAGTCCTTTATCAAGAAGAGTTTTGCTAAGGCAAAAGTAGTGAATGCCACCAGGGACCATGATGGTTATGCTTGCAGATTGGACAACGGAATAGATTTAGAATTCAACGCGAAGGGAACATGGACGAAGATGGATGGCAGCGTGAGAACCGTGTTGCCTGACTCTGTGGTTCATCCCAGCATCTGCAAGTATGTAAAGACAAAATATCCGAAGTCAGGAATAACGCAGATAGAGAAAGGACGCTACGGCTACAAGGTGGAGCTGTCCAGCAAGTATAATCTGAAGTTTACCTACCAAGGGAAGTTTATAGGAAAGAACCATTAAAGCCAAGCCCAAGGGCATCTCTATATGAAACAAGAGAATTTAGAAGACATTCTGAAGACTTTCGAACCCATCTCGCTTGACCAGATGAGTAGCGTTAAGCTGATGAACCGCACGGACACGAAATTCGTTACCAATCTGGAAAAGTTGAAGCAGCTGCTGAAGATGGCATGCGACGAATACTACGTACAGGAGATAGACGGAGAACGCAACCTGGAGTATGACACAACATACTACGACACACCCGACTTTCACATGTACTGCATGCACCAGTGGAAACATACGAACAGACAGAAGATACGCTTCAGGACTTACTGCATCAACGGGTTGCAGTTTATGGAGGTCAAGACAAAGAATAACCACAAGCGCACCAAGAAACAACGCATCAAGGTGGTAGACATGGACCTGACGGATGAGGAAAAAAGAACTTTCCTGGGACAGCATCTGCACTATGATGTTGACAGCTTGCAGCCGGCACTGAACAACCACTTCGCTCGCATCACGCTGGTAAACAAAGGGATGACAGAGCGACTGACCATTGACAGTGGCGTTCACTTCAACAACATGGTTAACAAAGAACAAATGGACATGAAAGACCTGGTAATCATTGAACTGAAACGCGACGGACATGTCTTTTCACCCATTCTGAAAATGCTGAGGATGCTACAGATACATCCACACGGATTCTCCAAATACTGTATTGGTTCCGCACTCACAAACAGGGACTTACCCTACAACCGTTTCAAGCAGAAAGCTATTGAGGTAAGGAAACTGACCGGATTAGATGAAATTAAACGACAAAAATAACAAGACAACAAAATAACAAAACAAAATGGAAAACTTTTTCTCACCTGAATTTGGCGACGCACTGATACGGTTTTTGGTGTGCATCTGCGCCAACTTGATTATTGTACACTTCCTTTATTTCAAGAAAGCTAAGCGGCGTGACTTCTACTTCACTTTCATGCTCATCTCCGTAGCACTGTACTTCCTTGTTTACATGATGATGGGTATGGACCGTGGAAAGGCAACGATGGGTGTAGGACTCGGTCTGTTTGGCATCTTCTCTATCATGCGTTACCGCACTGACGCGATGCCAGTGCGTGAGATGTCATACCTCTTCGTTGTTGTCTGCCTGTCTGTTGTTCACTCTATGGCTTCATCACTGGGCGTTGACGAGTTTGGACAGCTCAACGGAACTCCGATTCACGAGCTTATCTGCATCGACATCATCGTCATCATCTTCGTAGCAATATGCGAGCGCGTGCTCAAGACACAGGCTTCGAAGATTATTCAGTATGACCGCATAGAGCTCATCAAGCCTGAGAACAGAGAGGAGCTCATTGCCGACTTGGAAAAGCGTCTGGGACTCAAGATTACGAACGTACGCGTCGGTGCCGTGGATTTCCTGCGTGACATGGCTGTGCTGCGAATCTATTATGACGGACCCGATAGCGGCGATGTGAAAGATATGCTGAAAATTAAAAATGGAGATTACGCCCATGTTTAATAACAGGACAAAACAAATAATGCGGCTAACGGCCGCATTATTTGTCATGATTCAACTCTCACTCACCAGTGCACACGCTAGTGATGATTTCGGCATGTGGGGATCACTGAATGCCGAAAAACAACTCAACGACCGCTGGGGCCTGGGGGCAGAAGTGGAGTACCGCAGTCGGGACAACATGAAATCCGGCGACCGCTGGAGCTTTGGATTAGAGGGCAACTACCAGATTACCGGCTGGCTCAAGGCATCAGCAGGTTATACCCTGCTCGACGACCACCACTACAAGGAAAACAGCAAAGGAACCATGTATAGCGACTACTGGAGCATCCGTCATCGCTTCAATGTGTCGTTGACAGGCTCCGTCAGCTGGGGTAAGTTTACATTCTCACTGCGTGAGCGCTGGCAATACTCATATCGGCCGGAGAAGACCGCCCAACAATATGTAATAGGCACTGACGCTGAAGCTGGCGAGAAGGTCTACAGCGGAAAGGGTAAAAACGTATGGCGCAACCGTCTGCAGGTAAAGATGAAACTCAGTCAGGTGTTCCGTCCGTTCGTGAATGCCGAATCCACCGTCTCCAAAGAGCTGGAGAAGATGAGATACAACTTCGGTACAGAGCTGCATGTTGACAAGCATCACAGCTTTGATATCAAGTATATCTACCAGCACATGTGCGGAGAGGATAATGACGAACCCGACCGCCATGTGATTGGTCTTGGGTACACATACAAGTTTTAAGACATGAAGAAATGGTTGATGGCATTGCTTGCTCTGGCGATGTGTCTTTTGGTTGGTCAAAGGATATACCGTGAGGGCAAGATGTTGTCTAACTCGAAAACCCCTGCTGAAGCTTTCCGCGAAATGAAGAAGGCGGCAGAGCTGGGTGACAAGCATGCCCAGTACCGGCTTGCACGCTGTTACGACAGGGGACATATGGTTGAAAGAAACGATTCGCTTGCCTTTCAGTGGTATATGAAGGCCGCTCAGCAAGGTAGCGGCAAGGCAATGTACCAGGTAGGAAAGTGCTATAGGAATGGTGAAGGTGTTACAATAAACCCAGAGTTTGCCTTCACTTGGTTTAGCAGAGCTGCCATGAAAGACAATGCCAACGCACAATATGCCTTAGGCAGATGCTACATGAAAGGAGAGGGAGTTGTAGCCGACCAGGATAAAGCCGGAAGATGGCTGAGAAGAGCTATCCAGAATCCTAAAGGCGGGGCAGACATACAATATAGAATCAAAAAGCATGCTGCCGAGGGCAATGAGGATGCCCGGAATATGATCCAGCTAATAAATAGCTCTTCTCAGCTATAACACAAGAGATATATTTACTTCTTTTTTATTTCCTGATACTGCTCGCGAGCCAACTTCAGTTGAGCCTTGTAAGCAGGTGACTTCATTAGTACCTCATGAACCTTTTCTGACAGCATCTTGCCGGCAACGATGTCGGTCTGCCAGTGACGACCCATGATGACACGGCAATCAGAATAGTCCTGAGCACACTTATAAAGGGCATCCTTATACTCTGGTGCTACATCAGCAAGCACAAAGGCATACATCCATGAACGCACGGCGTGACCACTGGGATAGGCGTAGGTGCTCGAACTCATGGCTTTCTTTGCGTTCTTCTTGAGCGATGCCTCATTGAACACCTGGAAGGGTTTCAGACGGTGAAAGTATTCCTTTACTGGTTTTGACACCCTGTGGGCATCTCTTACTGAGCCGGCTACAAGACTTACAATCTCATCGGTCTCAGGACCCAGCAGCTGAAAGCCTAATGCCTCATTAAATACTGCATTCATCTCGAGCGTATCCAGATGCAGGCAATGATCATGCACCTTGGGGTCCTGACGCAGTTTCTTACCATTTTCGTAATATTCCACATCCTTATCGTATTCAGGACCTGATGTTGGTGGTGCCGGCAGGAATTGCGTAGCATCAGGTAAATCTTTCTGAGTTAAAAAGCCATACCTGCTTTGATATGCCTGAGAGCACGATGTTGCGAAAAGTCCAGCAACGAGTAGAAACAATACTTTACTCATAATTTTCAATTTCTTTTAGTTAAAACCTTTATTGTTTGCTTTATTGTTTGCTGTATTGTTGGCATTTATGCTATTCGAGTGCGCTAAGGTACTAACAATTTGTGTATTAGCACCACTCTTACCCCGTCGTTTTTCTTTCAGCGTGTAATTTCTTAACCTAAATCAAGTGTGCTGCTTGCTCTTTTTCTGTGAATACCTTGCCTCAGCTATATTCACCACAGCATCGCAGAGTCTTTCCATCTCGCATATCATGTCCATATACAGGTTTCCCACAAGATAGCTGTACTCCTGACCATTGATTTCCTTGATGGTCTTTTCATACATGCTGTCACGAAGACTGTTAACTTCATCTTCTATGGTATAGATGTCGTTGAGACTGTACTTCTCACGTGGTCCGTGCAGCATGAGGCACATCGTGTGAAGCGACCGTGTTGTAAGGCTTGTCATGGCTTGCAGCCCCTCTTCTTGCGACGGTGTGAATGTAACAGACTTCGTGTAGCGCTCCGTCTGTTTGAGTGACAATTTGTAGCACGAGTCACCTATTGACTCCAACTCGCTTATCTCGCGCATCATGATACTAATGCTGCGTCTGGAGCCGTCGCTGAGATGATCGCCTGAGGTCTTGGAAAGGAATTCGGCAATCGTCATCTCTCGCTTGTCGGCAAGGTCTTCTTCATTTGACAAGCGTTCAGCATAGTCGGTGAGTGTCTTCTCGTCCTTGGCTGCCAGCATTGCTGTTACCATATCAAACATCTCGCGCATGCAGTCAGCAAAATAGGCCGTCTCCTTCTTTGCCTGTAAGACGGAGACCTCAGGGGTCTGTATGATGTTCGACTGTATATAGCGCAGTTTAAACTCTGACTTGTCATCATGCTTGTCTGGCAGTATCTTGCAAACAAGGGTCTCTATTTGTTTGATAAAACCGGAGAGAACCGATGCATTCAGAATATTGAAGGCAGTATGAAACATTGCTATGACAACGGGCAGTTTCTCTGTCTGCCCAGGCAAAGCAGGGTCGTAACCAACAATGCTGCACACCATATCCACGAAAGGATAGAAGGCTACCGATACCCATATTACTCCAAAGGCATTGAAGAGGAAATGCGCCATTGCTGCACGCCGTGCGTCGGTATTTGCACCCAGGGCAACCACGTTTGCCGTAGCTGTAGAACCTAGGTTCTCACCTAGCACAAGAGCAAGACCAAGATATATCGGCAGCACGCCCGATGAACACAGCATAATGGTGATAGCCACCAGGGCTGCAGACGATTGTACCAGACACGTAATGAGTGAGCCTATGACAAAGAAGATAAAGATAGTCAGGTGGCTCTTTACATCGAATGAAGAAAAGAAATCTATCACGGCAGCATTTCCCTCTAGATTCATCTCCGAGCCTGCCGCTCTGAGTGTTGCTAATGCCAGAAACATAAATGCCACCCCGAAGAGGAACATTCCCACCTGCCGATAGCGCTTCTTGTAAACAAGCGAGATTCCTATGAGAAAGAACAGGTAGACCATTATCGTAAGGTCAAAACTGTATCCTAATGTCATGATCCATGCTGACAGCGTTGTTCCAATGTTTGCGCCCATGATAACCGAAATGGCTTGAAACAGGGTGAGCATACCAGCAGACACGAACGACACCGTCATCACCGTAGTAGCAGTGGACGACTGTACAGAGGCGGTGACAAGCATGCCGGTGAGCATACCTGCAAATCTGTTACCTGTCATTCGCGCCAGAATCTTCTTCAGGTGATTTCCTGTCATGCTCTGAAGAGACTCACTCAGCATCTTCATGCCGAAAATCAGCAGACAGAGTGTTCCGAGCAGCTTAATAGAAACAAATAAATAATTCATAGAAACATTGCGTTTATTCCATTTTAACCGCAAAGGTACATTATTTTTTTTAACTAAAAAACAAAAAAACTATTTTTTTCAACAAACCGCCCCATCCTTGTTATATAGTATCACTCAACTTTCGCTAGCCTGATACTTCTCATCGAGTTTCTCGCCGCGCAGCAACTTGGCCACGACATCCCACAGTTCCTGCATCGGCAGGCCACGCTTCTTGCAGATTTTCAGATTCTGCTTGCACTCGCCGGTGATGAGCAGTTCGTATTTCGTCATCCCTCAATTTCCTTTATCAAGTCATCCAGACTGTCGTACTTGTAGACGCGCCCCTGCTCTATATCTTCGATGGCGCGGTCCATGCTGGTCTTCCTACGACGCTTCAGCGTGACGCTACTCACGCCACGTATCAGACTGATGGCCTGCTTAATCTGGTCAAGCATGGAAACATCTTCTATTGAAACTGTCAGTTGAGTCATAATTGCAATTATTGATGAATTCGAGTGCAAAGATACGAAATATTACGTAAATTAATCGCAATCGCGCTGAAAAAGCTGCAATGTTTAACGAAAAGCCCTCGGCAAAGCCCGGAACCATAGGTCGCTGGCCGAAGGGATAAGCAAATCGGGTGCTGAGGGTGAAAGTCCCTTGAAAATTCTTGCAAAGAAAACGGGGTAAATGTTTGGTGCTTTGGGTAATTTTTTGTACCTTTGCAAAGTCATTCAGAGGTATTATCATGATGCCATGAGACACTTGGAATTAACCCTAATAATTAACAATTTAAAGGTACAAAAAACGCCATGAAAATGAACAAGACGTGGAAGACTATTCTTCAGATTCTCGGTTACATTGTCAGCACGCTCCTTGGAGCGGCTGGTGGAGCGACCATGATGTAAGGCTGACGGCTGATGGCTGATGTCGGAAGGCTGAAGGCTGATGTTTGATGTCTGATGGTTGACGTCAGATGTGGTGCTAAAAAAAGATGCTATGGAAAACATGCGCTTTAAAATCTCTCAGTATGCCTGTGCGGTGCTGCTCACGATGAGCAGCACCGCATTGGTAGCATTCCAAAAGAAATTGAATAAGAAAATGAGCAAACCATTTGGTCAACTCATTTTTTATTTGTACCTTCGCACACTGAACTACTAAAACAAAAAGTATCATGAGTAACTATCTTGCTGACGAAAAGCGATATGAGAATGGCATGCAGTATGCCCGCTGCGGACGCAGTGGCGTACTTTTGCCCAAGGTGAGTCTGGGGCTATGGCATAACTTTGGAGGTATCGACCCCTATGAGCGGTCACGCGGAATCATACGCTATGCCTTCGACCACGGAGTGACACATTTTGACCTGGCCAACAACTATGGACCTCCCTATGGCTCGGCAGAGGAGACTTTCGGCCATGTGATGGACGACGACTTGAAACCCTACCGCGACGAGCTCTTCATTTCCACCAAGGCAGGCTACGACATGTGGCCCGGACCATACGGAGACTGGGGATCACGCAAATACCTGATGGCGTCGCTCGACCAGAGCTTGAAGCGCATGCACCTCGATTACGTCGACTTGTTCTACTCACACCGCTACGACCCCGAAACACCGCTCGAGGAAACTCTCCAGGCATTGGTAGACATTGTCAGACAGGGAAAGGCACTGTATGTGGGAATCTCACGCTGGCCTTTGGAAGCAACCAAGACTGCCATCAGCTATCTGCGCCAGCATGACGTGCCACTGCTCATCTACCAGGGCCGTCTCAACATGCTCGACCGCTCCCCGCAGGAAGAGGGCATCCTACAACTCTGCCAGGAAGAGGGTGTGGGGTTCATCTCCTTCTCGCCCCTGGCCCAAGGACTGCTCACTGACCGCTATCTGAACGGTATTCCCAAGGATTCACGCATGGCCAAGGAGAAGTTCCTGCGCCATGAGATGCTGACACCTGAGCTGCTGGGACAGCTGCAGGCATGGAATGCCCAAGCCAAGGCCGAAGGCCGATCGATGGCAGAATACGCACTACGCTGGATTCTGCAGCAGTCAGGCGTCACTTCGGTGCTGGTTGGTGCCAGCAGCAAAGAACAGCTGGCCCGGAACCTGAAAACGAATGAGTAACTAACAACATGGGAAAAAAGATGAAACGCATCATATGCTTCACGTTGACGGTCCTGACGGCTGTCTCCATAGCGTCCGCACAAGAGCGCACCACCGAGACCCTGAACTTCGGTTGGCAATTTGCCACCGACTCGTTGTTTACCAATCCCCGGACGGTTGATGTCCCACACGATTTTCAGATTGAACAACCGTGGATAGCTCCTGCTGCCGACGAAAAGGCAGACAACACAGACGTGGCGGCCAACATCAAGAGCCGTCTCTCAGCCCGAGGCTTCAAGGAGATGGGGTCCGGCTGGTACAGACGGACCATCAACTACCAGCCATCTACGAACACGCGCATCCTGCTCGACTTCGAGGGTATCATGCTGGTGGGCGATGTTTACCTGAACGGACAGCGTGTCGGAGGCACGGACTACGGTTACGTCGGTTTCGACATTGACATCACTGACAAGCTGCGCCAGGGAGACAACGAGCTGGTGGTCAAGGCTTCGACCATGAAAGAGCGCAACTCGCGCTGGTACACGGGTGGAGGCTTGTTCCGAAACGTCACGCTGGTGAAAACACCTGCCGACCTCTACTTCGAGCGCCATCCGCTATACATCACCACCCGCGACAACCGCTTTGTCACCGTACAGGCCGAGATGACCAACCGCACCAAGTCGAAAGACACCCGCATCGGTCTGAAAATCTACGACCCACAGGGACAGCTCGTCTACGAAGGTACCGACACCCACCAGCGCATTTCAGCAACCCGTACGCAGGAAGCGCGTCTGAAGGAGGTTGAGATTCCCAACGTACAAGTGTGGGACACCGAGCATCCCAACCTCTACAAGGCCGTAGTGACCCTGTTGCGCGAAGACGGCACCATAGCCGACCGGACGGAAGAGCAGTTCGGTTTCCGTACCATCGAGATTGGTCCCGACTACGGACTGAAGCTCAATGGCAAGAAGATACTGCTCAAGGGCTATGCCAACCACCACACCCTGGGAGCCCTGGGTGCCGCTGCCTACCCCCGTGCCATCGAGAAACGCCTGCAACTGGTGAAACAGTTCGGCATGAACCACATCCGCACGTCGCACAATCCCTATAGCCGTGATTTCATCCGCCTGTGCGACCAGTACGGCATCCTCGTCGTCGACGAGCTCTACGACAAATGGACGCAGCAGCATACGGGCGGACGAGCACTCTTCATGAACCACTGGGCAGGCGATGTCACCGAGTGGGTGAAGCGCGACCGCAACTCACCCAGCGTGGTCATGTGGAGTCTGGGCAACGAGCTGCAGCAAGATCCCAACCAGCCTTTCAACGACTTCGGCGTAACGTGCTATAAAATGATGAAACCCGTCCTGCAACGCTATGACTCAACGCGTCTGGTCACTGTGGCCATGCATCCGCGCTACCGTAACTGGGAAACTGATTCGCTGCCCTGCGACCTGGCCATGTTGACTGACGTGCAGGCCTATAACTACCGCTATATGTACTTCCACGGCGACGGACGCCGCTTCCCATGGATGACGTTCTACCAGAGTGAGGCATCGACTGCCGCCATGGGACCCAACTACTTCGAGATGAACCTGGACCGCGTCATCGGACTGGCGTACTGGGGTGCCATCGACTATCTGGGAGAGTCGCAGGGCTGGCCTGCCAAGGGTTGGGCACAAGGAGTATTCTACATCTCGCTCGACCCCAAGCCAAAGGCATACTTCATGAAGTCTTTCTTCAGCGACGAGCCCCTGGTACACATCAGCATTATGGAAGACAAGAATGCCGGCGTTGAGTGGAACGGCATTACGACCGGCACCGACCGTCAGTCGGAGCTATGGAATCGCCCGGAGGGTTCGAAGGCCGACCTGGTCATCTACACCAACGGCGACGAGGTAGAACTGCTGCTCAACGGCAAGAGCCTGGGACGCAAGCCGAACCCCACCGATGCCAAGCACCGCAACGTCATCAACTGGAACAGCGTACCCTATCAGAAAGGCCGGCTGGAGGCTGTGGCCTACCAAAAAGGCAAAGCCGTGGCCCGACACGCCCTCGAAACCACGGGCAAGGCCGTCAGAATCGTTGCCGAGCCTGACAACAGCCAGTGGAAAGCCGACGGCATGGACCTGCAACATGTGCGGCTGACTACCGTAGACTCCAAGGGACGCCGCGTACTGACCTGTAACGAAGAGCTGTCGTTCGATATCGAGGGCGATGCCCGTATCGTAGCAGTCACCAACGGCGACATCAACAGTGACGAGCTCAACGTCACCAACCACCGCCGGCTATGGCAAGGCCAGGCCACGGTGATTCTGCGCGCAGGACGCCAGCCGTCGAAGATAACGCTCAAGACAAAACCCTCGACCTTCAAGTCCATTGTAACAAAACTCGAAACTAAATAGAATATGATGAAACAAATCTTTGCGCTATGTCTGGTGCTGTGCAGCTTGACTGCCCAAGGCCAAGATGACGTGCTCAGCGCTGCACGACAAACCAACGACTACTTCATGAAGAAGTACAGTGACCCCACACAACCCACGAACGTCAAGAAAATCAGGCCATCGTCGCTTTGGACACGAGCCGTCTATTACGAAGGGCTCATGGCACTCTACGGCATCGACCCGCAACAGCGTTACCTCGACTATACCGCCCGCTGGTCTGACTTCCACAAGTGGACACCTCGAAACGGCACCAAGACCACCGATGCCGACGACCAATGCTGTGAGCAGACTTACATCGAATACAACCTCCTGACGGGCAAGGGTTCGCTTGATGCTACCAAGGAGAACCTTCAGAAGCAGATGGCGACTGACCGCATCGACTATTGGACATGGATTGACGCCATCCAGATGGCCATGCCCGTCTATGTCAAGATGTATGCCATCACCAAGGACAAAAGCTATCTGGACTACGCCATGAAGAGCTACCGTTGGACACGCAACGAGTGCGGCGGCGGATGCTTCAACAAGAAAGAGGGCCTTTGGTGGCGCGACAAGGACTATGTGCCACCTTACAAGGAGAAAGACGGCAAGAACTGCTACTGGAGCCGCGGCAACGGCTGGGTCTATGCTGCACTGGTCCGCTCGATGAACGAGCTGCCTGTCAAGAGCAAGGAATACAAGGAACTGAAGAAAGACTTCCTGCTCATGAGCGAAGCGCTGATCCTGTGCCAGCACGACGATGGATTCTGGCATGCCAGTCTGGTGAGCGACGCTGACTACCCTGGTCCTGAAATGACGGGTACGGCACTCTTCCTCTACGGCATGGCCTGGGGCATCCGACAGGGACTGCTGGATGAGATGTACCGCCCTGCCTGTGACAAGGCCTGGCAGGCTCTTCGCTCGTGCCTCCACAAGGACGGTTTCCTGGGTTGGAACCAGGGTACTGGCAAAGACCCCTCGGCTGGTCAGCCCGTCACCTTCACCTCCGTTCCCGACTTTGAAGACTACGGCACAGGATGCTATCTCCTGGGGCTCAGTGAATATTATAAACTCCTGAAGAAATGAAACGATTACTGATAGTCTCTTTACTAAGTTGCTGTCTCACGGCTGCCTCTGCCCAGCAGTGGCCTACAGCACGCCCTGAGGCCAAGGCTGGCACGCGCTGGTGGTGGCTGGGGTCGGCCGTTGACAAAGCCAACCTGCAATGGAACCTGTCGGAATATGCCCATGCAGGCATCGGTGCTGTCGAAATAACTCCGCTCTATGGCGTCCAAGGTAACGACAAGAACAACATACCCTTCCTGTCGCCTCAATGGATGCAGGCATTGAAAGACGTAGAAGACATTGCCCGGTCTCTCGGTATCGAAGTCGACATGAACTGCGGTACAGGTTGGCCTTTCGGAGGTCCGCACATCAGTCTTGACCAGGCAGCCTGCAAAGCCGTTTTCACCGACACCATCATTGACGGGAAAACTGTTTGGCGCGTTGATATCGGACGTACCAAGCAGAAGGTGAAGCGTGCTGCACCGGGCGGTGAAGGCTGGGTGGTCGACCATTTCGACCGTCAAGCCGTCAAACACTATCTCGACCGTTTCGAACAGGCTTTCGCTGAGTCGGGCGTCCCCTACCCTCACACCTTCTTCAACGACAGCTACGAGGTCTACAAGGCCAACTGGACACCTACGCTTTTCGATGAGTTCCAAAAGCGCCGCGGCTACGACCTGCGACAGAAACTGCCAGAGCTGCTGGGGATTGTCGATGACGGCAATCAGGTACTCTGTGACTATCGCGAGACGCTGAGCGACCTGCTTTACGAGAATTTCACTTTGCAATGGGTTGACTGGGCACACAGCCATGGCGTCAAAGTGCGCAATCAGGCGCACGGTTCACCCGCCAACCTCCTTGACCTCTATGCCGCTGTAGACATTCCTGAAATCGAGGGTTTCGGACTCTCAGAGTTTGGCATCAAGGGCCTACGCACCGACCCGGGGATGACGAAAAAGAACTTCAGCGATGTCTCTATGCTGAAGTACGCCCCTTCGGCTGCCCACGTCACTGGCAAGGCACTGACCTCGAGCGAGACCTTCACCTGGCTCACGGAGCACTTCCGCACCTCGCTGTCACAGATGAAACCAGACCTCGACCTCATGTTCACCTGCGGCGTCAACCATGTCTATTTCCACGGCTCGTGCTACACGCCCAAGGATGACCCTTGGCCAGGATGGAAATTCTATGCTTCCGTCGACATGAGCCCCACCAACAGCATCTGGCGCGACGCCCCGTACCTGATGAAATACATTGAGCGCTGTCAGAGTTTCCTGCAACTGGGTCAGCCCGACAACGACTTCTTAGTCTACCTTCCTGTCCGCGACATGTGGCACCAACGCGGGCCGCGCAACGATGATGCCAAATGGGAGAGCAAGAACCGCCGGGGCGGCGAGGACCTGCTTATGCAGTTCGACATCCATACCATGGACGAAAAAGCCCCACAGTTCATACGCAGCATCCTGGCCATTGACAGTCTGGGCTACGACTGCGACTACATCAGCGACCGCCAGTTAGCCAAAGTACGGGTGGAGAATGGCCTGCTCGTCACAGAAGGAGGCACGCGCTACCGTGCTCTCATCGTCCCCACGGGAACTACCGTCGACCAACGGCTTTCTGCGCTGCTCGATCCCTTGTCAGCCTACATCATCAAGGGGGAAGACGCCTTGGCCATGGCCCGCTTTGCCAAGGCAGAACCTATGAAGACTACCCTCGGATTGCGCGCCATACGCCGCAGTCATGGTGACGGCTGGCACTACTTCATAGCCAACCTGACACCGCGCGATGTCACAGGCGACGTCGCACTGGCCGTACCTTGCCAGCAAGCTACATGGTACGACCCGATGTCGGGCGACATCACCCCTGCCGTCGTGAAAGACGGGAAAGTCGCCATCAGCCTCCGCTCCGGCGAGAGCCGCATACTGGAAGTCAGCAACAAGCAGCCAGCAACAGCGCCATCGGGCACTCCCTCGTCCCTAACGTCTAACGCTACCGTTCAGATAAAAGGTCCATGGAGACTCACTTTCATTGACGAGTCGCCACGCGTTGCCGGCACCTTCCAGCTCGACAAGCTCCAGACATGGGAAACACTCAGCGATTCGGCTGCCGTCACCATGGGTACCGGTGTCTATACCACCACGTTCCAGCTGACTGCACAACAGGCTCGTCAGCCTTGGATGATTGACTTGGGCGACGTCCGCGAGTCGGCACGGGTCTATATCAACGACCAGTTCATCGGCTGTGCGTGGGCCGTGCCTTTTGTCCTCGACTGCCGCAACACGCTCCGCAAAGGCCGCAACACGCTGCGCATCGAAGTCACCAACCTGCCTGCCAACCGCATTGCCGACCTTGACCGCCGTGGCGTCAAATGGCGCAAGTTCAATGAAATCAACGTTGTTGACATCAACTACAAAAAGACCACCTACGAAGGCTGGAAACCCATGCCAAGCGGACTCAACAGCGAAGTCAAACTTTATATTAAATAAAAAAAAATGTCTACATTAACACTTTGTATCGTCATCCTCTTCTGCATTGGCTATTTCTGTATTGCCATCGAGAGCGTGACAAAAATCAACAAGGCAGCCATTGCATTACTTATGTTCGTCGGCTGCTGGACACTCTTCATGATTGACCCAGGAAGCTATATTGCTACCGCCATTGGCGATATGAAAGCCTCGGTCGTAGCCGGAGTCATCGAGCACCATCTGGGGTCCACGTCAACCACGCTATTCTTCCTGATGGGTGCTATGACCATTGTGGAACTCGTCGACCAAAACGGTGGCTTCAACTTCGTGCGCGACACGCTGAAGACCAAATCGAAGCGCTCGCTGCTATGGCGCATCGCGTTCATGACCTTCATTCTGTCTGCTATCCTCGACAATCTGACTACCTCGATTGTCATGATCATGATTCTGCGCAAACTGGTCAGCGAAAAGACGGACCGTATTATCTATGCCGCTTTGGTCATCATCTCTGCCAACTCGGGCGGTGCCTTTTCACCCATTGGCGATGTTACCACGATCATGCTCTGGAACAAAGGTGTAATTACAGCTGCCGGCGTCATCACCGAAATTTTCATCCCATCGCTGGTGTCGATGGTCATACCGGCCTACATCCTGTCGCTATCGCTGAAGGGTGACTTAGTACCAGTGGAGGAAACAACCTCCCTGGCAGAGTCTGACAGTCTGTCGCCCGCACAACGTAAGTCTATTTTCTTCCTTGGTGTCGGTGGACTCATCTTCGTTCCCATCTTCAAGACTCTCACCCACCTGCCACCGTTCGTAGGCATCCTGCTGGTGCTCGGTGTGCTGTGGACGGTGACCGAAATTTTCTACACCCGTATCCATCAGGAAAATGAGGACACGGCTAACGACACCAGTACACAGAAGCGCGTGTCGAAGATGCTGTCGCGCATCGACATGGACACCATTCTCTTCTTCCTTGGCATCCTCATGGCCGTAGGCTGTCTGGAGACTATCGGAGTACTCACCATGCTGGGACAGGGGCTTGACACCACCTTCGAGGGCAACCACTACCTCGTCACAGGCATCATTGGTGTGCTGAGCAGCATTGTCGACAATGTTCCCCTCGTGGCAGGCTGCATGGGCATGTATCCCGTCCAGGCTGGTAGTGACATGGCCGTTGACGGCATCTTCTGGCAGCTGCTGGCCTACTGTGCCGGTGTCGGTGGTTCCATGCTGATCATCGGTTCTGCAGCAGGTGTCGTCGTCATGGGTCTCGAAAAGATCACTTTTGGCTGGTACATGAAAAAGATTACCTGGATAGCCTTTGTAGGCTATCTTGCCGGTATCGTCTGCTACTGGTTCGAAAAATCTTTCCTTTTCTAAGACAGACGAGCAACGGACATCCCGTAAAAGATAGAGGTGAGAAACGAATTTCTCACCTCTATTTGTTTTCTCCCACTTCCTACTTCATCCATCAGACTTCATCCATCAGCCATCATTGGGACTTTCGGAGCTGTTCCCACTCTCCCCGTCCTTATTTGCAGTTGTTTTCACATGTTTACTCAACTCATGCATGTATCCTGCGGTGATGATACTTGACGGCAGGGCAATAATGGCTATTCCGAGCAACGAGGAAATAATACTGATGCTTCTGCCCACCTCCGACACAGGACATATATCGCCATAGCCTACTGTCGTCAGCGTACATGCAGCCCAATAGAAGGCATCGAAAAAAGTCCCGAATATGTATTTCCCGGTGACAGGGTCTATTTCCTCCTCTGACTGGAACATGATGATTGCAGTAATGAAGATGTCAAAGAAAGCAAGCAACATCACGGCAAACAGCATGTGACGCTGTTTCTTGACAACTGTGATAAAGATCTCCAGGGGCTCAACGTAATATACAATCTTGACAAAACGAAATATCTTGAACAATCTGGATATCTTCGTCAACTTATAGGCAGGAGCCAGCATTCTGAGGGTAGGCAATATGGACAGGAGGTCCAGAATGGCCATGGGAGTAAATGGATAGCGCAGGAATGACTGCCATTTCGGCCTGTCGGAACGGAAATCACTTGTTATCCAACGAAGGATATAGTCCACTATATAAAATGAACCGGAAATGACATCAAAATACCAGAAAACAGGGTATTGTTCCCTGAACAACAAAGGTATGGTACCCATAATGATTGCTATGAGCATCATACCATCGTAGGTTCGGGAGAAAACACTATCTCTCCTTGGTTCAACCAAGTCGTAGATCCACCTTCTATTCATCGTATCATGTTAATCCGATTCGTGGGATTCATGATTTCCTAAAACTTATAGAACACACCGATAGTGCCATAGATGGGAAACAGCGTCTGTTCTACGGCCTTGAAGTCGCCGGGGAAGACGCCCGTCAATCCCCAGTTCAAATCAGCAGACACACCCAAGCCCTTGTACACCTGCCAATCAGCGCCTACACCAATACCAAATTGTACGCTGCGCATGTCATCGTCGAATTCATAGGTAGCCCATTCTCCTTCCTTGTCGCCCATCAGTATCTTGATGCCCGTCGGATCACCCTGGCGCAGGTAACCGTCAGAGGCTATGCCGCTGAACTCCTTGCTCAAGAGAATTGACAAGTAGGGACCGCCCTTCAGCATCACCTTGCGACTCACCTGCAACGTCGCCTGCACAGGAATGGTGAGCATCCACTGTTTGATCTTCTGCTCGACATGACCCGTAAAAAGACCCTCCAACCTCTGGTCGCCCTTCACTACCTCCATATAGTATGCCTTGGTAGTGACGCTGGCTTTCATGCCTTTGTTCTCGAAATGAAGACCAGCCATAATGCCCCACTTCTGGCAGAGCGGCAGCATGGCTTCAAATCCAACCATGAACGACGGTGTCAGGCTGTAGCTGTCGATGCTACGAATGGTCTCGGGCAATGGAATCGGGGTTGTACCACCGATATTATATCCTACACGAGCCTTCAGTTGCAAGCTGTCGAGGGTGACTGCCTTCACTGTGCTGACCATTCCGAAGGTCAGCATCATTCCTATTATGATGATAATAATCTTCTTCATTTTACTTCTTTTCTTACTTCTCGTACATCACTTCTATCTCATCTACATAGAGTACACTGCCAATGGCTCCCTCGAACTGGGCTCCGCTTTTACTCGACGAGCAAACCAGTGCCAGGTTGAAGCCCAGAGCTTTGACGATATCATCGGGAGCATCCTTGCCTTCAAAGAACATCTCGAATTGCGTCCACGTATCAGTAGCGGGCAACGAAGCTACACGTGCTATCTTATACACCTGAGGATTATCCTTCAGCTTGTCAAGATCTTCAACGGCATTACCGTCAAGTACGTATTTGTTTCCTTGTTCATCCACGTTGCGATAGTACACGGCATAGATACTGGCCTCGTCCTTCCGCTCGGGATGAACTTTCATGTCCTTGTCGGTGAAATTCTCACCTGGTTGATACTTGTACCAGCCAATAATACGAACTGGTTCCTGAGGATCAGGGATACCAAATAGCGTGGCTTTCAGAGGATCTACCATCACATAATCGACGTTAAATTCTCCTAAGAACAGGTTGCCTGCAGCGATAGGCTTACCCATCAGCTCTCCCCAATAACCTGTCGATTGGGTATTCATACAAACTCCCTTGCCCTCATAGCCGTTGGGCGTTGAATAGGTGGGAAAATCTTCGGGCATAGCTTTGTATTTTAGAATAGCGGCTCCGGCATTGCCTGTAGCCCAGCAGTATTTCCGCTCTGCCGTTTCACTTCCACTCTTAGTATCAGTTTCCAATTCATAGAATACGTGCATCTGGTTTGTAGAGCCGACCGCCTGAGTCTCCACATGTTCGAAACTGTACTTTTCGAAAGGCAATGAAGCTTCCCGGAAAATCACGCTATATGTACGCGTCCATTGTCTGTCCTCAGAGGTGACAGTATAGGTTACAGGACCTTTCGTGAAGTCCTGCATAGAACCACTTGCCGGTTCGATAGTTGCACCGGAGGTAATCTTAAAGCTCACAGGAATCTGTTTCGGCAGCGATAACATCGAGCGCACCGTAAACACAATGTTTGTTTCTGCCGAACTGATGTTATCTTTGCGCATCTCTGTTGGCTGATAAAAATACTCTGCATACTCCTCACCTTCTATCCAGGCACTCTCAATGTCGCACTCCTTGTTCGGAGCCTCATCCTTGATACATGAAACCATGAGGCAACAGAAGGCTGCGACAGCAATAATTGTCTTTACTTTCATCATATAACGTTATTTTCTATTCTTACCACTATCTACTAACACACAAAACTGCTGCAAAGGTACTACTTTCGACGTGAAATCGCAAATAATACGGGAAAAAAGTCAAAATAGTGTAGAAAAAACTACTTCACTTATTTGATTCCTCGCGAGATTTGCGGTTGCGACGGAGGAAGTGCAGGCGCTCCATAGCAGAGCTGCGGGCCTGGGTAAACTGGAAGCGGTAGACGCACAGGGCGAGGCCGAAATAGCAGAGGGTCTGTATCCAGAGTATATAGCAATCGTGAAGCACATCTTGAAAATCGGCCCCCATGGTATTAAGCCGGATATAGGCTCGTGCACCGAACGTACTGGGGAAGAGCCACGAAACACCTTGCCAGTAGCTGGGGATGTTAGACTGCGGCCACGAAACACCGATAAGGAACAACAGGGGTACGCTGATGAATACAACAAGAAGCATGACGTTCTCACGGTACTTCACCATACACGATACCACCATGCCGAAGAAAATGCATGCCAGCGTATAGGGCAGCATCAGCTTGACAAGTGATTGCCATGTTGCCAATTGTGGGAAATGGAACAAGCTGGGTACTCCGACAGCAAGCCAAGCACCCATCACCATGAACACCATCAAGTAGCAAAGGGACTTGCCCAGGACAATGGAAAGAGTATTCTGATAGCGTACATCCCCAAGGGGTATGAGACTACGGTAGGGGTTCTCGTCGCGGGCAGTACCGGCAGAGAGTCCGATGCCAAGAACAAGCGTCTGCTGTAATATCAGCATGAGTACAGCTGGCAGGATTGACGAACCGTAACCTCCGGCAGGATTGAAGATGGGCACGTCTTTGTAATCAAGCGGACGTGCAGCAATGACCTCTTCGCGGTGAGTATAGTGACCTCCCAACTTGGTGGTAATCTGGCTCCCCATCTCCATGGTTACAGTCTGGGCAGTCTGGAATATAGCCTTGTAGGCAAGCATGAGGCTCATGTCGCAATAGACACTTACAGTGCCTTGACGTAGTCCGTATGTGTCGGACTCAAAGGTAGACGGAATGAGGTAGATGCCTTTGACCAACTGCCGGCTGACGAGCGAACGGGCTTCATCGAGGTCTTGTGCATAGTACTTGACATGTACGTCGGGCGAGGCATCGCAACTACGGATGAACTGCCGCGAAAGCTGCGAGTGGGATTGGTCGACGACGCAGACCGGCACCTCGCGCACCACCTCGTTATTATAGATCCATGAGTATAACAACGGATAGACCAACGGCACCACGACGAAAAAGATAATGACACCCTCGTCCTTAACGAGCCGCAGCATCTCCCTGCTCCAAATGTAGCAGGTGTCCTGAATTCCTTGGTATATATTATGGAATATAGACATAGGTCAGCATAGCATTCTTAATCTTCTTGACAACAAGCCACGGCAGCAGCATAAATGCAACCAAGGCAGCAAAGTGGAACCATGACTCTACGAGGGGATAGCCGTTAAAGACACATGTCTGGTACACCATCCAATAGTGGCGCAACGGGAACAGCCACGACAGCGACTGCAAAGGCGCGTCCATTCCCATGATAGGGAATGCAGAACCAGCCATGGAGATGCTTAGCACGGCCCAAAGCGACGAGATACTCATCGACATACGAAGCGAGGGCATGAGCCCGAAGGCAAAGATGCCGAAACCCTGAGAAGCCAGAACCTGCATAAGTCCGAGGAGTACTAGCATCCATGGACTACCGATATGGGGGAAATGCAGGTGGAAGAATATATAGTACTGGTAGCCGAAGACTATGGCGAGCCAGATGATAGTCTGCGGCAGGAACTTGCCCAGCAGGGCTACGGCAATCCTATCGTCGGCCATTTGGAGCCAGGGCTTCGAAGTGTTGAACTTCAGCTCAGTACCCAACGAATAAGTGGAGATGAGGAAAATGAAAAGCATGATGAGTCCCGGCACCATGACGGTGGTGAGGTAGATGTTGTAACTGCTCCATGGGTTGGCTATCTGGTGCAGTTCTACCTTGATGGGCTGTAACAGCGCCTGTATCATCTCAGGCGTGACCCCCTTGGCTCTCAGGGTGGCCTGCCCCACGGCGGCAGAGCCGAGCGAGGAGATGGTCTTCATGTCTTTCATCACCATGGAGCCTGCCGCCAACGTTGTGTTCGAATAATAGTAGGATATGTTGGGCTGACGGCTGGCCAGCAGCTTTTCAGTAGTACCCTTTGGAATGTAGAGGAAACCATAAATTTCTCCCCGCTGAATAGCCCGACGGGCTTCGGTGACACTGGGATAGCGGGCTACGACCTTCGACATCTCGAAACCGTCGAGACGACGTGTCAGCGAACGGGATGTCGTAGTATTGTCGAGGTCGACCACCGCAACAGGCAGATTGGTAGGCAGGCCGTCGTCCAAGATGGAGGTGAAGAAAAATATCACCAGGATAGGAAACAGCACCATGCAGAAGCGATAAATGTGGTTCTGGCGCAGAATCCACAATTCCCGCAACATGATATCGCATATCTGCCTAAGCGTCCTCATGACCTCTCTAACGAATCAGAAATGAAAAACAAGGAAGAATTTCTGATTTACATTTTATTTGATGATGAGCGACATACCTGGACGCAGTCCTTCGAACGCCTCGGTAGGACGAGCTTTGACCTCAAAAGTCTTCAGGTCATATTCGCCATTGGCCTTGGTTGCCTTCCAGACGGCGTACGAGCCCATGTCCTTCAGGTAGTAGACCTTCATCTCAATCTCCTTGTTGAAGGCAGGAACGAAAGCCTTGAAGGTCTTGCCGACCTCCATGCCGTTGAGCTGATCCTCACGGACATTGAAAGTACCCCAAAGGTCACTCATAACAGCAACACTCATAATGGGAGAACCCGTACCTACCAGTTCGCCAACCTTGGGGAAAATGTCAGTTACCTCGCCTTCCATCTGAGCTATCTGTACGGTCTCGTGAATGTACGAATTGACTTCCTGGACAGCACCCTTGGCACGCCCTACCTGAGCAGCAGCTGCCAGTTTGTCCTCTTGACGTGCACCGTTACGAGCCATATCGTACTGACTCTCGGCAGCCTTGCACTGAGCCTCCATAGCCTTGAAATTGGCATAGACCTCGTCGCGCTTCTGGGCACTGACAACACCCTCGTCGTAAAGGCGCTGAATGCGCTGATAGGACTTCTCGGCAATCTCGAGACCAGCCTTAGCCTGTTGTAGCACGTTGAAGGCACCACGGATTTGTTCCTCACGAGCACCGTTGCGGGCTTTCAGTTCCAGAGCAGCGGCAGCGTTCTCGGCACTCTGTGCCTGCTCCATCTTGGCACGCACCTCTGGAGCATCAAGAATGGCCAGGGTATCGCCAACTTTGACGAAATCGCCTTCCTTAACCCGGATTTCCAGAATGCGTCCTGGCACCTTACTCGACACACGATATTCACTCACTTCGACCTGTCCCTGTATCAGCTCCGGGTCACGCCCCAAGGCAAAGAATCCTATCAAGGCCACAATGGCCACTGCTGCAGCAAATCCGAGGATTGCATACAAAATGTTGTTATGTTGTGATTTAGCACTCATAGCTTTATATTATTTTAATTATTATCCAATGTTCCCAGGGCTTTCTGCAAGTTGACCTGGCTGAGTTTGACATCTATCTCGGCATCAATCTTCTGGGACTGCGCCTGCAGCCAAGCCGTCTGAGCTTCCATGACTGTGGTTGTAGAAATGACACCCTCGCGGAATCCCAAGTTAGCAGTACGCAGGTTCTCGTCGGCCTTCTGGGTACTGGCTTTTGCCATAGCCAGTTTCTTGTTAGCCTCATCAACGCGGAAAACACTCTGGTTGACCTGTAGCTCAATTTTCTCGCGGGCCTCCTGCAACTCCAGATTGGCAATAGCCGTAGCTCCCTTCGAGGCACGAATCTTGTAAGCTACATCGCCCCAGTTCCAAATGGGTACGCGCACCATTACACCGACATTCCACACTCCTGCGAACTTGCGTTCGAAGCTGTTGAAAAGATTGGGGTTGGACACCATATACCCGCCAGTCAGCGCCACCATGGGCAGATTGCCAGCCTTGAGGATATTGGTAAATTGACGACTCATGTCGACCATGTTCTGCAACTGACGAAGCTCAGGACGGTTGTCGGCAACCTGTTCCATATCGACCTGACTTGACTCTACAGCCATACCGCCAAGGTCTTCGCAGTTCTCATCGGCCAGCGTCACTTGCTCGTTGACAGGAATGCCGCAAAGCTGACAGAGCAGCATCTTCGAAAGCACCAGGCCGTCGTTGACCTTGGTAAGTGTCATCTCGGCCTCGTTGACTTTGACAGCGACGCTGAGTCCCTCAGAGCGGGTAGCCACACCCTCGCGAATCATTTTCTGTACATCATCGTCCAGCTTCTTGACCAGCTGAAGATAGCCTTCGGCCAGCTTCTGCTTATGGCGCAGCGAAACGACTTGCCAATAGGCTTGGTCTATCTGATACAGGGTAAGTTGGCGCCTGGCCTCGGTAGAGTTGGCTGCCAGCTGTTCACCGATGTCAGCCATCTTGTTCATAGCGATGATGGCACCACCCATAAAAACGGGCTGTGTCAACATAATGGAGCCTGCAAACACGTTACGCGTGTCGGTATGCAAGGCATTTACTATGCCTTGCCCACCCTGGTTAAGTATGTCCTTAAGATGGTCGATGTCACCACCCAACTGTTGTTTCAATGCGTCGGGATTGATGCCCATCGTACCCAGCAGGTTCCATACGCCATCAGGTATCTGTCCCATACGCTCCGTCAGCGTATTGCTGATGTCGCCGCCAACAATATCGCCTATATGGGGCAGCACTGCTTTCTGATCATCGCTGAGCAAGGATATTTCCTTGCTAGTCCACATATAGCCGCCCAAAGCACTGATGTGAGGCAGATACTTTGTTCGTGCCGACTTGCGCACGTTAGCGGCAATCTCCTGTTTGACTCTCGAGACACTCATCTGCTTGTTGTTGCGTAACGCCATTGCCCTGCAACTGTCAAGAGAGAGCAACTGCTGAGCAGTTGCCGTCTGAGCTAAGCCCGCTGTCAGCAAGAAGATTCCTATGACTCTGTTTCTCATGCGTAATATCATTTGTTAAATGTAAAATTCTTCGATCCTATAGCCTGACCGTCACAGAAAATGCTGACGTTGTACTGACCGCCTCCAAGGTACTCACCAACAGTCCAATAGAGTGTCTCGGCAATTTCCTCGCCAGTGTACTCAATGTCTTTCTTCATAGACCATGCCAGCTGTTTACCGGCATATGTGAATGTTCCACCGCCATCAAGCACCTCACCCTCTGGGGTCATCAGGCGCACATACACAGAGCGCACACCGTTGGAAGCTGTGACATTTTTGGTGATGGTGAATGAGACGGCCACCGTCTTGGCACTCTTCATGTACTTTTCCGCTTTACCCTTCTTATTTAGCGGCAAGAGCGTAATATTCGTGGCATCGAGCTGTGCGGCGATAGCCACTTTCTCGGACAGCGATGCCTTCTCGGAGGAAAGTGTCTGGTTCTGCTGGTTGCTCTGCTCCAGTTCTGAGCGAACACGGTCGTTCTCGTCCATCAGGTTCTGGTTCAGGCGGTTCAGCGAGTCAATCTGGATGACATAGGAGCGCAGCACGGCACGTACCGTAGCAAGTTCCTTTTTCAGTCGGGTTATCTCGGCAGCATCGCTGGCGTGTGTGCGTTTGAGTTCCTCTAAGAGTTTCTGAGTCCGTTCTTGTTCAGCTGTCAACTGTTCCACAAGAGAATCGTTCTTGATGTAGGTTTTCATTTCGCTATACTGGGCTGCGAAATTCTGGTATTCCTTTTCCATCTCCTGCTTGTCAAGTGCGGCCAGCTCCTGCATGTCCTTGTTAGCTTGTTTTTCCTGCAAGAGGCTATAGCCCAAGAACGCAATGCCTGCCAGCAGAAGTATAACAACACCGACAAAAATCTTTTTGCTCATAATCAGTTAATCTGACAATAAAGTTTATTGAAAAATTTCGTGCAAAGTTATGTTTTTTCTACGAAATACCAAAGAAAAATTTGCTGTTTTGATTTTTTTTACTATATTTGCAGCAATATTAACGTTAAGACAAAAGAGTCTATGAAGAGAACCGGATTCCTCTACCGCGTCTTCGACCTCTACTATGACGGATTCCGTAATATGCGCCTTGGCAAGACGCTATGGGCTATCATTCTGATTAAGCTATTCATCATCTTTGCCATCTTGAAGGTTTTCTTCTTTCCCAACTTTATCGGTGAGCATGCTGACAAGGGAGAAGAACCTGAATATGTGGCATCGGAAATGATTCAACGGTCAGAATGAGGGAAGCCCCCAACCCGACAAGCTCAGAACCTAAAACTCAAAAATACATTTTTATGACTGACTTATTTCTAAACATCGACGCTGGCTCCATTAACTGGGCAAGGGCACAATTTGCGCTCACAGCAATCTATCACTGGCTTTTCGTCCCGCTGACGTTGGGACTGGCAGTCATTATGGGCATCTGCGAGACCATGTGGTACTCCAAATGCAAGACTTTCTCAGGCAGGCCTAACGACACTTTCTGGCTCGACACGGCCAAGTTCTGGCAAAAACTCTTCGGCATCAACTTTGCCATGGGTGTGGCTACGGGCATTATTCTCGAGTTTGAGTTTGGCACCAACTGGTCAAACTACTCATGGTTCGTAGGAGACATCTTCGGTGCACCGCTGGCCATTGAGGGCATCGTAGCCTTCTTTATGGAATCGACCTTTGTTGCAGTCATGTTCTTCGGATGGAAGAAAGTTTCTCCAGGCTTCCACTTGGCATCAACCTGGCTGACAGGACTGGGAGCAACCATCTCGGCATGGTGGATTCTGGTTGCTAATGCATGGATGCAGTATCCTGTGGGCTGCGAGTTCAATGCCGACACCATGCGTAACGAGATGGTCAGCTTCCTGGACGTGGCACTGTCACCGTTCGCTATCGGCAAGTTCTGCCATACGGTCATTTCCGCATGGATTGTCGGTGCCGTCTTCGTCATGGCCGTTTCGTGCTGGTATCTCATGAAACGCCGCGACGTCAGACTGGCCAAGGAAAGCATCAAGATTGCTGCCATCGTAGGACTTGTTGCCGCACTGGGGGCAGGCTTCACTGGTCACATCAGCGGACAGCAGGTGGCCAAGTACCAACCTATGAAACTGGCTGCTATGGAGGCTCTCTATAACGGAGGTACCGACCAGGGACTGACTGCCGTAGCATGGGTTAATCCGTTCTGCCAACCTGACTACCAGAACCTTGAATCGGCACCGTTGAAACTGGACATGCCTTTTGCGCTTAGCATCATGGCCACAAACGACCCGCACGGCTTCGTACCAGGCATTAACGATATCATGAAGGGATACACTCGCCCCGACGGCACTACAGAACCATCGGTCGACGAGAAGATAACGCGCGGCAAGGAAGCCATCACAGCACTGGCAGCCTATAGGAAAGCCAAGAAGGAAGGTGCTGACGAGGCAGAACTCTCCCCGTTGCTCGCATCGCTCAAGGAAAACATGCCTTACTTCGGCTATGGCTACGTGAAGGACAAGAAGGACATCGTTCCCTATGTTCCCGTCAACTTCTGGGCGTTCCGCATCATGGTAGGACTGGGTTGCCTGTTCATTGTCTATTTCCTGGTCATGGTCATCATGTCGTTCAGGATACCGCTGATATCAGTGACGACACGACGACTGCTGGCTGCATTTGGCATCATACCCGAAACAGAGGCCGACGTCCACGACATCACAGGTCTGCCGGCATGGCACTATTGGTTTGCCATAGCACTCGTTCCGTTGGCCTATATCGCTTCTGAAAGCGGCTGGCTGGTAGCTGAGTTCGGGCGACAGCCCTGGACTATCCAGGACATGCTCCCGACATGGGTAGCTGTCAGCGACATCAACGGTGCCAGCGTAGCACTGACGTTCTTCCTCTTCTTGTTCCTCTTCACACTGATGCTCGGTGTTGAAATAAGCATTCTGCTCAAGCAAATCAAGAAAGGACCGGAGTATAGTGATAAATGAAAATTGAAAAATGAGAATTGAAAAATGTCAATGATATGATTACCTATAGTTTCTTACAGCACTACTGGTGCTTCGTCGTTGCCCTATTGGGCGCAATACTGGTTTTCCTGCTCTTCGTCCAGGGAGCCAACTCGTGCATCCGCTCACTGGGATGGACGGAGGAGGGTAAACGAATGGTGCTCAACTCGACAGGCCGCAAGTGGGAGTTCACGTTCACCACACTGGTCACCTTCGGTGGTGCATTCTTCGCATCGTATCCCCTCTTCTACTCTACCAGCTTTGGAGGAGCCTACTGGCTGTGGATGATTATCCTGTTTACCTTTGTGCTTCAGGCCGTCAGCTACGAATTCCAGAACAAGCTCGGCAATTTCCTGGGTCCGCAGACTTTCCAATGGTGCTTGATACTCAACGGCATTCTCGGACCGCTACTGCTGGGCGGAGCTGTAGCAACCTTCTTCGAGGGCAGCAACTTCATCGTCGTCAAGGAAAACCTGGTCGATGCAGAATCGTACACACCCGTCATCTCGCACTGGGCCAACGCCTCTCATGGACTCGATGCCCTGCTGAACCCCTGGGTTCTAGTATTCGGACTGGCCGTCATGTTTCTGGCACGCGTTTTGGGTATCCTTTACGTGATGAATAATGTCAACGACGAGGACATACGCAGTCGTGGCAGCGTACGTCTCATCGGTGCAGCCATTCCCTTCCTGATCCTCTTCGTTGCCTATCTTGTTCACCTGCTACTGAAAGACGGCTATGCCTACAACGACGAGGGCGTCATCTTCATAGAGCCCTACAAATACTTGCACAACTTCATCGACATGCCTGTCGTAACGCTGTTCTTCCTGCTTGGTGTCGTCAGTGTGCTCTGGGGGATAGGAATTACCATTTTCAAGAAAAACAACAACAATGGTATCTGGTTTGCCGGCATTGGCACTGTGATCACCGTCCTGTGCCTGCTACTCTGCTCTGCATGGAACCATACCGCCTACTATCCATCTACGGCCGATCTGCAGTCGTCTCTGACGATGGTCAACTCGTGCAGCAGTGAGTTCACCTTGCGCACCATGTTCTACGTATCGCTGCTGGTTCCCTTCGTCCTGGCTTATATTGTCTATGCTTGGCGTGCCATAGACAAGAAGAAGATTGACAAACAAGATATCATTGACGACCACGCATATTAAGGGCTTCAACAATATGAAACACCAAACGTCCGGACATCCCCTTCTGCAAAGGAGTCCGGACGTTGTTGTTATAGATACTCGTCAGAACAAGTCGATGTAAAGGCTCAGACCGCCCGTGAAATGGCGCATGTCTACCAGACCGCACTGTAACAAGAATAATTTGAACAAACGGCAATCAGCACCAATATTTACCTCGTTGCCATCCCACTCGGCCATGAAACGCAGTGGACGATAGAATGCCATCTCCGCAGTAACACCACCAACGACACCATTCCACTTATGATTGAAATCGCGCTTCCAATAGCGGTAAGCCATATGACCGCCAAAACGGTAGCCATGCCACTCCAAATGCTTTGACAATGCCAGATAATAGTTGCGATAGTGATTACTTGCTGATATTCCACCGTCATGAGACCCCCATAAATCGATGGCACCAACAACAACCGAGGGCCACCACTTGGCCTCTTGAATGGGCTGGAGACGCAAGGAGACATAGCGGTCTCTAGAATAAAATCCAGTCTTCTCGTTGGGGTTTTTGTTCTTATGCATCTTCCACAGCGTGTAGCCATAACTTACTTCAATCCAACGGAAAAGAGTAATGCTAAGATAGTTCGTAAACGAGTTGAACTTCTCACCGTCACACGTCATTCTGTCTGGAACAATCTCCTTGGGCACATATTGGGCACCAATACGGGCTATGCCTGCACTGTCCATATCAGCAGTAGGAACATGTATCAAGCCTGGCATACCAAGCGACTGCTGTCCCCATACTGCCACAGACATCATTGTCAACACAAACGATACCAAGAAAACTTTTTTCATCTTATCTCTCGTTGAAATTTCCCGTTCCCCAGGGAACGTGAATAGGTTGTGTACGCTCGTTCTCTTCAGGATCTGTCATATATCGCTTCACAGAGAATTCGTCTGCCTGCGCATTATTGGTAAAGCGGAAATTAGATGCCGGTCGGAACACCACTGTCTTATCTGACTTCTTGTAAGGCGGTAACATTATCACGACACGGAAACCTCCAGAGAAACGGTGAGGTTTGCCTACTATGTTCAAAGCATTTTCATGATATTGACCAAAAAGACTGACAGTGACATGTTTGAAATGACGCAACACTTCGCCCTCCACACCGTAGTCCTTGTTCATGAAACGTCCACCGAGTAAACGGAATTCTGTCACCCACGGAGCCAGCCAAAAATTGGCACCACCTATGGCCATCACCGACCAGTCGTCATCATTGAACTTGCGCTCATAGTTGCCGTCAAAGTCGAATCCCAAAACCCAGCCACCTGTCACTCCGACCCGACTGTTTACCATCAGCCAGGAATTGATGGGAAACATCCACCGGACGTCCAAACCATAGCGTTCCATGCCGAAGAGACCAGCCGTAAACTTCAGATACTGGCGTGCCTGGGTAAAGTGAACCTCCTTGGAAATATTGAGCATGTTCAGACGAATCATGTTGTAGCGGTCATCGTAGCCATCATTTACTATGGGGATGACAACCTGACTGGAAAGCATCCAGTTATGTCCCATGTGATACTTGACTCCAGGCGTCAGGTTAATCAGCACATTATATAGACGAGCGAAATTGATTTCGGCAAAATTCAGTTCTGCTCCACAAAACAATTCTACCTGCTGTTTCTCTTGGGCTCTAATCGGGCTGATGGCCAACAGAAATAATAACAAGACGAAATGCAGTTTCTTATGATTCATCATGATTCATAAAGAAAAAAAATCCTTTGTCATGGCCATGACAAAGGATTTTTATGGGTTAATACGAATTAGGAGCCACCACCGATATGAGTAGGAGTCGGAACAGGAGTATCCTTGTCTGTTGTCACTGTCAGATGCGTGAGCACATTAGCATAGAAAGTAGCTTTGAAAGTCTTATTTCCAGAAGTTATAGTGATAAGAGACTTCTTATAAACAACTTTCAGATTAGCAGTACCTGGCATGGCCATAAATTTCACGACACCATTAACGACCTTCTTAACAGAACCGAATTCTTTTCTGAGGAACTTCTTGAGCAATCTATTGGTATCCGAAGTCTCATAACCATATTCGAAATTAAAGTTAACAGTACCTGTATTGGCATCAGCAGTGAAATTCTTGACAACCTCTTCGGTCGATTCTAAAGTAATTTTGCCTTTCATAAGAATATGCCAAATCGAGAAATGGTCAATGGAAAGAGCAATATTATTACCATTTTGTACTAATCCCTTAGCAGGCTCATCAGTTTCTGCAAAGTAAGCACCAAGCTCTAAACCTTCAGAATCAGGAACAGTCAAGTTAATCGTGATGGGTTGATTGAATGTAGCACCACTAGGCTCGCACTCAAGACCAATAACGGGATCCTCAATCTTTGCCTGTGTCTTTGAAATTTCTTCAACACTTGCATCATCAGTAGGAGTAAATACTGTAATGGAGTAAGGACCTATTACTGCAGGATTAGTATTCGTCTGACCATTCAAGTTAATTGAAGCAGTAATACCAGTTTCCGTAGCGTTAGCTCCTTCGTTACTTACAACTTTTCCTGCATGGGCTTCTGCCTGAGATACATCAGATCCTTTCGACTCAAGTTCAACTTCGATTTCTTTATACTCGGTATCACTAAAATCAAACTTAACAACCTTTGACAAGCGTCCTGGAGCAGAAACAACAACCTTACCGGAATTGGTGGGGTTGAAAGTTACCGTAGTACCGGTCTTCACTATGCTACCCAAAGAAAACGTAGCATTTACATTAGACGTAATCACCAAAGTGTTCTTAGGTGATGTTGGTGTAATTTCTACCGTCTTTGTACCTTTGTCGTCACTGGAAGTACATGCAGTGAAACCGACAAATAATCCCAAGCCTACGATAAGGCCTAAGACTTTGTTCGAAACTTTTTTCATCATGTTTTGTTTGCTATTATTATTAATTAACATTTATTCGTATCACAAATTTGCTTGCAAAGGTAGCATAAAACTATTTATATAGAACGTTATCGTGCAATAATTTAACTTATTTTATACTTTTATGTAAAAAAACAAAGATAATAATATAATCGGCAAACTTAAAAAAACAAATTTTTAGCTTGAAAGAAAGATTATCTCGACTTTTTTGCGTACATTTGTAGCCGAAAAGAAATTATACCTATTTATTATATGATGAAAGAATTACAGCTGAAGTACGGATGCAATCCGAATCAGAAGCCCTCACGCATATTCATGACAGAGGGCGAGTTACCCATTGAAGTCATTAATGGCCGTCCGGGCTACATCAACTTTCTGGATGCCCTGAACGCATGGCAGCTGGTCAAGGAGCTGAAAACTGCCACCGGTTTAGCTGCCGCAGCTTCGTTCAAACACGTCTCGCCTGCAGGTGCCGCTGTAGGACTGCCACTGACAGATACGCTCAAGAAGATTTATTTCGTAGACGACATACAGGGATTGGATGACAGCCCTATTGCTTGTGCCTATGCCCGCGCCCGTGGAGCCGACCGCATGTCATCATATGGTGACTTTGTGGCGCTAAGCGATACCTGTGACGCCACCACAGCACTCCTGCTGAAGCGCGAGGTAAGCGACGGCGTGATAGCCCCCGACTATACCGCTGAAGCCATTGAGATCCTGAAAGAGAAGCGCAAGGGTACTTACAACGTCATCAAGATGGACCCCAGCTATAAGCCAGAACCCATAGAGCGTAAACAATGCTTTGGAGTGACCTTCGAGCAGGGACGCAACGAAATCAAGTTGGACGACCCCGCCTTGTTTGAGAATATCCCCACACAGAACAAGACCTTCACTCCCGAGGCTAAACGCGACCTCATCATCGCCCTGATCACTCTGAAATACACCCAGTCGAACAGCGTCTGCTATGTTAAGGACGGACAGGCCATCGGCATCGGTGCCGGTCAACAAAGCCGCATCCATTGTACCCGCCTGGCAGGCAACAAAGCAGATATCTGGTGGCTGCGACAGCATCCGAAGGTGATGTCGTTACCTTTTAAAGAGGGCATCCGTCGTGCCGACCGCGACAACACAATCGATGTATACATCTCGGAGGACGAGCACGACGACGTACTGCGCGACGGTGCCTGGCAGCAATTCTTCACCGAGCAGCCTGCCGTGCTAACGTTGGAAGAGAAGAAGGAGTGGATTGCTAAAAATACGAAGGTGGCTTTAGGGTCAGATGCTTTCTTCCCCTTTGGCGATAATATTGAGCGTGCCCACAAGAGTGGTGTGGAGTTCATTGCCCAGGCTGGCGGTTCGGTACGAGACGACCACGTCATCATGACCTGCGACAAGTACGGCATCGCTATGGCCTTCACAGGCGTCCGTTTGTTCCACCATTAATAATCATAGCAGCGGACGGCAACGGACAAGCACTGACTGTCCGAAACAATTGACTTTATCGTGCTAAACCTTCGTTGTCGTCCGCTGCAAAAACAAAAGATTATGAGTAAGGAGTCTGATTTCCAGGAGATTCTTGAGAATGGCATTTCATTTGGTCGTGGAGGTGGTCCTCGTAAGGAGGATGATAAGATAAAGACCAAAGCCAAGAAAAAGAAATATATCACCGGTGCCCACGGTTCTGGTTCTGCCCGTCAGAAAGCCAAGTACCGGGAGCAACGGGCTAATAGGCATAAGAAATAATGTTGGATACTGCCAAGGCTGAGTATCTTTAAACATCACTAGTGTCTCTTAATATATGTTAATCAAATTTGAAGTCAAAATAGAGTTGTCCGTCATTAGGATTCTCAGCGTCCTGCTTGAGAGGTCGGAGCAGGTCTTGGATGCTGTCCGTGGTGAGTGCCGACTTGCCAAGGA
>JAFVGN010000021.1 GCA_017474925.1 Prevotella sp. | reverse complement strand
GGATTGAAGATTTTGAAGTACCTTTGCACATAAGAAGCGTTTTTATTACCTTGTATTTTAAGCACTTAAAGGTACTAATTTTTGTCGAAATGACAAAGAAAAACGCTTCTTTTTTTGTGCCTCTATGAATTATTCAGGTTAGAATTATTGAAGGTTCTGACGGGATCTATGAAATTAGAGTGGAAATAGAAAGCAATATTTATCGTATCTTCTGCTGTTTGGATGGCGGAGCCGTGGTCGTGCTGTTCCAGATTACTCCGAGTGCTGAGTATTACCCGCGAAACAACTTAATTGATGTTAAATGGGTAGCAAAAAAAGTTTAAAAAAATTAAATGTTTCTGCGGATGACTTGCGGAAAGCTCAAAAAAATGTATTTTTGCGTGATTTTTTTTAAAAAACTATAATATTAAGAAGCTAACATGCGGTTAAGATTTCAACTCTTGGCGGCACTTGTCGTCATCTTTATCATTGGCTCTCAGCGTGTCAGTGCCCAGCAGGTCGCGTTGAAAACCAATCTGCTATACGATGCTACCGCCACCCCCAACATTGGCATGGAGATAGGGATTGGCAAGAAGCACTCGCTGCAGGCATTCTACGGATTGCACCCATGGAAATTCGGACACGGCAGCGACCAGAAGTACCTTAAGCATTGGGTGGTGAACCCTGAGTGGCGCTACTGGTTCTGTCACCGTTTCAACGGCTCTTTCGTGGGCATTCATGCCTTTGGCGGTCAGTATGATGCTGCCAACATCAAGATGCCTTTCGGCTGGTGGAAAGAGCTGCAAGACCATCGCTTTGAAGGATGGTTTGCAGGAGGCGGT
This sequence comes from Prevotella sp., assembly GCA_017474925.1. Taxonomy (GTDB): domain Bacteria; phylum Bacteroidota; class Bacteroidia; order Bacteroidales; family Bacteroidaceae; genus Prevotella. The sequence goes on along the minus strand of JAFVGN010000021.1, from coordinate 67,328 downwards.
ATAAGCTATGGCTATCAGTGGGTTATGTCGAAGCATTGGAACTTCGAGGCTGCCGTTGGCGTAGGTGTTGCCTACATCGACTACGACAAATATGCCTGTGGCGTCTGCGGCAAGAAGTTGGACGACGGCCACAAGATCTATGTCGGCCCCACCAAGCTCGCCCTGTCACTCATGTATATGTTCTGAAGTTTAAAGTTCAAAGTTCCAAGTTCAAAGTTCAAAGAGACATGAAACGATACCTTATTATATTATTAGGACTGCTTGCCACATCGACTGCGATGGTGGCCCAGCAGACCATCAGGCTGACGGGACAGAAGAATGGTACGGACACGCAGGTCGACGTGAAAAACGTGGAGGTGGCCCGCACACAGGACAAGACCGTCATCACGATGGACTTCATCCTCGACCAGTTGGAAGTACCCAGCAACCGCTACCGCGCATTCACCCCGGTCATCAAGAGTAAGGACGGACAGCAGGAGCAGCGACTGAAGACACTCATCGTCAGTGGTCGCCGCCAGAATATCGTCTTCGAGCGTGACGGCATTGACCCGCTATATGCCGGCAACTGCGACAACATCCGCCGTCAGAACGGACAGCCCCAGCAGTATGCCTATAGCGATGCCGTGCAGAACCAGGCGTGGCACAAGGCTGCCGACATCTATGTGGAGTGCGACCTCTGCGGTTGTGGTGAAAAAAAGAACAACGAGGAGGCCTTCCTGACCTCGCTATTGCCGCCCGACCCGTATGAGCTGGTAGCACTGGCCGACGTGGTGCCTGCCGCTGCCAAGAAGGTACGCAACCTGCATGGTACAGCCTATATCACCTTCGTCGTGGACCGCTGGGAGATGAAGCCCGATTACATGAACAACCGTCAGGAGCTGCGCAAGATTACCGACACGCTGGACGTCATGGTACAGGACCCCAACGTCTCGGTGCGCGAAGTCAAGATTCACGGTTTCGCCTCGCCCGAGAGTCCCTATGAGCATAACAAGATGCTGGCCACCAACCGCGCCAAGTCGCTTACCGACTATGTGCGCCAGCAGTACAACCTGCCTGCAGGGGTCTTCGCCAATCCCGAAGCTACACCTGAGGACTGGGAAGGTCTTCGCAAGGCTGTTGCCGACATGGATACCGACATCCTGCCCCACAAGCAGCAGATACTCGACATCATCGACGACAGCACGCTGCCTCCCGACCCGAAGGATTGGCGCATCAAGCTGCGCTATCCCGAGGATTACCGCTATCTGCTGAAGGAGGTCTATCCCAGACTGCGTCGCTCAGATTACGAGATATCGTTCAACTTCAGCGACTTCACGCTGGAGCAGGCCAAGGAGATTTACAAGACGAAGCCCTACCAGTTGTCGCTGCGTGAGATGTGGGACGTCGCCCAGACCATGGAGCCCTATAGCAACGACTATAACAAGGTGATGCAGACGGCCGTCAACATCTATCCCGACTCGCCCGAGGCCAACCTCAACCTGGCCAATGTCGCCTTGCGTCAGAAAGACCTGCTGAAGGCTGAGACGCTGCTCGACAAGGCTGGCGACTCTGCTGAGGCCGACAACGCCCGTGCCGTGCTGGCCATCCTGCAGCAGCGCTACGACGATGCCACACGTCTGCTGAACCAGGCCGCACAGAAGGGCCTCGACGTCAGCAAGAACCGCTATGCCATCGAGACGCTGACCAAATAGAGAACAACATATTCACATAATATTTATTAACAAAATCTAATTGTACTTATGAAGAAATTTAGTTTCTTGGCAATGGCAGCCTTAGGTCTGCTGTTTGCTGCCTGCGCTGACAAAGATGTCGCAGCAGACAATGGTGGAACCGACGTTCTGAAAGAAAAGGGCGTAGGATTCTTAAAGGTCAACATCAATCTTCCCAGTGATGCACCGACAACTACTCGTGCGTGGGCGGAAGACAATGATCACCTTAAAGATGGCAAGGAATCAGAATGGAAAGTTAATAGTGCCTTACTTGTCATTTTCACTGGTAACAGTGAGAGTGAAGCTACGGTTGCTCAGGTCAATACTTTGACAGGCTCGTGGAATCCTGTAACAGTGAACAATCCTAATCAGGTTACGGTGAATCATGAGGAGGTTGTTCAGCTGACAGCTTCTACTGCCAGCAAACTGTATGCGTTGGTTGTCATCAATGGAACTGGTGTTATCGAGGCTGAGGGAAATACGCTGAAGGTAATGAATAATGGAGCGTGGGAGGAAGCTTCTACTATTGGTGACCTCCAGGCTGCCATAGCACAGGCTAGTGCCACTACGGGTGCAAACACCTTTGTTAATGCTACCGACGGTTCAATCTTCATGACCAATGCCGTACTGAGTAATGTACGTGGCGGTAAGAATGATCCGACTGCTAATCCCGCAAAGCATATCTTGGCTACTATTGATTCGAAATACATTTATGAAACGGAGGCCGCTGCACAGGCAGGTACTCCCGCTACCGACATCTACGTAGAGCGTGGCGTGGCAAAGGTAACCATCAATAATACAAACCTGAAAGTAAGCGGTCTCAAGACTTCAGCAAACGCTGCTCCTACCATGACATTCAATGGCTGGTGTCTTGACAATACGAACACCCAGTCGTATGTCGTTCGTAACGTGCCTGCCTATGCTGATGGCGTCTTCAGTTGGAACTATTTCAATGTGAGCTGTACATCTGGTAATGACAAGTATCGTTTTGTCGGTAACACTCCTGTTGATGCAGAGTATTCTACTGCAACCGCTGGCTATCGTACCTACTGGGCTGTTGACCCCAATTATAACACCACTACTGTACCCCTCTTCAATCCTACGCTGGATGCTGCTTTGACGACTGCAGTCGGAGATAATAATCCTTTGTATTGCTATGAGAACACTTTCGATGTTGACCACCAGAGCTATCAGTACACGACGGCTGTTATTGTAAAGGTTACCTTGGGCGGTGGTGACGATTTCTATACTGTAGGTGCTGACCGTAAGACCCTCTATTCAGTAGATGACGTGGAAATAATGATTGCCAACGTGCTGATGGGTTTGAGCGACTTCAAGACATGGTTTGAGGAAAAGGTAGGAAATACTACTACGAATCTGACCAAGGATGACATCGCTATTACCTGGAATCCGGACGCTGCAGGTGTCGTAGAAGTGGAAGATGTTACGGTTACTATTGCCGCAGGGGCGTATCCCGGCAGCTATAAAGTTTCTGAGATTGCTTCTGTTGGAAGCACGCTCCTTTCAACAGTTAATGCTCAGGTTGCAAACATCAAGCGTTATGTGGGTGGTGCTACCTATTATGCTATCCGCATCAAGCACTTTGGCGACGATCTGACTCCATGGGCAAATATTGCTGTAGGTGGTGTGCTACCCGCAGAATCAACCATTGACAAGATTTATCCTGGTACAGGCGACGTACGCAATGCTGCATACTTAGGCCGCTATGGTGTTGTCCGTAACAACTGGTATGATCTTGAACTCAATGATATTGTCAAGATTGGTGCTGCTACTCCTGGTGAACTGAGAACCACTGATCATCCCGATGATGACCTGGAGGATAGCTTCATCAAGGCTCGTATTAACATCCTCTCTTGGGCTAAGCGTCCTCAGAGCTGGAACCTGAAGTAAACTGAATTTCTCTCAACTATTGTGTGGCTGCCCTGATGGCGGCAGCCACACAATATACAAAAACAAAAAGAGACAACGCCATCAAAACAAAATAAGTACTCGCGTACATACTATATATTATCGCTGACGCGGAGTGTCCCCGTTCATCGGGGAAACGGCTTCCGCCAAAGGGGATAAAACTAACGATTTCATGAAACTGAAGAAATATCTTGTGGCACTTGTATCAATCGCTATGCTCTCGGGCTGCGACATGATGAAAGAGGATGAAGACCTGACCAACTGCGGTCTCTTCGTCACCTTCAAGTACGACTATAACCTGCAGCGCTCCGACATGTTCGGTGACCACGTGGGTGGCGTGACGCTGTATGTATTCGACAGCGATGGACGATTCGTACGGACCTACGAGAACAACAACATCCCCAGCATGGGCATGATGCTCGACGGACAGTATACCCACGCCATGCAGATACTGGATCTGCCTGAGGGCAAGTATCGCCTCATAGCACTGGCCAACCAGAAGAGCTATGAAGCGACACTGGCCACACCTGGCGCCAAATATCGTCGCAGCCCTCTGGCAGTAGGCGACGATAACGAGAAACTGACGGTCACGCTGGACCGTGAGACAGGTCGCGTGTCCAACAGTTTGTCAGCCGGAAATATATCCTATGTCAGCAATGCTGCCCCACTGGACACATTGTGGCACGGCATGAGCGGTGCCGAAGTGGTGGAGGTGAAGGATGCCGACAAGACCATAGCCAACATATCGATGGTACGCGACACGAAAATGCTGACCATCGGACTGCATAATCTGGACGACCCCACGGACATATCGACCGAGGAGTTCGACTACTTCATCGTCGACTGCAACGGACGTCTGGCCTACAACAACACGCTGCTGCCCGACGACGACTTGGTATATACCCCGTTCTACAAGTGGAATACGGACAATGCTGATCTGAATGGCGGTGTAGCTACGGAGCGCACGGCACATGCCTGCCTGACCTTCAACCGATTGATATGGCACGAGAAGAGCGAGGAAAATGCCCTTCTCATCATCCGTAATCGCAATACCGGCAAGGAGGTGGCAGCCATCGACCTGACGTACTTCCTGGCACAGGGACGTAACGCCTATGACCTGTTTGCCTACTCGCGGCAGGAGTATCTGGATCGCGCCTACGACTTCTATATGGACTTTTTCATCCGTAACGATAAGTGGCAGTATGCCGAGTTACGCATCAACGTGCTGTCGTGGGCTATGCGTATACAGAACGTGGACTTGGATTAAGGAGAAATTAAAAAAAGAATAAAACGGTGAGACTGCGGTTGATATATATAGGACTGGTGGCGATGCTACTGACGGCATGCAAGGAGGTAACAGACGATACCGACGTGACAGTGCCTGAGGTGAGCAAATGCTTTATCAATCTGTCTATTGCCGTCACTAACAGCAATGGTACCATCACCCGTGGTACACCGTCTGGTGGTGAGAATGGCGATGGACGAGAGGCAGGCTTCGACCGCGAGAATGCCGTGACCGGTATCACGCTGATGCTCTATCAGACATCGGACGTTGCAGGCATCAACACTACCGCTAACCCTGTCATCGACTTCGTTGCTTACTATCCTGTGTCGCGAACCACTAAGGACAATGATGCACGCATCGAGGCTACCTACCAGACTGGCAACCAGTTGGTGCCCCAAAATGCCATCGACTTCACCAAGACCTACCGTGCCATTGTCGTAGCCAATGCTGACCTGACAGGCAGCGTCGCTGCGGGCACATCGCACCTGGACGTCCTGCGCAACATGACGCTTAGTGGCATCTATAGCGGTGATGAAACGAGACCGGTAGCCAGCTGCGGCAACTTCGTCATGTCGTCAGAGCAGGACCAGACGCTGACGTTTAGCGGACACGGCAGTCAAGATGCTGCAGGTGACTACTATTACGACCTGACCACACAGCCCTTGTTCATTGAGCGCATGGCTGCCCGCATTGACTTCTGGGCGGTCAATGGTTCCTATAACGCTGACAAGTCGGGCTATGTCTATGATGTGACGGGCAGTACCGACAAGTTCGTGGTGACGGCAATCATGCCGTTCAATCTGACGAACAAACATAGCACCTACGGCAAGGAATACCTGCTGAAGCGCCTGACTGACGATATTAGTTCCAGTACTTGTCAGTGGCTCGTCGATGAAACTACGGACAACTATGTGCTGGATCCCCAAACAAAGGATAAAGGTTCAAGCGAATTTCCTCTACTGACCAACTCGCTTCAAAATGTCAAAGACCTGACGGAGACGACGTTCGCCAGCAGCAGCTACTGCAAGAAGGTTGCCGACATGCACGCTGCCGTTGCCGTCAGCGGTACTACTTCGGGATATGGCACGCTGTCCGACATGGACAAGAGCGGCGAGGATGTCATCGTGGCATACCCCATGGAGAATACCCTGCTGCCGGAGTCGCCTCTGTATTATCATGCTACGGGTATTGCCGTCGAGGGTTACTACTACAAGGGCGGACTGACCGATTCCAATCCCGACCGCTATGTCTACTACGGCTACCTGCGCCATCAGGGCGAGGACACTTCGTACGACATCACGACCACGAACAGTACAACGGAACTGTCACATCAGGAGACAGCGATGAACATCGGCATCGTACGCAACAACATCTACCGCGTATGGATAGGCAGCATCGACAACAAGCGTAACTTGACGCTGCGCATCGTCGTCAAGAGGTGGGACAAGTTCACCCATGCTTCGATATACATGTAAGACTATGAAGAAAGCATTCCTATATACATATCTGTTTCTGTTCGGACTCCTGCTGGCTGGGTGTTCGTCAGACGACGCACCTGTTGACAGTCTGCAAGATGAGGGTAAGGCTCTTGTGACTCTGCGCATTGGTGTTGACAATGGCGACATAGTGACCAGGTCGTGGACGGACGGCAATGCCAAGACGGACCGAACGGAGATGATGTATTCATGGTGTGTGGTGCTGACCGATGCCGACAACAAGGTGGTGCTCAAACAGTCGAAAGCTTCTGTGGAGGAGGCTAATGCGGAGATTGACGTGGTTGCCGAAAACCTTGTCCTGGATGCCGGCACATACACAGCCTATAGCTTTGCCAACATCGCTGAGTCCAACCTTCCAGCCGCTATTACCTCTGCAACAGTAGGCCAGACGCTGACATCAGAGGCTATAGCAAGCATCACCGATGCTGTGGTAACGGTAAATGGTAACGGCTTTGTACCTTCTGCAACACAGGGTATTCCCATGAGCAACAAACAGACGTTGGATATCGCTGCTTCGGATACACAAAAAGATCTTGTTGTGGTGCGCATGTTGGCAAAGATGACCGTCAGCGTAAAGAATGAGACGGGCACTGAACAGTATATCAAGTATGCTACCATCACGGGCATCACCGACAATGTAGCGAATAACCTGATGCTGCTGCCCAACTATACCGTTGCGGGCAATGCCAATACGATGGGTGCTGTTCATGGCGACATCCAGCCAAACCTGAACGGCACGCCTGCCACTGTGGAACTGGCTATCCCTGGCATGGCAACAACGGAGGCGCTGGCCAATGACGCCACTCGCGAGGTGACGTTCTATGTCAATGAGTGCGCTACGGGTACCGACTTCTACCTGACCATCGGACTGGGCGATGCCTCGTCGACGCAGGAATACCGCTACGCTCTCATCGATAACAAGGGCGAAACGACGGAAGATGATGATATGTGGGACTACATTGCCCGCAACGACTATCGCGTCATCCCCATCATTTTGGACGACTTTCACTTCCAGATTATCCCCTACGACTTCCCGCCCATCGGTGTATTCCCCGTGAGTGTCAGCGAGGTGGATACTGAGAATCACATTTATAACTTTACGTTCCATGACTACGGACACTTCCACCTGTTGCCGCTGGTCACCAAAGGCACATCGACACAAGTGAAATATAACGTTGGATCTGGCGACTACTGGACGCTGCAACCGGCAACGACCTCGCCAGACGTATCGGCTTGGGAGAACTCCTTCTTTACTGCCACCACCAAGGGCGGAGCCTGGCTGAGCAACGAACAGGTTGAGGCCGCTGGCTTCTATCGTGCTACTGGGGACATTGTGAAGGATGACGATAATGCTGGGCGTGCACCGGTATGGTATCCGAACAATGACAGCAGTGTTCCTCAATGGGACCCGAACCTGACACCGGGTGCGGATCCTAACTACGAGCCCTTCATTTTCGGCTACATTGCTGATCCGGAAGAGGCGATGACTGCTGATAAGAAGATTTACCACGAAATGAAGATACGACTTTATGTTGGGGGCAACTACCGCCGCGACATGACGTATCGTTTCTATATGACTCTCTCTCAGGACCAGATGCTCTATGCACCCCTGCACCATGCAGGTTTCCAGCACTGCCCCCACAGCCATTAACCAACGTAGAAAAGACCTATAATGATGAAACGAATAAAATATACCCGCCACGTCCTCCTGCTTCTGCTCATGCTCTGCATGAGTGTCGGGAATGCATGGGGTCAACTGACGAATACAAACTTAGATGCCAGCAAATACAACAGCTCCTCGTGTTATTATAACCTGGGCACCTCTACGGAAAAAGTTTATGGTGATGCTGATAATGTCCACTATAGTAACTATGCAGACCTGATTAATTATAAGGTGTTGGAGATTGTTGTTACGGAAGGTACTCCACGTTTGTTGTTCAATAGACTCAGTGGTGATGGTAATGGTGGCGATTGGCTGGAAATTAATTCCCCAACTGGTCCTTATGTTACGAAGCAAGGCAACACTTGGAGAATCGACTTGGAGAAAATCAGACTAAACGATGCCAATCATTATGTCCATCTGAATGCTATCAAGGCACCCTATCAGCAAACGGTAACCATCACGTCAATGAAGCTGTATAGTTATCCGAGCAATTCATTGACTCCAGACATTTATTTCGCATGGCTATCTGCTGGCCAATCGGCAGAACGAGATTGGGGAACAGTAGCTACTTGTGCTAATGAATTTGGGAATAGTAAGAGTAACAATGATATCATATATGGTCATTGGAATGTTGAGCATCTTCAGTATGCCAACCTTTCATCCTATAGCAAGCTGCAGTTAGCTTATACTGGCGATTTCCCCCGTATCTTGTTCAATCGTCAGAATATGGAATCATCAGGCAACGGAATGATTGAAATATCCTCCGCTGGTACGTATGCTACAGTTGCTGACGGAATCATTACCATTGACCTTGCGGCATTGGGTGCTGCCAATGGTGGATATGTACATCTGAATGCTATCAAGGCACCATGGTCTGGTACTACTATAGTTTATTCAGGCCGTCTTTATACGGAAGCCGATTGGGCTTCTATCAACCCTGTTTTGATAAAAGGAATACCTGGTGCTATTCAAGAAGAAGAATTGGTAATTCCATCAAATAATCAGTTCACTATTAGTGCTGCATATTTCAAAACACTTTTAGGCAGCTATCCAGGCTATCTGCGCTTTACGGCATATAATAGTTCCGACGAACCGTTGGAGATTCCTAGCGTGACATCAGCCTATAGGGAATGGTATTCTTTTGGTGAAGATGGTTATGCATCTCATGATAATCAATATTTATTTTGGGATGATAATGGAAGTGTCGTTGTGACATTACCGGAAGGAACGGCAAGGTTAGAGTGTTATGCTTTGACCAGTGTATATAATTGGTCGGGCAACTGCGTTGAATCCAATGGCGGCACCCTCATTACCTATACCGTTCCTGCCCCTGACACTTTTGAGTCGTCACTCAAAACAGGGGGCAGCAAAGGGTATTATCTAAAAGATTATATAGAGACAGAAACGTCATCGACGGCTGTTGACTTTTCGAAAGCTTTGGAGAAGTTGGGCAGCACGCCGAAGTATGTACGCTTCATCCTGACGAAGAATGGAGAGGCCGTTGACCCGACAGGCAAACTGGTGATTACGGGTGCATCGCCTGCTCCGCAGCAGACAAGTAAGCCCAAGCAGGGATACTACCTCTATAACAATGGTAACGACCTTAGTTTCACTGGAGTCACCATTACCTTGAACGGAGCCGACTATGCCGACTACCGTGTGGTATGTGTGCTCTCCACGGATGCTGCAGCGGCAGCCACAGGGAATGTCGTAGAGACCGAGCCTCAATGGGATGTGCAATACACGTATTCCTTCACTAAGATAACTATGCTGCGTTTCTCCCAACTGACCAATCCATACGTGCAGTTGAATATCCATGATCAAGTGCTATCGTACTTCGGAAAGACTGAAGAGGAGATGAAGGACTCTTGGCATGCCGACTGGAGTGTACGCGACAAGAGCAGCCGTGCCGTTCAGCCTTTGAGAAAGGGCAGTGAACAGGGTGCCGATGTTTGGAGTGCGTATGTGGGATATTGGGATTGGCAGTACCAAAACGGTAACGACTATGGTGCCACTTTAAACCAGAACTATATCTATGCTGGTAAAGGTACCGCTGCAGACAAAGGGAAAGACCTGTTGGAAGCGGTTCAGCGAATGTTGGGCTTCTTACAACTTTATGCTCCGAATGCCTTCAGCACCATGCAGGCCGCATCGGACTATGAGATTGTCTATCAGGTCGACGATGAGTATGTCAATGCCTGGATGCCTGATATGAAGGGGCGCTGGATTTTCCGTATCACACCGTTTGAGAACGAGCCGAATACAGGTATGACCACGGCAGACAAGCCGCAAGAACCTAATCACACAGATGTATCGTTTACATTGGGTGATATTGATATGCCAACGGACGCGAAATATGCCCGTTTCTACCTATTGGACAAAGACAACAACGCCATAGCTCCAGGAACCATCCTCTCTGTTAGCGACGGAACGGCCGACGGAACGGCCTGTGCCAAGACGACAAGTGGCATATATCTTTATAATAACGGCAGTGTGGTTTCACCTACTGTCACTATTGCTGCACCGAATGCATATAAGTTGTATAAGGTAGTAGGACTATTCTCTACCAGTCTTGACGGCATTGTGTTAGATGGGACCACTGTCAACCAAGAACCGAAGTGGGATATGCAGTGGACCTACAACTTCGACTATAACATCACGACCAATGAGCAGACTCCACAAATAGAGTGGAATGCTGTGGCAATGACAGCCGATGCAACGCCAACGGATATTGACACAGACTGGAAGGCTTCTCTGGCGGAGCTGGCTGTCGGACAGTGCATCAAGTGGTATGTTACCGATGTAAGTAGCAATGTTCAGCCATTGGCTATTGGGACAGAACGACAGAGCGGTACGTGGACGATTGCCCTGCCGACAGGTTTTGTTGTGGATGGTAACGTGGCTTTGCTTAACGGAAAGAAGACTATTGAGCCCGAGCAGTTTGCATCATGGGTAGCAACCAATGTCTATGCTCCGTCAGAGGCAACTTATGCCGAGGTCAGCAACCACAAGATAGTATTCGAGATTTATACCAACGATGCTGGTACTGGTTATCCCAATGCCCGCTATACTTTCAGTATCTACAAGGGCTTTGTGGGTACGCTGAAGCCTACTGCCACCACATCGGTAGTCCGTGAGGATCCTGCTGCTGGTGCTGTCACTTACACGGTGAATGCCTTGATTCCTATTGGAACCAAATACTCCCGCTTCTATCTGACTGATAAGGACGGTACGCCTGTAGATCCTACAGGTAAGATGGATGCGCCAGATTCAGATTGGATACTTTCCTCTGTAGATGGCTATAGCGTTACGTTGGGTAAATATCGTTATATCATTGATGGTGCATTGACATGGAATGCAACCCAACCAATAACCCTTACACTTACTTCTGCAGAACTCGACCAGTATCAGATAGTTGTGGTGACATCGAATGATGCCGCAGTCTTGAATGGTGAAAACAAGGTCATTAGCGAACCCGACTGGGACCGACAGACTGTTTATTGGTTCAAGTATCCTGCCGCAGGGTGGAGTCCTGAGGCTAATGTGGAATGGAGTGCACAGTCCATGCAGATAACGGCGCCTGATATTGAGACGAACAAGGGTGCAGACTATTTGGACAACAACAAGTCACATTATACCATGCAATGGTATGTGGTCGACAACAATGGTGACGTGCAGGGTCTGACAAAAGGAAGCGGTCGTTTGTTGGACCGTTGGGCTATCAATGTCAATGGTGATCCGTATAGTATCATTGACAACATAGCTGCAGTGACAAACGACGATAACTTAAGCAATACAACCTTCGCGAACTGGGCTGCCCCCGTATTCTATGCCCCTTCTAATTTGACTATGCGCGAGGTGGCTGAACGAGGTATTCACTTTGTATGCAAGTTCTATGAAGATGACCAAACACCGCTGTCGGAGGCTCTTTGCACCATGACTTATACGGTCTATATCGACAAACAAGATCCTCACGCACAGCTGAAGGATGGTGGAAAACGTGGTGGTGAGACCATATCAGATGGTCTGACTTCTGAAACGACTGACTTGAGACTTTACCTGACAAGAGCTATTGCTGCATTTAACACTGCGATAGGAAAGACTGCCACATATGCCCGTATCTATCTCACCAAGAGTGATGGAACGGTGGTTGATCCAACAACAGCCCTAACGGGTACTGGAGGTACGGCATTTAGTGATCCTACTTACGGCTATTATCTGTATAATACCAATGGCATCAGCCTGCCCAATAACGCCTCGCTGAAACTGGAGGCAGGAAAATATAGCTTCTATAATGTAGTTGTTGCCATGTCAGCCGATACAGGTGAGCAGGGACATACTCACGATTTGGCTCCACGTCGTGCCGCCAAAGTACGAGAGACCTATGAGCCTGACTACGACTACATCTATACCATCAAGTTTGCCGGGACCTCTAACTTCCCAGGTGCAGTGACTGCTTCGGCATTCACACACTCGAAGGAAATCCTGGTAGCAAACGATGAGGTGGCCAGCGTCACCATACCGTTGGCTGAGAATATCAACAAAATCAAGAGTGAATTGGGAGAGTCAAGCTTTAGCTCTTTGCTCGGCCATCTGCATGTCCGCTATTATCTGACCAAAAGAGCTGAGGATGGTACCTTTGAAAAAATACCTGGATCAGAAAACTATCTCAGTGCAACAGGTGGAGAATGGCTGGGATATCGTTCAGAGCAAGATTATGGTATCTACTGGAATACTGTGACAAGTGTAGCAGGTAGTGATGAGACAATGTTGAATGTTACAGTGTCCAAGCCTTTCGCTTCTGGGGGCACATGGGAAGACTACAAAGTTGTCATTGTAATGACTAATGACCTGACTGGCCAAACTGACGATGGTGGCAGCCCAAAACTTCTCACCCACGAGCCTGACGACCTGAACATGGTTTATACCTATAGCTTCTTTAAGGAGGCTGCATTCCTGTTTGTCCATGATAAGGGTGCCTCCGAGCGGCCTTACCACACACAGGCTGACTTTGCCGATGTGGTACAACAGTACAACTGGAACAACAGTAACAGTACCCGTGAGAACGTCAATGAAAAGATTCGTCAGGGAGTACATACGGTAGAATACGACATCTATGTGGATCCCACCAGCAGTACGCCCATCAACTTGAAGCTGCCGTTTGAAAAATACTATGGCGATGGCGATGTCCTGGAACCTACCGCCTACATTCGTTGGTACGACTGGATGACCGACATTAACAATACCCGCCTGGCCATTGCCGGTGGCAGCAGCTCCATGCTGGAGGACAAGGAAGAAACCAACCAAGGTGCTACCGTCAGCCGTGGATTGTTTATGCTGAACAATAGCGTTGGTGGCATTCAACCGACACATACCAAAGTGGGGGCGACCTTTAATCCTGCAGGTTTAAGTGAAATGGTAACTATCGCCTGTGATGTCAGTAAGTACTATGATGGCATCTATAGCGGTTCGGCTGATGACGATCGTCCTGGCTTTAGCGGCAAGAAGAAACCCTATCTTATGCATGAGCCTACGTTGAGTACCCGCTATATTTTCCATATCCGTCCGGCTTCAGTCATTGCTACCGACATCCAGATTGGTCATGACAAGCTGAATGCTGGCGGTGCTGATATGTTCCAATTGGCCGAAGACAATGGTCGTGTCAGTGTGGCTATGAAGAATGCTAGCACAGAGTTCTCTATCCGCGCCAACCTCTCAGAACTGGACTACTATTATATATACAATGGTACGTCACCTACTGTATGTAGTGAGATAGCATGGTATGCCTACTTTGAAGATGAAACAGGAATCTACCGTAACGATACCAAGTTGACGCTCTACGACTCAGACAAGACCAACCGTATCTCTCGAATTCAGGTGAGTGCTTTGAACGGCACCTATAATGCCATTAGTGGCAGTGGTTCCAAAACTGTCGAGGCTAGGGCTGGTCAGCGCTTCCATCTGGTAGGGTATATTGGCGATGGAACCTCAATGGCACCCGTAGTACATTATGAGGTGAACCTAATTGACGCTCCAGCATATGATGTTGCTCATTTGCCATTGGAGCGTACGGAGGCCTATCTACGTCAGCACATGACACTGCAGGCTACCGTTGACTTTGACGGACTCTGCGGCACAGAGCTGAGTGAGACCCTGACCTCCCAAAGACAAAACCATTCTACCGAGCCTATGCCTTGGCTTAACGCAGAGTATGGTTTCTGCTATCCTGATGTCCGTCGTATCTGGGCTAATTCCAACACTGACTATATGGGAATCTCGCCCCTGCATGGTGACTATATGCTACTGCGCTCGATGAATATGACAGGTGTTTCGAAGAGTGAGACTTACGACTACTACTACCATTGGTGGGATAGCTCTTTGCTATACGACTATACTTACAGTTTCGGTTTGGAAAATAGCGGCAAATACGGTTCCTTCCTCTATGTCGATGCCTCTGACGAGTCGCGTACCATAGCCAAGATGGACTTCCAGGCTCAGCTGTGTGCTGGCTCGGAGCTGTGCTTCACTGGTGTTGTGGCCAATATGACGGGTGGTAACGTGCAGCCACAGGTGATGGCTACCGTCTATGCTGTAAAGGGTAATGGCGTCAGGACGCGCGTGGTATCGTTCCACTCATCGAACCTCAGCACTAATACGGCAGGGGCTTATAATAATGGTGTGTGGTATCAAATGTATGGTCGCGTAGCCATTCCATCATCAGTTGATTTGACTGGTGTTGACCACTACGAGGTGGATATCGATAACTACTCGCCTGGTACGAATGGTGCGGACTATGCTGTCGACCAGTTGCAGTTCTACACCAGCAATGCCAAACTGAAGGTGAAGCAGGAGGATGTGGAGTGTGGTGACTTAGCGGTGAAGATGAATGTCTACATCGATGATGATGCACTGGTTAGTAAGAAGGGATACAATATTTATTGGCGCATCTGCGACAGCAATGGAACCCCGTTGACGGATCCAATGCTGTACGACGGCACAAACCTGTATGGTACGACATCTGTCCCTACCGATTATCCCGCCACCATTCCGACAGAGGTTGAGTTTAAAAGCTCTACTGCTACGTCTGGTTACTTTATGGGTACCGATGGCCATCTCTATTTCTCACTGGCCAAAAAACCGTTCCAACTGGTACAGGGTGAGCAATACTACGTATCTGTTTACTTGTTATCTGAGACGGGTGCTCCTACCGACGAGGACTTGTGGGGTAAGAATACAGACGCTTGTGATGTCTATAGCCCTATCTTTGTACCGAAGATGATGTACTTGGAGATGCAGGATAGTTCAGGCGAGGTTGTCACAACTGTCGACGGCAGCTGCTCGACAGGCGAGGCTACGGTCAATCTGAAGGTAGTGCTGCAGATGCCTGATGCTGATGAGATTTCTGGCTTCAAGGCTTACGAAGGCGTACACTTCGATTATTTCAAGGGAACGTTAGAACAGTTCAATGCCTACAAGATAACAGTTGGTGAAAACGGCTACTATCTCTCGGATGCCTTGAAGCATTATCGCAATAAGGAAAATGTAAGTGGTTCTGATGCCTATAAGACAGCAACGAATTTGGTGCCAAGTTATGAGAGCGTAAATCCTCAATATTATGCTGTCATCAACCAGGCCATTTCGGAGGGGCTACTCTTCTTGTCGTGCTCCAATAGTTATAATGGGAAGGTGGATGAAGTCCATCATGCTATTGCTGCTCTGCCTATCGAGGACAAGGTAAACAACGGTACGACAGACTTCAACATCTGTACGCCATTGGAGTATGTCTTTACCGTCAATATGTCTGGTAACGCCCCAACCATTGTGTTAGGTTTTGAAGATGTCACCTATCCTGACGGTGTTCGTGTGGTGCGTGTCGGAAAGGAGCAGTTGCTGAACATGCAGAACGGCGATTATCTGCTGCACATTCCTGTCAATACATTCAAGGTGAATGACGGTGCTCCAGCTAAGACGGGCACACTGAACATTGTGGGTGACCTTGACTTGTTGAAGTATGCTACGACAGATATTTACCAGACCACTGATTCGAAGGTGTTAGCTAATGTGGACAAGGTAGCTACCTTTGCATCGACGACTATTAGCGGTAGCCAGATGTATATCGCGGTTAATTTCCATGGAACAGATGTAACGAAACCGACGTTCTACGAGGGGTATGCATACCGAATGTTCTTCCAGGTGAAGGATGCTGACGATGCTGATGCCTGTGAAGGTAATGTAGAGTTCCTGCTGAAAGTGGTGCCTGAGTTCGTAACCTGGAATGGTACGGGTACCAACTGGAATAATGATGCCAATTGGGGGCGCTCCACACGTGCAGAGTTGAACAAGAGTGCCGATGCCACGCAGAATACGGCGACTATAGCACAGGAAGGTATCTATCAGGATAACCTTGAATTGCGAGGCAATGCAACGATTCCTAAGACCTATGCACCGATGAAGTTCACTTATGTCACCATTCCCACTGGCCTGCAGGCTCCTAATCTGGTGAATCTGACATACGATACCGAAGGTATTTACAATAACATTGGAACAGGAGCGGCTGAGAATATTCAGTATGATATAATGGTACGCTATACGGAAAAGACCTGTCAAGGCGGTACCAACCATACTCCTGTCGAAGGTAGCGTTTACGACTGCGAGAAGTTCTATGGCAACTGGGCGAAAGAATTGTATATGAAACCACGTGCAGAACTGTTGAACCAGCAATATCTCACCTATGAGAAAGTATGGGTGGAGAAGGAGCTGGCCAGCAACAGCTGGACACTGATGTCCACACCGCTGCAGAATACATACGCAGGTGATATGTATGTACCGGTGACTGCTGATGCCGAAACGAATGGCCGCCAGTTGACAGAGGCCTTCCAGCCTATCAGTTTCTCCACCACGGAAAATGCTGCCGGTGTGAAGTACAGTCGCACGCAATATCCTATCTACCAACGTGGCTGGACGCAGGCTGGTGTCTATGTCTATACCAAGACTAATGATGTTCGTGCCACAAAGTATAGTGCCAACATCCCAGGTGGTGTCAGTGACAATTTGGTACAATGGAGTCATGCCTATAATGATGTCACGGTACCTTACAGCACATGGACGGCATTTAGCATCAAACCCCACAAGAAAGACCAGACAGCAGCTACGCTGATTCGTCTGCCGAAGGCTGATACTTCGTTCGACTACTACCAGTGGGACAACCAGCAGCCTACAAGTGGTCAGCTGAGCCAGAACGTGGAAAAGAGCACGACGGGAAAATTGTTGACGGATGGCACTGCCAATATCAGTGGCGTAACCTATGGTACGTTGTATGGCACTACAGTACGTACCGCTGGTAGCGGAACCTTCAATGCTGCCATCGCTGATATCCAGTCGTCACCGGCTAACTATCAGTTGGTAGGCAACCCCTATCTGTGTTCAATAGACATGGCTGCTTTCTTGGCAGGAAATACTGATAATTTGGAGACATCAGCTTATTGGACCTATACGAATAACGACACAAGCCATGGTCTCACTAATGGGACAATTGGTCCGATGCAATCATTCTTCGTTAAGGCGAAAGCAAATGCCACTCAGATTACCTTTACACCTGCGATGATGGTCGACCGTGCTGTACAGAACACAAGTTTGTCGGCACCGACAGTATCTCTGCCTGACGCATTACTGCTGACAGCAAGAAACGACCATGGCAGTAGCTTAGCCTGCATTCAGCAGGGTGAAGTCCAGGCAGTAGAGACACTCTTTGATTCGAATCTCAGCGATGTGCCGATGGTTTATACCGTGGCTGATGGCATGGCAGTGAGCATCAACCAGATGCCGGAGTTGCAACTAGTATCGTTTGGTGTGACGTGCAACAGCGATGAGGCCGTTGATGTCACGCTGACGGGTGTGGATGCCATAGGCGGCGACCTCGAGGTGGTCGATGCTGTCGACGGTACTACACAGGTGGTGACTGAGGGCATGGCGGTCAGTGTGCTGCCCAACGAGTATGGTCGCTACTTCCTCATGAACCGTGCTGCCACGGGCATCGACCAGCAGGTGAAGAATGGTATTGTGGTCAGTAGTCATGATGGTTTGGTCACAGTCTCGGCTGCCCAGCCATTAGGCACCGTGCGTGCGCTATCGCTCAATGGCGCTACGCTGTTCAGCGCTTCCGATTGTCAGCAGCGTGTGCAGTTCCCGCTACAGCAAGGCGTCTACATTATCAATACGGATGGTGCTGCCGGACGTAGCTCAACAAAGATAGTGGTGCGGAAAGACTAACACTTTTTGTATGTGTCTATACACCCCCCTATAGTCTCACGCCAAAAGACAGGCGGGCGTATGCATCGAAGAGGTTGACCTTACACTCGTCTTTCTTATAAGAGAAATTGTTGAACTGTGCCTGAAGTCCGATGAAATAGTTGCTCCAGTTGTAGGCAATGCCGAGTCGCAGGTCGACGTTGAGCCTGAGCATGCTGTAGTCGGTCTCGGAACCTGTTTCCCAGTTGTCCACTTCGTCATGCCACTCAGGACCTAAGTTTTGGGGAAGGGGCTTGTGGGTCTTCCCGTTGGCCCAGGTGTGCGTTTCCGGGTTCCATTTCCCGTGGCCTTGTCGTCCAGGTATTTCTGTGCCTGATGAAGCCGTAGCGCCAGTTTCGACTTGCTTTTCTGTGTACTTATGCTGTCGGTGGTGGCTTGTTCCTGTGCTGCTGCATTCAAGGAAAACAGCAGGCAGCAGATAATGATTGTCCCTATCATTGAAATGTTTGAGAGAGGGTTAGAATTTAGTGGTAAACAGGTTGGGCGAGAAGACGAGCGAGAACCATCCCCATCGGGCATTATCGCTGTTGTTGCCCTGCTTCAGGCGGTTCATGGTCTCCGTGCTGAACATGAGTGTGTAGCCTGCCGTGAGGGAGATTTCCTTTGTGAAGCTGTAGCTGGCCATGATGTCGATGCAGTGGCCCAGGGTGCTTTTGAGACCTTGCAGCTGGGTGGCTACGGCCATATAGTGGTAGGTGGCGCTGAGGTCTAACTTGGAGTAGGGCTTGCCAAAGACCCCGAGGAAGGCGTTCTGCAAGCCGGGGGTGAAACCGTTGATGTATGCACTCTCGTAGTAATAGTCCATGATGCCATAGAACTTGGTGCGTGACCCGTAGAGGGGCGTGAAGCCTTTGTACACCTTGTGCAGGGGCAATCCCATCGTTCCGCCGTAGATGACAGGCACGTAGTCGTCGCCGCTCAGGTAGTCGTAGCCAAGGGTGAATCCGTAATAGTCGGAGGGTGTTACGGTGGCCTTTGCACTGGCCATCCATGCGTCAATCTTCATGGCATACTTGGAGTTGGAAACTATGGTCTTGCCGGCCTGGCGGTAGTAAGAGCCTTCGAACGTCAGGTATTTGTGATGAAAGTTCAGGTAGCCACCATACATCTGCTGGTACACGGTCTTAGGTTGATTGAGCTTATTATTCGGGTTACCAGCCTGCAGGCCTACATTCATAAAGAGCAATGAGACGCCAAGGGGGAACTTCGGAACATCGTAGTGATACCACAAGGTCTGCATGTTCTTATAGGGTTGTGCGCCATCGTCGTAGTAGGTGCTCTTATAAACGTTGTTATCGTTCTGGTTGTAGGCTATGATGCCGTGAACTTGGTGGCCATGCCCTGCGTAGCCGACCCTCAGCACATCGTGCGACAGGGAAGCCATGGCAAAGTCGTTGGGGCCGATGATGCGCTCGTCGTCGTATGACAGGGCTATACGCCCCACCTGTGCAAAGAGTCCGTTCCTGGCCGTCATCCTGATCCAGCCCTCATAGAGGTTGAGGGTCTCGTTGCCGCTGGTTCCCCATACGGCCTTGTTCTGAATCACGGCATGGGCATCTATGTGGGGCCTGCTGTAGTCTACGATCAGGCGTGTACTGCCCAGGAGGAAGCTTGACTTGTCCTCGGCATAGTCCTTGCCGGCGACGGGCAGACCACCGCTCATGGCTTCACCATGTACCATGAAGTTCAGGCCGAAGTTCAGGGTGTTTAATTTGGTAGAGTCGGTCTGTGCATATACTCCCAATGACGGTACGAGCAGGGAAATGACAAGAAGTGCTGCAACATTATTATATAATAGGTATCGTGTATAACTCATAAATCCATGCATGATGTTGCTCAAGAGTTTGTTGCAAAGATACAAAACTTTTGTGAGATTTTGCTAAAATAAAAAGGAAAAGAAATAAAAAAACGGAAAAGAGTACAATAATTCCCCAAAAAACAACTATCTTTGCAATGTTTTTGTTCAGCAAGGAAACATGCAAGACAGTGGAACGAACAATAAGAGCAAGTGGGAGTGGTTGAAAGACTTCTTCAAGGCCAATACCAGTCTGACCGTCATTATCGTGGCGGCATTGCTGATAGAGCTGACGACAGGTGTGATATACTACAAAAGTCAGGATATCATCAAGCGCACGATAATACGAGTGATGGAACGCGAGAATAACGCCCTATTCCTTTGTATCCAAAACAAACTGACAGAGGTGGAGGTGTTGTTCGACAACATGTCGTGGATCGTGACCGACGACCTGCTGCATCCAGACTCCCTGGTCAGGGAAACCTACCAGATCGTGGAGAATAATCCGATGATTATGGGTAGCGGCATTGCCTGCATCCCTCACTTGTTCCCAGATCGTGGATACTGGTTTGAGCCTTATTCTGTTCGCAGAGACAACGGAAAGATAGAAACCATGCAGTTGGGAGGGCCAAACCATGACTATACTAAGAACGAGTTCTTCAGAATACCATTAGTCACAGGAACGAGCCACTGGACCGAGCCCTATACGGAAAACGAAGGTGCCAAGGCGCGCATCACTACCTACTGTGCCCCCGTCCGCAATAGCAAAGGCAAGATTGTAGCCGTTGTCGGAGCCGACCTCTCGCTCGTCTGGCTTGAAGCGATTATGAACGAGGACAAGATATACCCGTCGACTCAGCGTTTCCTTGTAACAGGAAGCTACAATCGGCTTGCAGGCCAAGACAATCAATTGCTCAAGATGTCGCTCGAACGACTGAAAAACGATACTGACAAGCTGGGCTATGTGACCATGAAGGATGAAAAAGGCAGTATGAAGCATTTGTTCTATACCCCGGTAGGTGGTAAGACCGACTGGATTCTCCTCAATGTCCTGGACGATAGCGATATCTTCGGCAAACTGCGTACTGCACGAAGGAACCTCTTGCTGTGGGTGATGACAGGCCTGTTGCTGGTAGGCTTTATTATATGGCGTTCGAAGCGCAATCTGGAACGTCTGCGCCAGGTGGCTACTGAGAAGGAACGAATCAGTTTTGAGTTGCGTGTGGCCAGTCAGATACAGCAGCATTTGCTGCCCCATGGTCATTTGCAGCGTGACGACGTGGACATATTTGGCTCGCTGGTGCCTGCCCGTGAGGTGGGCGGCGACCTGTTCGACTACTTCATTCGCGACGAGAAGTTGTTCTTCTGCATCGGTGACGTCAGCGGAAAGGGTACGCCTTCGGCCATGTTGATGGCTGGAACCCGTTCTTTGTTCCGTGCTTTCTCTACACATGAGAACAATCCCGCCCTGATTATGCATCGCATCAACGAGTCGGCCTGTCAAGGTAATGACACCAATATGTTCTCCACCCTGTTCATCGGAGTGCTCGACCTGCCTACCGGTCACTTACACTATTGCGATGCCGGTCACGATGCTCCTATTATTATCAGTCATACTGGTCTGCAGACTCTTGAATGTAATCCACATCTACCCGTCGGCATATTCGACGACGTGAAATACAATGTGCAGGAGACCTTCTTAGCCGGTGGCAGTACCTTGTTCCTTTATACCGACGGACTGACGGAGGCCATGAATGCCGGACATAAGCAGTTTGGACTACAGCGCATCAATGACGTGCTCAAGGAGTGTGTCGAAAGGCAGTTGAGTCCCAAGGACATCCTTGAAGACATGACCAAGGCAGTACACCTCTTTGTGAAGGGTGCCGAACAGAGTGACGACATGACGCTGCTTGCCATCCATTATACCCCCCCGACAGTTTGAGAGCACGGATGTAAAAAGAAAAACAAGCTTTTCTTTTGTATTTCGCTCGCTTATTCGTACCTTTTTGCGATGCAAGAAGGTACTCACGCTCGGAAAAGCTCAAATTTATTTGGCTTTTCGCTCGCTTATTCGTACCTTTTTGCGATGCAAGAAGGTACTCACGCTCGGAAAAGCTCAAATTTATTTGGCTTTTCGCTCGCTTATTCGTACCTTTGTCAGCGAAAACTTAATGGATTTAAGAAAATGAATACAATCAAGCATCTTTTCGCACAGAAACTGATGGATATCAAGGCCATCAAGTTGCAGCCCAATGAACCCTTTACATGGGCATCGGGCTGGAAGTCGCCTATCTATACGGACAACCGCAAAACCCTTGGCTATGCCGACGTCCGCTCGTTTGTGAAACTGGAACTCTGTCATGCCATCCAGGAGAACTTCCCCGAGGCAGAGGCTGTTGCCGGTGTGGCAACGGGAGCCATCGCACAGGGTGCACTGGTAGCTGACGAGCTGGGACTGCCCTATGCCTATGTGCGTCCGAAGCCGAAAGACCACGGTATGGGCAATCAGGTGGAAGGCGAACTGAAACAGGGTGCCAAGGTCGTCGTCGTGGAAGACCTCATCTCTACTGGCGGTTCCAGTCTGAAAGCTGTGGCTGCCCTTCGTCAGTACGGTGTCGAGGTTGTCGGCATGGTGGCTTCGTTCACCTACGGTTTCCCTGTTGCCGAAGAGGCTTTCGCTGAAGCTGGTGTGCGGCTGATTACCTTGAGTGACTATGCTGCCGTGCTGGAGCAGGCTGCCAAGACGGGCTATATCAAGCCTGAGGAGATAGAGGTGCTCAAGGAGTGGCGCAAGGATCCTTCCGTTTGGGGTGTGTAATCAGGAAGAGATGAGTAAAACATGTGAGACTTGAATTAAAAACTAAAATAAAAATTATGACTAAGTTTGAAAGTAGTGTAAAGCAGATAGCTTACCCTGTTGAGGACGTCTATCGTAACATCAGTGATCTCAGCAATCTGGAGCGTGTACGCCACCTCGTGCCTGGGGAGACCATGCAGACCTTCAATTTTGACAGCGATTCTGTAGAGGTAAGCGTAGCTCCCGTGGGTACCATCAAATTGCGCGTCGTGGAGCGCGATGAGAACAAGTGTGTGAAGTTTGAGACGGAGCAGTCGCCCGTGCCCTTCAACCTGTTGATTCAGATGCTGCCTGTTACGGAGACTGAGAGCACGATGCAGCTGACGGTAGAGGCTGACATCCCCTTTATGCTGAAGGGAATGATTGGCGGTCCGCTTCAGGACGGTGTGGAGAAAATTGCCGATGCATTGTCAAAAATACCTTATGTATAATGGCCAATAAACTGTGGGAGAAGAATTTCGAGGTCAATGCGGAGATTGAGCGCTTCACGGTGGGGCGTGACCGCGAGATGGACCTCTATCTGGCCAAGTATGACGTGCTGGGCTCCATGGCGCATATCACCATGCTGCAGAGCATCGGACTCATAGGTGAGGACGAACTGCCCCTGTTGCTGGCAGAGCTGAAAGAGATATACCAGGTGGCCGAACGTGGCGAGTTCGTCATTGAGGATGGTGTCGAGGACGTCCATTCCCAAGTGGAGCTGATGCTGACGCGTAAGTTGGGCGACATGGGCAAGAAGATACACTCAGGACGCTCACGCAATGACCAGGTGCTGGTTGACCTGAAGTTGTTTACCCGTCACGAGCTGAAAGAAGTGGCCGATGCCGTCAGGGTGCTCTTCGAGGAGCTCATCCACAAGAGTGAACAATACAAGAAGGTGCTGATGCCTGGCTATACCCACCTGCAGGTGGCCATGCCTTCGAGCTTCGGTCTGTGGTTTGGAGCCTATGCGGAGTCGCTGACCGATGACCTGCTTTTCCTGCAAGCAGCCTATAAGATGACCAACCGCAATCCGTTGGGCAGTGCTGCCGGCTATGGCTCTTCATTCCCCTTGAACCGTCAGATGACTACTGACCTGTTGGGTTTCGATTCGATGGACTATAACGTCGTCTATGCGCAAATGGGACGTGGCAAGATGGAACGCAACGTGGGCTTTGCCCTGGCCACCATAGCAGGCACCCTGGCAAAGATGGCTTTCGATGCCTGTTTGTTCAACTCCCAGAATTTCTCGTTTGTACGTTTGCCCAAGGAGTGTACTACGGGCTCTAGCATCATGCCCCATAAGAAGAATCCCGACGTCTTCGAACTGATTCGCGCCAAGTGCAACAAGCTGCAGGCGCTGCCTCAGCAGGTGACGCTCATCATGAACAATCTGCCTGTAGGTTATTTCCGCGACTTGCAGATCATCAAGGAGGTGTTCCTGCCTGCCTTTGACGAACTGAAGGACTGCCTGCAGATGGCAGCCTATATTATCAATAAGATTGAGGTACGCGAGGATATCCTCGACAACCCCATGTACGACCCGATGTTTAGCGTAGAGACGGTGAACCGTCTTGCCACAGAGGGGATGCCCTTCAGGGATGCCTATAAGCAAGTAGGACTGGAGATTGAAGCTGGCACGTTCCGTCCGGACAAGGACATACACCATACCCACGAGGGTTCAATAGGCAATTTGTGCAACGACCGCATTTGTGCACTGATGCAACAGGTGTTCGGCAGTTTTGGCTTCGAGCGTGTTGCAGAGGCTGAAAGTAAACTGTTAAGTAAGGCGTGAAGGATGAAGCATAGAGGATTTCCTGGACTGTTGCTCGGTATGGCACTCTTTGTGCTGCCTGCTTCGCTCCTCACTTCCTGCCAGACTGAAGGAGAATACTCCGTGTGGCCCTGCCGATTTGACTATAACAACATGATTCATCAGGATCCTACGCTCGCCACGGCTATGAATGCTGCTTCGCGAGGGGTGTTCTGCAAGATATGGGACAGCGGCATGTACTTCTCGTTCCAGAACAACCAGAACATGTCCTCACAACAGACCAAGACTGAGGAAGAACGACGTGCAAACTTTGTCTTGGGGGTCAATAACGGTATTATCGTGGGCTATCAGACTTTCAACACCTCCCCCAACGGCGGTTTTGTGGCCTACGATGCCCAGTGCCCGAACTGTGTCAGGAAGGCAGACAACTACGTGAACCCTAAGTTCCCGCTGACCATGAGTACCAGCGGTATAGCAACGTGCGGGAAGTGTGGCAAGAAATACGATATGAACAATGGTGGTATCATCCAAAACGGAGAAGAGGGCGACGTGGGACTTGAGAAATACCTTGCCTCGTCTACCGAGCCATTGGGCTTCCTTTCTGTTGGTACGAAACGCTAAAAATAAGCCTGGCGTGAAAAAAAGTACGATTTGTCAGTTGTGGATTGAGAATTATTTCGTATCTTTGCACCCGCTTAAGGTCGCCGCGATGGTGGAATGGTAGACACGAGGGACTTAAAATCCCTTGGCCATAACGGCTGTGCGGGTTCGAGTCCCGCTCGCGGCACACGCAACAAGAGAGGCTTTTCGGGGCCTCTTTTTTTGTTGATTGCCTGTCCGTGATTCCTGTTTTTGTATTTTTAATTCCTTATTTTCAATTTTTAATTTCCAAAGGTGTTGCAGATATCAGAAATTTTTGTACCTTTGCGAACAATATGCAAATTTAATCAAGGAAAAAACGATGAAAGTAAAATTTTTGTTTCAGGCAGCTGCCCTGGTGCTGCTAACCTCTTGCTCAGGAAAACTGGGTAATTTGTCGAGTGATTATTTCAAGGTGAGCCCCAATCCGCTGGAAACAGAGAGTGGTCAGGTGACGGCTACCATCAACGGAACATTCCCTGAGAAGTATATGAATAAGAAAGCCGTTGTGAAGGTGACCCCGGAACTGCGCTTCATGAAGAACGGAGAACTGAAGAAGGTTAAAGGCCAGCCTGCCCTGTTCCAAGGCGAGAAGGTGATGGGCAACAACCAGACGATCTCGTACACCCTGGGTGGACACTACACCATGAAGAGCACCTTCCCCTATGAGGATGCCATGCATAAGAGCGATCTCTTCCTGACCTTCGATGCCCAGATTGGCAAGAAGCAGGTGCAGGTACCTGAGGTGAAGGTGGCCCAAGGTGTCATAGCAACCAGCGAGCTGTACCGTCAGACACTGTTGCAGTCGAGTGGCTGTCTGGCACCAGACGGATTCCAGCGTATCGTAGCACAGAAGCAGGAGGCCAACATCCGCTTCCTTATCCAGCAGGCAGAACTGCGTAAGAGCGAGCTCAAGTCGGGCTCTGTTCAGGAGTTCGTTGCCTTGCTGAAGCGCATCAGCCAGGATCGTCAGGGACTGAACCTGCAGAACGTGGAGGTGTCAGCCTATGCATCGCCTGACGGTGGCTTCACCCTCAACGAGAAGCTGGCCAACAAGCGTCAGCAGAATGCCGAGGGCTATGTGAAGCAGCAGATGAAGCAGGCAAGCCTTGACGGCAATATTGAGGCTAACTATACCGCTCAGGACTGGGAGGGATTCCAGCAGCTGGTGGCAGCTTCAAACATTCAGGACAAGGATGTCATCCTGCGCGTACTTTCTATGTACAAGGATCCTGAGGAGCGCGAACAGCAGATTAAGAACATGAGTGCCGGCTTCCGTGAACTGGCTGACGGCATTCTGCCAGAACTGCGTCGTGCGCGTCTGACCATCAACTACGATGTTGTAGGCCGCGACGACCAGCAGATTAAGGACCAGCTGGCCAAGGATGCCCGTGAGCTGAGTGTCGAGGAAATGCTCTATGCCGCCACGCTTACTGACAATGCCGCTGAGAAGGAACGCATCTACACCCAGACGACACAGATTTATGCCAACGATGTACGTGCCTACAACAACCTGGCTACACTGGCTTGGCAGAAAGGTGATTTTGAGAGTGCCCGTCTGTGGCTGGAAAAGGCTCAGCGTGTCAATGCAAACTGCCCGGAGGTCTTTGCAAACTTGGGTATGCTGGCTTTGCAACAGGGCGATGTCCAGCAGGCAGAGAACTATATTGGCAAGGCTGCCGGAGCTAACAACTTGGCTGAGGCGTTGGGTAACCTGCACCTGGCACAGGGTAACTATGTGCTGGCTGCTCAGGACCTGAGCAAGACCGTTTCCAATAGTGCCGGACTGGCTCAGCTGCTGACCAAGAACTATGCTGAGGCTGCCCAGACGCTCAGAGCTGTAAAGCCTGCCGATGCTTGGACGGATTATCTGCAGGCTATCGTCTGCGCCCGTCAGGGAAATAGCGGTATGTCTGGTTTCTTCCTGCGTCAGGCTGTTGAGAAGGATCCCAAGTTGGCTGACTATGCCAAGGACGATCTGGAGCTGAGCAATGTAGGTAACTAAGAATATCCAATTCTTGGAAGCCAATAAACATAGTAACGCATGTTTGGTAGCGTGATGGATAAACTCGGAGCAATGGTGAAGGCAGGACTTGGAATCCTGCCTGCCTGCCTTTCTGCTATGATATTATTCTCCTGTGGAGTTGACAGTGACAAGTTTCGCTTGGAAGGTCGCCTGCGCAATATACACCAGGGTGAGTTCTGGGTGTATAGCATGGACGGTTCCACGGATGGCATAGACACCATTCCGGTACGCGAAGGCCGTTTCTCCTATGAGATTCCATTGCGCTCTCCTTCTACGCTGATCGTCATATTCCCAAACTATTCCGAGCAGCCAGTCTTTGCAGAGCCTGGTGCCGAGGTGGAGATTAAAGGCGATGCCTCACATCTGAGGGAAATAGCTATCAACGGCACCGATGCCAACGAGGAAATGACGAAGTTGCGCATGGAGATCAGCCAGCTGATGCCTCCTCAGGTGATCAAACACGTGGAGACTTATATCAAGGACCATCCCGACTCGCCTGTCAGCATTTATCTGCTACAACGCTATTTCCTATTGGAAAACGAGGCTGACTACAAGAAAGTCCTGACACTCGTTAATCTGCTGTCCCAGCATCAGCCCGACAATGGGCAGCTCATCTCTTGGAAGAAACGCCTCAAGGGCTTTGGCAGTGTTGCGAAGAACGACATGGTGCCGACCTTTTCTGCCAGGGACATCAAGGGACGCAGTGTGTCGCTTGACGATTTGAAGAAGCAGGTGAACGTGCTGTCTTTCTGGGCCTCGTGGAATTACCAGAGCACGGACATGCAGAGGCGCCTGTTGCGCCTGAAACTGAACTATGGTGACAAACTCGGTGTGGTGAGCATTTGTCTGGATGCAGATCCAGCCAGCTGTAAGGAAATTGTTCAACGGGACACGCTGGCGTGGAAGACGGTGTGTGACGGACGTATGTGGGATTCTCCCCTGTTGGCCAAGTTCGGTGTGGCCGACATTCCGTCCAATATGATTATCAACAGCAAGGGCACAGTCCTGGCTCGTAACCTGACCCCTCAGAATTTGGAGGACGAAGTTGAAAAAATACTGAAAAAAGAACAAAAGTGAAGACTATGAGCAAATGGGTGAAGCGAAGCGTTAAAGTGATCTGCTGGCTGGCAGGAGTAATTGTGTTGCTGATGGCGGGGTGTTTTGCCATGCTCAACACCTCGTGGCTGCAGAACAAATTGTTGGAAGAGACCACTGCTCTGCTGACTGAGAAGCTCGAAACGAAGGTCAAAATCGACAGTGTGAGCATCGACTTGCTTACCCTGGATGCTAAGCTTTACCGTCTTGACATTGAAGACCGCCAGCAACGTAAGATGCTGCTTCTGGATTATCTCAAGGCTGACGTTGATTTGTGGCCATTGCTGAATGATGAATTCCGCATATCCCAAGTCAAGGTCAAGGGCGTCAAGGCTCATCTGATTAAACTGCCTAAGGACTCTCTGTCGCCTGACACGGTAGCCAACTTCCAGTTCCTGATTGATACCTTCAAGTCTGACAAGAAGAAAAGCAAGGAAAAGCTGCCTACAGACTCTATCAAAAAGAAAAAGAAGCTGGATCTCACCATCGATGATGCGAGGGTCGAGGATATCCATGTAGTGTTCAACAATGACACGGCATCGTTGGGAAAGCTGAGCGTCAGCATATCACGTAAGGGTACCCTAAAGGGTCAGGTGGAGAACCTGCGTGGCTGTTGGTCACGTTTCAATAAAAAAGGCGTGCTGGTGACCAACGAGGCTTTGGTAACCAGTCTCAAATATACGGAAGAGGATAGTCTCCGCCTCATTGAACTCAGTAGGGTCAACTTCAAGACTGACAATCATCGCCCGCGCAAGAATACCGGCAAACCCAAGCGTGGCTTCTTCGATGTCGGCCACTTTAACATCTGGGCCGACATGAAGATATGTGTTGACAAGATAGAGCAGGGTAACGTGCATGGCTGGTTGCGTGAGTTTACTGCACAGGACAGTGTGACGGGTATGGACATCACAAAGCTGCAGTGTGAAGTGTTGGCCAACAAGGAGGGCTTGGTCTTGAGCGATGTTGTGGTGTGCCAGAAGAATACCGAGTTGCGCTTTGCCTTGGGTAAGTTGAAGTTCCCCAACAAGAAAGCCGGAACCAAGCTGAGCTATGTCACGTCTACCATCACTGGCCATACTTATTTGAAGGATATCTCCAGGTCTTTCGCACCGGTGTTGCGCAACTTCAGTCTGCCCCTTGACCTCAAGACCCGCATGGAGGGCGATGATGAAGGCATGCGCTTCCGCGACGTGCGGGTAACACGTCCCGGTGGATTGTTGTCTATCAAGGCTGACGGCTATATCACGGGACTGAAGAACAAGTACGACTTGAAAGTCCACTTTGACGTTCATGAGGCCATTATTAAGGGAGGCGAGAAAGAACGCCTCATCAACCAGTTTGTTGTCAAGAAGTTCATGATGAAACAGCTTCATGCTTTGGGTACGATTCACTATACTGGTTCTTTCAATGTGTTATGGAAAAAGGAGGAGTTCCAGGGAAAAATACGCACTCAGGTTGGTGATATCCAGTTCTATTTTGCCCTCGACGAGAACAACAAGTACGTCTTTGGCAATGCCAAGGCAAATGACATCAAACTGGGTACAGTTCTAGACATGTCAAGCATTGGACCAGTGTCGGTTACTGCTGACTTTAAGTTTGATATTTCCAAGCCCAGAACGGCCGTCATGCGTCGTAAGTTGGGTGGCAAGCTGCCTATCGGTGAGGTGAAGGCTCATGTATTCGAAGCTTCCTATTCGTTTGTGAAGGTCAGGAACGTTGATGTTAACATAGTCAGCAACGGTGCTATTGCAGAAGGTGACCTTCAGGCCCCAGGCAGCTTTGCCGATCTTAGCTGTACCTTCTCGTTCACCAACACCAACGAGTTGCAAAAGATGAAGATTAAGCCAAAAATGCGTATCAACCTGTTCAGAAGCAAGTCCAGTGATGATGAGAAAGCTGCCAAAAAAGCAGCCAAGGATGAAGAAAAGCAGCGTAAGGCAGATGAGAAAGCTGCCAAGAAAGCAGCCAAGGAGGAAAAAAAAGCCTTAGAGAAACAGCGTAAGGCTGAAGAAAAAGCCGCCAAGAAGGCTGCCAAGGAAGAAAAGAAGGCCGAAAAGAAGAAGCGCAAGGAAGAAGAGAAGCAGCGAAAGGCCGCAGAGAAAGCTGCTAAAGACGCTGCATAGGAATACCGTCCTCCTGCTTGTTTAGAAGTTGATAAGAGGTTATAAAAAAGAGGAGTCTTACAAGCGTAAGGCTCCTCAATTTTGTTACCTCAAGTTCGTCTTTTATGCTTCAGTCTCAACAGTGTCTTCTGCTGCCTTGAAGTTCTTCAAATCTTCCACTTGGAAGGCTTTGATGTAGGCGCTCTTGCCAAGGATGTCCTCCTCGGCCATGCGGACGTAGACGTTCGCACTCTTCTCGAACAGCTCAGGAGCCTTGGTGGCATCACGAAGGATGAGCAGTGACATGACGAGTTCGGCTGTCATATCATAGAGACGACGGGCCAGGAAATCCTGAGCGTCTTGGTTCTCAAGGCTCTTCACGTATGCGAGTGCGTCTTCATACACAGGAATCAGTTTCTTGACACGCTCCAGCAAGGCGGCAGCAAATTCTACACCCTTCACGCTTGATTCTTCACTCTCCAGCATGTCCTTGATGTTTGCGAGCATGGTGCCGTTGGTGATGTAGCGGATAGCAGCAACAACCTGCAACTGAGTGGTACCCTCATAGATAGAGAAGATGCGGGCGTCGCGGAACAGGCGCTGGCTCTTGTACTCCATGATGAAGCCTGAACCACCGTGGATGGAGATGGCATCGTAGGCGTTCTGGTTGGCGTACTCAGAGTTCATGCCCTTGGCCAGCGGGGTGAAGGCATCGGCCAGACGCTGATACTTCTTCAGCTCCTGCTTCTCCTCGGGTGTGAGCTTGCGGTCACGCTCGATATCCTCGAGGCACTTGTATATGTCAACATAGCATGCTGTCTCGTACAACAGAGAACGACCAGCATCGAGCTTAGCCTTCATGCGAGAGAGCATATCGTAAACAGCGGGGAAGTTGATGATCTTGTCACCGAACTGCTGACGCTCCTTGGCATAGGCCAGACCCTCGTTGTAAGCCTCCTGCTCAACACCTACACTCTGTGCAGCGATACCCAGGCGGGCACCGTTCATCAGGGCCATCACATACTTGATCAGACCCAGACGAGTGCTGCCGCAGAGCTCTGCCTTGGCGTTCTTGTAGGTCAACTCGCAGGTGGGTGATCCGTGGATACCTAACTTGTGCTCGATGTGACGCACGTTCACACCGCCCTGGCGCTTGTCGTAGATGAACATTGACAGACCACGTCCGTCCTTGGTGCCCTCCTCAGAACGAGCCAGCACGAGGTGGATGTCAGAGTCACCGTTGGTGATGAAACGCTTCACACCGTTCAGGCGCCAGCAGTTCTCCTTCTCGTCAAAGGTAGCCTTCAGCATCACGCGCTGCAGGTCAGAGCCGGCATCAGGCTCGGTCAGGTCCATACTCATACCCTCACCAGCGCAAACACGTGGGATGTACTTCTGGCGCTGCTCCTCTGAACCGAACTCGTACAGAGTGTCGATACAGCTCTGCAGGCTCCAGATGTTCTGGAAACCGGCATCTGCAGCCGAAATCATCTCAGAGAGCATCGAGAAGATAGCGTTAGGCAGGTTCAGACCGCCGTAACGGCGAGGCATACTTACACCCCACAGACCAGCCTTACGGGTGGCGTCAAGGTTCTCGTAGGTCTTAGAGGCGTAGATCATACGGCCGTTCTCGAGGTGCGGACCTTCCAGGTCAACAGCTTCACTATTCGGCTCGATGATATTGGCAGCCACGTCGCCAGTGATGTCGAGAATCTGCTTGTAGTTCTCGATGGCATCGCCCAGGTCAACGGGGGCATAGTCATACTTCTTGGCATCTTCGAAGTTGCGCTCCTTGAGCTCAACGATGCGCTTCATCAGAGGATGGTTCAGATAGAATCCAATCTCTGGGTGATCACTATAATAGTTTGCCATAATTATTCTTTGTTGTTTTCAATCTTTCTTGATAAGATGTAGTTTATAGAACACGTTACGGTAAGTAGTGCATAAGCAATGCCTGTTTTTAGCTGATTATTACAAAAGCAGAAAATGCTGAATGCAAGTGCTGCTAGTGCTACTAAACCATTGGCTATTCGCCACACCTTTCTCTTGTCCATTACTTTGAGTTCTGCTTGTAGTACTTGATCAGCTTAGGTACAACCTCCTCAACGGTACCAACAATCACGTAGTCGGCAATCTTGTTGATAGGTGCATCGGGGTCGCTGTTCACAGAGATGATGATACCAGAGTCCTGCATACCAGCGATGTGCTGAATCTGTCCAGAGATACCACAGGCGATGTACACCTTGGGATGAACGGTAACACCCGTCTGACCAATCTGACGGTCGTGATCCAGCCAGCCTGCATCCACGGCAGCACGACTGCCACCAACCTCACCATGCAGCACCTTGGCCAACTGGAACAGCAGGTCGAAGTTTTCCTTCGACCCCATACCGTAACCACCGGCAACCACGATGGGTGCACCCTTCAGGTTGTGCTTAGCAGCCTCTACGTGGTGGTCGAGCACCTTCACGACGAAAGCCTCGGGGCTAACGTATTTAGACACTTCAGGATAAACAACCTCCTTGCGGCACTCGCCATCGTACAGTGCCTTCTGCATAACGCCAGAGCGGACGGTAGCCATCTGGGGACGGTGGTCGGGGTTCACGATGGTAGCCACGATGTTACCACCGAAGGCAGGACGAATCTGATAGAGCAGGTTCTCGTAGACCTTCTCGTTCTTCTTGTCCTCATACGAACCAATCTCCAGCTCTGTGCAGTCGGCAGTCAGACCAGAGGTCAGTGATGATGATACACGGGGACCAAGGTCGCGACCAATCACCGTTGCACCCATCAGGCAGATCTGTGGTTGCTCCTCCTTGAAGAGGTTCACGAGAATGTCGGTGTGGGGAGCTGAGGTGTAGGGGAACAGGTCCTTGGCGTCGAAAACAAACAGCTTGTCGACACCGTAAGGCAGAATCTGGTCCTCAACCTTGCCTTTGATGTCTGTACCAGCCACCACGGCATGAAGCTCAACCTTCAGTTCATTGGCGAGCTTGCGACCCTTGGTCAAGAGTTCCTGGGAAACTTCTTGCACTTGTGTGCCTTCTATTTCGCAATATACAAATACATTGTTCATAATCTTATCTTTTTTTCAACACAAAGTCACAGAGTTACAGAGTTTTTATCTGTGAGTCTCTGTATCTCAGTATCTCTGTGTTTTAATTTATCCAATAATCTTTTCTTCCAGCAACTCTTTGATCATACTCTCAATGTCAGCATCAGAAGCCGTCAAAGTCTTCGACTCCTTAGCCTGGAACACGATGTTCTTGATGGCCTTCACCTTGGTGGGTGAGCCACTCAGACCGCACTGGTTTACATCGCCATCCACGTCGGCCACGCTCCACTGGTTCAGTGTCAGCTCAGGACGCTCGTCGTACAGATAGTCGTAGGCAGTACCCTCGGCAGGACGCTCCATCGGACAGGTAGCGCGCTTGTACTTCATCACCAGCTTAGCGTTCTGGGGACGACAGGGAGCAGCACTTCCGTTCACGGTGATGACAACGGGCAGAGGAGCCTCTACCGTCTCCACACCACCGTCGATCACACGCTTGATAGTAGCCTTACCGTCTTTAACGCTGAGAACCTCCTCTGCGTAAGTCACCTGGTTAAGCCCCAGCTTCTGAGCCACCTGAGGACCTACCTGAGCGGTATCACCGTCGATAGCCTGACGACCACCGATAACGATGTCTACGTCGCCAATCTTTTTGATGGCAGTAGCCAGCGCATAAGATGTAGCGAGGGTATCGGCACCAGCGAAGAGACGGTCGGTAAGCAACCAACCGGTATCAGCGCCACGATAAAGTCCTTGACGGATAATTTCACCTGCACGTGGAGGACCCATCGTGAGGATTCCTACTGTTGAGCCTGGGTTCTGCTCCTTCAGGCGAAGGGCCTGCTCCAGGGCATTCAAATCTTCTGGATTGAAGATAGCGGGCAGGGCAGCACGATTGACGGTACCTTCGGCCGTCATGGCATCCTTGCCCACGTTACGGGTGTCTGGCACTTGCTTGGCCAGCACAACAATCTTTAAAGCCATATTATTAATAATGTATAATAATGAAATTTCAAAATCGGCTGCAAAGGTACTACTTTTTGCGCACACAGCCAAATAAAATGCACAAAAACCACCCCTATGTGCACAAACCTTTTGATTTGTGCAATAAAAACTCTGAACTCTCTGTCCTTAACTCTAAACTTTTTTGTATCTTTGCATCCGATTATGATTGACCGGGCGACAGTCGATAAGATTATGGATGCCGTCAACATTGTGGATGTGGTCGGTGAATTTGTTAGCCTTCGCAAAGCGGGGGTTAACTACAAGGGCTTGTGTCCTTTTCACGATGATAAGACGCCTAGTTTTATGGTGTCTCCAGCTCGTCAGATTTGTAAATGCTTTGCCTGCGGAGAAGGAGGCAATGCTGTCAATTTCCTGATGAAGCATGAGCAGATAACCTATCCGGAAGCCCTGCGCTGGTTGGCGAAGAAATACAATATTGAGATCAAGGAGCGTGAGCTGACAGACGACGAGAGGCGTGAGCAGTCGGAACGCGAGTCAATGTTCATTGTCAACGAGTGGGCCTGTCAGTATTTCCATGAGATACTGAAAAACAATGTGGACGGACAGTCTGTCGGCAGACAGTATTTCCGCAGTCGTGGTATCCGTGACGACATCATCGAGAAATTCCAGCTGGGTTTTGCGTTGTCCAAACGTGATGCTTTGGCCAATGAGGCCCGCAGAAAAGGCTATAAGGACGAATTCCTGGTGAAGACAGGCTTGTGTTATACTACGCCCCCTAAGCCGGGAGAGGATGGGGAAGCTTCGAACAATGCTACTTCTTTAGGAGGTTTAAGAGACCGCTTTGCCGGCCGTGCCATCTTCCCGTGGTTGAATGTCAGCGGCAAGGTGGTGGCCTTCGGAGGTCGTAAGCTTGATGCTGCAACGAAGGGAATCCAACAGAAATACGTCAATTCTCCTGATTCCGAGATCTATCATAAGGAACGCGAGTTGTATGGTATCTATCAGGCCAAGAAAGCGATTGTCAAGGAGGACTGCGTCTATATGGTCGAGGGATATACCGACGTGATTGCCATGCACCAGTGTGGGTTGGAAAACGTCGTGGCCAATTCCGGCACGGCACTCACCGTTCATCAGATTAAGCTATTGCATCGCTTCACGCAAAACATCGTCCTGCTCTACGATGGTGACGAAGCGGGTATCCATGCCGCCATTCGTGGTACCGACATGCTGTTGCAAGAAGGCATGAACATCAAGGTGCTGGTCTTGCCTGATGGTGACGACCCAGACTCGTTCGCCCGCAAGCACACAGCCCAACAGTTCAAGGAATATATAGAGTCCAATCAGACAGACTTCATCCAGTTCAAGACCGATTTGCTGTTGAAGGATGTCACGGACCCCCAGAAGCGGTCGGAGGCCATCTCCAATATTTTGAAGAGTGTGTCCGTGATTCCTGATAACCTTCAGCGTACCACTTATCTCTCTGAGTGTGCCCATCGTTTTCATGTGAGGGAAGATGCCTTGGTGTCGACAGTCAATAAGTACATTGCGAAGGATAAGGAAGACCGTCAGAAAGAACGTGACAGGATG
Source organism: Prevotella sp. (assembly GCA_017474925.1). Lineage (GTDB taxonomy): Bacteria > Bacteroidota > Bacteroidia > Bacteroidales > Bacteroidaceae > Prevotella. Next base: position 31,066 of record JAFVGN010000021.1, on the reverse strand, counting down.
CAGGGGGTGCAGACGGCAGATGCTGTTCAGCCGCAAGAAGTCATAGAACCCATCGGCTTGCATACCCCCATGGAGCAGACCACAGAGGTAGAGCGTCTGCTGATCCAGAACATTGTCCGCCATGGCGACGAGATTATTTTTGACGACCTGGAGGCAGAAGACGGTTCCTTGGTCAGTCTGAATGTTGCTCAGTATGTGGACTTTGATTTGGGGCAGGACAATCTGTCCTTCTCCAACGATCTTTACAACACCATTCTGCGTGAAGCAGTAGAGCATTCTGCCGATGAAGACTTCAAGGCAGAGCGCTATTTCATGCATCATCCCGATCCAAGGATTAGTCAGCTGGCTGCAACGCTCGGAATCGACAACCATCAGCTGAGCCGCAGTTTTGAACTGAAGCGTCGGGAAGGCGACCTTCGCCAGCGCATCCGGCATCTCATTCTCGATTTCCGCATGGATATCGTGAACCAGCATCTGAAAGACATCCAGCAGCAGCTGAAGGAGATGGGGAGCCATTTCGATCACGAAAAGCTGAAGGAACTCATGGAGGAGTACAAGCAGACACAGGAGTTGCGCAATGCTTTGGCAAAGCAACGTGGCTCCGATGTAATCATATAGGTCATATGCAAGAACTGTATATCATAGGTGGTATTTTGATGTGGGTAGTGATAGCCGTTGCCGTCATCCACGTCATTATGGACAATCGGCAGCCAGCCAAGACGATGGCATGGGTGCTGGTGATTATCTTTCTGCCATTGATAGGAATTGTGTTCTACCTGTTCTTTGGCATCAACCATCGTCGTGAGCGGTTGGTTAGCCAACGTTCCCTCGACCAGCTTTCCAAACGCTCCATGCTCAGTTTTGTGGAACAGCAGCATTTCCGTGTGCCCGACTCCCACAAGCAATTGGTCGACCTGTTCGTCAATCAGAATATGTCTTTGCCTTTCAAGGACAACCTCGTTGACATCATGACAGACGGCTATGCCTTCTTTCCTGAACTGCTGAAGGACATCGCCTCTGCCCAGCACCATATACATATCGACATCTATATTTTCGAGGACGACGCCTTGGGCAATTTGGTGGCCGATGCGCTCATCGACAAGGCCCGCTCAGGAGTTCGTGTCCGCATCATTGTCGACGATGTCGGCTGCTGGAAAGTCAAGCGCAGCTTCTTTGAGCGGATGCGTGAGGAGGGCGTTGAAATTCATTCTTACCTTCCCGTCCATTTCCCAACCTTTACCAGCAAGGCCAACTATCGCAACCACCGCAAGCTCATCGTCATAGACGGTCGTATAGGCTATGTGGGAGGCATGAATATCGCCCTTCGCTATGTAAAGGGAATTGACAATGGGGAAAATCAAAATCTGCCGTGGCGCGATACCATGCTGCGGCTGCAGGGCGGTGTGGTCTATTCTTTGCAACGTGCCTTCCTCGTCGACTGGTATTTCGTTGACCGTACGCTTATCAGCGATCGTGCCTATTATCCGCCCATTCCTAATACCCATCCGTCAAGTCCCGGTTCGCGCATTTCCTTGGCACAGTTGGTGACAAGTGCACCTACCAATCCTTATCCCGAAATCATGCAGGGTTATGTTCGTGCCATCACGTCGGCCCGTCGCTATGTATACATCGAAACACCTTATTTCCTGCCCAACGAACCAGTGCTCTTTGCCCTGAAGACGGCAGTCATTGCGGGGGTGGATGTCTGCCTGCTCTGCCCTCATCGTTCCGATGCCCGTTTCACAGAATGGGCTTCCCGCAGCTATCTGCGTGAACTCAGGGAGGCTGGTGCCCGCATCTATCTTTATGAGGCAGGTTTCCTGCATTCCAAGTTGATGGTGATCGATGACGCCATTTCCACTTGTGGCTCCACCAATGTCGATTTCCGTTCTTTCGAGAATAATTTTGAGTCGAATGTGTTTATCTTTGACGAAGGCACGGCATTGCGTTTGCGAAAGGTGTTCCTCAACGATCTGGCTCGCAGTGTCCTCTTCGATGATGTGGCTTCCTGGGCGCATCCCAAGTTCTTCCAGCGCCTATGGGAAAGCCTTACTCGTCTGCTTTCACCGCTGTTGTAAACAGGGAGAAATTGACGCTGCCGTAGCTGCGGTGTTCGGCAAAGTGGGCATGTTGGGAAAAATCGTAGTCCTTGCCGTGTTCAAAGACGAAAACGCCCTCAGGCTTTAACAGCTGTTTGTCAAAAATAATGTCGGGAATCAGTGGCAACTCTTTCAGGGCATAGGGTGGGTCAGCGAAGATGAAGTCAAATTGCTGCTTGCACGATTTCAGGAATCGGAACACATCGCCACGGATAGGGATGCAAGTGTTGTCGTTCAGTTTTTTCAGGCAGTCTTGTATGAAACGATGGTGGTCGCGGTCCAGCTCAACACTGACCACACGCTGACAGCCGCGGGAAATAAGCTCCAGCGATATGCTGCCTGTCCCGGAAAACAAGTCCAGAGCCTCGCAGTCATCAAAGTCGACGTACTGTGTCAGGACGTTAAAGATGTTCTCTTTGGCAAAGTCGGTGGTTGGACGTGCCTTGAACGACCGTGGAATGTCGAAATGCCTCCCTTTGTATTTTCCCGTGATAATCCTCATGGCAGTACTGTTATCTTTTTAAATAGTACACCATCAGGTCGTAGGGCATACCCTCAATCTGCGTAACTGGCGCACGGTTGAACTCGCCAGACGGATTGGTGATGAACACACGCTTGACGAACCGTCGGGCCTCGTCAGTCAGTTGCTCGCGTCCAGGTATGTCACCACTCAGGTGCATCTCGTCCTCACTGGGAGCCATTCCCAACTGCTTCCATACGGAGAGCAGATAGAACAGCGCGTCATTGGGATTGCTGCTCACAGCATACGAATTATAGAATTTGAAGCGGCCCTGGGCGAAGGCGAAAACCTCCAGACTGCGGTCGTGGAAGTATCCGTAAAGTTTCTGGCGTGGACCAGTGAAGCTCTTCTGGTACATGTGGAGCCAGATGGCGCTGGTAGCAGGTTCCATGCGCAGACTTTGTTCAAAGCGGTCGGTCAGTACCGTGCGTAGGTCCTTGGAAAGCGAGAAAACAGCCACAACATTCAGTTCTGGCACCACGGAATGAAAGACGGCCATTTGGTTCTGGCCAGTGAATGTATACCTGTAAAGCATTTCCACTTCGTCCTCGTTAAACATTTCCGTGGGTATCATCATCATGGGCGAATCGACAAGCACCACTACACGTTCATACTGTCTTTGCAGCATGTTGACGGTTTGGAGGGCCTCACGCATGTTGGCAGCTATCGAAATGCTGTTCTTCAGCGGATAGCGCTCATACTCCACTTGTCCTCCCACGAGTGTCGAGAAGGAAAGGCTGTTGTGGGTTACACGGATAATCAGTCGTTGGTAGCTCATGAATCAAGAATACTCAGCACACACAGTACGGCAAGAATCGCACAGACCAGTGCCAGAATAATGTTTGTTTTCTGATTGTTTGTCATTTCGACTGCAAAGATACGCAATTTTTCGAAAAAACACCTATCTTTTGGGGTCAAATGTGCAAAATCCTTCATAATATAATAGGTTTGTGAGATTATTTTTGTACCTTTGCACCCGCTATCATGCCGTTCTTGCCCATAGGGGCGGTGCTGAAAAATACGATAATATGTTGAAATATGCAAGTTTTTTGAGAAGAATTCTGTAATCGCGGGACGACGCGATGGCGTATGTATTATTCAGAAAAGCTCAAATAAATTTGGCATTTCGCTCGACTTTTCGTAACTTCGCACCAAATATGATTAGCGAAGAACTGAAATATCGTATATGCGAGGCTTTTAGTTATGTGCCGACACCTGAACAGGAAATGGCAATCAATGTTTTTGTGTCGTTCATGACCGATGGCCGTCTTTCAGCACGGGGTGGAATGTCTACAGGACTGAGGGGGATGCACGAGGAACATGTCATGGTGTTGCGAGGATCGGCTGGAACGGGCAAGACAACACTGGCTGCTGCCATCGTCCAGGCTCTTTTGTCGCTCAAGCAGAAACTTGTGCTCATGGCTCCTACTGGCCGTGCAGCAAAAGTATTCTCGTCATATGCTGGCCATGCTGCCTTTACAATCCATCGACGCATCTACCGACAAAAGTCGTTGGAAGGCCATTTCGAACTGAATTACAATAATGCCAGCGATACGCTGTTCATTGTCGACGAGGCTTCCATGATAGCCAACGGCTCAGCTTTTGGCGAAACGATTTTTGCTGGTGGTCAGTTGCTGGATGACTTGATGGAATTCGTCTATAATGGCCGTAATTGCCGCTTGATGCTGATTGGTGACCCAGCCCAGCTGCCGCCCGTAGGCGAGCAGAATAGTTGTGCCCTGATGTCGGATGTGTTGAGCCAGTACGGCCTGAAGGTTTATGAGACCGACATGAGACAAGTGCTCCGACAGAGTCAGGGGTCGGGTATTCTTTTTAATGCCACACGTATCCGGAAGGATGCTGACGAGGAGGTGTATGGCAATCGCATAGGCAGGTTGCCAAAGATACGTTTCGCTGGCTTTCCTGATATCAAGGCGGTCTCAGGCGAGGAGCTTATCGACGCATTGTCGACCAGCTATTCACAAGTGGGCATGGACGACACATTGGTCATCACTCGTAGCAACAAACGGGCCAACATATATAACCAGGGTATTCGAAATAGGGTGCTTGACCGTGAGGATGAGTTGTGCTCAGGAGACCGTATCATGATAGTCAAGAACAACTATTATTGGATGCCAGGATCGTATATTGCCAACGGTGATCTGGCTGTTGTCCGTAGGGTGCGCAACGTCCAGGAACTGTATGGGTTCCGTTTTGCTGATGTGACGATGACGTTTCCTGACTACGAAGACTATGAACTGACGGCAACCGTGCTGATTGATACGCTGACCTCAGAAGCACCGGCACTGACAAGAGACCAGCAAGAGCACCTTTATCAGGCTGTTCTCGAAGACTATGCCGACATCCCTCTCAAGAACGACCGTTTGAAAAAGCTGAAGGAAGACAAGTTCTATAATGCCTTGCAGGTGAAGTTTGCCTATGCCGCAACCTGTCACAAGGCACAAGGTGGGCAGTGGGCACACGTCTATGTCGATCAGGGATTCATGACTGACGACATGCTTACTCCTGACTATACCCATTGGCTTTATACGGCTTTCACGCGAGCTACGGAACGGCTCTACTTGGTTAACTGGCCTAAAACACAGACAGATACAGATTCACAATCGATTGCTTCAGGACATGATTTATTTGAATGACGATATAGACCATTTCGACTTCGATGCCGCCCTGCCATTGTTGTCAGAACAGCGTCGCGAGCAGGCGTTGAGGTTCAAGTATGAACTGGGTCGTAAGACCTGTGCGGCAGCCTACCTGTTACTATGCCAGGGGTTGCGCGAGGAGTATGGAATCACAGAACGACCCGTGTTCGAGTATGGGGAGCATGGCAAGCCTTTCATCGTAGGGCATCCTGAGATACACTTTAACCTGAGCCACTGCCGTGAGGCCGTCATCTGTGCCGTCAGCGACCAGCCCATAGGTGTTGATGTGGAGAGTATTCGTGAATATCACGACAGTCTGGTACACTATACGATGAACGACCAGGAAGTGCTGCAGATTGAGAAGGCTGAGCGGCCTGACGTGGAGTTTATCCGCCTGTGGACCATGAAGGAGGCTTTGCTCAAGCTGACAGGACAAGGCATTGTCGATAACCTGAAGAGCGTACTGGTCAATACAACAACTTCGGAGTTGACCACTGTGGTCGACCCCGAAGTCCGTTATGTGTATAGTATCTGTCGTCCCTTTCGCCCTTAGAACGGGAATTTGTATCCCAGGGTTATCTGCAGCACACTGTTGCGAGAACTGCCGTCCTTGATAACAGAGATAAGTCCCAAATTATAGCGTACGTCGAGCACAAACCTCGCCAACTCGTAGGAAACACCCAGGGGAATGGCAAGGTCGACGTTGCGGAAGTCTGACGACACGCCCGCCAGGCTTTCCAGATCGTCAATGTCAATCTTCTCTCCGTGAATCTTAGCTTTCTTAAGCATCAGGATTCCCAGTTGAAGACCAGCCTTGAAGGCCAGGCCATCGGTAGGGTAGTACTGTACCAGCAGGGGAATGTTGGAATAGGTCAGCATCAGCTTCAAGTCGTTCTCGTTGTTCTTCACACCCTGCATAGAGCCATGGACGCCGGCAACCAGTCCCCACTGGTCTGCAAGACCGTATTCAAGCTCGAAGCCTCCTATGAAACCTGGTATCATCTTACTGTCAGAAAACCCTGTCATCTTAGACATGTTAAGACCTGCTTTCACCATCCACGAAACCTCGCCTTCTTCGTTCTGGGCCTTCGTTGCCATAACGGTAAGTAGCATCATGGCCAGCATAAAAATCTTCTTCATTGCGATTCTTTTTATTTGTTTCTTAAAAATTTGGGACAAAGATACGAATAAATTCTGAAAAATGATTATCTTTGTAGGCAAAATTAATCATTTAAGACAAATAGAAGATATGAAATTAGACGGAAGACGCGAAAGCTCGAATGTGGAAGACCGCCGTGGTATGAGCGGTGGCGCAAAGGCCGGTATGGGTATCGGTGGTATCATTGTAGTAGCTCTGATGGCTTGGCTGTCGGGTGGCAATCCGCTGGAGGCTGTTGTGCAGCAGGTGACAGAAAATGGCGGGTTGGGATCGTTGACAGGTACTAATACGGAGGTGAATCAGGGCCAGCGCGAGTTTACCGAAGAGGAACAGCAGCTGGCAAAGTTCTCGACACAGATTCTTGCAGGTACGGAGGACGTGTGGACGGAAATTTTCCGCCAGAATGGTGCGGAATACAAGAATCCGACAATGGTGCTCTATACCGATGGCACACAAACAGCGTGCGGACAGGGTTCTGCTGCTATGGGACCTTTTTATTGCTCGGGTGACCAGAAGCTTTACATCGACCTGTCGTTCTTCACTACCATGAAGAAGCAGCTGGGTGCCGACGGTGATTTTGCCTATGCCTACGTCATAGCCCATGAGGTAGGCCATCATGTGGAATTCCTGACGGGGACTCTTGACAAGGTTCATCAACAGATGTCGCGCTTGTCGCAAACGGAAGCCAACAAGCTCAGTGTACGTCTGGAATTATTGGCTGACTTCTATGCCGGTGTCTGGGCTCATCATGACAACAAGCGTTTCGGATCCTTGGAAGACGGTGACATTGAAGAAGCCATCAACTGTGCCCAGAAGATTGGTGACGATTATCTGCAGACCAAGGCCCGTGGCTATGCCGTTCCTGAGTCATTCAATCATGGAACATCCAAGCAGCGTATGAAGTGGTTCAAGCTTGGCCTTGAAACAGGTGATATTACGAAGGGTACCACCTTCCAGTGCTCAGATGCGGAATTGTAAAATTCGAGGAAGGAGGAACGAGGAAGGAGGAACGAGATTCTCGTTCCTCCTTCTCGATTATAAATAATCAAGTGCCGTTACTTGACAAGGTTGCCTAAGATGTCACGGGTGAGTTCCTTGGTAATGGTACGGGTGGCGGCACTCGTGGCATTCTTTACCACACGTTCCTTTGCCGAGGTACTTGACTTCGACTTCTTGCCACTGACTTTCTCGCTGACCCATGCTCCGAGGACTGCTGCCAATGTTGAGGTGACGGCAGTCATGACAGCCTTGAGTACCTTGGAAACCATACCGGGTTTCTTCTTCTCTACCTTTTCCTTGCTCTTGGTTTCTTTTGTAACTTTCGTCTCTTCTTCCTGAACGGCAAGCGCTTGCTCGGCTTCAGCCATCAATTGTTCGAAAGCACTCTCGCGGTCTATGGGTGTATCGTACTTGCCGTAGATGCGGCTTTGTTTGATGATATCCAAGCGCTGTCCTTCTGTGACGGCTCCAATCTGGCTTAGGGGGAATAGAATCTTGGCGCGTTCAACAATGCTGGGAGCACCCTTCTCGTCAAGGAAACTGACAAGAGCCTCCCCCGTCTCAAGGTTCATAATGGCTTCGTCGGTTTTGAACGACGGGTTGGCACGGAATGTGTCGGCTGCTGTCTTCACGGCCTTCTGATCCTTTGGTGTATAGGCACGGAGAGCGTGTTGCACACGATTGCCCAGCTGTCCGAGGATATTTTCTGGAATATCGGTGGGACTCTGCGTGATGAAGTAGATGCCGACACCCTTAGAACGGATGAGTCGGATTACTTGTTCAATCTTGTCGAGCAAGGCCTTTGAAGTGTCGTTGAAGAGCATATGGGCCTCATCGAAGAAAAACACGAGCTTAGGCAGTGGCAAATCGCCAACCTCGGGCAGGGTGGAATAGAGCTCAGAGAGAAGCCACAACAAGAAAGTGGAATAGAGTTTGGGCTGCAACATGAGCTTGTCGGCTGCCAGCACGCTCATAATGCCCTTTCCGCCTTCGGTCTGCAAGAGGTCGTAGATGTCAAACGAGGGCTCACCGAAGAATTTCTCTGCTCCCTGGCTCTCCAGCTGTAGCAAGGCACGCTGGATGGCACCGATGGTCTGGACAGAAATGTTGCCATACTTTGTCGTATATTCCTTGTTGTGTTTTGCCACCCAGTCGAGCATGGAGCGCAAGTCCTTGATGTCGATCAGCAACAGACCACGCTCGTCAGCTATGCGGAATACGATGTTCAGAACGCCGTCCTGTGTCTCGTTGAGTTGCATCAAGCGGGATAGCAGTTGCGGGCCCATTTGTGATACGGTGGCTCGCATCGGGTGTCCTTGTTCACCGAAAACATCGAAGAAACGTACGGGACAGCTTTGGAACTCAGGGTTCTCAATGCCAAATTCCGGCAGGCGCTTCTCAATGAATCCACTCATCTTACCAACCTGAGAGATACCGCTGAGGTCGCCTTTCATGTCGGCCATGAAGCAGGGTACGCCAGCCTGACAGAAAGTCTCTGCCATTACCTGAAGGGTAACCGTCTTACCTGTACCGGTAGCACCGGCAATGAGTCCGTGGCGATTAGCCATCTTACCTGTAATAGAAAGCGCTCCGCTGGCGCAATGGGCAATGTAAAGCCCGCGTTCTTTTTCGTACATATCGGTTTAGAGTTTAAAGTTTATTGTATAGAGAGGGGCAGTCACTCCTGTGTTTCCTGTCTCTCCTCAGAGTGCAAAGATAAATAAATATTTTGGAAAATCCTCATAACCTGTCTTTTTTTTCATGTGAAGAAGGGTAATTTTCAGAAATAGGATTGAGGACCCGAAGCTGTCACAGCCTCGAGTCCCCTCGCAAACTTCAAACATTTGAGATACCCCCGGAAGGGGGCTTTGGCCTAAGCCAAAAGGTTCTCAAATTATCTTATGAATAGCAGCTCCCTATATTTTGGCAGTGGCCAGAGGCTGTCATCAACAATCAGTTCCAGCTTGTCAATTTCGTAGCGGATGGAGTCGAGCTTCGGTTCCACCTTGTCGTGGTAGGCGATAGCCTTCTCGTGCTCGCTCTCTATCTTGTTGGCCTGTTTCCGGGCATTGACGAGTTCTTCTACGCCCTTTTCAATGGCGTTGATGCGCTCAGCGATTTCCTCGATAATCTTCAGGTTGCGGGCGTTGAGCTTCTCAGACTTGTCGATCGGGAAAACAGTGGAAACGCTGTCTACGTTCTTCAGCAACTGACTTTGGTAGCGAGTGGCTACAGGAATAATGTGGTTCATTGAGAGATCGCCCAGAACGCGTGCTTCTATCTGGATCTTCTTCGTGTAGGTCTCCCACTTCACCTCGTTGCGAGCCTCCAGTTCCTTCTTTGTCATCACACCAAGGCTCTCGAACATCTGGATGCTCTCAGCATCGAGATAGCGCTCAAAAATCTTGGGACAAGACTTCTCGACATCGAGGCCACGCTTCTCAGCTTCTACAACCCACTCGTCGCTGTAGCCGTTACCATCGAAGCGGATGGGCTTACAGGTCTTGATATCTTCGCGCAACACGTCTATAATAGCGTGGAGCGTAGCTGAGTGACCTGTTCCGGCCAGCTTCTTCTCAAGCTCAGGAATGCGGGCGTCAACGCGTTTCTTGAATGATACGAGGGCTTCAGCTACTGCCGAATTGAGGGCAATCATGGCGCTGGCGCAGTTGGCCTCACTACCTACAGCACGGAACTCGAAGCGGTTGCCGGTGAAAGCAAAGGGGCTGGTGCGGTTGCGGTCGGTATTGTCGATGAGCAGTTCGGGAATTTCGGGAATGTCCATTTTCATGCCCTGCTTGCCTGCGAAGGCGAGGATATCCTCTTTGTCGGCCTTCTCAATATGGTCTAACAGCTCAGATACCTGCTTGCCCAGGAACGAAGAGACGATGGCAGGAGGAGCCTCATTGGCACCAAGACGGTGTGCGTTGGTGGCTGACATGATGGAGGCCTTCAACAGTCCGTTGTGCTTATAGACACCCATCAGCGTCTCGACAATGAATGTAGCAAAGCGCAGGTTTTGCTCTGGGGTCTTGCCAGGAGCATGCAGCAGTATGCCGTTGTCAGTAGAAAGCGACCAGTTGTTGTGCTTACCGCTTCCGTTGATGCCTGCAAACGGTTTCTCGTGCAGCAGTACGCGGAAGCCATGCTTGCGAGCCACCCGCTTCATCACCGACATCAACAGCATGTTGTGGTCAACGGCCAGATTGGTCTCCTCGAAGATAGGTGCCAACTCAAACTGGTTCGGTGCCACCTCGTTGTGGCGCGTCTTGCAGGGGATGCCCAGCTCCAGTGCCTCAATTTCCAGCTCACGCATGAAGGCAGCTACGCGCTCAGGGATAGCGCCAAAGTAGTGGTCGTCCATCTGCTGGTTCTTGGCCGAGTCGTGACCCATCAGTGTCCTGCCTGTCAGGAGTAAGTCGGGGCGTGCAGCATAGAGCCCTTCATCCACGAGGAAGTACTCCTGCTCCCAGCCGAGGTTGGAAGTGACTTTCTTGACGCTGGGATCGAAGTAGTGGCACACGTCCGTTGCTGCCAGGTTTACAGCATGAAGTGCTCTCAGTAGCGGAGCCTTATAGTCAAGTGCCTCGCCAGAATAGGAAATGAATACGGTGGGGATACAGAGCGTGTCGTCGATGATAAACACCGGTGACGTCGGATCCCAAGCCGAATAGCCACGAGCCTCGAATGTTGAGCGGATGCCACCGCTGGGGAATGACGATGCGTCAGGCTCCTGCTGGACGAGCAGCTTACCAGTAAACTCTTCCACCATGCCGCCCTTGCCGTCGTGCTCGATGAACGAGTCGTGCTTCTCAGCTGTGCCTTCTGTCAGTGGCTGGAACCAGTGCGTGTAGTGTGTCACACCCTCTTCCGTAGCCCACTGCTTCATGCCTTCTGCTACGGCATCGGCCACCTCGCGGTCGAGTCGTGCACCATTGTCCATCACATCTATCATCTTGTGGTATACATCCTTCGGCAGGTACTTGTACATCTTCTCACGCGAGAAAACCTTCTTGCCAAAATACTTTGCGGGTCTCTCTACTGGCGTTTTTACGTCGAGCGGCTTCTTCTTGAAAGCCTCACCGACAACCTGAAATCTTAATGTTTCCATAATCGTTTAATTTTTGTTTTACTATTTGTTGATTGTTGAAAATGTCATATTGTCGTTAATGCCATTGTGAACTATATTTTGCTCCACGCCTCTATGCGGTCAAGGGCCTCGTTGGTGCGCTCATGACTTCCGAAGGCGGTGAATCGCACGTAGCCTTCTCCGCTGGGACCGAAACCGACTCCAGGGGTGCAGACGACGTTGGCACCGTAGAGCAGATTCTCGAAGAATTTCCAGGAACTGGAGCCGTCGGGCGTGCGCATCCAGATGTAAGGAGCATTCTCACCGCCATAGACCTCGTAGCCGAGAGCGCGCAGGCGGGTCAGCATCTGGTGGGCATTGTCCATATAGTAGTCGATGGTTTGCTTGATTTGCTGCTTGCCTTCCGGTGTGTAGATGGCTTCGGCTGCACGTTGCGATATGTAGCTCGTGCCATTGAACTTCGTACACTGGCGACGAAGCCAGAGCTGGTTGAGCGGGATGCGCTCACCCTCGAAAGTAGAGACGCTGACATCCTTCGGCACGATGGTATATCCACAGCGGATACCTGTAAAACCAGCGGTCTTCGAGAACGAATGGAACTCAACGGCACACTTGCGGGCACCTCGGATTTCGTAGATGCTATGTGGAATCTGCGGGTCGCGGATGTAGGCCTGATAGGCGGCATCGTAGAGGATGAGGGCATCGTTCTTCAGCGCGTAGTTCACCCATTTGCGCAGTTCCTGTTTGGTGATGACCGTGCCTGTGGGGTTGTTGGGATAGCAGAGGTAGATGACGTCAACAGGCCTTCCGGTAGGCAGTGGCGGCACAAAGCCGTTCTCTGCCGTGCAGGGCATGTAACGTACGTTTGTCCAACGTCCGTCACGGAAAGTGCCACAACGGCCAATCATCACGTTAGAGTCGATGTAGACGGGGTAGATGGGGTCGGTGACGCCTATGAAGTTGTCCCAATGCAGCAACTCCTGGAAATTGCCTGTGTCACTTTTCGCACCGTCGTTGATGAATATCTCATCCATGTTCAGATGTATTCCACGCGGCAGGAAGTCGTTCTTCAGGATGGCCTCGCGCAGGAAGTCATAGCCCTGCTCAGGACCGTAGCCGCGAAATCCCTCTGCCGTCCCCATTTCGTTGACTGCCTGATGCATCGCTTCCACGACGGCAGGCGCCAAGGGTTGTGTCACGTCGCCAATGCCCAGCGAGATGACATCGGCATTGGGGTGCATCACCTTGAAGGCATTGACCTTCTTGGCAATGTCGGCAAACAAATAATTGTTCTGTAAGTTTAGGAAATGAATGTTTACTAATGCCATAGTTTTTATGTTGTTTGAAGTTTGTCCATATCTATTTCTCCATCGAAAACAAATGTGGCGGGACCTGTCATATAGACATGGTTGTCGGCCTCGCGCCACTCGATGCTGAGCGTACCGCCATCCATCACGATTTGCGATTCCCTGCCAGCCTTGCCCGTCATTGCTGCTGCTACGGCAGTAGCGCAGGCGCCTGTTCCGCAAGCCTGTGTGATGCCGCTGCCCCGTTCCCAGACGCGTGTGCGGATGGTGCCATCAGCCTCGATGCGTGCAAACTCGATGTTGCAACGCTGGCTAAACGCAGGGTGATATTCCAGTACACGTCCTGTTTCGCCCACCTGATCGACATTTTCTGTAAAAATGACATAGTGAGGGTTGCCCATGGATACGAAAGTCCCCTTGCCAGCGTCACGACTGCTTATGTATAGTGAGCTGTCCTCAAAGACAGGTTCCAGCATATCTACCGTGACACTCTCCACCACGTCTTCGCGAACGTGCAGTTGCAGGTTCTTGACGCCAGAGAGGGTGAGGAGGCGTATTTCAGTCTTGTCCGTCAGTCCTCGCTCATAAAGATATTTCCCAATACACCTCGATGCATTGCCGCACATCATCGCCTCGCTCCCGTCAGCATTGAATATACGCATGGAAAAGTCTGCCTCGGGAATAGGACTCTTGTCTATGAGTACGAGGCCGTCTGAGCCAATGCCCTTGTGACGGTCGCTCCATTGGCGTGCAGCCGCAACAGGGTCGTCGATGGCATAGCGCGTGACGTCTACATAGATGTAGTCGTTGCCGCAACCATGCATTTTGGTGAATTGTATCTTGTTCATATTACTTCAGATAATCGTTAACTTTCTGTGCTGTCTGTCTGCCGCTTGCGAGCGCCCTGACAACAAGGGAGGCACCGTTGGCGGCATCGCCACATACGAATACATTGTCTGGATACTGCGGATGATCGGGCTTCAGGAAACCCATGGCAAGGAGTACGAGTTCGGCTTTGATAACCTCCGGTTTCCCCTTCTCAACCATGATGGGTCGTCCACCTTCAGGATTTGGTTTCCAGTCAATCTCCTGAACCTTGACACCCGTCAGTTTTCCGTTCTCGCCTAAGAACTCCAGCGTGTTGATGTTCCAGCGACGTGTGCAGCCCTCCTCGTGCGACGATGTGGTTTTCAGCGTACGGGGCCAGTTGGGCCAAGGGTTCTGGGGATCCTCAGGTCCTTCTACAGGCTTGGGCATGATTTCAATCTGTGTTACACTCTTGCACCCCTGACGATGGGCTGTGCCGATGCAGTCGCTGCCCGTGTCACCTCCGCCAATGACGAGTACGTCCTTGCCCTTGGCGGTGATGCGCTCGTCCTTCGTGAATTCCATTCCTGCCAGTACGCGGTTCTGCTGTGAGAGCAGTTCGAGGGCGAAATGGACGCCTTTCAGTTCACGGCCTGGAGCTTTTAAGTCACGGGCTGTAGGCGTGCCGGTGGCGATGACGACGGCATCGTACTCGGGGGAGAGCTGTTGTGACAAAGCAGCACTCTCTATGGCTGCACCGTAGCGGAACTCGATGCCTTCCTGTTCGAGCAGGGCGATACGGCGATCGATGATGGCCTTGTTGAGCTTGAAGTTGGGGATGCCGTAGCGGAGCAGGCCTCCTGCGGATTCGTTCTTCTCGAAGACCGTCACGCTGTAGCCCATCAGGTTCAGGTCGTTGGCGGCAGCAAGTCCGGCAGGACCTGCACCAATCACGGCAACTTTCTTCCCGTTACGGACGATGTCGGTGTGGGGCTGTATATAGCCCTCGCGGAATGCCGCCTCGGTGATGGCGCACTCGTCCTCGCGGTTGGTGGTGGGCTCGTGGTTGAAGCGGTTGAGCACGCAGGCTTTCTCGCACAGTGCAGGACAAATGCGACCAGTAAATTCAGGGAAGGGGTTGGTGCTGTTCAACAGACGGTAAGCCAGTTCCCAATCGCCCTTATATAGTGCGTCGTTCCATTCGGGGGCCTTGTTGCCCAACGGACATGCCCAGTGGCAGAAAGGTACACCGCAGTCCATGCAGCGGCTTGCCTGAAGCTTGCGCTCGCGGGTGCTGAGCGTCTGCTCCACCTCGCCAAAGTCGTGGATTCTATCGTGAATCGGACGGTAACCCGCCTCTTGGCGGTGTATATCTAAAAATGCTTTCGGATTTCCCATTGTAGTCAATATAATGAAAGTAATAATCTTGTTGAGTTAATAATCTCGCTGGATGTCTGCAATCTTCTCATGCAGGCGCGCCATCTTCTCCTCCTCCAGGACGCGCTTGTACTCGATGGGCACCACTTGGATGAAGTCCTCGACGTAGTGTGACCAGTCGTCCAGCATTCTTCCGGCAAGTGCAGACCCCGTGTGGAGGTAGTGCTGACGGATGAGCTCAAGCAGCTCCTTTCGTGAGACGCTGTCCTCTACCAGTCCCAGTTCCACCATGTCCATGTTGCAGAAGTAGTCGAACGTGTGTCGTGGATCGTAGACGTAGGCGACACCTCCCGACATGCCTGCGGCAAAGTTGCGGCCCGTCTCGCCCAGTACCACTACGCGTCCACCCGTCATGTACTCACAGCAGTGGTCGCCTGCACCCTCAACGACGGCAATGGCACCTGAGTTGCGTACGCCAAAGCGCTCTCCAACCTTTCCGTTGATGTAGATTTCGCCAGAGGTGGCACCATAGAGTCCGGTGTTTCCAGCAATGATATTGTCTTCGGCACGGAAATGCTCACCGCTACGGGCTGGCGGCAGGATACTGATGCGACCGCCAGAGAGGCCCTTGCCGAAATAGTCGTTCGTCTCGCCTTCGAGTTTGATGTTGAGACCCTTGACGGCAAAGGCACCAAACGACTGTCCTGCCGAACCTTTGAACTTGATGTTGATGGTGCCGTCGGGCAGTCCCTTTTCACCGTATTTCCTGGCGATAAGGCCTGAGAGCATGGTTGTTACGGCACGGTCGGTATTCTTGATGGTGTAGTCGAGCGTCACTTCCTCGCCGTTTTCAATAGCTTTCTGGGCGGCCTTGATGATTTCCATGTCCTTCACACCGCTGATCTTCGTAAACTCACCGCGGTCCCAGTAGAGCGGTTTCTCGCTCTCAGGCTTGTGCAGCAGGCGGGCGAAGTCGATGGTTGACCATTTCTCAACGGAAGAACCTTCGGGGATATGAACGTCTATCAGTTCCGTATGGCCAATGATTTCCTTCAGGCTGTGAACACCGATTTCAGACAGGTATTCCCGCACTTGTTTGGCGAGGAATACGAAGAAATTCTCCACGTATTCAGCGCGACCTTCAAAGTGCTTGCGCAACTCGGGATTCTGCGTTGCCACACCCATCGGACAGGTATTCGTGTTACACTTACGCATCATGACACATCCCAGCACGATGAGCGGCAGTGTGCCAAACGAGAATTCATCGGCACCGAGCATTGCCATGATAACCACGTCCTTGGCAGTCTTCAGCTGGCCGTCGGTCTGCAGGCGTACCTGATTGCGCAGTCCGTTGCGGACCAGTGTCTGCTGGGTCTCAGCCAAGCCTATTTCCGGAGAGATGCCTGCGAAGCGCATGCTTGAGGCAGGAGAGGCACCCGTACCACCCTCGGCACCACTGATGACGATGAGGTCGGCTTTGGCCTTAGCCACACCAGCGGCAATGGTTCCCACACCACTTTCGGCCACGAGCTTCACGCTGACGGCAGCCGTCGGATTGATGTTCTTGAGGTCGAAGATGAGCTGTGCCAGGTCTTCGATACTATAGATGTCGTGATGGGGTGGGGGCGAAATGAGCGAGATGCCGGGAATGGCATTGCGCGTCTTGGCAATGATGTTGTTGACCTTGAAACCGGGCAACTGACCGCCCTCACCGGGCTTGGCACCCTGTGCGACCTTAATCTGTATTTCTTCTGCATTCACCAGGTATTCTGCGGTTACGCCAAAGCGTCCGCTGGCAATCTGCTTTGTCTTGCTAGAGAGGCTTACACCGTCAACCTCCGTGTGGTAGCGGGCATTGTCCTCACCACCCTCGCCAGTATTGCTTCTGGTGCCCAGCTTGTTCATGGCTAAGGCCAGCGCCTCGTGTGCCTCGATGCTCAGTGCACCGAAACTCATGGCGCCTGTCACCAGGTGCCTGACGATGCTCTCCACGGGTTCTACTTCGTCAATGGGCGTAGGCTTGGCGGCCTTCTTGAAACCGAAGAAGTCGCGGATGAAGATAGGGCTCTCCTTCTCGTCTACCAGCTTTGCCCACTCCTTGAACTTCTCGTAGCTGCCCTGTCGTGTTGCCAGTTGCAGTTTGGCAATAGTCTCCGGGTTCCAGGCATGCTTGATACCGTCCTTTCGCCATGAGAACTGCCCCTGGTTCTGCAGGAAAGCCTGTTTTCTGGCTTCCTCATGCAGGCGGATGGCATCACGGGCTATCTCCTTCAGCCCGATGCCGCCTATGGTGCTCGTCTCTGTGCCGAAATATCTTCTCAGCAGGTCTTCGCTCAGTCCGATGCTCTCGAAAATCTTCGCTCCACGGTAGCTGCGGATGGTCGAGATACCCATCTTCGACATGATTTTCTTCAGTCCTTTGTCAACAGCCTTGATGTAGTTCTTCTCAGCCGTCTGATACTCTTCCTGAATCTTTCCTTTCTTCACCAGGTCGTCGAGGACGGCAAACGTCATATACGGACACAGTGCGCTGGCACCGTAGCCCAGCAACAATGCCGCATGCATCGTCTCGCGAATCTCACCGCTTTCAACAATGAGCGCTGTCTGTACGCGCTTGCCCACGCTGATCAGGTGGTGATGAACGGCAGAGACGGCCAGCAGACTCGGTATGGCAGCATGCTGCTCATCGATGTCGCGGTCGCTGAGGATGATGTAGTTGACACTTTCGTCCACACTCGCCTCAGCCTCCTTGCACAGCTCATCGAGTGCCTTGCGCAGACCTTCTTCACCTCCGCTGATATCGAACAACATGGGAAGTTTCTTGGTCTTGAAGCCTTTGTACCTGATGTTACATAATATGTCAAGTTGTGTGTTGGTCAATACGGGTTGTGGCAGACGCACCATCTTGCAGTTCGAGGCATCGGGCGTCAGGATATTCGTGCCTACAGCACCGATATACTCCGTTAGACTCATCACCAGCTCTTCGCGGATGGGGTCGATGGCGGGGTTCGTTACCTGTGCAAACTGCTGACGGAAATAGTTGAATAGCACCTGCGGGCGACCGTCCACGACAGCCAGCGGTGTGTCGTTGCCCATGGCGGCTACAGGTTCCTGTCCGGCTGTTGCCATCGGTATGATGGTCTTGTCTATGTCCTCCTGTCCGAAGCCGAAGCTGATGAGCTTATGCTCCAGGTCCTTCACGCCATTGTCCACATGGCGGCCACTCTTCAGCTTTTCTAACTGAACACGATTCTCGCTGAGCCACTCACGGTAGGGATGCGCCTTGGCCAGCTGTTCCTTAATCTCACCATCGTAATATATCTTACCCTCCTGTGTGTCGACGAGCAGAATCTTGCCAGGCTGCAACCTGCCCTTGCTGACGACGTCACCAGGTTCGAAGTCCATGACACCTACTTCCGATGCCACGACCATCAAGCCCTGCTTGGTTATCGTATAGCGGCTGGGGCGAAGTCCGTTCCTGTCTAACAGGCCACCAGCATAGCGGCCGTCCGAGAACAGCAGGGCGGCAGGACCGTCCCACGGCTCCATCATGATAGAATGATACTCGTAGAAAGCTTTCAAGTCCTCCGATATGGGGTTCTTGTCGTTGAAACTCTCTGGTACGAGGATAGCCATCGCCTGTGGTAGCGAGAGTCCGCTCATGATGAGAAATTCGAACACGTTGTCCAGACTGGCAGAGTCGCTCATGCCTTCTTGTACGATAGGCCGCAGATTCTTGATGTCGCCCAGTGCCTCACTGCTCAGCACAC
This sequence comes from Prevotella sp., assembly GCA_017474925.1. Classification (GTDB taxonomy): domain Bacteria; phylum Bacteroidota; class Bacteroidia; order Bacteroidales; family Bacteroidaceae; genus Prevotella. The sequence continues at coordinate 12,278 of JAFVGN010000021.1, read as the reverse complement.
TCTCGCGTGCCTTCATCCAGCCGCGATTGCCACGAATGGTGTTGATCTCACCGTTGTGTGCCAACAGACGGAAAGGCTGTGCCAGCGACCACGTTGGGAAGGTGTTGGTGCTGAAGCGCGAGTGTACCAGCGCCAGTCCGCTCGTAAAGTACGGGTTTGACAGGTCTGGGAAATACCGCCGCAGCTGTCCGCTTGTCAGCATTCCCTTATAGATAATGTTCTTGCTGGATAGCGAACAGATGTAGAAATCCTTAAATGTTATCCTGTTCTCAATCCTTTTCCTTATCTTATATAATATGCGGTCAAGCGTTTCTGCTTGTTCCTCCGTTGCACCCGTTACGAAAATCTGCTTGATGACTGGTTCCACCTCGCGAGCTGCCTTACCAAGTGCCTCTGGACACGTAGGCACTGTGCGCACGTGCATCAGTTGCAGGCCTTCATGCTCTATTTCTTCAATCATGATACTCAGGATCTCTTCCTGCGCCTTTTCTTCCTTGGGTAGGAACACCAGTCCTGTGCCATATCGGCCTTTCTCCGGCACGGGAATGCCTTGCAAAAGAATGAACTCGTGGGGAATCTGAACCATGATGCCCGCTCCGTCGCCCGTCTTGTCGCGCGTCTCAGCTCCACGGTGCTCCATGTTTTCCAGCACTTTCAGCGCATTGTCCACCAGCTCGTGGCTCTTGCCACCGTGAATGTTTACCACCATGCCCACGCCGCAAGCATCGTGCTCGTAGTCTGGCTGATAAAGTCCTTTCTGTGTCCTCCGTTCATCTTGTCGTTTCATCTGCGATGTCTGAAGTTTGCAATTTGTCATATTATCCTTGTTTTTACTTACATTTTGTCTGATTTCGAGTGCAAAGGTAATACAAAATGTCGGAATACACAAATTTCTTCTTTCGTTTTCGTTCTTAATTTTCTTTAGCACTTACATTTTGTTCGAAAATTGCTTGTTTTTCTTTCATTTTGAAACGAATAAGCTGATATCAGTCCCTTTTTGCTTACAAATTGTCATTTTGCATGCAAACAAAGGTCGTTGTTTGCGAACACATTTTTTTAAGGATGCAAAAACTTTTGCATCCTTAAAACTATTCAATCAATAAAATGTTATCGAGGAATGAGGAAGGAAAATGTAACAGGGTTATCTGTAGACGTCCTCTTTTTTTAGCTCTATGACCTTGCCGTAACGGGCGAGGGCCTTCATGTCGGTCAGCTTCTTGTCACCGATGATAATCCATACGCGGTTCTTGTTGTTGGCGATGTGCTGCTGGTGGAACTGCTGCACAGCCTGCGTAGTGACTGTGGGGAGCAGGCGGGCCATGTCGCTCTGTGGGTCGTGCGTATAGCCTAACATGCGCTGGTTGGCCACGTAGGCTGCTATTTCGCGGAAGGTGGGGAAGTTGTTCTGGATGTCGTTCAGCAAGCTTTGACGGGCAGCCTGCAGGTTTTCCTCCTTCATGGGCATTTGGTGCAACAGTGAGTCGACTACCGCCATGGCCTTCAGGCTCTTGTCGGCCTGCGTGCCTGTAATGGTTATATAGGCCAGCGTGTTGTTGGGGTGTTCTGCGAGACTCGGACTGGAGGTGATGCCTGATGTGGAGTATGCCAGCGAGTTGAACTCACGGACGTTCTGGAACAGGACTGACGACATGCCGCCACCGAAGTATTCGTCCCACAGCTTCTGCGTAGCACGCTGTTCGCTGGTGGGCAGTGGGCTGATGACGTCGTAGCTGATGACGTAGTTCTGGCGCGACTTCGGCACGTTGTAGAAGTAGACGGCAGGCTCAGCGTACTCTGTAAGCGGACGGAAGGTGTCGGCCATTGGGTGCTGACACTGAGCCATGGGCAGTGTGTGCTGCAACGTTGTCGCAACCTGCTCGATGGGCTGCTGTCCGCAGTAGAACAGCTCGCAGTCGTACTGCTGCAACTCTTTCAGCTGTGCCAGCAGGTCCTCGTTCTTCAGGGCCTTGATTTCCTTCTTCGACAGCTGGGTGAGGAATGTCGACTGTTTGCCGTACATGATATACTGCAGCATGGGACCTGCCACGTCACTCTTTTCCTTGCCGAAACTTTTGCGGGTCACCTTGTCTTCATCCTTCGTCTCGTCCAGCGCATCGTCGTCGCCCTTGGCAGCGCGAAGGAAGTGGGCCAGCAGTTCCAATGCAGGCTTCAGATTCTTGTCGGGACCACTGAGGCTAAAGTCGAACACCTTCTTGCCCACGTTTGCCGACATGGTGACGCTCAATCGCTGCCAAGCCTGCTCGAGCTGCTGTTTCTTTAGCGAGTCGGTACCGATGGCGTTGACGTAGTCGGCCAGCACCTTCAGCTTCGGTGTATGTTGCTCACCGTCCTTGTAGCGCAGCGAGAAGGTGAAGACATCGTTGAAGGGGTTCTTTTTATAATATAAGGTGGCGTGCTGGCTCAGCTGCTTGGTGGTCACATCGCGCTCAAAGTCGACGGTGCGTATCTGTACGTCCTTGACGGGTATCTGCTCCAGTTCGCGGGCCAGTTCCGACTTGGCATCCATGTTCTTGGGCTTAACGGGCTTGTAGCCGGGCTGCTTGATGGTTTCCTTGTCAGGCGAACCATACTTCTTGGACAGCGTGATGTGGTTGGCATCAAAGTATTTCTTGGCGGCAGCCATGACGTCGGCCTTCGTCACCTGCCGGATGAGCTTAGGCCTGTTGAGCACCTCCTGCCAGGTGTGGCCTTCGGAGAAGACGCTCACCATCAGTTCCGAGCGGTTGTCGATGGTTTCCAGACTGCGCTCGGCCTGTATCAGCATATCCTGCTTCAGGGCCTCCAGCTGTTCGTCGCTGAACTGTCCGTCTATTACCTTCTGCACCTGTTCCATGACGCGCTCTTCTGCAGTCTTCATCTTGCCCAGCAGTTTGGGGATGACGATGATGCCCATCAGTCCTGCATCGACCAGCGATGTGTTTATGGCCAGTGCCATCATCACCCTGTGTTCGTTGCGCAGCGAGTCAAGCAGACCTGCCTTGCCGTTGGTCAGCAGCATGTTGGCCAGCGTCAGGGCATTGTTGTCGGGCTCATAGGTGGTGGGGGCCTTGTAGACCAACGCCTCGATACCTATCAGGGGGACGGGCAGCTTCACCTCATAGCGCTCACCTGGCTGGATGTCGGGCATAGGGCTGTAGCCACGCTGGGGAATGGGGCCTGTCTGCACGCGTCCGAAAGTACGCTCCAACAGGGCAGTCAGGGTGGAGTCGGGCGTGATGTCGCCACACAGGATGAGGCCCATGTTGGGAGCCAGATAGTATTTCTTGTAGAACGCATCCATGTCGGAGAGACGCGGGTTCTTCAAGCTCTCTGTCGAGCCGAGGATGGGGTAGGCGTAGGGCTGTGTCTTGAAGACGGCCTTAAACACCTTTTCCATCGCATTGCCGGTTATTTCGTCCGAGGAACGGTTCTTCTCCTCGTAGACGTTCTCCAGCTCACCCTGGAAACCGCGGAACACGGGATTGATGAGTCGTTCGGAGTTCAGTATGCACCACTGTTCCAAGAACTGCGGCAGGAACGAGTTGTGGTAGTACGTCAGGTCGTAGCTGGTGCCTGCATTCAGGTTGCTGCCGCCATATTTCGAGATGAGTCGGCTGAACTCGTTGGGGATGACGTAGTCGGCAGCCTTCAGGCTCAGCTCGTTGATGTGCTGCTGAATCCTGATGCGTTCAATCTCGTCGCGAGTCTGCGACAGCAGGTCGTATTGTGCCGAGATGCTGTCGAGCCACGGCTTCTCCTGTTGGTAGTCGGTGGTTCCCATGCGCTCCGTACCCTTGAACATGATATGCTCAAAGTAGTGGGCGATACCCGTATTGGGGCAGTCCTTCGAACCAGCCTTCACCACGACGGCACCAAAGACCTTGGGTTGCGAGTGGTCTTCGTTCAGCCATACGGTCATGCCGTTCTTCAGTTTCAACTCCTTTACCTGCAGCTGTGCCCTGCCAACCATGCATGTCAGCACAGCTGCCAATAAGAAAATAATACGTCTCATAGTTATTTAAGCTTGATACACATTTTGGTAAGGTCGTCGCTGGCCGTAATCTGGTTCATGGGGATGATGCCGGGCTCGTCGAGTGCCTTGCGAGAATAGTCTTTCACCTCCTCGTAGTCCTTCCTGTGAAGTGCCACTTCGCAGAGTCCCAAATAACAGGGTTCCGCACTTTCTTCGGGCAGGTATTTCTCCTTCAACTTCAGTGCCTGAAGGAAGCTCTTCTCGGCCAGTCCCATGTTACCCGACTGCTCGCGGATGGTGCCCAAGGTAAAGGTGGCAAAATACATGCCCACGTTGCTGTTGTTCGCCTTGGCGTGATGGTAGATGTCGTGCGCCAGCTGCACACCCTTCGTGCGGTCTACATACTCGAACATGTAGATCGCCTCATAGCTGCAGGCCCGGTAGTAGGTCTCCTGATACTGGGAGAACTCAGTGGCATCCTTCACCTTCTTGACGGTTTCGAAATATTCGTCGGTCTCTCGCTGACTGTAAAATCGATAAGCTTCGTTGGTTAGGTTCAGGAGCTTCTCTGGCAGTTTCTCCTCGGCTCTGGCGCGTGCGGCACCAGTGGCCAGCAACAGGAACGTAAAGAAAATATAGATGGTTACTTTCTTCATAATCGCTGCAAAATTACGAAAAAAATCAAAAACACCAAAAAATATGGAATGTTTTTCAATGAAAATAAATTGAGATTTATTTTGCATTTCGCCCGATTTGCACTATCTTTGCACCGCAATTCGAAAACATACGATAAAAACAGAAATTATGGCAAAGAAAGCATTACTCATGATTCTCGATGGATGGGGAATCGGAAAGCATGGAAAGGGCGACGTCATCTACAACACGCCCACCCCGTATCTGGACTATCTCACAGCCGTGTCGGCCCACTCGCAGCTGCAGGCCTCAGGTGAGGATGTCGGACTGCCCAATGGACAGATGGGCAACTCGGAAGTGGGTCACCTCAACATCGGTGCTGGACGCATCGTCTATCAGGACCTCGTCAAGATTAACCGTGCTTGCAAGGACGGTTCAATTATGGAGAACCCGCAGGTGAAAGCTGCCTACACCTACGCCAAGGAGAACAACAAGAAGCTGCACCTGATGGGTCTGACTTCCGACGGTGGTGTGCACTCAAGCCTCGACCACCTGTTCAAGCTTATCGAGATTGGTAAGGCGTACGGCCTGAAGGATCGGGTCTTCGTACATTGTTATATGGACGGTCGCGACACTGACCCGCACTCAGGTATAGGCTTCATCCAGAAGATTACTGAAGTCTGTGCAGATAATGGAGCAGCTATCGCCAGCATCGTGGGTCGTTTCTATGCAATGGATCGTGATAAGCGTTGGGAGCGCGTGAAGGAAGGTTACGATCTGATTGTGAATGGTGTTGGCAAACAGAGTACTGATATGATTAAGGCCATGGAAGAGAGCTATGAAGAGGGTGTGACGGACGAGTTCATCAAACCCATCCACAACGCCAGTGTCAACGGCACCATCGAGGAGGGTGATGTCGTCATCTTCATCAACTTCCGCAACGACCGCGCCAAGGAGATGACCATCGCACTGACGCAGGAGGATATGCCTGAGCAGGGCATGAAGACCATCCCTGGTCTGCAGTACTACTGCATGACACCCTACGATGCCAACTTCAAGGGTGTGCACATCCTCTTCCCCAAGGAGAATGTCGATGACACCCTGGGCGAATACCTGAGCAAACAGGGCAAGAAGCAGCTGCACACTGCCGAGACAGAGAAATATGCACACGTTACCTTCTTCTTTAATGGTGGACGTGAGGCACCATATGAGGGTGAGGACCGCATCCTGGTACCTTCTCCCAAGGTGGCCACCTACGACCTGAAGCCTGAGATGTCGGCCTACGAGGTCAAGGATAAGCTTGTCGAGGCTATCAATACCCAGAAGTACGACTTCATTGTCGTCAACTTCGCCAATGGCGACATGGTGGGCCACACGGGTGTCTACAATGCTATTGCCAAGGCCGTCTGGGCTGTCGACCACTGTGTGGAGGCTGTCATTGAGGCTGCAAAGGCTAACGACTACGAGGCCATCATCATTGCCGACCACGGCAATGCAGACAATGCCATCAATCCCGATGGAACACCTAACACGGCTCACTCGCTGAACCCTGTTCCGTTTATTTACGTGACCAACAACAACAGTGCCACCGTAAAGGACGGACGACTGGCTGACGTGGCTCCATCCGTCCTTCATATCATGGGATTGGAGCAGCCTGCCGACATGACGGGTGAGAACCTGATTCAGGACTAAGACTCCTCCATTTTATCATCTATGTGGCCGCTCCAGAGATATTTTTTAGTCTCTCGGGCGGCTACATTGCTTAATAAAAGAAGTGAGATGAGGTTGGGTAGTGCCATGAGGGCGTTCATGGAGTCGGCAATGTTCCAGATGAAGTCCATGCTAACTATGCTGCCTAAGAAAATGGAAATCACGTAGAAGGCGCGGTAGAGATATTTAAACATGGTGCCTCCTATGTATTTGACAGCACTCTCACCATAGTATTCCCATCCCAGTATGGTGCTGAAGGCAAAGGTGAGAATGCCGATGCTGAGCAGGGGAGCACCGAAGTAGGGAATCTTCGCGAAGGCGACCTTGGTGAGTGCTGCGCCGTCGTTATAGCTGATGTCAGGGTATGCGAGAATGCTCGACACAAGGACCAGTCCCGTGATGGCACAGATAACTACCGTGTCCCAGAAGGTGCCGGTACTCGACACCAAGGCCTGACGCACGGGATTACGCGTCTGGGCTGTGGCTGCAATGATGGGTGCAGAGCCCAGACCACTCTCATTCGAAAACAGTCCACGGGCAATGCCATAGCGTGCTGCCATCATCACCGTAGTACCCACGAAGCCGCCACCGGCTGCTGCTGGTTCGAAGGCCGACTCAAATATGAGCTTGACGGCTGGCCACACATAGCTGCTATTCATCATGAGAATGGCCAGACAACCCACGATGTAGAACACGGCCATGAAGGGCACTAAGAAAGAACATATTCTGGCGATGGACTTGACACCACCGAAGATGACTGCTCCCGCCAGTATGCATGCAACCATTCCCACGGTCCAATCGGGGATGCCCCATGTCTCGTTGGCAAGTAGGGCCATCGAATTGGCTTGTACCGTACCACCGATGCCGTACGATGTCAGTGTGGCGAAGACGGCGAATAGTACCGCAAGCCATTTCATGCCCAGTCCACGCTCCAGGACGTACATCGGACCGCCATAGGTGTGACCTTCCTCCGACTTTACGCGGTATTTGACTGCTAACAGACTTTCGCTATATTTGGTGGCTATGCCGAAGATGCCGGTCAACCAGCACCACAGCACAGCTCCGGGGCCCCCCAGTGTCACTGCCGTTGCCACTCCTACGATGTTGCCTGTCCCAATGGTGGCTGCAAGGGCTGTCGTCAGGGCACCGAACTGACTGACATCGCCCTTGGTGTCAGGGTCCTTTTTCACCGACAAACGGATGCCCGTCAGCAGTTTGCGCTGAGGAAAGCGCAGTCGGAAAGTCAGGAACACGTGTGTCCCTAAGAGTATGATAATCATTGGCCACCCCCATAGTAAGTTGCTCAACGTGACGAAAAATCCGTTAATAGTATCCATCTCTGAATTCTTGTTTCTTACCTCTTAACTAGTACCTAATTACTGCTCACCTCTTATACTGTATCGCCAGCATCGTCAGGTCGTCGCTTTGCTCGGCATCGCCTACAAAATGGTGTACCTCGTCTGTCATCTTCTCGATGAGTTTCTGTGGTTGGTGGCTCTGCCCAGCTAACTGTTTCTGGCAAATCTTCCAGATGCGCATGTCGCCAAATTGATCGTGTGACATGTTTTCAGCCTCATTGAGGCCATCGGTAAATAGGAAAATGGTGGTGCCAGAGTCTATGCGGGTCTGCTGCTGGGTGAACTTGAAGTTGGCAATGACCCCGATGGGGAGATTCGAGTCGCATGGCAACTCACCAACATCTCGCCCTACAAGCAACGGAGCATCGTGTCCGGCATTGCAATAGCTGAGAATCCCGGTCTGGAGGTCGAGAACGCCTACGAAAATAGTGACAAACATATTGGTGTCGTTGCCTTCTGCCTGGGCATTGTTGAGGGCAATGACTATTTTGTCAGGCTCAGACACATGGGCCGAGACGTTGCGGAACAGCGAGCGCGTGACAGCCATGTACAATGAGGCTGGTATTCCTTTGCCGGAAACGTCGCCAATGCAGAAGAATAGCTTCTCTTCACGGATGTAGAAGTCAAACAGGTCGCCACCCACGCCCTTGGCTGGTGTCAGTGTGCCATAGATGTCAATATCGGTGCGTTCAGGATAGGGAGGGAAGGTCTTGGGGAGCATTGACATCTGTATGTCGTGGGCGATTTTCAGCTCGCTCTCCATAGATGCCTTCTGGGCTGTCGTAGTGCGTAGCTCGTCGATGTACTTGGTCAGCGAGTGTTGCATGTTCTCAAACGAATCACGTAATTGGTGTATCTCGTCACGGCTCTTCATCTCAGGAAGTTGCGTGTTGAAATTACCCTTGGCAACCTCGTCGGCTGATGCAGCTAACAGTCTTAACGGCTTTGTGGACTTCTTAATGCCTCGACGTCCTGCAAAGAACACGATAATCAGTCCTATTAAGATGAATATTAGCAGTATTCCACCGAATAAATAACCAATGATTTCGACAAATAAGGCAGGGACAACATAGGCATACGACCAGGCGGTTTGCTTAATGGGAGCATAGAATATGCAGACGCGTTCACCATCAATGTAGAGATCCTTATTCATAATGGAGTGATGGCTTTTGGACTCACCTGCCATCATTTCACGGGCTATCTTGTCGTCCATAGTTTGAGGGGTAGCCTTGGCACGGGTAAGGAAATTGTCTTTGATGATGCGCTTGCGGTCAGGATGCAACAAATAGTTGCCTGAGCTGTCGATGGCAAAAGCATACGCCTCGTATTCAGCGCTCCACACGGTAGAGTCGTCCTTACTCCAATCCTTTTTGACCACTATGGGAGAGAGCTCGTCTAACTGAAAGTCTACGCCCAGCACGGCTATGGCCTTGCCCTGTTTGTCGTGTATTGGCACGAGGTAGGCCGTCAACGGAATCTTCGTACTGTCGCCTGCGAAGAATGGCTTCGACCAGTGACTTTCATTTCTGGTAATGGTCTCGGTAAACCACTCGGCAGAAAGGTAGTCCTTGAATTTGTCGCCAAGGGTTTGCCGCTCAATGGTGGCGCTGTCCCTCCGTATGGCATATGGGCAGAACCAGCGCCCTTTTTGGGGGTAGTAGCTGTCAACAAAGCTGATGCCACAGCTACGGATGTGCGGGTTTAGCTCCACCATGCGTTCCATGATGTCGTACATGGCATCGGGTTGGTCGATACGGGCTTCTATCTCTGGAGCCGTATTAATAGCCGCTACGGAGACTTCCGACAACTTGCCCGCTATATTCTCTGTATTGTTTCCAAGGATTTGTGGAACTGCAAATTTCGCACCAGCAGTGATGCTTGCTAGGACTGTTTGGAAAATAATATACGAGATAATGCCCATGACAACGAACATCATAATCATGATGCGCCAAGTGAGCCGTTTTGCAAACGAACGGGGGTAAGGTTTCTTGTCTTTTTTCTTCCAGAATTTCATATTACTTGTCGTTTTGCTTGCAAAGTTACTGTTTTTTTATTAATTTTGCAAGCAAAACGTCGAAAACGTATGAACGTGCAAATAGAACCCACTTGGAAGGAACATTTGTTGGAAGAGTTTGAGAAGCCCTATTTCCAGCAGCTGACTGCTGCTGTACGTCAGGAATATGGGAGCAGCACGTGTTATCCTCCTGGCCGATTCATTTTCAATGCTTTCAATCTCTGCCCCTTTCATCAGGTGAAGGTGGTTATTATTGGTCAGGATCCCTACCATGAGCCAGGACAGGCGCACGGCCTCAGTTTCTCCGTACAAGACGGCATCCCATTCCCGCCTTCGTTGCAGAATATTTTTAAGGAGATACAGCAGGACTTGGGTACGCCTATTCCCCAAACTGGCAACTTGTCACGTTGGGCCAGGCAGGGGGTACTTTTACTTAATGCAACGCTTACAGTCCGGGCGCATCAGGCCAACAGCCACTCCATGCTCGGCTGGCAGCAATTCACAGATGCTGCCATAAGGGCGTTAGCTACAGAACGCCAGCATCTGGTGTATATGCTCTGGGGGGGCTATGCCCGTTCTAAGGCTTATATGATTGACAAAGAGCGCAATCTGGTGCTGGAGTCCGTCCATCCGTCACCGCTTTCGGCTAATCGCGGCGGTTGGTTTGGACAACATCAGTTTTCAAGGTGTAATGCCTATTTGCAAGATAATGGATTGGAGCCGATTGTATGGTAAAAGACATTCCTCCTATATTAGAAATCGGTGGGGTGCTGATTTCTTCAGAAATATTGACCGAGCACTTTTGCTGTGACTATGAGAAGTGTAAGGGTAAATGTTGTGTTGAAGGCGACGCAGGAGCACCTGTCACGCTGGAAGAGATTGCATGTATCGAAGACGTATTGGACGTAGTGTGGCCAGATTTGTCGGCTTCAGCACAAAGTGCCATTGACAAACAGGGAGTAGCCTATAGTGACAAGGATGGTGATTTGGTAACCAATATCGTCAGGGGGAGAGATTGCGTTTTTACTTGTTATGAGGGGGAAAACTGCCTTTGCGCTTTGGAACGGGCATATCGCAACGGGAGGACTCAATTCTGCAAACCTATCAGCTGTTCGCTATATCCTATCCGTGAAAAGAATTTTGGTAATGGTGTCATAGGCTTAAACTATAATAGGTGGGTTGTTTGCAAGGATGCTGTTGAAAAGGGGAAAGTGATGGGTGTCTTGGTTTATCAGTTCTTGAAGGAACCTTTGATTCGCCGTTTTGGAGAACAGTGGTATGCTGAACTTTGTGACGTTGCTGCACTGTTTAAATAGCTGTTATATAAGTATATGCTTACGGTGTTCTCTGTTTACACCTGAATCACTTTTTGTGTAAATAAACAGCCAATTTGTGGGAAATTGCCGATTACTTACGTCAAAGTTACTTAAAAATTTCTAAATCCAGACAACTTTCAGCTGTGTATTGCATCTAATCACTAACTTTGCAACCGAATTTTTAATTTTATGAATATGAAGAAAGTTTTAGTCATTTCGCTGGTGTCAGTGGTGCTGATGACCAGTTGTGCATCTAAGAAAGATCTTTTAGCTTGTCAGGAAGAAAATAAGGCTCTGCAGTCCAACTATCAGGATACGAAGGAACAGCTGGCAGCATCTAATACACGTGTAGCCAGTCTTGAAGAGCAGATTGCCGAACTTCGTAAAACCAATGCTACCTTACAAGCCTCTTTGGATAAGAGCCTGTCGAACACAAGCCAGAATAATGTGTCAATTGAAAAACTGGTCGACCAAATCAATGAGTCCAATCAGTACATTCGCCATTTGGTAGAGGTGAAGTCAAAGAGTGACTCGCTGAACATGGTGCTGACCAATAACCTGACACGCTCGCTATCGAAGGAGGAGTTGAAAGAGGTGGATGTACAGGTGCTTAAAGGTGTGGTTTATATTTCTTTGGCTGATAACATGCTCTACAAGAGCGGTTCGTATGAAATTACTGATCGCGCTTCCGAAACACTCTCGAAAATTGCCAAAATTATTAAGGACTATAGGGACTATGACGTGCTGATTGAGGGTAACACCGATGACGTGCCCATCAAGCGCGAGAACATCCGTAACAACTGGGACCTGTCATGTCTCCGTGCCTCGTCTGTTGTACAGGCATTGCAGAACGACTATGGTGTTGATCCAAAGCGTTTGACAGCTGGTGGACGTGGTGAGTACAATCCTCTCCAGCCTAACACGACGGAATTGGGTAAGCAGCGCAACCGTCGCACCCAAATTATTATCACTCCTAAACTCGACGAGTTTATGGATTTGATAGGTCAGGCACCGGAAGGAGATAAATAATTCTGGAGCATATATATTATATTAAATAATGTGTGAAGTGTTTAGGGCTTGATAAATGTCAAGTCCTAAATTTTTTTTGGTTGAAAATTCAATTTTTTCTCAAAAAAGTTTTGTTGGTTCGGAAAATAGTCGTACCTTTGCACCCGCTTTCAGGGAACACCCCTGTTGGTAAGATAGAGAAAGAGTTCTTTGAAAGATTTACATAGACAGAGAAAGAAGTAGTACAAGAAGCTGGACGCCATGTC
>JAFVGN010000020.1 GCA_017474925.1 Prevotella sp. | reverse complement strand
ATCTATATGCTGTTAGCTTACATAATGTAAGTTGCTGCAAAGGTAGTCATTTCAAAACCTCCGAGTGACAAATGGGGCAGAAAACAAAGTGTGCATCAGTGATTCGAGAAATTGTTAACGGATTTTAGTGGACACTAGTGAAAAAGATTATTTTAGCAGTGATGGCAGTAGCTGCCATCAGTTTCACATCGTGTGGAAACAAGACCCAGCAGGCAGAAGCCGCTGCTGTTGACTCTACGGCTATTATTCAGGCAAATGTCGACCAGGCTGTCGAAGCTACTATTGAAGATCTGAATGAAGATTTGCAGGAAAGCAATGTCAACAAGCTGCAAGAGACCCTAGAGCAAATCAAGCAAAAGGTTGCCGAGCTCATCAAGAGCAATCCTGAAGCAGCTCAGGAGTATATTGCCAAGATTCAGGCATTCCTGAAGGAGAACGCTGACAAGGTAAAGGGTTTGGTAGGCGACAATGCTGCCGTAGCAGCTGCCGTAAGTGCTATTACTGACGCTGAGCCTGCTGCCGTGGTGAGTGGTTTGTTGCAGTCAGTAGGCGATGCTGCCACTGAGGCTAAGGACGCTGCTGTTGATGCTGCCAATGAAGCCAAGGACGCTGCTGTTGACGCTGCAAAAGAAAAGGCTAATGAAGCCGTTGACGCTGCTGCTAACAAGACAAAGGAGGCTCTTGGTATTTAAGTAACCAAAGATTTCATTGAACGAATTGGCCGGTTTGCTGAATATTTTTTGCAAACCGGCTCTTTTTATCTACCTTTGCCAACACAAAAAATGATAATATTAACTCATAAAAGGTAAAGGATATGAAAAAAACGATGATTCTTGCAATGCTTACGGCATTCACAACACTCTACACTGCGTGCTCAGCAGACGATCCATTTGACAGTTACAACAATACAACGGTTCCCACGGGTCCCACGGATAGCAACAATCCCGGCAACAATGGTGGAGGCGGCAGCGCGATAGCCGGAACAGGCGAGCTGTTGACGTTCAACGTGGCGATAGACAAGGCAACGGCAGAACCCACAGCCACCGTCTCTGCCTACTACCCTGAGTCGGAGGACAACATCAGCACCCAGACCTTCGCCACCCAAGTTGCTATCGACATGTCGAACCCGGTGGCCAAGAGCGAGAACGGTGTCGAGATTACAGTCAACGGTGGTCATGTCACAGCCAGCCACGGCTCCACGGAGGGTGTGTGCTACGTCGTCACCGGCAGCACCACCAATGGCTCGCTGACCATCGACGGCAAGACCAGCTACGAAGTCAACCTGAACGGTGTGAGCATCACCAACCCCACCTCTACAGCCCTCGACCTGGAAGGCAAACAGGCCGCCTATGTCGTGCTGACAGGCAGCAATACGCTGACTGACGGTACCACCGAGGACCATAAGAGCGCACTCTACGGCAAAAGTAAGCTCCTGTTCAGCGGCACGGGTTCGCTCGACATCTACGCCAATTACAACAACGGTATTCACTCCAAGAGCTACATGGTCTTCGAACCAGGCATCAACCTGTATGTGAAGGCTGCCAACCACGGTATCAAGGGAACCGACGCCGTCTTCAACGGTGGCATCATCAACGTCGAGACGGATGGTGAGGGTGCCAAGGGCATCAACTGCGATAACGACATCACCATCAACGGTGGCCGTATCACAGCCATCTGTACCGGCAATGGCGAGTGGGACACCGAGGACTTGGAGACCAAGGCAGCAACCTGCATCAAGTGCGACAGCATAATGACCATCAAGGGCGGTGAGATTAATGTCAAGGCCACGGGCAGCGGTGGCAAGGGTCTGAAGGCCGACTGGGAGTGCTACATCACCGGTGGCAAGATTCGTGTCATCACCGAGGGCGGACTGTACTACAGCAACGGCACCAGCGAGAGTCACAACTATACAGGCAATACCGACAATTTGGACGATGCCTACACTTCGTCGCCTAAGGGCATCAAGATTGGTACGAAGAACGTGCATGGCGTGATGCAGGTTACAGGTGGCGACATCATGGTGCGCACCACAGGCAATAATGCCGAGGGCATTGAGAGCAAAGGCACGCTGGAAGTCACGGGTGGCACGGTATTCGTCTCTGCCCACGACGACGCCATCAACTCCAGCAGTGACCTGACCATCAGCGGAGGTAGCGTAGTGGCTGTAGGAACCAATAACGACGGCATCGACACCAATGGCAACATGTATCTGAAAGGTGGCACGCTGATTGCTATGGGTTCTGGAGGAGCTGAGACCGGAATTGACATTGGGGAGCAATACAAGCTTTACATCTCAGGCGGTAACATCTTCGGCATCGGCGGACGAATTGACGCCACGCTGGGTTCAACCTCGCAGGGCATTGCCACTACGACAGGCAGCGTACAGGCCAACAGTACTGTGACCGTTGTCAGCGGAAATACCATACTGGCCTCGTTCACGATGCCTCCTTACTCTTATCAGAACGGTACCATCATGATCAGCACACCAGACATGACCAGTGGACAGAGCTATACATTAAACCTTTCATCCGGTACGACCACTATCAATGCCTCAAATACACTCAACAGCGGTATGGGTGGAGGCGGAATGCCTGGCGGTCAGCCAGGCGGTGGTGGCCGTTGGTAATCATCTGCATACAATAAAATCAAGAGTTCTGCGTTTTATGAAATGGATGAAACAACAGTCGAAGTATGAGAATATAGTTTACGTGGCGCTATGGGGACTACTCTTCATAGCGCCCCTGCTGAACCTCCACATCAGGACAGCCAGCGATGCCGACCAGTCGTTTGAATGGCAGGAGATACTCATGGTTTGGAAGACTTTGGCCATCTATCTGGGTTTGTTCCTGCTCCACAACTTCGTGTTGGCCCCGTTGTTGATATGGAAACACAAACGTACGCTCTACTTCACGCTGACAGGATGTATATTGGCTGTGTTCATGGCCTATCAGTGTACAACCAAGCCTGTAGGTATCAACCACATGCCGCGTCCAATGGACATGGAACACCGCGACGGACCGCCACCTATGGACGGTGAACGCACATCGCACGCGTTTGGCGACGACCGCCAACCGCACCATGAAGAAGAGGAACGTCCTGCCCCACCCGACCATCTGTCTGGCCAGAAGCACGGAATGAAGCCAGACAACAGGATGATGCCTAAGAAACACCCGCCCCTTTTCATCGGCCAGCATGACGTCATAGCTATCGTCATCCTTTTCCTGATGTTCAGCGCCAATCTTGGACTCAAGGGCTATTTCAAGTCACGAAAAGACCATAAGAAACTGGTAGAGCTGGAGAAAAAGAGCCTGGAGCAGCAGCTGGAGTATTTGAAGTACCAGATCAATCCGCACTTCTTCATGAACACGCTGAACAACATTCACGCCTTGGTGGACATCGATCCTGAGAAGGCCAAGGACACCATTCTGGAACTGTCCAAGATGATGCGCTTTGTACTCTACGAAGGCAACAAGCACGGCGTACCGCTGACGCGCGAATTCGACTTCATCGGCAACTACATTACCCTGATGAAGCTACGCTATACGGACAAGGTGAAAATAACAGTAGACCTGCCCACAGCGACACCCGACAAGATGATACCCCCACTCATGCTCATCACCTTCATTGAAAACGCCTTCAAGCACGGCATCAGCTATGAGCACGAGTCATTCGTCAACGTGAAGATAGGAATCGAAGACACGAAGCTGCGGTTTAGCTGCTGTAACTCCAAAGCCAACAAGCCCAATCAGGAAAAAGGCGGTGTCGGACTCAACAATGTCAAACAAAGACTACATTTACTATATGACAACAACTATACACTAAAAATACAGGACAATCCTGACTTTTACAATGTTGAACTAACAATACCACTCACATGATCAGATGCATGGCCATTGACGATGAGCCCCTGGCTCTCCAGCAAATAGCAGCTTACATTGGGAAAGTACCGTTTCTCGAACTGGCAGTCCAATGCCAGAGTGCCGTTGAGGCAAAAAAATTCCTGGAGCATGACACAGTAGATGCCATTTTCTGCGACATCAACATGCCCGACCTCAACGGCATGGATTTTGTGAAATCGCTCACGGTACCACCGCTCATCGTATTCACTACCGCCTATGCCGAATATGCCATAGAGGGGTTCAAGGTCAATGCCGTCGACTATCTGCTGAAACCCTTCGGCCTGCAAGATTTCCAACGGGCAGCATTACGACTGAAGGACCTGGTGGAATTAACGAAGGCAAAGGATCAGGGGGACTTAACCAAGACAAAGGACTTGCAGGATGACAGCATTTTCCTCAAAACCGAATATCGCATCGTCAAAGTCAACATCAGCGACATCCGCTACATCGAGGCAATGAGCGAGTACTTGAAGGTCTATATAGAAAACGAACAGAAGCCCATCGTCACCCTGCTGTCAATGAAAAAGATGGAGGAACGGCTTCCCGACTTTTTCATGCGTATACACCGCTCTTTCATGATTAACCTGAACAAGATACAGGAAGTGAACAAGAATCGCGTCATTATGGACAGCAACACTTATCTGCCCATCGGCGACATGTACAAAGAGGCGTTCCAGACTTACCTGGACACCAAATTCCTTGGGAAATAACAAACCTGAAGTACCTTATTTCTTCAACCTGAAGGAATTCTCAATGCTACTCAGTTCTGCACCAAAGCTTTTGTCTACCTTCAAGCGCTGCTCTATGGTCGAGCAGCTATGGATGACGGTAGAGTGGTCACGTCCACCTATCAGCTGGCCTATACGCGAAGCAGGCATCTTGGTATACTTCTGAGCCAGATACATGGAAACCTGTCGAACAAGCACGAAATCACGCTTGCGCGAACGGCTGAAGATACTCTGCTGAGAAACCCCATAGTGTTTGCAGACCTTCTCCACGATGTCGTCTACCGTCAATGGCTTATTGTCAACTTTTACGGCACGCTTGACAATACGCTCGGCCAGCCGCAAGTCTATATTGGTATTGTAGACAACGGAATAAGCCAAAAGCGAATTGATGACACCTTCCAAGTCGCGAACAGAACCATTTGCCGTCTCGGCAATGAAACGGATGACATCCTCCGAGATTTTGAGTCCGTCCCGACGGCACTTCGAATTCAGGATATCAATACAAAGCTGTTCATTAGGTTTCTCCAGCTCGGCTATCAACCCGCAGGCAAAACGCGTCAGCAGACGGTCCTGTAACCACTTCAGGTCAACAGGAGGACGGTCGCTTGCCAAGATGATCTGCTTGCCAAGACGGAACAGATGGTCGAAGATATGGAAGAACGTAGCAACAGTCTTCTCCGCAGTAGCCCACTCCTGCACATCGTCCACGATGAGTACATCAATCGTCTGATAGAAATTGATGAAATCATTCACCGTATTCTGACGGCTGGCATCCGTAAACTGCACCTGGAACAGTCGGGCAGAAACATAAAGCACACGCTTTTGCGGAAACAATTCCTTACTACGAATGCCTATTGCATTGATCAGATGGGTCTTACCGCAACCTGAAGGTCCATAGACGAAAAAAGGATTGAACGTCGTCTTTCCGGGATGCTCAGCAATAGACAGTCCAACCGTACGCGGCAACTTGTTAGAGTCGCCCTCGATAAAGTTCTGAAACGTCTTATGGAAGTCAAGCTGTGGATTCAAGTCCTGAGGAAGTGCACTGTCCAATACCGTCGGTGCCTTATTGCCACGGGTTCCTGTAACGGGCACAGGATCAATGTTAACAGGGTCGCTGCCTTCTACGTCAACTGTGACGTGATGCTTCTTGTCAGCAACGACACGATAATTCAATTTTACATTTGTACCAAAACAACGATAAAGCACTTTTCCCAGCAAGGATACATAGTATTGCTCCAGATACTCGTACACGTACATACTCGGTACCTGAACGAGAAGCGTCCGACTTTCGTCATCGTATTTCTCGAAGACGATAGGTGCGAACCATGTCTTATATTGCTGCTCTGTCACATTCTCCTTAATCAGATTAAGGCAGTTGTCCCAAAGCGCCTTAGGATGATTTTCCATGCGGCGATAGTTACTTTTCTATTAAGATTCCAAATGTTTGGTTAAATTGTTTCGAGTGCAAAGGTCGCAATTTTTTTTCGAATAAGCAAATCTTCATTTTTTGTCGACAAATGTACAACTCTTCGTAACTTGCGTTCTTTCGGTAGTTTAAGGATTTTTATCCTTTTTATTTACAAATGTGCTCTTGCAAATATCCAAAACTTTATTTTTCAATAAGTTATCGGTTCTCTACACAAACCACACGTGCTGTACATTTCTCATCAGCAAAATGCCCTAAAGACTTACAATATCAAGCACTTGCCGCTGAAATGTGGAATCTTTTCGAATTGGTTTCCCTATTTAGACAAATTAAAAATTAAGAGGAATTCTTCCTTATTTTTTTCCTCCGAAAATTGAGAAATGTACATATCGTTTCGGATGATATCTGAGGTCAACGAGCAGGGAGTCCGCATCGACAGCCACGGCATTCAGGTTCCTATAGAGTGTCGCATCGCGCATCAGGAGTCCTAAAGTGCCCTCGTTGCTGTTCAACTTGCGCGTCATCTCATTGACGTTAGCCAAAGTCTGGTTGATGCTGGCAGACATTCCTACCACGTCAACAGCAGCCAGGTTGCCCGTCACCTGCTCTGTATTGTCCAGCACGTTATTGGCTTTCTGCATCATGTTGGGCACCTCACGGTTCAGCGAAGCCGACAGGTGATGCAGCTCCTTGGATGTAGCATTCAGTTCTCCTGTCATTCCCTCCATGTTATGCAGCGTCTGACTCAGTGCAGGGTCAGACAGCAGTTTATTCAAGCTCGTCAGTATGGAGTCCAGCTTAGGCATCATAGCCTCAACGGCAGGCATAAGGGCGCCTATCTTGCTCATCATGCCCTGTTCCGATTCACCAGGGATGGTATCGCCCTTGGCTATGATGTTGATGGGGTCATCGCCCAGAATCAGGTTAATCTTGATGTTGCCCAACAGGTCGCTGGAAATCTCTGCCCTCGAACCACGAGGCACGCGCATTTGTTTGTTCAGCCCCACAGTAGCCACAATCTTGTTGTGAGCCGTATAGTCAAAATCGACATTTTCTACCACACCTACCTTATAGCCGTTGGCATAGACTGGTGTCGAAGCAGAAATACCGCTGACATCTGAGAATCTCACATAGTAGGAGTCATCGTTGCCCATCATACTAAGCCCTTTCAAGAACTGCAGACCATAGAAAAGTACAACGATGCCTATAATGGCGGCAATGGCTATTTTTACCTCTTTTGTAAAGAACTTCATAATGCTTGGAAATTATCTTGTTTATTTGTTTGCCTTATATTCTTGTATCGCAGCCTGCACGTTCACTTTCTGCCCGTTTTTGAAGGCAATGATGAATGCTTGTGGGAAGCGGGCCACCAGCGTCTTGCGTAGTTGGGCTATCTCGTTATAGTCTGTCGATGCACCTACCGTATATTTATACAGTCCTCCTTCCTGATAGAAGTAGGCATTCTTCACTCCTTTCAACTGAGGGTCGTTGGGTTTCAGTTGGGTGGAACAGGCCAGGATCTGAACCTTGAACACAGGAGCACCCACAGGGGCTTGCTTCTTAACGGCAGGAGTGCTAACAGGTGCCGGAGCAGCAGGAGCCGGTTGGACTGGTGTCTGCTGGGCTTTTGGTGCCGGCTGGACAGGCGTTGCCGGCTGGCTCACTGGAGTTTGCTGGGCCACTGGAGTTTGCTGGGCCACTGGAGTTTGCTGGGCCACTGGAGTCTGCTGGACTGGTGTCTGTTGAGCCACTGGTGCAGGCGTTGCAGGCTGGGCAGGCGTTGCAGGCTGGGCAGGTACCGGTATCTGTGCAAAAGCGACAGGCATCGAGGCTACTGACGGCGTTGCAGCCACCACAGAGTCAACACTTGGGGCTACAGGTGCATTGGAGGGAATCGTATCTGGTACATTCTTTCCCTCGCGGGCATCAGCCAATTCTTGGGCCATCTTGCTCCGCTTCTTTTTCTCCTTTTCCTTTTTCTTATTCTTGGCTTCTTCCACTTCGTCCTGCGGGACGACGGTAGGAACGGTGACTTCCTGTTTCGTCTCTGCCTTCAGGGGCACCACAATGTTACCGTCATGCTTGCGCTTATAGTCCAGGAAAGCCTGGTAGATACCTTGTCCCAGAAGCGACACGCCCTCACTGGAATTCAGGAAGCGCTCTTCGTCAGGAGTCGAGATGAATCCTAATTCTATCAGACAGCTGGGCATAGACGTCTCGCGCAACACCAGGAAACCAGCCTGCTTCACACCTTTGTTCTGACGCCCGGCTGAGGCACAGGTACGTTTCTGGACAAACTTGGCCAGCTCCACGCTTTGCGCCATATTCTGGTCTTGCATGAACTCAAACATGATATAGCTCTCCGACGAACGCGGGTCGAATCCCTGATAGCGCTGCTTATAGTCCGTTTCATACAGGATTACCTCGTTCTCGCGCTTGGCGACAGCCAGATTGTCTGCCGCCCGGTGCATTCCTAAGGTATAGGTTTCCAGACCTCTCGATATGCGTCCCTTGGGCAAGGCGTTGGTATGTATGGAGATAAAGAGGTCTGCCTTGTTGCGGTTGGCGATATCGGCACGGGTATGCAAGGGAATAAAGACATCGGTCTTGCGGGTATAAATCACTTTTACGTCCGGACAGTTGCGTTCCACCAGTCTGCCAAAGGCCAAAGCCACGTTCAAGTTGATGGTTTTCTCCTTGGTCAGCGCACCTATGGCTCCTGCATCTGAACCACCATGACCAGCATCGATTACCAACGTGAATTTCTTCGACTTTGCTGCCGATGTAGGACTGACAGTCTTGTCAGCAGCAACCGCCGCCACCGTCACACATAACAAAAAAACTATCAGAACTTGTATCCTTTTCTTCATTTCAGGTGCAAAAATACTGATTTTTCAATTAATACCAGTGGATTAGCGCTTAGTTTTATCATTTATTAAGTGTACTTCCACACCAGTCCCTTGACAGTCGCCTCCGATGGGTGGGTTCACCTTGGTGATAGTCATGTCTATCGACGTAACCTGCGGGAAGGTCTCAAATACAGCATGGGCTATTCTGCCCGCCACATGCTCAACGAGGTGCGACCAGGTCTTCATCTCGCGTTCTATGAGCCGGTAGAGTGCCCCGTAGTCAAGGGTCACCTCCAATATGTCATGCTCCATAGCTGCCGTGAGGTCCACGCCGCAGCGTATGGACACCAGGAACTCCTGCCCCACGACCTGTTCCTGGGGTGTTGCCCCATGATAGGCATAGAAGCGGGCCTCCTTAATAAACACGTATGAACTTTCCGTCTTCATGCTTCAATCCTTTATCTGTCATCCACAACGGCTGGAGCCGCAATTCTTACATATCAGACAGCCTTCCTGGTATACCAGGCTTTCGCTGCCACAGTTGGGACATTTCTGGCCTTTGGCTTCCGTGCCGTCCACAATATACTTCTTCAGCGCACGCTCCACGCCGACCTTCCACGTATTGATGCTCTCCGACTTCAGCTGCAGCGAACTGACCAGCTTGATGACGTGGTCGATGGGCATGCGGTAGCGCAGTACGCCGGAAATCAGCTTGGCATAGTTCCAATATTCCGGGTTGAACTTCTCCGACAGTCCCTCAACAGTGGTCTTATAGCCACGTTTGTTCTCGAACTGGAAGTCGTAGCGCTTCGAGCCGTCCTCGTTCACCTGCTTGATGATCTTGCCCTTGGTGACGGTCTTCGGCAGCACGATGCCCTCCTCGTCATCCTGCAGACCCGTGAATATCTCGTAGGGATAGCCGTCCAGCAGTCCGACGAAGGCCACCCACTTGTCCTTGTTGTTCTGGAAACGCACCACATCACACTCCAGCTCCTTCGGACGCACCTCCGTAACCTCCGGATGCTTGCAGGGGGTCTCTGGCTTCCATTCCATGTTATTGTCCTTGGTGGTGTCTTCCTGTTCACCGTCATTGGCCTTGGACTCCTTCTTGTCTTTCTTCGACACGCTGATCATCACGCCTGCACGGCTTCCGTCGCGGTAGATGGTACAGCCCTTGCAGCCCGAGCGCCACGCCTCGACATAAAGGCGGTTCACCAGCGCTTCGTCCACGTCGTTGGGCAAGTTGACGGTGACGCTGATGGAGTGGTCCACCCACTTCTGGATGGCTCCCTGCATACGCACCTTCATCAGCCAGTCAACATCGTTGGCGGTAGCCTTGTAATAGGGCGACTTGGCCACCAGCTCGTCAATCTCTTCCTGTGTGTAGCGTTTCGTCGTGTCCATCTGGTTCACCTTCATCCATTCCATGAACTTGGGATGGTAGACAATATATTCCTCGTAGGAGTCGCCGACCTCGTCAACGAAGTCCACATGTGCGTCGGCGTCGTTGGGATTCACCTTGCGGCGACGTTTATATACTGGCAGGAACACGGGTTCAATGCCACTCGTTGTCTGGGTCATCAGACTGGTAGTACCCGTGGGCGCTATGGTCAGGCACGCAATGTTACGCCTGCCATACTTCACCATATCCTCATACAGCTTGGCATCGGCCTGCTTCAGCCGCATGACAAAGGGGTTCTGCGCCTCGCGCTCCGCATCGT
The DNA here is from genome assembly GCA_017474925.1 of Prevotella sp. Classification (GTDB taxonomy): domain Bacteria; phylum Bacteroidota; class Bacteroidia; order Bacteroidales; family Bacteroidaceae; genus Prevotella. The sequence continues at coordinate 3,149 of JAFVGN010000020.1, read as the reverse complement.
AGATGGCAAAGGCACCGCGCTCCCGCGCCATCTCGACACTCGATCGATAGGCATTCAGGGCCAGCGTCCTGTGTACCTCGACGCTGAAGTCGGTAGCCTCCTGCGTGCCATAGCGCAGTCCCATAGCTGCTATCATGTCACCCTCGGCAGTAATGCCCACACCCGTGCGGCGGCCTTTCGAGCTCTTGGCCTTGATCTTCTCCCACAGGTGCATCTCGGCACCCTTGACTTCCATCGGCTGGGGGTCACTCTCCACCTTCTTCATGATGAGGTCTATCTTCTCCAGCTCCAGGTCCACAATGTCGTCCATCAGTCGCTGGGCCTTCTGCACGTGCTCCCTGAACAGCTCATAGTCAAAGTAGGCATCCTTCGTGAACGGGTTCTTCACATAGCTGTAGAGGTTGATGCTCAGCAGACGGCAGGAGTCGTAGGGACAGAGCGGTATCTCGCCACAGGGATTCGTCGATACGGTGCGGAAGCCCAGGTCGGCATAGCAGTCGGGAATGCTCTCGCGCAGGATGGTGTCCCAGAACAGCACGCCGGGCTCAGCACTCTTCCATGCGTTGTGGACTATCTTCTCCCACAAAGCCTTGGCGCTTATTTCCTTCCTGACCACAGGGCTGGCGCTGTCAATGGGGAACTGCTGCACGTACGGCAGGTCCTCCGTAGCCGCGCGCATGAACTCGTCGTCAATCTTCACCGACACGTTGGCACCCGTCACCTTGCCTTCTGTCATCTTGGCATCGATGAACGCCTCTGAATCCGGATGCTTGATGCTGACCGAGAGCATCAGCGCTCCACGTCGGCCGTCCTGGGCAACCTCGCGCGTACTATTACTATAACGCTCCATGAAAGGCACCAGACCGGTCGATGTCAGGGCTGAGTTGTTCACGGGCTGTCCCTTCGGACGGATGTGGCTCATGTCGTGACCCACACCTCCGCGACGCTTCATCAGCTGCACCTGCTCCTCGTCGATGCGCATCACGCCGCCATACGAGTCGGCATCACCGTCCAGACCGATGACAAAACAGTTCGACAGCGAGGCTATCTGGTGGTTGTTGCCAATGCCCGTCATAGGCGACCCGGCAGGTACGATATAGCGGAAGTGGTCAAACAGCTCGAATACCTGTTCGGCCGTCATGGGGTTCTTGTATTTCTCTTCTATCCGGGCTATCTCGTTGGCCAGTCGCCAGTGCATCTGTTCCGGCGACTTCTCGTAGATGTTGCCAAACGAGTCCTTCATCGCGTACTTGTTCACCCATACGCGGGCGGCAAGCTCGTCGCCGCCAAAATAAGCAAGTGAAGCCGCTAAAGCTTCTTCATAAGTATATGTCTGCATATAATCGTTTATTTTTTGTGTGCAAAGATACGAATTATTATCCGAAACGGGAAACTTTTCAAGAAGAAAAGTTCGAAAAGTTTTCCTGTTTGGACAAGAATCTCCATCCCCGAGACTATCCGCTGATACATTTTCGTACAACAACGCGAAAAAAAAATCATGCTTTTTTCTTTGTTTTGTGTTCACTTATTCGTACCTTTGCAGCATGAAGAACCTATCAACGCGGCGAACCATTCGCCAATACAGCAGTCGCGAAGTGAGCCCCGAGCTCCTCAACCGCCTTCTCACGGAGGCCAGTCGTACACAAACCATGGGCAACCTCCAGCTCTACAGCGTCGTTGTCACACGCTCGCCGGAAATGAAAGCCCGTCTGGCACCGGCACACTTCAATCAGCCTATGGTGACCCAGGCTCCTGTGGTGCTCACCATCTGTGCCGACTTCAACCGCACCAGCACGTGGGCACGCTGTCGCGATGCCGATCCAGGCTACGACAACTTCCTGTCGTTCATCAATGCTGCCACCGATGCCCTGCTCTACACCCAGACGCTGTGCAACCTCATGGACGAGGAGGGGCTGGGCTACTGCTATCTGGGCACCACCGTCTACCAGCCTCAGCAGATCATCGACATCCTGGAATTGCCCAGACTCGTCATGCCCATAGCCACCTTGACCGTTGGCTGGCCTGCCGAAGAGCCTCCCCTCTCCGACCGCCTGCCACTCGAGAGTTTCATACACGAGGAGACCTACACCGACTATCTGGCCTGCGACATCGACGCATACTACGCCGCCAAGGAGCAACTGCCCGAGAACCAGGAATTCGTACGTATCAACAAGAAGCAGACCCTGGCACAAGTGTTCACCGACATCCGCTACACCCGCAAGGACAACGAAGCCATGTCCGAGAGCCTTATCGAAGTCCTCAAGCGCCAGGGATTCCGATTCCTCGACCCGTATATATTCAGACAACCCCTTTGACATCCTATCTGAACACCGGGAACATCCTCCGCAGTACCGCTGACGTGGAGTATCACCCGCTACGCCCCTTCCTGCCGGAAACCGCCAAGGTGCTGTTCCTCGGCAGTTTTCCACCACAGCGCAAGCGGTGGTGCATGGATTTTTACTATCCCAACTTTCTCAATGACCACTGGCGCATCGAGGGCGAGGTATTCTTCGGCGACCGCAACCATTTTGTCGACGAGGCCGCCAAACGGTTCAGAATCGACGACATTATAGCATTCTGCCAGCAGAAAGGCATCGCCTTCTTCGACACTTCGACCGCCGTGCGAAGGCTGAAAGACAATGCCTCCGACAAGTTCCTCGAGGTAGTGGAGCCTACCGACATACCGTCACTCGTGGACCAACTGCCCCGTCTGCGCGTCATCGTCACTACCGGTGAGAAGGCCACAGAGACCATCTGCCCCACCATGCATGTCGCCGTCAACACCTGCGTCCCCATACCCGGCATCACCCGTCAGGACGGCACCCAGATACTCCTCTATCGCCTGCCCTCTTCCTCGCGAGCCTATCCACTGGCCTTCGCCAAGAAAGTGGAAGCCTACAAAACCATGTTCGAACGGTTCCTATAATACGGGGTCCGTCATTTCATTTTGTGTTCATGGTAGTGTTTCTGATTTAGCACCACATCTGACGTCAACCATCAGACATCAAACATCAGCCATCAGCCGTCAGCCTTACATCAAGGTCGCTCCACCAGCCGCTCCAAGGAGCGTGCTGACAATGTAACCGAGAATCTGAAGAATAGTCTTCCACGTCTTGTTCATTTTCATGGCGTTTTTGTACTTTTAAATT
>JAFVGN010000019.1 GCA_017474925.1 Prevotella sp. | reverse complement strand
GCAGAAGTTGGAACTGCTGCGGGCAGGCGATCCTTACCAGTTTGACATTCCTCCATCAATTTCCAGATATAGCGGAGAGGTTCGTTGTCGTTATGATGCGCAATAAACCAGTCAAGGAGGGCTACCATCGACTGTGGTGTACACCAGTTTTTATTACTTAGTGCAGGGTTTGCATGCATTTGCTTTTCCGTCTTCTGAATACGAATGTCTTTGAATCCAAGATTTTGGATGTATTTTTCCACTTTTCTCGGTCCACCGCATTGTTCGAAGAGAATATCGCAGGCGTTATTATCACTCTGTTGAAGCGAGAGAGTCAGCAATTCTGCGTAGGTAAAAGACCTTTCTCCTTCAAAAGTATTCAGCATTGGCGACCATGTATCTTGCATCAGTTCGTCTTTCCTGACTGATACCTCTGCGTTCAACTCAATGTTGTTCTTGGTAAGATAGTCTGCAATATATAGTGCCTGCTGGAATTTCATGACGCTGTACATTGGGAAACGGCTTGTCGCATTGATACCACTCTCCGTTCCACCTTTTTTGACGCAGACACCAACAACCTCTTTGTCCGTCTGCTGTCCCTTCATGCCACAGCAGCAGAACAATAACAATGTAATCGATATAAAAAACTTCATATTTTTATTCATTGGTTCTATTTATGAACCCATTCTGGCCTGAGCATCCTTACCTGCGCCGGTACCTTTGTACTTGCTGCGAGTAGCATTCAAGCGATAGATGAGCGATAGCATCAGTTTGTGGGTAGAGAAGCGGTTGTTCTGCTGAATTTGGTTATAACCGCAATCAGAGAATTCGTTCATGCGGTTGCGCTGGAAGCAGTCGAGCACAGCGGCACGAAGGGTGAGCGAGTTGTCTTTTAGCAGGCTCTTCTGTGCCACGAGACCGAGACGGAGGTTGTAAGTATCGTTGTAGAAATTGTACGAGCATCCGCTGGAACGGTACATCAGGTTCACATCGAATCGCCAGCCATGCTTCAGCGTAAAGGTGTTATAGGCATTGAGCGTATATTGGGGCTTGTCGTAATAGACACGGTATACGCCCTGAGGTCCCTCAACATCGAGATAGAGGTCCTGCTTCTCGAAACCAGCCGTTGCATTGAGTGACCAGATGCCTACGCGAGGCGTTACTGCCAAATAGGCGCTCAGTGTGTTGATGGGCTTATCGAGGTTGATGTGTTTGCAAAGCATCGCATCTGTCTCAGTAAGGAAGTTCCATTGGGTGATGGGATTCGTCAGATGCTCATACGAGGCAGTGAGCGTAATCCACTTGTACGATACGTTCAGCGTCAGGTCGCGCACGCGCTCGTTGAGCAACTGTGAGTTTCCGGCCTGATACATATAACGACTGATATAGGTCACGGCATCGTTCATAGCGAAGAAGCTGGGGCGATAGGTCTTCATGCTATACGACAGAGCCGTCTGCACCTTGCCCAAGGTCACAGAGTAGGATGCCGTGGGGAACCACTCGTCCATGGAGCGATGCATCTTTTCGTCTTTATTGATGGCATCATCATAATCCATGAGCGTATGCTCATATCGTAGACCTACGGAGGCGCTGCCGTACTTCTTGAAATCGCAGCTGTATTCGGCAAAGACGGCCACGTTGTTCTCTGTGATTTCGGCATCGGAATTGGCAATGATGGCCTTGTCAATCCAATAGGTGTTGTTGCGATTCACGAATGTCATCTCAGTACCTGCTTCCAGCTCGCCCTTCCAAACGGGGTACGACAGCACCAGCTTCGTGGCATTGAGACGGCTCCTGGTGCCGGATTTGCTGACGATAAAATCGTCAGCCACACGGCTTTGCTCCACGTTCTCGCGGTCGGTATCCGTTCCATTCCTCATGAAATCGAAGTTGAAGTCGATGCCCATCTTGCCCACCTTACCATTATAATAGGTGTTCGTAAGCCATCCCAGCGGCTTCGTCTCCTTGCTGGTCTGGTGGGAGTAGAGGTGGTCGATAAGGGCATTATTCTCGAACACGTCCTCGTCGTAAATTACCTGATTCTTGCCGTTCATCTGGTGCGTCAGATCAGCACGAACACCCAGTGAATGATTGTCCGACAACTGCCAGTTCACACCAGCCGTATAGGTCAGGTTATCGTGCTTCCATGTCATCGTATAAGGGCCATATTGACGGAATACCTTATCCGTTGTGGTGATATCCTCGATGGTACTGTACTGACGATAGTCCTGATGATAGTAATACACAGAGCTAAACACATCAACGCCATTCTTGCGATAGTTAGCACCTACTTTTGCCTGCGGACGGTCGAAATCGTAGCGCAAGTCGTGCTCATCGGACAGCGTGAGGTCGAGACTGAGGCCGTCACCCTGCTGACGGACAGTACGGATGCGCACCACGGCCCGCACCGTCGCGTCATACTGCGCACCGGGATTGTTGATCACCTCTACATCTCGGATTTCCTCGCTGCGCAGACGCTTCAGTTCGCTATTGTCGCGCATCAGTCGACCGTTGATATAGATAAGCGGAGAACCCTTCCCCAATACCTCGGGTGCCTCTTCCGTCCCCGTCATGCCAGGCACTTTTACCAGCATCTCGCCCAGTGTGCCTGCATCTGATAGCGGAGTTCCCTGAATGCGGGTTATCATGGCATTGCCCTTCAGACGGGTATTGGGGAGGTTGCCCTTCACGACAACCTCCTGCAACTCCTGCATCATGCTTACAGATTTTAA
>JAFVGN010000018.1 GCA_017474925.1 Prevotella sp. | reverse complement strand
TGATTCTTGCACCGAGAATGTACTTGTAGCCAGCCTGACGTAGCAATTCTACGTTGGTCTTGTTCAGAAGTCCGGAGTCGGCTACTACGACAAAGTCCTTGATGCCGAAACGCTGGATGAAGTCATCTATAATAGGAATCATCGTACGCCCTTCGTACTGACCGCCGTTGAAGATGGAGTATGACAGCGGATAGCCGTCTGCACTGACCAGCAGCCCCAGGATTATCTGTGACTCAGAGGTCTTTCCGTCCTTGGAGAAGCCGTTCGTACGCAACTCGTCCTGTATGCCTGTTTCAAAGTACAGTGAAGTCACATCGTAGAACATCAGCCCTATGCTGCCGCCAAGTATCTTACGGGTATGCTCCACGCTTATCTGCTGTACCAGCTCACGCTGCTTGTTGTACAGCTTGTCCATGTAGCGGTATATCTGGTCGAGGCTGACATCTTCATGGAAATATGACTTCAAGTAGTCTGCCGTGGCAGACTTGCTCAGCGGCTGACAGATGCGGGCGATGACCAGATGGCGCAGGACTTCATCCCTGATTCTGTTGAAGCCAATGCTGTCATAGACTTGGTTCAGTATCTGCTGAGGACCGTTGAGGACGACGGCTGAGATGTTGTTCAGTACGCGTTCAGACTCAAGGAACTCCTGTTGTATAATACTGCTTTGCGCAAAGTCAATCTCCTGCTGGCCTCCAAACCTGCGTACCCACTCAGATGCTTCGGCGTATAGGCGGTCTGCTTCCTCTTCGGTCTTTGCAACACCGAAGTTCTTGACCTCATTGAAGCCTCCATGGCTCTTGTCAACTACCACCACGCTGATGGTGCCGGTCCTGTTTTTCTTCTTGCGCGGGAACATGGCGCAAAGGTACGCAAAAATCCTGAGTCACCCAAGTCACCATGCAAAAATCCCTGTTTATCGGGGTTTCAAGTGGTGCATACCCTCGGAAATGTTAAAACCGCCGAAGTCAGGTGTCATGGCAGGCGATTTTTTACCTGATCTTTCCACCACTCGAAAAGTAGTCTCCGTCACTGCCACCGAGTTCGATGGCATCCTCATCGGCGAGGTTGCTTTGTGTACTAGTGACGGAAAGGTAGCTGGTACAGATGATGCTCCTAGTCTGTAATCTTACCACGCGCATGGCGGGGTTCACATATTCCTTTTTCATATTGTTGAATGTTTACTTAATCACGACCTTGCGTCCATTATTGATGTAGATACCCTTCTGACTGGGTTTGCCCTGGAGCTTGCGGCCCTGCAGGTCGTACCAGGCGGAAAGTGAAGAGTGAAGAATTTGCTTCCACCTCAATAATCCCGGTGGTCTCGCTGTCATCGCCAAAACCAAGCACGTAGCTGCTGATGCTTACCAGGCCACCGCTGTCGCCACCACCCTGTACGTCGCCAGCGGTGATGCCGTTGAGCTGGAAGTAGGCGCGGAAGGAGTTCATGGTGCGGTCGGCGCTGGGCCAGTAGAGCTTATTCCCTGCGCCGCAGTTCTGACCATTTGCGCCACCAATGCCTGCACCTCCAAAAGAATCGGAGGAGGTAGAAGATGGTCTTGCCACCAGTGATCCGGAGCCCTCAATAGTCAAGGTATAGCCGCTGGGAACGAAGATACCCGGTTTCTCGGCATTGGAACTGGACACATGATTACTTCCCTTCAGTTTGATAGTGGCACTACACTGAAGGGTGAGACCTGCATAGCTGTTGCTACCGGTTTTTTAGATGTTTACATTGTTAAGCGTCACCGTGGCATTATTGGCAATGCTAATCTTCACGTTCTTTGTGAGGTTGCCCGTAAGCGTAGTGCCGTCTTTGACGGTGTAGTCAGAAGTAATCGATGACAAGTCCACGGTATCGGCCCATGCCCCTGCGCGACCGCGCACAGCAGGGTGATGATTACGAATCGGATTGCTTTCATTGTTGCTATTATTCTGTTGATAATCTATTATTTGTTGCCTGTGTCCTTGATGCTGTGGCTGCGCCGCGCGCACCTGAACATTATTTTATCGACTGCAAAGGTACAAAAAAAATATTGCGGTGCACGATTTTTGTAGAAGAAAATTTTTCCACTTAACACATCTGGGGCTATTGAGTAAGGAGGAGTTTTTTACGTGAGCCCAAATTTGGACCCACATACGGAACCTCAGCTCAAATTTGAGCCCATGTACGGAACATCAGCCCAAATTTCGACCCATGTATCACGGGAGGGGCGAATCTCGACTTTCCGGGTCCGATATTCGACCGTTTGCTAAAATAATTGGGAAATTGAAGGTTTTTTCACAAATTATTTGTACCTTTGCACCCGGATAATTGGCAATCTGGTGGTCGAATGCCGCCTGATGCAAGGGAATCCGGTGAGAGTCCGGAACTGTACCTGCAGCTGTAATCCCCCTTTGAAGGGACTGCTTGTATAACGCCACTGACACCGATGTCGGGAAGGCAAAGCAGACCGGGGAAAGTCAGAATACCTGCCATTAGAGACAAAAGTTCGCCCGTACAGGGATATGCGGAGCGTAAAAGAGAAGGACATGATATGAAAAGACAGAAACTGGCTTTAGGCCTTTGGCTGTTGGCTTTGTGCACGTCAGCGCAGACGGATATATGGCGCTCAGACAGTTTGCAGGAGGTGGTGGTGACAGGTACTGGCACTCAGCACCTGCTGAAGAATGCACCTGTTCAGACGGAGGTCATCACGCAGAAGATGCTAAGCCAATACGGCGGCAAGAGCCTTGAGGAAATCCTGTCGGGACTGACCGCGAGCTTCGCTTTCAGCGAGGGCGACATGGGCAGTCAGATGCAGCTGGACGGACTGGGCAACAACTATATCCTGATACTCATCGACGGCAAGCGCATCCACGGCGACGTGGGCGGTGAGAACGACCTTGGACTTATCGACCCGCAGAACATCGAGAAGATTGAGATAGTGAAGGGTGCCCAAAGTGCGCTCTATGGCAGCGATGCCATAGCCGGTGTTATCAATATCATCACCAAGAAACACACCGACATGGGCATCTATGCCGACAACAGTACACGATATGGGTCGCATAATGACCTTCGCCAGCATAACTCCTTTGTCTTCAACTATGGCAAGTTCTCGTCCCAGACCAATTTCCAGATGCAGCGTAGTGATGGCTGGCAGAACACCGCAGAGGAATATGCAGAGGGAATGGCGCTCACCGACAGCAAGAACAAGACGGTGAACAAATTCTGGAACTGGCAGCTGGCCGAACGGCTCACCTACCAGCCTCTGCGCCATTTGCAGCTGTATGCCGAAGGCTCCTATTACAAAAAGAAGATCCTCCGACCTACGAACGGAAGACATCCCAGTTGCGATGTCTACACCTACGACTTGCGATACAACAATGCATCGGCATCGGTGGGCGGTAAGCTGTACCTGAGCGACGAGGCTGAGGGTATCAGGAGGAACTACGTCGCGCTGGATGTTGACTGGAACAAACATGCCTACTACTACGACTATACGGCAAAGCACTACGACTATGTGCTGCTGAAGGGCGAGGAATACGGCGATCAGGACGGAGAATGGTTCTCTATTGCCATGTTGCCGGGACAAAGCAAGTTGCAGAGCGACCAGCAGCGGGCGATGGCACAGTTGAAGGGTATCTTCTATCTGCCCTACGAGAACACGCTGAATGCTGGTGCGGAATACCGCTACGACTATCTGAAAGCCCCCGAGCGGACCGAGACGGGGTCGGCCGACGACTGGACTGCAGCATTGTATGTGCAGGATGAGTTCAACCTGCTACGCTGGTTTAACCTTACGGCAGGACTTCGCTTGATAGACAACCGGAATTTCGGTTTCCGACTGACGCCCAAGGTCAGCACCATGTTCGCCGTGGACGATTTCCGCTTCCGCCTGGGGTGGAGCCAGGGTTTCAAGACCCCCGTGGTCAAGGAGTTGCACTACCGCTATCTCCACTTGATGGGGAGCAGCATGTTCTTCTACATCGGCAATGTCGATTTGAATCCCCAGACCAGCAACTACTATTCCGCTAACATTGAGTATCGGGGACGCAATCTGACAGCGTCCGTCACCGGCTATCTGAACCGGCTGGACAATATGATTGCACTGGTGAACGTCCCCGTCGGCGAGATTCCGCCAGGCATCACTACCGCTTATCTGGGCGACGGCAGTGACAACGTACAGGCCCGTATGTACAAGAATATGGACGATGCACGCATATCGGGTCTGGACGCCACGCTTTCCTATAGGCTGATGAAGGAGCTCTCACTCAATGTGGCATACAGCTACCTTGATACCAAGGCCAATATGTATGATGCCTCAAAGGACCAGATGGTCAATGTCGTCATCGACGGTACGGCCCACCACAAATGGAGTGCCTCGGCTTTCTATAGCCATGTGTTCAGTCCGTCCTATACGCTGGGCATCTCCCTTTCAACCCGCGGCAGCAGTACGCGCTACTATCAGAACAACGGCAACGGAAAGCCCTATCAGATATGGCGCATCAACACGACCCACGACCTTGGCAAGACGGGTAAGATGTTTGCATACAGGCTTGAGCTGGGTGTTGACAACATCTTCAATTACGTCGACCGTACCATGCACCCCTATCATCTGGGCAGCAACACGTCAGGTACGACAGTCCACGCCACGCTCACTGTCAAATTCAATTATGGAAAGAGAGTTAAGACAAATAATTTATCCACTAAACAAAAAAACAACGATGAAGAAAATTCTGATTAAAACCCTGACCCTGGCTACGATGACCATGTTCATGGTAGCACCAGTGTTCACCGCTTGTAGCAGCGATGACACAACCGTTGAGAACCTCATTTCCGAGTACGAGGTAAACGACAAGCTGGTAGCCGCCCAGAAGGCAGCGTCAAAGAAGGATGTCGCCATCCTGCTGGTTGCCTTCGGTGCCACGTGGGACAATGCCTTCAAGGCCTTCGACAAAACCAAGGAAGCCTACGAGGCTGCATTCCCCCAGGCCGACGTCTATTTCAGCTTCTCCAGCGACATCTGCATCAACCGTGCCAGTGCCGGTGAGAATGTTGACGACAATGGCAACATCGTCCGTCGCGTCTACTACGAGCCCCGCTATCTGTTGCATGCCATCGGTGCCTCCAAGTACAGAAAAATCTATGTCCAGTCGCTGCAGGTAATCCCCGGTGAGGAGTTTGCTGCTGTTGTAGCCAGCGTCAAGAAGTTCATGAACAACGGTTACGTCGCCAGCGCCCACCTCGACGACGCTTATCTGGCCCAGCTGGCCGAGGAAGGGAACATCTACCTGGGCATGCCTTTGCTCAGCGATCCTGAGGCCGACATTCCCGAGGTTGCCAAGCAGCTGCATGCATTGTTCAAGGACGAGGCTGCCCAGGGTGTCGTCGCCTTCATGGGACACGGTAACCCCGACACCTATGACACCTTCAAGGCCAACGTCCGCTACATCGAGCTGGAAGAGGCTCTGAAGGAGTACAGCCCCAACTACTTCGTAGGTACCGTCGACATGCCCGGCAACTACAAGCAGGACGTACTGACCCGTATGGACGAGCAAGGATTCACCACTGGCAAGATGTATCTGCACGCGCTGATGTCCATCGCCGGTGACCATGCCCACAACGACATGGCTGGCCAAGGTGAAGAATACTGGCACCCCATGAATCCTGAAAGCGAGGAAAACAGCTGGTACGAGTTCTTCAGCCATAGGGGTTACGACGTTACCGTTCCCGTTGTCGGCAAGCACCCGCAGGGACTGCTCGAGCTCCAGAATGTCCAGAACGTCTGGATTAACCACACCCGGTATGCCGCCTCTCTCGAGGATGCCTATCACAGCATGTATCCGGAAGAATAATTGTCTCGGCAGTGTGTCACGTGTGTCATGTGTCATTAAGGTCATTAAGGTATTTTGAATTGGGCGGGGGAAATTCCTATCATAATATATATAAATTATAATTTA
>JAFVGN010000017.1 GCA_017474925.1 Prevotella sp. | reverse complement strand
TACAAATGGATATGAAGCCAAAGGCTTGAACAATGCCAACCATAGTTTAAACAAACTTTATATTGCTTTAGAAACGGCAACCTACATCTGAAGTATATCAGAATTGTGAATTCCAATTTATCGAACAGACAGATAGATAATGGCAAACATTCAAATCATACAAGGTAACTTTGAGAAGAAACTGAAGCTTCAGTTCGCTCCTGGCATCAAAGCCGGATTTCCATCTCCAGCTGATGATTACAGCCATGAGACGCTGGACTTCAATCGTGACCTTATTCGCAATCCTGAAGCTACATTCTATGGGAAAGTGGAAGGCGATTCGATGATTGAAGCTGGCATCAATGATGGTGACATAGCTGTCATTGACCGTTCCGTCGAACCACAAGACGGTGATGTGGTCGTGGGATATATCAATGATGAGTTCACCATCAAGTACCTCGACCTGCGTCACCGAAAGGACGGCTACATCGAGTTGCGTCCTGCAAACAAGGATTTCAAGCCTATACGCATCGATGCAGATGATGACTTTGAAGTGTGGGGTGTTGTGAACAGGTGCTGGTATTCCTCTGTAGCAAGATGAATCAATACGCCGTCATCGGCCTTCACAGCATCAATCAGGTTGTCTGTCAGACGGTTCTTCCAGAAACCGAACATATTCTGTCCCTCTCCGCTCGGCAGTTCTACATGGCCCTCCATCCGATACGGGAGAATAGCATCCAAAGGCCGGAGCAGACCATAGAGAAATGAGGTAATCCATAACTTCCCTTGCGCAACATTAAGGTCATCGACCGTCAGAGTCTCAGCCTTGAGATGCTTATAAGCCTGACCATGATAGGCAAGAATGGCTGGCAGCTTCGCGGCATCATCGAAGAAGCGCATATATCGCAATTTGTTCTGAGCGGCAATCTGCTGGCTGCAGCCCAGCATCTCGGCAATCGACTCAGCGGAATACTGGACCATATCCCTTGCGAATCCCTCTGCCTCATTCTGAAATCGGGGCATTGACAGGCTGATATCAGAAATCAACTTCACCCTGTCGTTCATGATTTTTGCTGATGCAAGAATAATCTGCATTTTCTCAATTCATCTTCGTCATGTGATAACCCATTCGCTTCAACTGCATTGCAGTTCCAAAAAGGTATAACTGGTGCAGGCAGGCAACGTAGCCATTGAAGGCCTCCTTCGTGCCGGGTTCGAGGCGTTGGTGCATCAGGGCATTATAGACCCGTGAGGCACACTCACCTGTCACCTTCTCCAGAACGGAGTAGTCAACACCTTGCAGCAAAAGGACATCTTCACGGATATATTCATCCATCGCATCGTAGCCCCGCTTATCGCGCATATAGGCATAGAGGTCTTCTATCTTCGAATAGATTTCCCACTCCGTGTCCCACATCTTCGCTACGGCCATGCCGATATACATCATCCAGCCCAGCGAGGCAGAAGGAAAGTCCTGAAACTCGCGGATGCCGTCAGGGATATAAGCCTTGGCTATCTCTTCCCACTTATCTTCCAAGTCAGGACACTCCGGCATCCTTTCATCCACTTCTTTCATGCTCAGCAAAAACTGATGCAGGTCTTTTCTCAATTCTTGCTCTAGCAAGCGTCTCCTTTCGTCGCCGAGCGGCTCTTCAAAATTCTCCATAATCGCTATAGCATCTTTTCAAGTATCTCGACGGCCTTGGTAATTGTGGGTGGTCTCGATACTATCTTTTGTTATCATCTTATTACTGAGTCATATCCTATCGGGCGGAACTGCTTCTGCTTCTCGCTGTACACGAATCCGTAACCGAACAGGTAATTCTTTATCTCTTTCGGCTCTGTGCCGAAGTTATAGCACAACGATTCCAGAGTGTCAAACTCTTCGTCTCTCAGAAGCATGTTGACGCTCGAAACCAGTATGGCAGGATCTTTCGGCAGGTAGTCCATATCACAATTCTTATTAAATCGGAGGGCAAAGGTACTGATTTCTAATCGATTTTTCGTACTTTTGCACCAAACATTAACAATAGTTTAAGATGGAATACAGAAAGATAGGCGATAACTACTATATCCGTATGGATAGAGGTGACGAGATTGTCAGTAACCTCCTCGAAATCTGCGAAAAGGAATCCATACCGTCTGCCGTTTTCTCTGGAATCGGCGGCTGTCAGAGTGCAGAGCTGCAGGTGTTCATCCCCGAAACTGGCAGTTTTGAGACTGAACGGTTAGAGGGGATGTTGGAACTGGTATCACTCAACGGCAATGTCGTAAGAGACGATGACGGAAAACTCTTCCATCATACTCATGCCTTGTTCTCTTTCAAGAAGGACGGTCAGCATGGAATGGCAGGTGGGCATCTGAAAGCCACAACCGTTCTATATACTGCCGAAATTGAACTGCGTCCAACTGTCGGCGGTGCTATCGGCAGAAAGTTTGACCCTGAGACTGGTACTGGATTCTGGGAATTTAAAGATTAGGAGGTAACACATGAAAAGATTCGCTTTATTCTGTTTGCTTTTCATGCCACTTGCTTTAGCGGCACAAAAGCAGTATTTCCTGCCAACGGCTACCTCCTCTGACGAGGAAAAGGACAAGCCAATGATTGAGGTCTATCTTCCTAAAGAACCTAATGGCTGTGCCATCGTACTCTGCCCTGGCGGTGCCATGAGGTGGCTGTCGTGGGAGAGCGATGTGGTGAAGATGGCCTCGTTCCTGAACAAGCACGGCATTGCCGCCATCGGACTGCGCTACCATCTCAATAAGGCACCAATGCCACAGGGCATGAGGATGCCGCCAATGGTTGACGTGACACACCCTGAAACATTCCCCCAAGCCGATGCCAATCCGATGCACACGGCCAGCGGTGACTCCATCATCCGACTCGCAGCACTGGATGCCAAAGCAGCCATCCGCATGGTGAGGAAACATGCCGACGAGTGGCACATCAGCAAAGACAAGATTGGATTCCTCGGTTTCTCGGCTGGTGGCGGTGTGGCTATCGCTGCCACAATGACTGCCGACAGCATGGAGCGTCCCGACTTCCTCTGCACTAACTTCGGCCCCTCGCTGATGCCAGTTACTGTGACGCAGGATGCCCCTCCCGTGCTCATCATGACTCGTGCCGACCATCCCAATGTCGCAGCCGGACTCGTGGCTCTGTTCATGGAATGGAAGAAGGCTGGAGCGAATGCCGAACTGCACATGTATGGTGACGGCAAAGGTCCCTACGAACTGATGCCGCAGACGGACGAGACTACGACTGAAACCTGGAGTAACCAGATGATTCACTGGCTGAAGGCCAAGGGATTCGTCAAAAAGAACTGAAATAATAATAGGAAACAATGAAAGATAGGATTCTGAGCCTGTTGGGAACTATCAACAAGGGCATCTACGAGAAGGAAACGGAGCTTTCGCTCTCGCTGATGGCGGCACTGGCCGGTGATAGCGTGATATTGCTCGGCCCGCCGGGTGTGGCCAAGTCGATGGTGGCACGAAGGCTGAAGCTGGCATTCAAGGATGCGCGGTCGTTCGAGTATCTGATGTCGCGCTTCAGCACGCCCGACGAGATATTCGGCCCCGTGAGCATCAGCAAACTGAAGGACGCGGACAAATACGAGCGCAACACGGAGGGCTATCTGCCGACTGCAGACGTGGTGTTCCTCGACGAGATATGGAAAGCCGGGCCTGCCATACAGAACACGCTGCTGACAGTCATCAACGAGAAGCTGTTCCGCAATGGCGACACGGAGGTTCACCTGCCCCTGAAGCTGCTGTTGGCAGCCAGCAATGAGCTACCTACACAGGGCGAGGGCTTGGAGGCGCTGTGGGACCGCTTCATCATCCGCATTGAGTGCGGCAACATCAAGGACGTGAAGAGCTTTAATGCCATGCTGCTCGACAATACTGCCGACGGGGACATTGAGGTAGCTGACGGGCTACAGATTTCGGACGAGGAATACTGCCAGTGGAACAAGGCTATTGACACGGTGGCAGTCTCGGAG
>JAFVGN010000016.1 GCA_017474925.1 Prevotella sp. | reverse complement strand
ACTTGACCGAGATTGACCATGAAGGCACGATGACAACGAACTATCATGGGATAAGCCTGTAGCGAATCCTCCATCTGTTTCATCGTGGCACGGAGCATATTGGTATGCACTTCATTTCCTTGTAACTGGCAAACCTTTACATAGTTACCAACAGCTTCTATATATAATAGGTCTGAAATTTCAAGGGTTACATGTTCGTTGGTGGTACCCTCGAGTGTTATCTGTGAATCCTGATCAGTACCACCTACTGGAGGGTTATCCTCAGTTTGTCGGGAGACACCTGCGTTTGAAGTCTGCAATTTCTTCAACTGTTCGTTCAATTGCCTGGTTTCCTCGAGTTCTACAGCCAGATAACGGCTACGGAACTTGAATCGCCAATAAAGTCCAATGGCAAAGGAAAGGAAAGCGATTATCATCAACGTCTCCAGATAATTGCCTAACGATAGTTTGTTACCTTCTACAAGACTGCTCATCGCCAAGTGGCGATAGAGACAGATGAACAACGACACCAATGGTGTGTTGATACATTGGAAACGGAGATTGCGGCTGATGATATAACTGACGCCACGATCGTAGGAGCGCGGCATGCGCACAATGTATCGCAGAATGACTTCCGTCAGGAAACAACTCAGCATGCCTAATGCAAATATCGCCAGCAGATGAACACAAGTCTGCCACTGCCACACTTCGAGGCCAAAGGGCTTGAAGATGGCAATCGCCAGCACCATGAAAGCGCAACTGATAATGCGGATGCTGATAGTTTCTTTATGACTATTGTTCATACAGCCAGCAAAGGTACATATTTTAAGTGAATAGTGAATAGTGAATAGTGAAAAATTTGCTTCCGCTCGTCACTTTATACTCATTTCATCCCACTTTTATGCCCGTTTATCACAAACCTAAGCAGAATATCCCAGATATTTGGAGGGGTCGTTTTTACCTTATACCTTTGCAATCAGAAATGTTGAACAATAAAAAAGCAAAGTTATGAAACCAAGAACGATTATTGGACTAGTATTCATTGTAGCCAGCTTAACAAAATTGGCAACCATCTGGGGAATCATCGAATGGAGCTGGTTTGCAAGGGTATCAGAGGAGCCTTGGGTTACCTATTTCTGCATTGGTCTACTGATATATGTAGGCGTGAGCCTTATTATCGACAGCTATCGCCGTGACCCCGACCAGTGGCTGCAGCGTCCTCTGCCTATTGGTGAAGACGGAAAGCGCATCTGCTGCAGCGTGCGCTATGGCGGTGATGAGTATATCTATCGTGGCGAGCCATTCCACGGCGCCCGGCTCGATGCTTTCTTCGGAGGCATCCGAATGGATTTGCGGAATGCAGCCATTACAGAGGATGAAGAGATAGAGATCCACACTTTCTTCGGCGGCATAGAACTCTTTGTACCTCAGACGGTGAACGTCCTTGTCAAGAGCCGCAGCTTCATTGGCGGTGTCGGCAACCATGCTTCAAGAACAGCAGAAAAGGATGCCCACTGCCTCCACATCATTGCCGACAACTTTATTGGTGGTGTAGATATTAAGAATTGATGTCAGATGCAACAAAATTCAGAGTTGTAACGTCAAACAATAAAAAATAGTTATGAAGACAAAAGATTTTTCAAAGAAATTACTGGTGGCACTTACCTTGATGTTGGCTCTTGCAATGAATGCCAAAGCACAGAAGTCGACCCAAGACAAGCGAGTGATGGCGTTTCAGACGGTGATGGCCATGCACGACACCACCTACAAGAATCTGATCAAGGATGGGAAATACAAAGAGGCCATCGCTCCGCTGACCAAGCTCATCAACATCCTCGACACCACAACAATCTGTCAGGACACGGAGATTTCGCCCGAAATGATTAAAGCCGCAAAGGCCGATTATCTTTATGACCAGGCCTGCTGCTTTGCCCTGACGAGCCAAAAGAAACTGGCTTTGGCCACACTCGGGAAATCGGTGGATAGCGGCTATAAGCGCTACGACAACATGCTCAACGACAACGACCTTGCTTCGCTACGCAAGGACAAGAAATATCAGGCCCTGCTGGCCGAGGTAAAGGACCGCCAGCCGCTGAGCGTGCTCAAGAAATCGGCTCCATATGCCCAAGATACTGTGAAAATGGATACCCCTTTCCGCTATGAGTCGAAGGATTCGAAGTGTCTTAGCGCTGTTCGCGAATACTTTAAGCTTGACTCGGTGGCTGGTCAGGGTGACGAACTGTCGAAAATTATCAACCTGCTGCACTTTGCCCACGACAATATGCGCCACGACGGCGGCAATCGCGCCTTTGCTGAGATGGATGCCATCGACCTGTACAACTATTGTAAGACTACGGGCAAAGGCATCAACTGTCGCCAGCTGGCCATATCACTTTGCGAGATGTATCTCTCTATAGGCATCCCTGCCCGTTACGTTACCTGTATGCCTGCCGATCCACTCGACTATGAGTGCCACGTCATCAATACCGTCTGGTCGAGCCAACTGCAGAAGTGGCTTTATATCGACCCTACGATGGATGCCTGGGTGACGGACGAGGACGGCACGATGCTCAGCATTGCCGAGGTGCGCGAGCGACTCATTAAGGACCAACCACTGGTACTCTGCGAGACTGCCAACTGGAACCATGAGAGCCAGCAGACCAAGGAGTATTATCTGGGATATTACATGGCCAAGAATCTCTACTACTTTGTCTGCAAGAAATACAGTCGGTTCAACCCAGAGAGCGACTATCGCCCTAATCCTGCAGAGGAAGACATCCGCCTGATTCCCGTAGGCTTCGTCAACGACAACTGGAAGTGCGATACCACTAACGATCCCGATTTCTTCTGGGCAAAGCCTGAATGATATAGCTATAATGAAACAATACAGATACGTTAAGAGAGCAATGCCTTTACATCTGGCAACTCATTAGGTAATCCTGCGGCATGCATATTTACAGGACTAGAGGATTTGACTCCTGAGCAGATGCAGGCAATAGCTGCCGAACATAAGGGATTTGTGATGGAAGTCGTGTTTTGCAGTCAGTCGGAAGTGGCAGACTGTAAGCTTATCTATTATTCATCAGAGTGTGAGGTGGAGTTCTGTGGACATGGAACCATCGCCACCATGTATACAATGGTGAAGGAGACACCTGAACTGATAGACAAGCCTGTCATTACAGCCGAGACCAATCGCAAGGGAATCATCGAAGTGTTTAATGCCATCAAAGAAGAGGATGCCGTGTATATTACAGCCCCTGACCCCATAGAGCATCCAATGATTCTTTCTGTCGCACAAATCGAGGATGCGCTTAGTCTGCCTCATGGTGCCATCCGCAAGGATCTCCCCATCCGAATCATTGATGCTGGTTTGCGGACACTTCTCGTTCCCATTACAGACTTCGATACCGAAATTTCTGTCTATCCAAACGAGCAGAGTCTGAAGACGTTCTGCGATAGCAATGATATCGATATCATTCTCGTCTTCTCCAAGCAGACGGCTGACACATCAACCTTTGCCCACACCAGAGTCTTTGCGCCCAAATTCGGCTATCTGGAAGACCCTGCAACAAGCTCTGGCAATATTGCTTTTGCCAACTACCTGCTGAGCGAAGGACTTTGGAAAGGTGAGCCAATCATGATAGAACAAGGTGGTAATAATCGTGTATTTAATTCCGTAAAGCTCAAATGCCAGGATGGCAAGGTGCTGTTCGGTGGCAAGGCTACCAAGAAGATAGAAGGAGAGTATTATATATAATTCATAGTGATGAAAAGAATTGTTTTGGCTACGACTATCGCCCTTGCGTTTATATCAGCGAGTGGACAGGAGCAACAAGATAGCTTAAAATCTGTAAGCATGATGCAGGAGTTGCAGGAGGTTGTCGTGAAGGGCAACCTCCCCAATACCCGTCTGAAGGGCAATGCCATGATAACCCGCATTCAGGGAACTCCGCTATCAGATGCAGGCACACTGGGCGAGATGTTGGTGAAAGTGCCTGTCATGCCAGGCACGGACGAGGCACCCGAGGTATTGGGGAAGGGTTCTCCGCTTATCTATATCAATGGCCGACTGATGCGCGACAATAGCGAACTGAAGCGTCTGCGCAGCGAGGAAATCCGCGATGTAGAGGTAATCAATAATCCTGGTGCGCAGTATGACGCGACAGTGCGGGCCGTGGTGCGCATCCGCACTGTCCGTCAGCAGGGTGACGGCCTCAGTCTCGACCTCACGCTGTCTGATGAGCACGACTTGCGTTACGATTTCGATCGTCCGCAGATGAAAGTAGGCGCTAACTATCGTAAGAACGGCGTTGATGTGTTTGGCTCTGTGTATTACTATCATCAGGACTATCGTCAGTACAGCACCATCGAGGATATCACCACAACGGATAAGGTGTTCCGTCAATATGGCCCTTATACGATGACGTGGAAGCACGATAACCTGACCTATACGGCTGGTGTGAACTGGCAGTTGTCGGACAATCACTCGCTGGGTGTTCGTGCTGATTTGACGCACCAGATGAAAGGCAAGAATCAGGTGATTTACGATGAGGATGTGTTTGAGAATAATGCCCTTATCGACCACCTCTACTCTCACCAGACCAGCAAGGAGACGAAGCCATTGGGATGGCTCACCAACACCTATTATAATGGTAAGTTGGGCAAGCTGGACATCGACTTCAACTTCGATTTCATGAGGAATGGAACGGATACCGACCGCGAGAACGTTGAGCAGAGCAAGGTACAGGATGATTTCGTCGTCAGCAAGTCGTGCACCAGGAGTCGTCTCTATGCTAGCAAGCTGGTGCTGTCATACCCCGTTTGGAAGGGTGAGATGGCAGCTGGTACTGAGATGACATTCGTGAATCGCAACAACACTTATTGGATTGACAAGGCCATAATTGCCAATTCGGATGCCGAAATCACAGAGAACAACGTGGCCGTCTTTGTCGAATACAGCTGCGATTTCAAAAAGTACGGCAGCGCCTCCGTAGGTCTACGATATGAGCATACGATCATGGATTATGATGATGCCATCAATAAAGACGAAAAGATGCATCGCTCCATGGACGAGTGGTTCCCCACGGCATCCTACTCTGTGACCTTGGGCAAGGTGCAGACGGCTCTGTCGTATAGCATAAAGACCTATCGCCCCAGCTTCTTCGCTATGAACGATGCCGTGACCTATATCAGTCGTTATATGTATCAGGCCGGAAACTCACAGTTGCTCAACGAGCGCGTGCGCGACCTGACGCTGAACGTATCGTACAAGTGGATTACG
>JAFVGN010000015.1 GCA_017474925.1 Prevotella sp. | reverse complement strand
TTTCCACTCTTTCGGTTAGCGATTGTAGTTGAAGGCAGAGGTCGCTAACGATTTTCCCCAGTTCTTTTTTTCTTTTGTAGTCATAGGTTTCTTGTTATTCTTAGTACTAAAAAAAATAGGAGCGAAAATTTCCTGTTCGCTCCTATCTGTTAAGTATTATGCCGTCAAGGTCTGTTTAGTCCTCAATGGTAATGTAGTAAGTCTTTATTGTACCCTCTGGGGTCTCGAACACCAAGGTATACTCACCTTCATCATAGTCTTCTAACTCGTACAGCACAGTCTCACCCAGAGCAACAGATGTTTCAATAGAATCCAAAGTCACGCCATTCTGTTTGAGTGAGATTGTCAGGTCATCAATGGCTTCACTGAAATACATAGTTACTTCGCCTGTAGCCTCATCAACAGTGACGGAAATGATATTCGCGACAGGCATACGTGGGAAGGTCGGAATGGGAGGATTATCACTTCCTTTATAATCCCTGGCCATCATACTTGCAGGAGTAGCACATAGAAGCCCTGCCAAAAGTGCAATAATAATTTTTTTCATAATGTTTTGGTTTTAGGGGTTAAACGATAGTGCAAAATTAGCAGTTTTGAGGTTGTTATGCAAATAAGTGAATAGAAATTTTCATGGGGCGCGTTTTGTGGGACATTCTGCATAACATACTGTATACCAGAGCAATGCAAAAACCTTCAAAACTAATACCATCTCAAATGAAACGCTATAGAGATACTCGCCTTGTACTCGTCATCTTGATTTTTCTTTTATCTTGAAGAAAAAGTGAATATTTTGTTTGGATTATCCATATTTTTGTCTAACTTTGCAACACATAAAATAGAATAACGATGAAGAAGGTTTTGTTGAGCTTGGTCATCTTGACCATGTTTGTCGCTTGCGGAAAGCAAATGGTGTCGGAAAAGCTGACGCAGGCCGATTCGCTGATTATTGCTGAAAAGAACGATTCTGCCTATATGTTGTTATCGGGAATTAAAGAAAGTCATTTGGCTACTGACGAGGACAGGGCTCACTATTACCTATTGATGACACGAGCCAGCACCCTGACGGGTAATACCGTGCCTCCAGACTCCTGTATAGATTATGCCATCTCGTATTATGAGCAGAAGAAAGACTGCTGGAGGCTGGCTGATGCCTATTATTATAAGGCATATAAATTTTATAGCCAACAAGATTTCCCAACTTCATTGCTCCTACTGAAAGAAGCAGAAAAACAGACAGCAAACACTCAGGACATAAAACAGCAGTATAAAATAGCAGAGTTTATAGCTCGTCTTAATGATGTAGTAGGCAATAATAATCTTTTCCAAAAGTACGCTCGTCTTTCTTTAAGATTAGCAGAATCGTTGAAAGATAATAATCGTCAAGCTTATTCTTTACTAAGTTTAGCACATGCGTTCAGGAACGAAAATCAAACTGATAGTGCCAATTATTATACCCAGAAAACAATCCCATTCCTGAATGACATTCGGAAGGAAGACCATGCTTATTTCCTGACAGACATAGGCTACGCATACAAATATTCTGAGCCAGAGAAAGCCAAGGAGTATTTTTCAAAGGCGTTGGAACAAAGGGAGTATACACATACATTGGCTCATCTGGCCGACATATATTATAAGGAGGGAAATCGCGATGAGGCGTATCAGTTATGGAAACAGGCATTGACTATAAACGATGGCGCCCCAAAGGATGTTATTATTTGCAACATTTTAGAATATGACATTCAGCATGGAAATACTGATGACGTGGTAGAGAAAGTCAATGAAATCATGGACATTAAGGACAGCATACAGAATAAACTAAAAACGACACGCTGAAAGACCTGCAGCTGCGGTTTGACCATGAGGTGGAGAAACATGAGTTAGACCTGAAACTCAATAGAAGCCTTTGGGCTATTGCCGGTTTAATAGCATTGGTTATAGCAATTGTAATATATGTCCTTTTCAAACGTTACCAGCAACGTCTGCTTTGGACTCAGACACAGATTCAGATTGACAACTATACAACGCAAATCCGCAGATATGAGGAGTCTGGAGCTGACGTTAAAGAAAAAATAGAAGAACTGCAGGCTAATATTGATGCCATTATGGAAGATAAATCCCAAAAGTTGAACCGCGGCCTGAAACTCTATAATGATGTTAATAATAACGAATCCATGATCAGATGGTCAAAGGAAGACTATGACATGTTTATTGACTACTTTGATGTCATTAATCACCCAATTGTCAAAAAGCATAGGAAAGAGCACAAAAAACTGACTCCTCGCACTCTCACCTTCCTGCTGTTATGCAGTATGGGAAAGAGTGACGAGGATATCCGTCAAATAATGGCATTGTCACCTGAAGGCCTGCGCTCCATGCGATTCAGGGTAAACCACGATTCAAACTGAACATGAT
This sequence comes from Prevotella sp., assembly GCA_017474925.1. Lineage (GTDB taxonomy): Bacteria > Bacteroidota > Bacteroidia > Bacteroidales > Bacteroidaceae > Prevotella. The sequence goes on along the minus strand of JAFVGN010000015.1, from coordinate 102,286 downwards.
TAAAAAAGCTACTATGCAGTTCTGCGAGTGTGTTGTTGATATGCAAGGAATGTTTAGTCAATGCCAATCCTTGGTCAGTATAGTGGAAATCAATACAGTTTCTGATTCCTGATAAGGAAATATTCATAATAGAACGTTTGGCCGAATCGCGGATAGAACGCGTCACGCATCTGGGCCTCGGTCATACCTGCACACTTCTGAGCCATATCCATAAACTCGTTATACGACCTGACCACCGACTCGTCAAACGGCATCTTGCTGATGTCGACGGCTTTCTCTAAATGGCCATAAAGATAGGCTGCCTCCTGGAAATGGATGGGCATGTGGACACCCTTATGGGTGGTGGCATACTGGAAGAAGCAAGGCCAGAACAATTGAATGTCCTTCATCCAAAGTGCCGAAATAAGGGCCTGTTCCTGGAACAGAGGATCGTCGCTATTGGTATAGAGGAACTGGTTCATCAGGAACTTCTCCACTAAGGCATTGTCGCTGGTCAGCACGTCCTCGCTCGTCATCAGATGGAATATCTGGTCGAACTCCTTCTCAGCCCGCTGCGCCTTCTCATTGCCAATAAACTTCTCGTAGTGCTCAGCCCACTCACGATGGTAGCGGGTATGCTTGAGCATATCAATGTATTTATGGGTAACGCGCTCTTCACCGTTAAGCAGCGCACAACGGGTCAGGTACTTCAGGTATTCAACCTTCCAGCCCATCTCAACGCCGTCCTCCAAGCACCAACGATAGCAGTAGTTCAGCAGTCCGTAGTGATAATAGATGGAACGGCCTACAATCTGGCTCATGTTCACTGGCAGGGGCGTATCGCTGGCCTTGGCACCCGTTTTGTAATGATACATTTCGTCGCCTTGGCGTCCTAAACGGAACAGTGCCAGGTTCTTCATCATCACAATGGCTCTTGTTGGCTCGTCAGGGGCATAGGCCGCCTCCGAGAGAATACCGTTCCAGTCCTGGGCTTCTAAAAGCCGCTGCATGCGCAATTCCTTGTGGAAGTTGTAGTCCTTGTACCAGAAACGTTGCACCCCATAGACCACAGCACCAACAATCAGCACCTGACAGGCAGCCCAGATTAAGGGGCGTTTTACGGCCTTCTGCCAATCCGTCCTGTACATCACCGCCATCGCCACTAACGAAGCTACCAATACATAATAAGGTATATAGTAGGCAGGCGTCTCCTCGTTAATCACAAAGATGGGTAGTCCCGTCCACAGGATATTATCCATGTTGGTCTGGCAGAACACGTAGTTGTAGTACATCAATGGCCAGAAGGCAATGGAAAGCCCTGCCACGACAGTCGACACAACGCGGTCGGTAGTGTTCATATCCTTCAGTCGCCACACCAGAATGCCCATCAGTAGTGCAGCCAGCAAGCCGTAGAAACCTATCAGCGGGTAAAGCACGCCTGTGCTCACCACGATGAAAACAGGACGCAGGAAGAATCGCCTCGGCAATAACCTGAATCCCCAAACGCTCAATACGGCTATGGTGGTGCCGATGGTAGCAGCAAAGAAGTGGCCCTTCAGCTTCAGGTAGTAGAGCCAGTAGCCCAGGTCAACAATTGTCAGCAACAGCGCAGCTACGGGAATGAGCAGCACCACTGACCATTTCATAGGAATTCGGAACGTGCGCCCGATGACCAGCATCAACACTGCCCACCAAGCACAAAGCATGCCTACGCCCAGCGCCTCATGGTAGAAGAACTCGGTAAAGTATGCTCCTAACCACGATATGAGCCATCCCGATGACACCATCTGCTGACGGAGGAAGAGCGGAGTGTCGAGAAACAGGTTCAACTCCTGCGCTTTCCAAAGATAATCCGACTCATACGTCAGCAGAAAATAAGCGGTAGCCAACAGCCCCACAACCAATATGGCGGGCCCTAATAGTCGTAATTTTTCTTTCATACGTTTCTTTTTGCGGTGCAAATGTATACAAAATTTTCGAATTATGAGCCATTCCGAGGAAAAAACTGCGTTATTCCTTGTGCTATTCAGATATTTTTTCGTACTTTTGCAATCTCTTGACAATCAAACTACGTTTATTATACAACATCAAACTATGGATTTATTAAGTAAAATCGTTGCGCGTGCCCAATCAAACAAGCAGCGCATTGTGCTCCCCGAGGCTGAAGAGGAGCGCACACTTTGTGCAGCCGATCGTGCTTTGGCTGACAACATTGCCGACATCGTACTGATTGGTAACCCTGAAAAGGTGGCTGCCCTGGCCAAGGAAAAGGGTCTGACCAACATTGACAAGGCTACCCTCATCGACCCTGAGAACTATGAGAAGAGCGAAGAGCTGGCCGAGAAACTGGCCGAGATTCGCAAGTCGAAAGGCATGACCATTGAGGAGGCTCGCAAACTCATTAAGAACCCTCTCTACTTAGGTTGCATGATTATCAAGACCGAGGGAGCCGATGGTCAGATCTCTGGTGCTCTCTCTACGACTGGCGACACCCTGCGTCCTGCCCTGCAGATTATCAAGTGCCAGCCTGGCATCACTTGCGTCAGCGGTGGTCTGCTGCTCATCTCGAAGCAGAAGCAGTATGGTGAGGACGGCGTGCTCGTCGTGGCCGACGTTGCCGTGACTCCGATGCCCGATGCCAACCAGCTTGCACAGATTGCAGTATGTACTGCCCAAATGGCCAAGGCTGTAGCTGGTTTCGAGGATCCCCGCGTGGCCATGCTGAGCTTCTCGACGAAAGGCAGCGCCAAGCATGAGGTTTGCGACAAGGTCATCGAGGCCACGAAGTTAGCGAAGGAGATGGCTCCCGACCTGAAGATTGACGGTGAGTTGCAGGCTGATGCCGCCCTGGTGCCCAGCGTAGGTGCCAAGAAGGCTCCCGGTTCCGACATTGCCGGCAAGGCTAATGTGCTGGTATTCCCCAATCTGGAAGTGGGCAACATCGGTTACAAGATGGTACAGCGCCTGGGTGACGCCATCGCCATCGGTCCCGTGCTGCAGGGTATCGCTCGTCCGGTGAACGACCTTTCTCGCGGCTGCTCTGTCGATGACATCTATTACATGATAGCCATCACGGCTTGTCAGGCCATGGATGCGAAGAAGTGAAGAGTGAAAAGTGAAGAGTGAAGAATTTGCTGCCGCCATGATACATTACAATAGGGAAGGTGGACCGTTGCATACTAAGAGTTATGCCTTTGCAGTTAGGGTTGTGAATATGTTTTTGCATTTTACGACTTCAGACTGGAAATTGCAAGCTATTTATAAGCAAGTGCTGCGTTCTGGAACCTCTATTTCAGCTAATGTTCATGAGTCGGAATTTGCGCAAAGTCCTTCAGACTTCGCTTCTAAACTTCACATTGCTCTAAAGGAAGCTAATGAAACCATGAATTGGCTTAACCTCCTTCATGATACTGGTGTCTTGGATGAGAAAGGATTCGAGAGTATGGCTGAGGACTGTAGTGAGGTTATAGCTTTATTGGTTTCTTCAATTAAAACAATTAAAAAGAATAATCAATTAAATAATGGAGTGTAGAGTGTAGGGTAAGGAATAGCGGTAGCAAATTCTTCACTCTTCACTTTTCACTCTTCACTTAAAAATATGAAGATATTAGTTTTAAACTGTGGCAGCAGTTCTATTAAATATGCATTATACAATATGGACGACAAGTCCGTGATGACCAGCGGTGGAGCCGAGCGTGTAGGCCTGGACGGTGCTTTCGTGAAGGTCAAGCTCGCTAACGGTGAGAAGAAGCAGATTATGCACGACATCCCAGAGCATACCGAGGGCGTGAAATTCATCTTCTCCTTGCTGACCGACCCAGAGATAGGCGTTATCAAGTCGCTCGACGAGATTGATGCCGTAGGTCATCGCATGGTGCATGGCGGTGAGAAGTTCAACAAGTCTGTCATCCTGACTGACGAGGTGCTGAAGGCCTTCGAGGCAGTCAGCGACCTGGCTCCCCTGCACAACCCTGCCAACCTGAAGGGTGTCAATGCTGTGAAGGAGCTGATGCCCGGCCTGCCCCAGGTCGGTGTGTTCGACACCGCTTTCCACCAGACTATGCCCCCGAAGGCATTCATGTATGCCATTCCTTACGAGCTGTACGAGAAGTATGGCATCCGTCGCTATGGTTTCCACGGCACCTCACACCGTTATGTGTCAGCCCGCGCCTGTGAATTCCTTGGCATCCCTGCCGAAGGTACGAAGATGGTAACCTGCCACGTTGGCAATGGCGGCTCTATCGCTGCCGTCGTCGATGGCAAGTGTGTCGACACCTCTATGGGTCTCACTCCGCTGGAGGGTCTTGTGATGGGTACCCGTTCCGGTGATATTGACGGTGGCGCTGTGACCTTCATCGAGAAGAAGCTCGGTTTGGATGCCGACGGCATGTCAAACCTGCTGAACAAGAAGAGTGGCGTGGCCGGTCTTACAGGCGGTTCCTCTGACATGCGCGACGTGGAGAATGCTGCCAAGAACGGTGATGAGCGTGCCAAGCTGGCTCAGGACATGTATTTCTATCGCATCAAGAAGTACATCGGTGCCTACGCTGCCGCCATGGGTGGCTTGGACGTTGTCGTCTTCACTGCCGGTGTCGGTGAGAACCAGATTGCCATGCGTTCTGAGGTCTGCAAAGATATGGAGTTCCTCGGCATCAAGTTCGACGAGGCAAAGAACAATGTCCGTGGCGAGGAGGCTATCATCTCTGCCGACGACTCCAAGGTCAAGGTTGTCGTCATTCCTACCGACGAGGAGCTGATGATTGCTACCGACACTATGAATCTCCTATAATACTGAAACGTCCTGGCTATTCGCTATACACATAAGGAAGAGCTGTGGAACTCGTGGAGTCACGCAGGAGGCATCCTGATGGGTGCCTCCTTTGGTGTTGTCTTTCTGCTGATGGCATTCAAGGGCGAGAACCCCTGGGCCCGACTGGGAGTGTGTCTCTACCTGTTTGGCATGTTAGCCTCGTACGTGGCCTCAACCGTCTACCACGCCCTGCCGCTCTACGAGCGCACCCGCAATCAGGGACTCGTTGGTCCTCGTTCGGTATGGAAGGAGAGGCTACGCCGCTGGGATCATGCGGCTATCTACTGGCACATAGCGGGTTCCTATTCACCGCTGACACTGGTGGCTCTCCGTACGCAGGGCTACTGGGGATGGGGACTTTTCATCTTCGTGTGGCTATGTGCCATTGCGGGCACCATCGTCAGTTTCGTGAAGCTCAAAGAACACTCCAACGTGGAGACGTTCTGCTTCATAGGCATGGGACTCAGCGTACTCGTGGCCTTCAAGCCCCTCATTGACTCCGTATCGACGGCTGCCGTCATCTGGATTATTGCCGAAGGGGTGTCCTATATCACGGGGGCCATCTTCTATTCGTTCAACAAGAAGCGCTACATGCACTCAGTGTTTCACTTTTTCGTACTGGCAGGCAGCATCTGCCACATCATTGCGGTATGGGATGTGCTGATGGAATACATTTGAATAGTTAAAAAAAACAAATTGACTGTCTGCCACGCCAATTTATCATTTTCATTTTCCCGCATTTTCTCAATTTCTTAGTACCTTTGCACCATTATTTGCAAATTTTATAGTATTAATATGGCTTATACACGCATGACTGCTGCAGAGGCTGCAGCACTGATTAAGAACGGCGACAACATCGCCATGAGCGGCTTTACACCGGCAGGTGTGGCCAAGGCAACAACCAAGGAGCTGGCAGTGATTGCCGAGGCCGAGCATCAAGCCGGCCGTGAATTCAAGGTAGGCATCTTCACAGGTGCGTCAACGGGTCAGTCGACAGACGGTGTGCTGGCCAATGCCCATGCCATCAAGTACCGTGCCCCCTACACCACCAATCCCGACTTCCGCAAACACGTCAATGCAGGCGAGATTCCCTACAACGACCTGCACCTAAGCCATATGGCACAGGAACTGCGCTATGGATTCTATGGTGAGGTAGACTGGGCCATTCTCGAAGTGTGCGACATAGAAGAGGTCGGTGACGACTACCACGTGTTCCTGACAGCTGCCGGTGGCATCTCGCCCACCGCTGCCCGCCTGGCCAAGAAGGTCATTCTGGAGCTGAACTCGTTCCACAACCCCAACGCCAAGTACCTGCACGACGTCTATGAACCGCTGGATCCCCCCTACCGCAAGCCCATTCCCATCTTCAACGTCAGCGACCGCATTGGTGTGCCTTACGTCACCATTCCCAAAGACAAGGTCGTAGGCGTCGTTGATTGCAATATCCCTGACGAGGCCCGTGCTTTCAAGGACTCTGACCCAGTAACCGACAAGATTGGCTATCTGACAGCAGAGTTCCTGGTTGACGAGTTGCACAAGGGACGCATTCCGAAAGAGTTCCTGCCCCTGCAGAGCGGTGTCGGTTCTACGGCCAATGCCATTCTGGGCGCACTGGGTGAGGACAAGCACGTACCCGATTTCAACATCTACACCGAGGTGCTGCAGGATGCCGTCGTCGGCATGATGCTGCACGGTCGTGTGAAGGATGCCTCGGCATGCTCGCTGACCGTGTCGAACGAGTGCCTGATGCAGGTCTACGACAATATGGACTACTTCAAGAACCACCTGACGCTGCGCCAGAGTGAGATTTCCAATCACCCCGCTGTCATCCGCCGTCTCGGTGTCATCGCCATCAACACAGCCATCGAGGCTGACATCTACGGCAATGCCAACTCGACGCATATCAGCGGTACCAAGATGATGAACGGCATCGGTGGCAGCGGCGACTTCATCCGCAACGCCTACCTCTCCATCTTCACCTGTCCTTCGGTAGCCAAGGGAGGCACCATTTCGAGCATTGTTCCCTTTGTCACCCACCAGGACTCCTCAGAGCACGACGTCAATATCATCGTGACCGAGCAGGGTGTAGCCGACCTGCGCGGCAAGAGCCCCATGCAGCGTGCCCAGACCATCATTGAGAACTGTGCACACCCCGACTACAAGCAGTTGCTGTGGGACTACCTGAAGCTGGGTACTGGCGGACATACCCGTCACTGTCTGACAGCAGCCTTCGCCATGCACGACACGCTGGCACGCAAGGGCGATATGCGCCTGACGGACTTCTCGGAGTATATCAAATAAGATTCTCTGAATTTAATCATACCAACACCCGGCTGTTGCCAGAGCCTCTGACAGCAGCCGGGTGTCCTTTACTCCGGAAATTCATACACCAGATACTGCATATTGGGCTCAGTTGGATAGTTCGTGAGCTTTCCGGAACGTGTTATAAACGACAGGATGCCATTATAGACACCATTGCCAAATGTGTATTGAGAACCGTAGATGTTGATGTAGTGAATACGACGGGCGTCATAGTTCAGAAGCCTCTCTACGTCCATGACTGGCATACCGTCAATCAGAACCATTGCGGGCCATAGGGTGTCGTAGCCGTCCTCTTTGTTACGGACAAAAAGCCGGAGCAGGCCATCCTTCGTTCTGCTTCTTACACCGTCCACATACTCAATCAGCACCTCCCTGATCGTGAGGAACTGGCGGTATTCGTCAAGATTGTAGGAAATATCAGGTTTCGTGTCAAACAAGGTCGCATCATAGTCTAATATCACTTCGTCGTTCGTGGCAGTCCGATGCCGCTGCATATCCACGGAACGGGCTTCCACCTCACTGCGCTTGTAATGGAACACAAGATGCGGAAGCTGCTTGGGAATCAAGGCGGCAAACGGACTTATCATCTCTACGGGCAGACACTCGCCCGAAGAGGTCATGGCAGAGAGCACCAACGGCAGTTTGCCATGAATGTCGTAAGTGTAGAAAACGGCGGTGGTGTCGTTGACCATCTTTCCCTCAAAATAGTGAATCTGCTTCCCCACGATACTGAGAGAGGGATGTATCTGCTCTCTCATATAGGTCTTGCCGTCATAGACATTCCCAACGTGTGCCTTGATAATATGCCCTTCCGTCTCGCGGATGTCCACAGGTTTCCTGGCTGTCAGTGCCACTTCTGCCCCACTCATCGCAGGATAGCTCAGCGAGTCGGGATGCGTCATTTCAACCCATTTGATATCGTCTGCCTCACTCTTGAGAAGCGGATTGACGATGGCAACCAATCTGCAAGACACGTTGGCATTGTCGCGGGTATAGGCCGACAGCATATAATAGCCGCTATGAAGGTCGGAAGGCAACTGGATGATGCCCGTGCCTCTTGTTCCATCAAGACTGATGGCAACACCAGCCACCAGACTATGCGTGTCGCACAGCTCAGCGTAGGCAATGAGTGCGTTGTCAGTGGTTACGCTCACCTGCATCGCCTCGCCAGCAAGATACCACGAACGGTCGGTCTCAACACTCGCGGCCGACGAGGTTAAAGAAAAAAGCGTGAGAAGGCAGAAAGGCAGAAACCATTTCACCCGACTCAATACCCTATCATTTTTATTGCTTCTCATCTTACTTGATTAACCTTTTTACTGTTTTACCTTTTTCAGTAGCTTACATTCTCTTTCAACGACCAGAAATCAGGTTCTTCGATGTATGCACCTCTCTGTCTGACATCGAGTTGCTGCAAGTATGCCCAGGCCGTTCGTAACTTTCCATCTGGCGACTCTCTCATGTCCTCCCATAAACACAGATACATGCCATTTTCCGCCAAGTTCAGGCATTTCTTAAGGAATTTCTCATATTCCTTCTCGTCATAGCCTTCAAACTCAAGCCAGAAGCGGGATTCTCTCCGTGGTTGATAGATGGAATAATCCGTGGACTCGAGGAAGAACCTGTATTCGCTTGTATTCATCGAACATCCCACAAACCCGATGGCACGGTTGTTTGAAGTAAGGCAACGGATGTTTGTAGGCAGTGAGGACGGCAGAGGGGTGAACAGACCTCCCATCTCCGAACCGGCCTGACGGCGTGCAAGTTCATATTCGTATTCTGCCTTTGAAATGGCACGTTGATGCAGCAGACCGCTATACCTATAGTACATGCGCTCACTGTCACGGGCAATGTCGTACATCTTGAGTTTTTGTATGTGCTGTCCTTCGTAGTTTCTACTCGCGCCAACAATAATCGTAGAGCTTCTCCCGTTCTTCCACCCGCGTTCAGGAAACTGGTCAAACCTGTCCTCAGGAGCCAGAGTTTCAGTATTGAAATATACAATGGTCCTGTATTCGGGTTGCACCTCCCAAGTCTCGTCGTATGTCCACGAATAGTAATTCGTCTTGGCAGACTCGAAGGGCGCTTCAGGCGTGACGAGCACGTCGATATTGCTTGCCGGAGTTTCCTGAACTCCCGTCACATCAGCGATTTTCTCGGTACGCAGAGGCTTCTGAGGATCAGATTCATAGACCTCGCTACCAACCTCGATATGGAGGAAGTATTCCACATCAGGATTGAGGGCTTCTATCGTACAGGAGTAATAGTCTCCGGTTTCCAGCGCCTCGTATTCTGAGCCGTCACTTCCACGTACAGAGACTTTTGCCCCCGTTACCATCCGGGGTGCGTCTGACGACTTGACAGCCTGCGCACGCGAGAGGTAGAACTTGTTCAGCTTCCCAGACCCTATCGTGCCTTCAACAACAAGCAGGTTGGAATCCTCTGCTGGCAAGTCTGCTTCATATTCCTCAATACAGCCAGACAGCATCGACAAGCCAACGACCAGACACAGCGACAAATATAGTGTTTTTTTCAGTTTCATCATATCTTAGTTGAATCGTATATTAAGTGAAACATATGGGATGGCTGTGCCAAACACAGACAGCTTATACCCCTTGATCTCCTTTCCGTCGGTCACATAATAAACGTTATAGGCATTTTTGCGTGCAAGGGCATTGTACACACCTATAGAAAACGACGTGTGAAGAAAGCTGGTCAGCTTATGGGTCGGCTCGATATTGAATGCAAGGTCCAAACGCATATAGTCAGGAATACGGTAAGTGTTGCGGTCTGTATAGTAGGGCATGTATCTCTGATGATACGAGTCGTAATATTTGCCGGCAGGTATCGTTGTCGGTCGGCCGGTGGCATAGTCGAAGTTGCTTGAAAAGCTGTATCGCTCGGTAATCTTATAGTTGAGCACGGCCTTTATCTCGTGCGGCCTGTCATAATCTGACGCATACCAGTCTCCATCGTTCAGAGGCGCTGCCACCCTCTTGTCGTCCTGACACAGCAAGGAACGCGAGAAGGTATAGTTGACCCATCCATTCAGCTTTCCCAAAGGTTTCTTCACCTGGAGCTCTATGCCGTATGCTTTTCCTTTGGTCGAGATGACGTCGGTCTCAAGGTGGGGATTCATCAGCAGGACTGCCGAACTGCGGTAATTGAGATAGTCACCGATGTGCTTGTAATATACTTCGGCAGAGAACTCGTATTTTCTGTCTTTCGTCTCATGATAGATGCCGGCAGCCAGTTGCCAGCCATTCTGGGGCTTGATATTGTAGTCGGAAAGCTTCCATATATCCGTAGGTGACATGATGGAGGTATTCGACACTTTGTGGATATACTGGTGCATGGTGTTGAAGCCTGCCTTCAATGAGAGATTTTCCCTGAGGGCATAACGGGCCGACAGGCGTATCTCAGGAGCTTGATAGGTCTTGATGATGCCTGTCTCATGACGTGTCTCCAACAAGTTTTCCTCTGTTGGAAGTTCGCCTTCGTCATAGATATTCACGTCGCGTGGACCAAGCACATTGAACATCGAATAGCGTAAACCGGCAGAAACCGTCAGTTTTTCCGTAAACGCGTGTTCGTACTCGATATATGCAGCACTCTCCAATGCCTTTTCCCGCTGCAGTTGGTCTAACTTGACGTACGACGTCTCACCCACAGGCTCATACTTGCCCGTCTGCACATTGTAGTGCTGCACAGAGAGACCATAGGAGAGGTTGGAAGCGACCGCTGAGTGTTGGCCGTTCAGGCGATGGCGGAAATGCAACTTAGCCCACACCTGGTCAATACCGAAACTCAGGCGGGCTGCCATTGACGGTACACTTCTGTTTTCATTGAAATAGTCATAGTGGTCATGTCCCGCAGACAGCTTGGCCGTCACCCTTTCATTCAGAATGGAGCGCCACTCCACCGAGACGTTACGATTCTGATAACCATAATTATCCTCTGTGCTGAACGAGAACTTGTCTTTACTCCAATAGCCATACACCTTCAAGCGATGAATACTATTGAGCTTCCATGTCAGTACACTGCCGACGTCAAAGAAGTTTGCAGTACCGTTTCTGTAACCGCTTTTCTCTGGCAGCTTCTTGAGTATCCAGTCACTGTAGGTTGTACGACCATTCAACAGCAGCGATACATGATCCTTCACGACAGGAATCTCCAGATTCAGTTTACTGGTAAGTGCGCCAATGCTTGCCGACCCGGTGAATTTCTGCATATTAGCCTCCTTCGAGTTCACTTTCAGCACACTGCTTATCCTGCCTCCATATTCTGCGGGCACACTCGATTTGAATAGTTCCACGTCCTCAACAGCATCAGAATTAAATGACGTGAACAGTCCGAACAAGTGCGACGGATTATACACCGTGCCTCCATTGAAGAGCACAAGGTTCTGGTCTGATGCACCTCCTCGCACGTTATATCCGCTTGAAGCCTCTCCAATGGTAGTTACACCTGGCAGCGTGAGCACCACTTTCATAATATCCGACTCGCCAAAAGCCGACGGGATATTCTTCAGCAGCTGGGGTTTGAACTTCTCTGTGCCTATCATCGTGTTTTTCACTGCCGACTGACGGCCTGCGACAACCACTATCTCGGGCAGTTCCTGGTCGTCGGCAACACTTGCCTTCGCCTGCTTCACCCCAGGCACTACGTACACCTTCGTATTGGCCACCCCCGTTGAAGTCGCAACAGTATCACTGTCAAGCACCGGAATACCCGTGATGATTGCCTTTTCATCCATCGCTGGGGCAGCAGACCTTGGTGAATGATGGGGACTCATCCTTGTGGTAGTGGCGTAGCGAAGAGTATCTGGTCTATCTTCGTGGTTCGCCTGCCTGGGAGTACCCGAAAGGCTTCTGACTAATTTCGTCAGGCTTTTCTCTCGCTCATTCCTCGAAAACGAGAGACGATTCTGTTTCACAAACTGCTTCATCTGCTTCTTCTGTTGAGGAAAGAGCTTGGTCACATCCGACGTTCGCTTCACGCGGTGCAACCCTCCGTCTGGCATCACGAGCGTATAGTGTTCATTGGTAGAGAGCGTCTTCTGAAATACGTCCGTTCCGAAAGACTTGTCAATGTCAGGACTCTTCCATACACTATGATAAAGAAGCACGCCGTTAGTGCTTCCGTCACAAAGCAGCGCTGCATATCGTAAGCTGTCCTCAGGGTCGTGCACATATCTGTAACCGTCCATCTCAAACCAGTCGATATACTTTTGGTAAGGAACACAAAAAACATTTCCCACAGGAGACTGCACAACAACACGCTGTTCCAATTGGTCGAAACGAAGTTGTACGTCGTCATAAACTACACCATAATAGCTGACACGGCCTTTGTACGTATTCGTATTACCCTTATAATAGGGTATGTCATGCCACAGCCATGCTGGATACTGCGGTTCGACCGACCCTACATATAGGCGCGCAAAATCAGAAGCAGAAGAGAAATAGTCCTGAGCTCCAATATCCTCTATGACCACCATCATAAAGGCATATATTAATAAAATCTTGGTGATGGTCTTATTCATCGTTCATTTTGTTACAAAGTTACACCTTGTTTTACACATAAATGGCTATAATGCCCAAAACTTGCATTAAAAACGAAATATTTAACAATCTTTTATCAATTACCATTCATTTTCCTAGGTGAGATTGGATTTGGCCGTTTTTTAATTAATTCCTTTTGGGAATTTGGGAAAAAGTTCTTATCTTTGAGCTCAAGAAATGAAGAGGTAACATGGTAAAGTTCGCCGTCAGTTACTAATTAATATACGAAAAGATTATGAAGAAACTATTGACAATTGTATTTGCCCTAATAGGGCTTCTTACTACATGTAATGTATCGGCACAAACAGACAGATGGTCATCCAAAGTGTCACCTCTACTGCACCAGCAGATTGTAGAACAGCAAGTATCTGCACGCCGTGCGCCAAGTGGAGAGCCAACAGAGACCTACGTGGGAGCGTTGGTGAAACTGGCCGAAGGACAGAACGGCAGCGTGCTGCGCCGTGAAGGTACGATACTGCTCGACAGTCTGGACGGCACGTATATTGCCTTGCTGCCTGCCAGTCGCATTCCCGCGATGGCAAGCGGTGAGCAGGTGGTGGCCGTACGTGCAAGAAACCGTAACCGAACATCGCCTATCCCAACTATGGGTATGGCTACGGAGAGGTTGATGCCTATGCCGGACTACTGGACATCCTGGGCGTGACGACCGCCATCCCCACGCTGTCGCAGAAGCTGGCTGGTGTCACCCTGCAGGGCCGTACGCTATGCATCGAGGGTATTACGGAGCCTACAACCGTTAATATCTATACACTCAATGGGCAGAAGGTATTTAGTACTCAGACTGCCGATGGCCGCATCGACCTGCCCAGCCTGCCCGCCGCTGTCTATGCCGTACAATGCGGCACACTGGGTTCGTCGCTCATCAGAATGTAGTGTCATGAATCACGGGGACAGGTTGCTTGATTGTGGCCAGAATCATGAACCTGTCTCCCGTGATTGTTTATCCGTCGAGGACTGTTACTGCTCAAGGTTATACTTTGACAGTAACTCTCTGAAAGCTTTTGCTTCAGCAGACTCTTTTACATCTTTTTCAGCTCCAAGCATCCGTGCCGTTGCATGGTTTCTCAGTTCAAGGAACCTGTGTGCCTGAGGCGTCCACTCTAAATACTCATAAGCGTGAGGAACTCCGGGTTCTACATAGAGCTCTGTGAAAATACCGGCCTCCATCAGCTTCTGGGCATAGGACATGTCTTCGTCGCAGAAAAGATCTAGGCTGCCGACAATCATGAAAGTCTCAGGCAATCCTTTCAGCTGCTCAACGGTTGCCACTGCCGGTGAAAAATAGATCATTTCCTCGTCGGTAAGTTCCTTGTCCTGACCTTCAATCAGTTTCCCCCATCCAAAGACGTTATTCTCCTTTGTCCAGACACAATGCCCGGCATATTCATTCTTGTAAATATCCTTTTCACCACCGGTACGGTAGTCAAGCATGGGATAGATTAGTACCTGGCCTTTCAGGGGAACCTTTCCCTTGTCCTTGTTATAAAGAGCCAGACGTGCGGCGAGTCCACCACCTGCGCTTTCTCCCTCAATGACAATATGAGTCGGATCCACATTTAATTCGTCCGCATGCTCATAAGCATAAAGAAGCCCTGCATATACTTGTTCAAGCTCCATGGGATATTTGTAAGAAGGGTCTAGAGAAAGTGTATAGTCAGGAGCAATAACCGTGGCACCGCTCCCATCTGCTACGCCCTGTATTTTGGGTTCATCCATGCTCACATTGCCAAAATGATAGCCACCGCCGTGAATGAAATAGACAAGCGGTGTCATTTCACCCTCATTGTAATTTGATGGACGGAAAACATACAAGTTTATCTGCTCATTCCCTACTACAATGGTCAGCTTTTTAGCGTTTTGGGGCTCTTTTCCCTCTACAGCCAAATCCACATTTGATGTCCCTACAGGTACCGTGATGCCATCAATCAGTTCATATCCTTTTGCAAGGAGATTGGCGCTTTTCGTTTTCATATCTTCATTCCTTTTTTTATTTCATTTTCTTTCCGCCAATATACACCTCACTGGGCATATTGTGGCTGAATCCTTCATGCTCTGCCGTCAGCAGGTCGTTGTCGAAGATGAGGAAGTCTGCATCCTTGCCAACCTCAATAGAACCCTTGGAGGCTTCGATGCCGAGCTGCTTGGCACCGTTGATGGTATATCCCAGCATCATTTCCTCTATGTTCATCTTCTCCTTGGGAGAAGGATATTCTGCAACGACTCTGACCCTTTCAGGGGCATTCGCCTTTTCGTTGATATATCGCGTCATGCCGATTTCCATACCGAGATAGGGACTCCAGGTCAGGAAATCACCATAGATGATGTTATCGCTTGAGAAAGTCACATTGGCACCGGTGTTCCACATCGTCTTGCTGCGGTACATCTTATTGGCACGCTCCTCACCCAGCAGACTGCGCCATACCTCGGATGGATTGCCGCCCGTACAGCCGGCATGCCACCAAGGCGTGTAATTGGCTGTAACGCCCAGCTTGGCAAAGCGGTCCATATCAGCGTCATCCTGAATTTCCAGATGTGCACAGGTCACCTTCACACGGAAATCGTCGCCAAGTTCCTTTCTGGCCAGCTCCACGCCGTCGAGTACCGTGCGGGACGAGCGCTCGCCAACGGTATGTGCGTGAAAGTCCAGTCCTGCCTCGTTGAGCAATTTCATCACCTCTGCCATCTCCTCCTTGCTGTAGGTGGTACCACCTCTCTTGTTGGTATCTACATATGGCGTCACCTGGGCAGCCGTCTCGATTCTCAAGGTGCCATCCATGAATACCTTAAAGGTATGGACATTCAGGTGCTCAGTGTCGAACTTCTGGCGGAAACGCTTCACATCTTCCACCACTTCCTTCGTCTTCTGGGGGTTGGTGAGCGCGATACTTCCGTCGATATAAACTGGCAGCTTGCCCTGTTTGTCCAGCTCGTACAAACGTTCATAGATGCGTTCGTGGAGCGCCTCGCCCTCAGGAAAACCTGCGTCGAAGACAACGGTCACACCTGCCTTTACAGAATAGTCTATCCAGCGCAAAAGCTCTGCATCAATCTGCTCATCTGTTACTTCTAAATCATCGAAGAGCATGTGCCAACCGGACGACTCGAAGGCATTTCCTGTCACATGTCCGTCTTTACGCACATAATAACTGAGTTCAGGCACACGATCGGGCGTCTCGTCGGTAATGCCGTGCCTGTCAAGTACCTTGGAGTTCACCCAGACGCTGTGGCCTTCGCCCTCTAAGATCAGGAGTTCAGCATCGGGACAGATGGCATCCAAATCCTCCTTCACGATGTCATCCCCATTGAGGTATTTACGCTCCAGAATAAACCTGTGACGTTTCAAACCAGGATTGTTCTTGATGCTTTCCGCCATAAAGTCCAGGGCTTCCTTTTTGCTGGAGCACACGATGTACTCACCCGGATCCATATAGGCAAATCCGATACTGGTGGTCACATGCACATGGCTGTCGATGATACCTGGCATGATAAACTTGCCACCTAGGTCGATAACCTCTCCCTCGTATGCTGAGAGTCCGGCCTCGTCGCCTACATAGATAAACTTACCGTCCTTAACTACCAGAGCGGTTGCCTGAAGATTGTCCTTGTTTGCAGTAAAAATCTTCGCGTTCTTGATAATTTGATCTGCTTTCATTTTGTTTCTCCTTAAATTTATTTGAAAAGATTAGTTTCGTATATTTATAGTCATAGGAATAAAAAAACTTAATTGCAAAGTTAGTAACTTCTCCCAAAAAAGAATCACGGCCTATGTCTTAAGCCGTGATTTTTACATATTCTGCCACTTATTTTGCTAATTCTGCCACTTGGGAGCCGTATCGCACATCCACTCTCTCACGTTTTGACCCATTCGCAACTTGAAAGCGTGCCTGAAAGTGCTGTAACTTCGGTAGCCGCTGTCATGAGCCAGTTGCTGGGCAGTGAAGGGACGGCTGGCCTCAACAGCGTCACGATAGAGGCTGACGAAATGATTGATGCGCAGATCGTTGATATAGGCATTGTAAGTGATGCCCTGAGTAGAAAAATACTGGCTGAGATATAAACGGTTGGTGCCAATAGCTTTGGCAAGCTGGAAAAGGTTCAAGTCGTGCTGTAAGTAGAGTTGCGGTTCCTCGCAATGCTGTTTCAGTAATGGTCCGATGTTGTGTGAAAGTGAAAACTTTTCCCCTGGGCTTATGCCACGTCCCCGCTTGTCGGGGACGTTCAAATCAGCTACATCATCAACAGCAATGGCTGTATCCAATTGGATAGGGATGCTCAAGTCGCTTAATGTCTCTACCCGCCACAGGAGATAACAGATAAGTACTAAGATGATTACCTGCATGGCATATTGGTAAAACGGGCCTTCGCTGGTAAACATATAGATAGCGAATACCGATATAATGATGGCCAGCACCAAGAAACTCTGCCACACTTCCTTATGCTCCAGGTCAGCAAAGTTGTCGCGCAGCCAGCGACCATATCGTCTCAGCTCGCGAACCATATATATGATTAAGCCCATGCACATCAACAGGGAATAGACATATACTATCGGCAGAAGGACATAACTACGGGTGGCAACGCTGAATGTCCCTCCTACAACAAGCGGAGCCATCATCACGGCAACAGGCCAAAGTGGTCGCCTGCGGTCTTGCAGCATAGCGAGCAATACGACAATCGCTACAGGAAATAATGTTATACTGTCAAGCAATCCGCCTATTAGGTCATTCATTATAATATCCTCGCTTGAATTGAGAAAAAAGATTGGCATATACCACATATGATCCACAAAGAAGACTGCAAAGAAGGCTGCTGTCCAGCGGCGCAGGCGTGCTGGCGGCGTAACGTCAGGGGCAATAGCGTTGGCTCGACGGAACAGCAGATAACAACTGGCCAGCAAGGCCGTAGCCATCACTACAGCATAAAGCATAATAAAGAAAGTATCTTCCCGGATCTGATCGTACATGATTGATTAAGTCTGCTATCGGTTCGCCTTGTAAGCTGCGGTGCGCTTCGCCACGTTGTTCTTAATGTTGTTGTAGAAGATGGAGTAGTCGTCCTGATGGTAGCACTGCGGTCCAGCGAGCTCTACCATTTCATTGGGCATGGCTTTGGCGTTCGTCACGACTGTGCCGCGGGCGATGCATACCTGCGCATCACCATCGATGTCGCGAATTTCAGTCTTACCAGTCTTCTCATCTCCTACGATTGAGCCAAGGTTCTCGCTAGCGGGTGCATACGTTTCGTCGAGCTTCCAGTTCAGCGGGTTGATGGCGATTCCATTCTTCGATATGATGACGCTCGGAATCGGGACGTTCGCCTCCACGTTCTTGGGGCCCTCGGCATGCCAACTAATGATGCCCCCCGTATCACTCTCGCCAGTAGCAAACTTCATGTGTGGGTTAGCCTCGAGGTCTTCCTTGGTGATGGAATAACCTATAGCGTATGCGGCCACCATGCGCTTGTAGTATTCGGGATGATCCTTGAAGTAGCCCTTCAGCACGAGGCGGAGGATAGCAGAGCCCTGGCTGTGTCCTGCAATGACGAACGGGCGTCCCTGGTTGTAGTTCTCGAAGTAGTAGTCGAGCGCGGTGGTTATGTCACCGTAGGGTATGCCGATAAGTGCTGCATCGATGTTTCCGTCCTTCTGAAAGACTTCTGCCGCATGTTTCATGCTGCTCTGGCGGTAGAATGGGATAAACAAGTTTGTGGATTCTTCGAATACGCTCGACTTAATGGCGTGCTCAATCCATATGCTACCCAACACCTCGGCGTTGTCGAGCGCAGCGTAGTCAGGATCGTTCTCACCAACTCCAAAATACATTGTCGAGTAGATGTAGAACGTGTCGAATTCCTTGGTGATTTCTGGAATCCGGTACCAGTTAGTCTTCTTGGAATAGTCAATGGCCTGAATTTTCTTTTTATTTTCACTCATAGTTTTAATCGGTTTTAAATAATAATTGTTTTTATATAGTTGTTAAAGCATATTTCATTCAACTCCATACCCAATTAACGACTAATGATGCCCTTATTTGTTAACAGTATTATACCCAGTGTCATGCATTCTGAAACAGGAACGGCGAGCCACATGCCTTGTGGAAAAATGAATATAGGCATCAGAATAAATGCCGGTACAAGGAAAAACAGACCTCGGAACAGCATATATAACGTAGCTCTAGTGTTCTGTTCGATGGCTTGATAATATCCGATAATGGCAACATTCATAGCAAAGAATATGGCAGAATAAGAGAACCAAGGAAGTCCATTTAAAGCAATCTCATAGGCTTTAGTGCCTGCTTGCAGGAAAAGGCCGACAAGTGGTTTGGCACCCAAGGTGAGAAACGTTGTTGCCAAAACGCCACAGATGGTTGCGGTACTGAAGCTAACCCTGAACGCTCTTCGCACACGGTAGCGATTGCCTGCACCATAATTGAAACTGATGATAGGCTGGGCTGACTGAGCAACCGCATTGTTGACCATGAATACGATAGGATAAAGATAGCAGGCTACACAGAAGGCTGCTACGCCGTCTTCGCCCAACTCGCGTATAAAGACGTAGTTGCCGGTAAGCAATATCATGGACATGGTCAGTTCGCCCAGCATAGAGGAAAAACCACTACGGGCCATATAGCCGACATTGCGTGCTGTCAGATAAAAACTGGTAAGACTGAGCTTTAGTCTGAAGAACCTGACGGTCTGCGTACGGAAGAACATATACCAGAGGACCATTACTGCCGCAGCAGCGCAGCTAATGGACGATGCGATGCCGCTGCCCGCAATACCCATCTGCATCGGAAATACGAATAGCCAATCCAGAAAGATGTTCAGCAGGCCAGGAAAGATTTCCAATGAAGCAGCAAACTTTGGAGAGCCGTCAAGACGGATGACGAAGGTGCCAATCAGCTGGATGACGATACAAATACAGCCAGGAAGAATGGTGAGAAGATAGGCCTGACATAATGGCAATAGTACATCGCTGCTTCCCAAAAGTCGCAGGAAAGGTATGCGGAAGAAATAAACAGCAATAGCAATGATGACCATCAGCAGCGTAGCTACATCGAAGGCCTGGGTGATATTGATATTAGCGGCTTTGTTGTTGTTTTGTGCCAGATGGATACTTGCCACAACTGACACGCCCACACCGAACATCAGCGAAATGCCCGTCGTTATCAAAAACAAGGGCGAGACAATATTGATAGCCGCCAACGCATTGCTTCCTACACCCTGACCGACGAATATGCCGTCGGCAACCGTAAAGAGTGAGGCAAACACCATTGACAGCAGCGTAGGATAGAAAATGCTGTTAAACAGTGGATCAATCTTCGACTTGCCAAAGTCTATACTATCTCTTTCTTTGTCTTTTATCTTTTTTGCCATAGTATGTATTCCTCTACCAAAAAAATTTTTGCAAAGGTACAAATAGAATTTGAGAAAACAACTCCTTTTGGAGAATATTTTATTGGGCCCGCACCTATCAAATGCGAGCCCAATTCGGTTCGTTATTGCCTGAACCCGTCAAAGCATATAATACTTGGTCAGGAAGTAGGTTCTCTCCCAATCCACGATCTTCACCTCAGACTCCTTGGCGGGGTGGATGTTGAACTCGTCGAGGACCATTACCTGCTTGTTCTCTAAGTCGTAGAGCGGCCACTCCTTCGCCTTGCCGTCGGGCGAGATGTCGGCACTGATTGACGGATTGCCGGTCTTGGCGAACTGCACCCAGAGCTTGCGCATGGTCTTCGTGAAGGTCGCGTCGAATGCTCTTCCCGAAAGGTCGCTCAGCTCCGCGAGCACCTGCAAAGACGTTCATCTCATCCTTTATTAATTTAACCAGAGTTACATAGAGTAAACCTTCTTTCCCTCGAAGTAGGTGGCTGCGGGCTTGGCTTCGTGGATCTCTGTCACCGGGCACGACAGCACATCCTTATTCACCAGGAGGAAATCAGCATATTTGCCCGTGCTGATGCTGCCCCTCTCATCTTCAATGAGCATCTGCTTGGCGACGTTGATGGTCAGGGACTCGATGGCCTGCTCGCGGGTGATAAGTTCCTCGGGCCACCATGGGTTACCGTTCTCACCGGCAAATACACCAGTGACAGCAATCTCAATAATGCCGAACGGATCGTCGGGACTGCCGCTCGTTGCAGGGAAGTCGGAGTGAGAGGTCATATTGATGCCGTTGTCGAAATAGGACTTCATCGGATATGACTTGGCTTCCTGCCCTACGGGCGCCAATCCGTGCTCACGGATATAGTCGGCAGCGAAAGAGGGGCAATGGTGCCAGAGCATACCTGAGACGGCACACATGTGATGGTCGGCCATACGCTTGTAATCCTCTGGATTGACGTTACGCACGTGTACCATCGTGTTGCGCATCTCATCCTTTCCACCATTAACGTATGCGCTGACAACGGTATTAACGGCCTTGTTACCCATCGTGTGGATATGCATGGAGATACCATTGGCATTCGTCTTGCGCGTGATGTCTGTCAGTTCCTCTTCCGTCCAGTTGGCGAGGCCCTGGTGCCCGTCGGGATAGAGCGGGTCCACGAAGCCTGTACCGCCTTCCACCGTACCGTCCATGAAGAGTTTGAGCCAGTTCGTCTTGACATGGGTGGTGGCATACTGCTGAACGTCAAGGGATTTCTTCAGTCCCTCCTCCACATTCATCCAACTCTCAATCTCGTAGGTCAAGCCCAGCACGAAGTTCATCTTGCCGGCCTGATCCAACTGCTGGGCAGCCTTGAAGAAATTGTCATTGAAGAAATAGTTGCCCCAACCGTCGATATACATGGTGTAACCCTCTGACAACAGCTGCTGCTGGACCTGGGGGATGACGATCTTGGCGACATCAACGGGATATAGTTTCTCGGTGTCGAGGAAGGAACGGGTGTAGGTGCCGGCCTGTTCTTTCAGGAAGCCGGTAGGTGTTCCGTCTTCACCCATCACAATCTCGCCGCCACGGATATCCTTATCCTTCTTGAGCACCGTACCGTCTGCCTTCATGATACCTGCATTGACCAACATAAGGGTATTCGCCAAGCCCTTGTGACCTTCATCATCGGCAAAGTAAATAGGAATATCACTACAAATGGCATCCAACTGCTGGCGAGTAGGTATATTTTCCATGAAGGTAATGTAATTCCAACCGAAGCCGAAGATCGACGTTGCCCCTGTCTCGCGAGCCTTCTTGACAGCAGCGGGAACAACTTCCTTCAGGAATGCCTCGGGATCTTTACCCAGGGCGACCGTGCCGACTATCGGCAGGGCTACACCTATCGAATAGTGGGCGTGACCATTGCCGCAACTGGGCATCACAAGTCCCTTGCCGGAGTAGTCCACGACTTCGGTCTTGCCTGCTTCAATATAGGCTTCGGCACCTTTCTTATCGCCTACATAGACATACTTGCCGTCTTTCACGGCAAATGCATCTACAATCTGATTGTCTTCAGAAGTGAAGATTTTACCATAGACCACGAGGTCAGCACAGGTCTTTACAGAATTTTGTTGCATAGTTTTATTCTTTATTATTATTGGTTATTATGCAAAGTTAGCAATTTCTCCCCAAAAAGAATCACGACCCATGAGCTGCTTATACATAATCGTCAAGAAGCAGGATGTTCTTCATCATGAGCACTCATGTTCTTGATAAACAGATTGACAAGATGCTTCAAGAAGAAGGTATGCTTGACTGCATGGCGCGCCTTGTTTGCTAATGAACTCTTGTTGCCGGATGGTTTATCCGCCTCTGCTTCTGCCACTTGCTGCTCGCGTTGGTCGATCTTAGCACGCATGCTCTCTGAAGCGTGATTATATAGGAACGTGTAGCATGGCACAGCAGCCTTCATAATATAAGGTGTGAGGAAGGTGGTCACCACACTGGCTGCCACGATGATGGGGTAGATGATGGCATTGAGAACCCCCAGACTTGTACCCAATCCAGCGATGATGAATGAGAACTCGCCAATCTGCACAAACGAGAAACTGGTCAGCATGGAGTCGCGCATCGTCTGACCGCCCCACCAGCAACCCAAGGTGCCAAAGAGTATCATTCCGATGATAATGACCAGGCTGACATAGACGATGCTCACCCAGTATTCCGCCAATGAAGCCGGATCAATCATCATACCCACAGAGATGAAGAAGATAGCTGCAAAGACATTCTTCAGCGGTGTCATCAGTTTTTCGATACGATGCGACTCCACTGTCTCGGCAAGGATAGATCCCATCACGAAAGCACCGAGTGCACTGCTGAACCCTGCTTCCTCTGCCGTCAGCACCATACCCAAGCACAGACCCAAGGCGAGGATGATAAGCGTCTCGTCATTCAAATGTTTTTTCAATTTGCGTATCAGTGTCGGGATAATCAGTATTCCGCAGATGAACCATGCCGCGAGGGTAATGGCCAGATCGAAGACCTTACTGACCAACTCGGCACCCTCGAACTGATGGCGGATGGCTATACTGGAGAGCAAGACCATCAGCACCACAGCCACCACGTCCTCCACGATGAGGATGCTGGTCGCTCCCTTGACGAAACGCTCCTTACTCAAACCTGCCTCGTCAATGGCCTTCATTACGATAGTGGTGCTCGACATACAAAGCATGCCCGCCAGAAACAGGGAGTTGATCATGTCAAATTTAGCATCCCAACCCACAAGGTAGCCTAAGAGCATCATGCCCACAATGATTGTCAATGCGCCTACGGCTGCCACTTTGCCACTGCTGATGAGATTCTTGAGGCGGAACTCCAAACCAATACAAAACAGCACAAACAGTACGCCGATGTCGCCCCATGCCTTCACATTGTCCGCATTCACAAAGGTCTCGCCAAACAGATACGGACCAACCAAGACACCTGCAACGATATAACCCAGTACCACTGGCTGCTTTAACAACTTAAACAGAATACTGACTACAGCAGCTGTAATCATCAAAATGTATAAATCTTGTACCATTTTATTATATATTTTAATTTCACATGTTTTGAAACAAATTACTCGCCCGTGTTAGCATACCCTCTTGGACGACCCGTTCCCAAGGCGCTCCGCCCAGGACATCATCAGGTCCTCACGTCTTCCGAACAGATCCTTCTGCATGCCAATGACATCGTCGAAGACCATCGTCTGGCGGTCGTCACCCGAGAACTTCTTCCACTCGTATTTGTCGGTGGAGGGGTTGCCCGTCCGTGCGAAATTGGTCCACATCTCCTTCACGACGTGGCGGAACTCGCAGTCTTCCTTCGAGACAATCTCTCCGCTCCCCATCGGGTCCGGTATGCTATGGTCGAACAGGTAAGGAAGCTCGCACGCGTGTACCGCGCCAAGCTGAGGGGTTGTCACCGGCTTCTTGACGAAGTACATGTAGGTATTGCCGCCGGCGGCAGCGTGCCTGATGGCCATATTGGTATTACCTGCACGGAAGTTGATGTCGTTGCAGTATTGCTCCAGCCTGCTCCCCTCGCTTTCGTTTGCGAGCGTGGCCATGAACTCGTCGTACATAGCCTTCTCCTGGTCGTTGAGCTGCGGGCGATCCCTCTTCGCAATCCACCTCAGTGTATTTAAGAAGCCTTCTTCACCGCCCTCGAGCGGAACGAAGTACCTGATTTCGTCCTGGTTAGACCCAATCATCAAATCAATCTTGGCCCTCTTCTCGTCTCCCCACATCCCGTACATGACGGCTCGGTCCTCAGGCAGCGTGACGCCGTCCAGAAGCGGGAAGTTGGCACCTCCGAGAAGGCTGTTCTTGTCAATGGCGTATGCCGCCTGATAGGCTTCTACAAGCTGCTCAGTGGTGAGTTCCATCAGCTGATCCATGGTCTGGCAGCCCGTTGCGGTCAGGAAGTTCTGGGTTACGTGGATGCCGTGCTCCATGGTGTCGCAGTAGGCGATATTAGCGCTCTGTGCAATGCATTTCTTGAAGAGCCCCTCGCTTCCGTCGATGAGCGGGAGGAACGTGACGCTTGCCGAACCTGCCGACTCGCCGAAAATGGTCACGTTGTCCGGATTGCCGCCGAACCCAGCGATGTTTTTCTGTATCCACCTGAGTGCCTCAAGCTGGTCAAGCAGGCCCAGGTTGCCTGCCTCCTTGAAGTTCTCTCCGCCCGGAACCCGCTCGAAGTTCATGAATCCCATGAAGCCGAGCCGATAGTCGATGGACACGAACAGGATGTCGGGGTACTGTTTGGAGATGTTACTAAGGTCGTAGAGAGGCTGCGCTTGGGATTCGGCGCAGAATCCGCCGCCGTGAATCCACACCATAACCGGTTTCTTAGTGTCCGTGCAACTGGTATTGCAATAAATGTTCAGCACCAGGCAGTCCTCGCCGAACTCCGCCGTTCCATTCGAGTCGTTCAGGGGCCCGATAGGAACGTGGCCGGGCTTTGTAGCGTCGTACACGCCGTCATCGTCTACAGCAGGAAGTGCCTTCTGCCAACGAAGCTTCCCCACCGGCTGAGTTGCGTAGGGGATGCCCTTCCAGATAATCAGTTCGTCAGTCTTCTTGCCGACGAAGGTACCGTTGTTACATTTGACGGCCAAAGACTTATTATAATTGCCGTCGATAATCTTCTGATTTTTACCGTTCTGCTCCATATTACAATTTCATCATTTAAAGCATATAATACTTGGTAAGGAAATAGGACCTCTCCCAATCCACTATCTTTACTTCGGACTCCTTGGCGGGGTGGATGTTGAACTCGTCGAGTACCATCACCTGCTTGTTGTCCAGGTCGTAGAGGGGCCATTCCTTCGCCTTGCCGTCGGGAGAAATATCCGCGCTGAGCGACGGGTTGCCGGTTTTGGCAAACTGGGTCCACATCTTACGCATGGTATTCATGAAGGTGGCGTCATACTGGCGACCCTCGATCATTTCCGGATGAGCGAACACGATGGGAACCTCTTCGAAATGTGCACTCTTCCGGATAGGGTCTGAAGACTCTACTCTATAATAATAGGTATAGGACTTGCCACCGCCCTTGGTCTGGCTCTCCGACATTTTGATGGCGCCCTCGATAAACCAGCTGTGGCCGAACAGACGACTGTCGGGATCCCAGTCTTCTACCGCTCCTTCCTTGCAGAACGACTCAATCTTCGCTCTCTCCGAATCCGTGAGCAGATGGGCATATTTCTTTGTCTTGCGGTCAGCAGCCCACGCTTTGAATCCTTCTACCGTCCAGTCAGCCACGAAGCAATTCATCTCATCCTTGTTGCAGCCCTGCAGGAACACGATATCCTTTGCAATGCCGTTTTCGTAAGCCTCCCACGGGTCGAAAGGCAGGATGTTGCCGTCTCTGACGGGGAAGATGCGTAATGCGACGGTGGCGGCGGCTGTATCAATCAGCGTGCGGGCATCGACTTTCATCAGGTCGGCTACGATCTTGCAGCTGAGGGCCTCCATCAGATCATTCGTGGTGGAGATGCTCTCTTCCACAGAATTCGTCTGTGAGGGGGCGCCACTCTGGGCGATGACCTTCTGGAAATACTGCTGCGAACCTTTGATCAATGGTTGCATGGTGACGCTGCCGGCACCGGCCGACTCTCCCCAGATGGTCACGTTGTCGGGATCGCCTCCAAAGGCCGCGATGTTCTCGTGCACCCACTTCAGGGCCATCTTCTGATCCAACAGTCCCAGGTTCTGTGCGTCGGGATAGTCCTTGCCATCAGCCAGATGTGACAGATGGAGGAAGCCTAAGACTCCGAGTCTGTAGGGGACGGTCACGTAGATGACATCGGGATTCTCCTTGACGAGTTCGGTGCAGTCAAACAGAGGTAATCCCGTTCCGCCTGCCATGAAAGCGCCACCGTGGATCCACACCATGACGGGCTTCTTGGTAACCGCATCGTCGGCCTTGCCCTTCGGGCGAGACTGCTCACGCTCGGCAGAGTTCAAGCATGCTTGACTCTGC
This sequence comes from Prevotella sp., assembly GCA_017474925.1. GTDB lineage: Bacteria > Bacteroidota > Bacteroidia > Bacteroidales > Bacteroidaceae > Prevotella. The sequence goes on along the minus strand of JAFVGN010000015.1, from coordinate 75,693 downwards.
TCTTGCTTACTCGCAGCCTTATAGACATTCAGATACAGGCAGTCCTCACCCTGATAGTCGGTAATCGACAGATCCTGGCAGGAGAGCTTCGCAAAGTTGTAGGCCTCATAGATGCCGTCGTTCGGCGTAACATCCACCGGGGCTTTCCAGCGCAGGTTGCCGACGGGCTGCTGACCTACAAACGGAATGCCTTTATAGGAAATGATGTTCTCCGCCTTTTTGCCGACGAAGGTTCCGTTGATGCACTTCACGGCCAGCGACTGGTCATAATTACCATCAGTAATCGGCTTGTTCTCACCGCCGTACATCTCTTTCAGTTTCTCTCTAATCTCATGTAACTCCATAGTCTTTAGTTATTCTTATTTGTTATGTGCAAAGATAGTCAAATGACTTTGAAATCACAATAAACAAAAGCCAGTAGCTCCAACGTTACGTTACCACTCTGTCGCAGTCATTCCCATCTCTGCTTGAAGGCAGCATTAAATGTACAAGATTGATAAACATTTGCAGCCTTTAGTTTGCAAATGTACAACAATTTTGGGAAATATACAAAAACAAACGTAAAACTTTTTATCTTTTGAGGTATTTTTTCAAGTTGAAAGAATTACTATTTGTTCTATGTGTAGGTTACTACATATTAGAATTGTAAGGACGGGTTATCGGAAATTAATGCCGCATTATTGGAAATTAATGCCGCATTATTGAAAATTAATGCCGCGTTATTGAAAAAGTGCCAATCCCTCCCATCGGATAACCGAAAACCCTTTAAATAAAGGGATTCTTCGATTTTCATCCCTCCCGTCATCTCTCCCGTCATCTCTCCCATAACCCTCCCGTCATTCCTCCCGTCCACTTCTATGACTTTAGATTCAACAATTTGAAGAAAAACTCAATTAAATTTGGTTTTTCATTTGGTTTGCACTACCTTTGTACCCATGAAATTGGAAGATTTTGAAATCATGGCTCCTGTGGGCAGTCGCGATTCGCTAGTTGCAGCGTTGAAAGCTGGGGCGGGCAGTGTCTACTTCGGGGTGGAGCAGCTGAACATGCGCTCACACTCAGCCAACCATTTTACCATAGACGACTTACGTGAAATTGCTGCCACATGTAAAGAGCATGGGGTCAAGTCATACCTGACCGTTAATACCATTATCTATGGTGAGGATATCGAGTTGATGCACCAGATAGTGGATGCTGCACGTGAGGCAGACATTTCGGCTATCATTGCCTGTGATATTGCCGTGATGACCTATTGCCGTCAGGTGGGAGTGGAGGTACACCTCAGCACCCAGCTCAACATCTCGAACATCGAAGCGCTGAAGTTCTATGCCCAGTTTGCCGACGTGGTGGTGCTGGCCCGTGAACTGAACCTGGACCAGGTTGCTGACATCTACCATCAGATAGAAGAACAGCATATCACAGGTCCAAGTGGAGAGCTGGTTCGCATTGAGATGTTCTGTCACGGTGCGTTGTGCATGGCCATTAGCGGAAAGTGCTATATGAGCCTTGACAACACAGGACGTTCCGCCAATCGTGGTGCCTGCATGCAAATATGCCGCCGTTCGTATATCGTTACGGACAGAGAGACAGGTGCGGAGCTGGAAATAGACAACAAGTATATCATGTCGCCCAAAGACCTGAAAACCATCCGCTTCATAGACCGTATGATGCGAAGTGGTGTCCGTGTGTTCAAGATTGAGGGTCGTGCACGCGGTCCAGAATACGTGCTGACAGTCGTCAAGTGCTACCGCGAAGCTATACAAAGCGTGCTTGACAATGCGTTTACAGAAGAGAAAAAAGACGGCTGGGACAAACAGTTGGCTACGGTATTCAATCGTGGTTTTTGGGACGGTTATTACCAAGGACAGCTGTTGGGAGAGTGGAACAAGAACTACGGTTCGAATGCTACTGAGCGCAAGCAATACATTGGGAAAGGCGTCAAGTATTTCTCTAAGTTGGGCGTCGCAGAATTCACAGTCGAGGCAGACACTTTTTCCGTGGGCGACAAGATGCTCATTACAGGCCCCACTACGGGAGCCCTCTATGTGACGGTTGATGAGATTCACGACGATGTGCAAGCTGTGCAGACAGCCCAGCAAGGTACACGAGTCAGTATCAAGGTACCAGAAAAAGTAAGACCCAGCGATAAACTATTCAAAATCATAAAAGATGGCAACAATTAACGAGATACAAGACGAGATTATAGAAGAGTTCTCTGGTTTTGACGACTGGATGGACAAGTACCAACTGCTGATTGACTTAGGCAACGAGCAGGAACCGTTGGATGAACAGTATAAAGTGGAAAGCAACCTGATAGACGGTTGTCAGAGCCGCGTCTGGCTTCAGGCAGACTATGTAGACGGTGTAATCAACTTCACAGCCGAGAGCGATGCGCTTATCGTGAAAGGCATCGTGGCTTTGCTCATCCGTGTTTTGTCAGGCCATACTCCTCAAGAGATTTTAGATGCCGACCTCTATTTCATTGGTGAGATAGGATTGAAGGAGCACCTTTCCCCTACTCGCTCCAATGGTCTGTTGGCTATGGTCAAGCAGATGCGGATGTACGCGTTGGCATTCAGCAGTAAACAGTAAAGGCAATAAAGGTCTCAGATGCAAAAGCCATCAAGGCTTTCCTTCTGACCTTTTCTCGTAGGCATCCAGTTTTCGAAGGTAGTATTTACGGAAATCCTTCCAACGATAATAAGGTGCCAAATCGTCAGGTAGAGGCAGACTTGTTTCCCGCTCATTCAGCAACACCTTGACAAGGACATCCTTATCCTTGGGATGCTGGCGATAGAAAACAAACTGAAGGTTGGATGCCATAGGGAACACCAGACATGCCCACCAGCCACAGGCTTCCAACAGTTCCAAATCTTCTATCTGGATGTCGAAGCCGTTGATGCCCAGCAAGCAAACCAATGGCAGCACTACCGTCTCATGGCCAAAGCGTAACTGTACACCAGGGTCGGGCAGCTTGATGCAACTGTCGGCCTGTTCAATAATACGACGCAACAGATAACGTTGTGTATAGGGTTGAACACCGCCATTGAGTGGCGACGGGCCATAAGTAAAGTACCACCAGGCATTCTCGCATTGCCAGAAATTATGTATTTCTTCATAAGAGAAATAATCTATCAGTCTACTATTTCTCCCCAAAGATGTGTTCTGCTGAACAAGTGCTGTCTTCAATAGATAATAGTTCAGCCATTTCTCGTCTATCTGCTCCTTGACATATACCGAATCATTAAACAACACTTGCATCAAGCGGGGATTCCTGCCGCGTAAAGCAGAGAATTTATCATAGGCATTCTGAGTGATTGGGGTGGTCATCTGGCTACGCAGATAGTTGTCCTGATGATTCAGATACCACATTCCGTTTTTGGTAGCATCTATATCGATACGCAGATTGGGATTCATGGCCAATAATTGTTGTACGACGGACCCCATGGAAAGAATACAACGGTTGACGATCGAACTACGTGCTTGCACATGGGCATTACCCTGAAAAACTTCAGGGAAACGCTCTACCATACGACGGGCAATATTACGCTGTTGTTGCTTGCCTAATCCAGACAAATCACCCCATCGGCCTTCAGTATCTTCCCGTATCGTCTTTATTTCATGTAACACCTCCTTGCCCTTAGGTGTCAGCTTGCCCAAAGTGTCGGCTTTGGCAAGAACGTGATAGGGAATATCATATCCCTTGCGATTGCTCAGGTAACGCGATCCGTGCCGTCCATAGTGCGAAATATAAAATGGCTTCTTGCCAGCAGGGGGAGCAGTCATATCCGATATGATGCTATCTGGGTAGATACAATAGTTGCTGGCAGAAAAATAGAGATTGTTTGTAATCATCTCAAACGCATTCTGTGCCGACAGTTCCGTGAGCACACTACTGATGACGAGGCATATTACTACCGAATATAGTTTACATCCCTTCATATGCATCCAGCTTCTTTAAATAATACTCACGGAAATCACTCCAATGATAATACACCTCTTCAATGCTTTTCAACGGCAGCTTTGCCTCATTCTCGTTCAGCATCACCTTGACCAGTACATCGTTGTCTTCGGGGTTCTTACGATAAAAAATCAGCTGGAGATTAGCTCCCATTGGAATCATCTTGTAATTGGTCCATCCCCGCCTGTCCAATGTCTCCAGATTGTCCGTCGAAAGTCCATAGCCATTGACATCCAGCAAACACACCAACGGCAATAACACGGTTTCATGGCCATATCGCAATTGGACACCGGGCTTGGCCAGCCTGATGCAACTGTCTGCCTGTTCGATAATGCGGCGCAGCAAGTTACGCTGACTATAAGGCTGTAAACCGCCGTTAAGGGTACAGGCACCATAGTAGACGTACCACAAGGCATTTTCCTTCTCCCAATTGTTGTAGGCCTCTCCATCGGTAAATAAGTCATAGAGCGTAATATTCTTACGCATATCTGTGTTCTGAATATTGCCTGCTACCTTGAAGAGATAATAATTCAGCTTCTTTGCATCGACATGCTGAAGGACATATTCTGCATCGTTAAACAGCTCCTTCATCAGACGGTCATTATCCTCATGCTTTTGGGCAAATTCATCGTAACGTGCCTTGGTGACCGAATCCATCTTCATACTGAACAGATGACTGTCCTGTTGGTTCAGATAGTACATGTCGCGTTGAGTGGCATTGTGGTGGATTTTCACATCAGGTCTCTGTTTTACCAGTTCCATCAACGCATTCTCCATTGAGAGGACACAGCGGGTAACCGTGGTGCTGCGTGCGTCAATAGTAGCCCTGCCTTCGAATACTTCAGGGAAACGTTCCACCATACGTCTCATGATATGCTGATGCTGGCTGGCTCCCAATTCTGTCAGCTCTCCCCAACGGCCTTGCGCATCCTTTCGAAGGATGCTAAGCCGATGCAACACCTCAATTCCCAAGGGAGTGAGCTTGCCTAAGCTGTCTGCCGAAGCCATTATATGGTAAGGTATGTCGTAGGTGTCCGGCTGATTAGGGTAACGAGAACCATGACGGCCATAGTGACTAATGTAAAACGGCAACTTACCATAGGGAGCAGGTGTCAACTTATGTTGTACTGGATGAGGGTAAGCCAAATAGTTACTGGCCGAACAGCGTATGTTAGCGCGAATCTCGTCACGGACGGTTTGAGCCTGAACACTGATAATAAAGGCCAGCAAGGCCACCATAATCAGCAATTTTCGCATAACTTTCTTCTAATTTGTGTGCAAAAATAAAAAAAAATACTTATATTTGCAAACTAAAATATAAAAAAGTACATCAAATGACGAATAAACGACTGTGGCAAGATGATTATTGGCTGTTGATTATTCAGCAATACCTATGTAAACCTGTTGGTATCAAGCCTATTTTTAACCGCAAAATGGTAGAACTTAGTTTGGAGTTACACATTACTCCCCAGGAACTACATCAACGTCTGGGTGATTTAGCCCGTTTACGCACTCCGCGCATAGAACGTCTCTGGCGTGAATACGGCGAGAATCCCAGGCGACTGAGTCGTGCAGTCAGTCTTCTGCGTAGCATGAAGGGGTTCAATAGCGGGGGAGAATTCTTCGAGGGAGTCGATGTACAAGAAACCTTCGAGCTTGATTTCCGTCCAATCCCCGAAGACCAGCGTCTTACGCCCATTATGCTTATTATCATACTTGACCTGTATTTCAGGCTAACCCCCATTACGATGGTTAGCCAAACCCCAGAAGTGCAAGAGCTGGCTCGCCTGATTCGTATTCCCACAGCATTGGTTGTTGATGTCCTGGAAGTATTCCAATATTGCGACCCGTACCTGAATCGCCGTGACAAGACGGCCAGTCCTCTCCTGATGCCCTGTAAGAAGATATGGCAGCGTTATGGCAACAACGATGCCCGTCAACTGGCTGACTATGCAGAACAACTGAAAGTTTATTTTCAATAGATTAAATAACCAATAGCAATAAAACCAATATGAGAAAATTTCTAACCATGGGAGCCGTGCTCCTATTAACATCAACAACAATGACAGCTCAACCCAAACTGCGTGCAGACAACATCGACGAGGTGTTGAAAGCCATGACCCTTGAAGAGAAAGCCAAATTGATGGTTGGCGGTGCTAATAATTTCTTTGGAACGGATGCCGTTGTAGGCGGTGAGGCCGACCTCGTGGCAGGTGCTGCAGGCACGACACCCCTTATCGAGCGTCTGGGTATTCCTGCTACGGTACTCACAGACGGCCCTGCCGGCGTGCGTATTGACCCCACACGAGAGGGAACTACGCAGACTTACTATGCTACAGCCTTCCCTATTGGCAGCTGTCTGGCCTCAACGTGGAACACAGAACTGGTCAGCAAGGTGGGCGAGGCTATCGGTAATGAAACCAAGGAGTATCGCTGTGACGTCATTCTTGGCCCAGGAATGAACCTGCACCGCAATCCGCTGTGTGGTCGTAACTTTGAATACTATAGCGAGGATCCGCTGGTGACGGGAAAGATCGCTGCAGCCTATATCAAAGGTGTCCAAAGTCAGGGTGCAGGTGTAAGTGCCAAGCACTTTGCCGTCAATTCGCAGGAGACGGACCGTACGGCTGTGGACGAACGTGTCAGCCAGCGTGCAGCCCGTGAACTGTATCTGCGTGGTTTCGAGATTGCCGTTCGTGAGAGTGACCCTTGGACCATCATGGCGAGCTACAACAAAATCAATGGTGAATTCTCAATGGGTAATCACGACCTGCTGACGAAGATCCTGCGCGAGGACTGGGGCTATAAGGGTATCGTGATGACTGACTGGATTGGTATCCGCAATGGGCTGCCTACCATCAGCGAGGTGCATGCCGGCAACGACCTGATGGAGCCAGGACAGCCAGCTCAGGTACAAGAGATTATCGAGGGCGTGAAGAGTGGCAAGCTCAGTATGGATGACGTAGATCGCAACGTACGCCGTATGCTGGAATATATCGTCAAGACGCCCAGTTTTAACCATTATCCCTATACCAATAAGCCTGATCTCGTGGCGCATGCTGCCATCACGCGCCAGAGTGCTGCTGAGGGTATCGTGCTGCTGAAGAACAATGGCTGCTTGCCTTGGAAGGCGGGCGCGATTAAAACGGTGGCCTTGTTTGGCGAAAACTCTTATGACTTCCTCTCGGGTGGCACAGGCTCAGGTTGCGTTCATCCTCCTTATGTGGTTGATATGCTCGAAGGTCTGAAGAATGCTGGCATCAACTCATCAGCGACACTTACTGATATTTATCGCAAATACATTGAATATGCCCGTGCGAAGTTCCAGGCAGAGCGCCATCCTGCTAAATGGTTCCAGACCGAGGCCATGGGGCAGCAGAAGTATCCTGAGATTGGTATTGCTCCCATCGCCGTGGCCAAGGAAGTGAATGCAGCCGACGCAGCCATCATCACTATTGGCCGTCAGGCTGGTGAAGGTATCGACCGTGATATCGATACAGAGTTCAACCTCATCCCTGAGGAGCGTGAACTCATCACCGACGTTTGCAATGCCTTCCACGCTGCAGGTAAACCTGTCATCGTCATCATCAACTCGGGCAGCGTCATTGAAACAGCCTCTTGGAGTGCCTATCCTGATGCAATCCTTTGCGCCTGGCAACCTGGTATGGAAGGTGGCAACAGCATTGCCGATTTGCTGACGGGTAAGGTGAATCCCTCAGGAAAACTCACGATGACATGGCCCATTGCTGCTACAGACCATCCCTCAACGAAAAACTTCCCTGGAAGTCTTGACAACTACAGCTTTGAGATGATGGTTGGCAGCAAGGCTGTTATACCTGGTCACGATTTCACCAACCACGAGGAGGACATCTATGTGGGCTATCGTTATTTCGATACTTTCCATCGTGATGTGGCCTATCCTTTCGGATTTGGTCTGAGCTACACCACCTTCGAGTTCTCAAAGCCTGTAGCTAAAGCCAAGGGCAATACCGTAGAACTGAGCGTGACGGTGAAAAATACCGGTTCGGTGGCAGGCAAGGAAGTGGCACAGGTGTATGTGGCCGCTCCTAAGGGACGTATCGAGAAACCCGTCCAGGAACTGAGAGCTTTTGCCAAGACGCGTGAACTGAAGCCTGGCGAGAGTCAGACACTGACGATGACCATCCCCGTTCGTGACCTTGCCAGTTTTGACGAGGCAGGCAGCCAGTGGATCTGTGAGGCGGGCAGCTATACATTCCGTATTGGCAACTCCAGTCGGAATCTGCCTTTGTCGGCAACACTCGTACTGAAAGAATACACAGAGAAAGTCAATAATGCGCTGGCTCCTCAGCAGAAACTTAACTTAATGAAACAATAACCTATGAAACGAATCCTTTTATCATTTTTTATTCTGACTGCAGCGATGGCTCTCCAAGCTGAGGACGGTCACCAGTTGTGGCTGCGCTATCAACCTGTGAACAAAGCCAAGGTTGTAACAGAAGCTTCGTCGCCTACCATTTCCATCGCCAAGCAGGAGTTAGAAACCTACTACAACGGGGAGAATGTCACGCTGAAGCTCGATGCCACCATGCCTGATGACGACGGCTATCGTATTGAGGGCTCGACCATTTCGGCCCGTCGCGATGCCGGACTGCTCTATGGTGCCTTTGCCTTATTACGAGGACAGTACGGAGATTCTCATCCCACTTTCAATCTGCGACTGCTGAACCACTGGGACAATTTGGACGGCAGTATCGAACGTGGTTATGCTGGCGAAAGTATCTTTGAGTGGTTTAAGCTGGACGAACAACTTATCAGAGACTATGCCCGTGCCAATGCTTCTATCGGCATCAACGGCTCTGTGCTGAACAACGTCAATGCATCGCCCAAGATATTGACAACCCCTTATTTGAAAGAGGTCAAGAAGATTGCAGACATCTTGCGCCCTTATGGCATCAAGGTATATCTCTCTATCAACTTCGCCAGCCCTATGGCTTTAGGCGAGACCAAAACGGCAGACCCTCTGAATAAGAGTGTGGCAAAATGGTGGCAGAAGAAAGCCAAGGAGATTTACAAGCTCATCCCTGACTTTGGCGGATTCCTAGTGAAAGCCAATAGTGAAGGGCAACCTGGTCCTGGCGACTACAACCGTACACATGCCGATGGAGCCAACATGTTGGCTGATGCCCTGAAACCATTTAATGGTATTGTGATGTGGCGTTGTTTTGTATATGGTGCCAATCACAAGGGTGAGGATCGTGTAAAACAGGCTGTTTCTGAATTTAAGCCGCTGGACGGACTGTTCCGCGATAATGTCATCCTGCAGACCAAAAATGGGCCGCTGGACTTCCAGCCTCGCGAACCCTATAGTCCAATCTTCGACCAGATTAAGAAGACGCCTAATATGGTGGAGCTGCAAATCACCCAAGAATATTTGGGGCAGAGTCGCCATCTGGTTTATCTGGCTCCTATGTGGAAGGAATTCTTTGACTATGTTTCACCCTCACAACTGAAGGGTATAGCAGGCGTAGCGAATATCGGTAAGGACCGCAACTGGTGTGGTCACCACTTCTCACAGGCTAACTGGTATGCCTTCGGTCGTCTGGCGTGGAATCCGGATCTCTCGTCCAATACAATTGCCGAGGAGTGGTTGGAACTGACCTTTACCAATGATAAGCGGTTTGTCGATAGCATGATGAGGTTGATGGAAATGAGTCGCGAGGCCTGTGTCAAATACATGATGCCTTTAGGACTGCACCATATCTTTAAATTCGACCACCATTATGGCCCTGAACCTGACGGATTCATTGCCAGCTATCCGTTGGAATGGTGTCCCGTCTACTATCACAAGGCCAACAACGACAGCATTGGCTTCGACCGTTCCCACACAGGTACCAACGCTACAAGTCAATATCGTAAAGATATTGCCGATATGTACGATAACATTGAGACCTGTCCAGAGGACCTGCTTCTTTGGTTCCATCGTGTGCCCTGGACATACAAGATGAAAGACGGGTCGACGTTATGGGAGTCGCTTCAGTTTGAGTATCAGTTAGGGGTTATCATGGTAGAGACCATGCAAACAACCTGGCACTACAAGATGCGTAACTTTGTGGACGAACAGCGCTGGCGCGAGGTGGATGAACGTCTGGCAGACCAACTGCAGAACGCCCGAGAATGGCGTGATGTCTGTCTCAATTACTTTGGGCAATTCGCAACAAAACAATGAGAGCATAATTGACGATATTTTGTATAAATAGTACATTTTCTCACGAAAACGTTTGCGGAATTCACAATTTTATAGTAATTTTGTAGCCTAAAATGTACGCGTGATACCTATTATCAAGTATTTTTAATTCAAATTATTAATAATTTAAATTCATTTATGTGGTTAATTAATTCATCAATCGGTCGAAAGGTTGTAATGTCCGTTACCGGTATTGCGCTGATTTTGTTCTTGACATTCCACTGTGCAATGAACATTGTCGCACTATTCTCGGGCGAGGCTTACAACATGATTTGCGAATTGCTGGGTGCCAACTGGTATGCCGTAGTGGCTACCCTGGGTTTGGCCGCCCTGGCTGTTATTCACATTGTCTATGCGTTCATCCTCACGGCTCAGAACCGTCAGGCACGCGGTGACAATCGCTATGCTATTGCCACGGAGGTCAATCCGGGCAAGGTAGAGTGGGCATCTAAGAATATGCTCGTACTGGGTATCATCATCCTGTTGGGCTTGTTGCTTCACTTGTTCAATTTCTGGTACAACATGATGTTTGCTGAAATCGTAGGTTTCTCAAGCGGTCACCTGCCCTCTGACGGTTTTGCTTTTATCATTGACACCTTCAGCAATCCTGTCTTTGTTGTGCTCTATGTTATCTGGTTGTGCGCCATCTGGTTCCACCTGACTCATGGTTTCTGGTCTGCTATGCAGACGCTGGGTATCAGCGGCAAGACTTGGTTCTGCCGTTGGAAAGTCATCGGCTTCATCTATGTCACGCTGCTCATGCTGGCATTCCTCGTTGTCGTGCTGGCATTCGGCCTGAAGTGCGCTCCGAGCCTTTATAGCTTCGGTGGATAATTTGTTAAACCTTAAATTACTTTGAAAGTTATGGCAAAAGTATTAGATTCAAAGATTCCCGCAGGTCCAGTGCCTGAGAAATGGAAGGAATATAAGGCTCATCAGCGTCTGGTCAACCCGAAGAACAAGCTGAAGCTCGATGTGATTGTGGTAGGTACCGGTCTGGCTGGTGCTTCTGCAGCTGCTTCACTCGGCGAGATGGGCTTCAATGTCATCAACCTGTGCATTCAGGACTCTCCCCGTCGTGCTCACTCAATTGCAGCCCAGGGTGGTATCAACGCAGCTAAGTGCTACCAGAACGATGGTGACTCTGTCTACCGTTTGTTCTACGATACCGTAAAGGGTGGTGACTATCGTGCCCGTGAGGCTAACGTTTATCGTCTGGCTGAGGTATCAAACAATATTATCGACCAGTGCGTCGCTCAGGGTGTTCCTTTCGCTCGTGAGTATGGTGGCATGCTGGCTAACCGTTCGTTTGGTGGTGCTCAGGTAAGCCGTACGTTCTATGCTAAGGGTCAGACGGGTCAGCAGCTTCTGCTGGGTGCCTACTCTTCATTGAGCTGTCAGGTTCAGGCTGGTAAGGTGAAACTCTACACCCGTTATGAGATGGAGGATGTGGTGATTGTTGATGGTCGCGCTCGCGGTATCATCGCCAAGAACCTCGTAACTGGAAAGTTGGAACGCTTCAGCGCTAACGCTGTTGTAATTGCTACCGGTGGATATGGAAATACTTACTTCCTCTCTACCAACGCTATGGGTTGTAACTGTACCGCTGCTGTTCAGTGCTATCGTAAGGGTGCTTTCTTCGCTAACCCCTCTTACGTTCAGATTCACCCCACCTGTATCCCCGTTCACGGCGACAAGCAGTCTAAGCTGACGCTGATGTCTGAGTCGTTGCGTAACGACGGTCGTATCTGGGTTCCCAAGAAGATCGAGGATGCCAAGGCTCTGCAGGCTGGTACCAAGCAGGGTTGGGAGATTCCTGAGGAGGATCGCGACTACTATCTGGAGCGTCGCTATCCCGCATTTGGTAACCTTGTTCCTCGTGATGTGGCCTCTCGTGCTGCTAAGGAGCGTTGCGACAAAGGCTTTGGCGTTAACAACACGGGGCTGGCTGTGTTCCTTGATTTCTCTGAGTCCATCAACCGTCTGGGTATCGACGTCATCATGCAGCGTTATGGTAACCTGTTCGAGATGTACGAGGAGATCACTGACGTATTCCCTGGCGACGTAGCCAACGAGATCAATGGCGTGAAGTACTACAAGCCCATGATGATTTATCCCGCTATCCACTACACGATGGGTGGTATCTGGGTTGACTACGAGCTGCAGACTTCTATTCCTGGTCTGTTCGCTATCGGTGAGTGTAACTTCTCTGACCACGGTGCTAACCGTCTGGGTGCTTCTGCGCTGATGCAGGGTCTGGCCGATGGTTACTTCGTGCTGCCTTACACCATCCAGAACTACCTGGCCGATCAGGCTGTATGGCCTAAGGTTTCTACTGATCTGCCTGAGTTCGCTGAGGCTGAGAAGAAGGTGGATGCCGAACTCGACCGTCTGCTGAACATCAAGGGTAAGCGTTCTGTTGACTCTATCCACAAGGAGCTGGGTCACATCATGTGGGAGTATGTTGGTATGGGTCGCACCGCTGAGGGCCTGAAGACTGGTCTGAAGAAGATGCACGAACTCGAGAAGGAATTTGACACGAACCTCTTCGTTCCTGGCACGAAGGAAGGCCTGAACATCGAGCTCGACAAGGCTATCCACCTGCGTGACTTCTTCACCATGGGACAGCTTGTTGCTTTCGACGCTCTCTCTCGTAACGAGTCCTGCGGCGGACACTTCCGCGAGGAGTATCAGACCGAGGAAGGTGAGGCTAAGCGCGACGACGAGAACTACTTCTACGTAGGCTGCTGGGAGTACAAAGGCAAGGGCAACGAGCCCGAGCTCATCAAGGAGCCGCTGGAGTATGAGGCTATTAAGGTACAGACACGTAACTATAAGAACTAAAGGATGAAAGGGCTAAACGGTTATCTAAAGACAAGTATCGTACTAAGTGCTTGTATTTTAGTAATAGCAATAGCAGATGTTACTGGAGGGTATAAAGCAGATGTTACTGGAGGGTATAAATCGGAGGCAATCCATTATCTCGTCTTGGGATCGCTTTTGCTGCTAAACCAGATTTTAGCTTATCGCATCAATAATAAAAACAAGTAAATTATGGCTAAAAACATAAGTTTCACTATCAAGTTCTGGCGCCAGAATGGCCCCAAGGACCAGGGACATTTCGACACCCACGAGATGCACGACATTCCCGACGACACCTCGTTCCTCGAGATGCTCGACATCCTGAACGAGGAGCTCATCAACGAAGGCAAGGAGCCCTTCGTATTCGATCACGACTGCCGCGAGGGTATCTGCGGTATGTGCTCGCTCTACATCAATGGTACACCTCACGGACTCACCGAGCGTGGAGCCACCACTTGTCAACTCTACATGCGCCGCTTCAATGATGGCGACGTCATCACCGTAGAGCCTTGGCGCTCAGCAGCCTTCCCCGTGATTAAGGACTGTATGGTTGACCGCGGTGCCTTCGATAAGATCATCCAGGCTGGTGGTTACACCACCATCCGCACAGGTCAGGCTCAGGATGCCAACGCTATCCTCATTCCTAAGGAGGATGCTGACGAGGCTATGGACTGCGCATCTTGCATCGGCTGTGGCGCTTGCGTCGCTGCTTGTAAGAACGGTTCTGCTATGCTGTTCGTGTCGTCTAAGGTCAGCCAGCTCGCCCTGCTTCCCCAAGGTCGCGTAGAGGCTGCCCGCCGCGTGAAGAACATGATCGCCAAGATGGACGAACTCGGCTTCGGTAACTGCACCAACACTCGCGCCTGCGAGGCTGTCTGCCCGAAGAACGAGACCATCGCCAACATCGCCCGCCTCAACCGCGAGATGATCAAGGCCAAGCTTAGCGATTAGCGAGAGCAGAGCCAAGCTTGCTTGGGCTATGCCGAGCGTAGCTAAGCTCGCCGAAGGCAAAGTTGGCTGACTAAAATGGGTGAATTTTAGTCAAGGCTTCAAGGCTGACTAAAATGGGTGAATTTTAGTCAAGGCTTCAAGGCTGACTAAAATGGGTGAATTTTTAGTCAAGGCTACAAGCCGACTAAGGATACACCTTATCTATAATAAGAGTGCCGCAGAGAGAAAACTGTGGCGCTCTTTTTTATTTTGAATGTTGCCATCCTTTTGTTCTTCGTGTTGCCATTCCTCTGTCCTGCATGTTGCTGTGGCACAGCAACAAACTCTACAACAACAAGCTCAACACTTAGTCCTCGCAAATGGCCCTCGCCATCTCGTTTAGCTCCAAGCACTGCCCCCTCTTGATCACCATCTTCTCATTATGATGCTCCCAAGGTGCTAAAACCAGCAACTGACCTCTGGCGCAGGCATCCATCCTCATTCCACCGGGCTTTGCCAAATCCGTAAAACCATTCTCCTGTAGATAGACTAGTGGCAGTCCTTCCTCGAAAGCTGCCCTCATAATAGCCTTCTCGCCTTTTGAGATAGCAGGCGATACCAAAACCGCCCCTTGCCGTGCGGCTCTAAGGCATTCATTCTTCTTCGCCTGTAGATCACCCTCGCTGATACTCCTTGAACACTGCACCTGCAGTTTCAAAGGCCTTTCCAACAAAAAACGATTGCCAATAGCCGAAAAGCTGAGCCCGGCGAACGTTAGCCCTCTCTGCACCCTAAACAAATCAGGATTTTCACGCTTCATCAGCAGTCGTCGTGGGTTATCCTTCAGGTAGTTCAGCCAGTGCTCCAGCTGTCCATCCCTCAATAATATCTGGTCGTTAAAACCCTTCGCAAACAGCAGCCCGTTCTCGCGGCTCTGGGCTGCGTGTTGCTGTGACACAGCAACAAACTCTACGGGCATCACCTCTCTGAAAGCCTTGTTGCAGGCCTGCTTCACGCCCAGCAGTACTTTCCCCAGCGGTTTCCCCATCCGCTCCTTCACAAACAAAATAGCGTGCAGATGGTCGGGCATCATCTGTAGTGCCATCACCTTTACCTCTGGATGATAACTACCGATTGATTGCCAAATCTCTGCCACAACCTCTCCCAAAGCCGACAGCTCGATATGAGGCGTCTCTGGCGATGGTTCTATGGCCAAAGAGCGTTTTCCTCCCTTCCGTTACCATTGTTACCATATACATCCGCCGCGCCGTGTAGTCATTGTCTACACAGCGCCGCTGCATCGAAGGTTTCTTCTCGCTCGCAAATGCCTTCTGGCTTTCAAACGTTGCTCTGTCCATAGTTTCGTTATGCAAAGATACATCTTTTCCTCAAAATTGTTTTATAATTCAAACATATTTCGTAAATTTGCCCTTACTTTTCATACGAGTTCAGATAGTAATTAACCCTGTTTTAACGAATCAGGCGCCGTTGGGAATCACGAGGACAAAACAGAATCTGTCTCTTTGATTTGTGATGAAGTCAAACCATGTTAAGCGGGGTGAATAACTATTTAAAGAGTCTAACAAAATCATGTAACTACAAACAATAGTTGGTTTCTTTTGTTTTTTTAGTTATCTTTGTTGCCAGATACTGAAAACGCCATTGAAGTTAAACAATCAAACAAAGTCAAACATGAAGAAACTAACAAATAAGGAACGGGAAGTAATGGAGTTGTTCTGGAAGTACGGCCCTATGTTCGTTAGGGAACTGCTCGAACATTACGAGGAACCTCGTCCGCATTTCAATACGTTGTCAACCATCGTCAGACGTCTTGAGCAAGGAGGATATATCGGCCATAAGCGTTATGGTTCGACTTACCAATATCATGCACTCATCTCAGAAAAGGACTATGCAAAGAGAAATATTTTCCAATTGGTGGATGACTACATCGAGGACTCCTATACAGGGATCGTCACAACTTTCCTGAAGGAGGAGAAACTCACAGTCGATGAACTCCGCGAACTGATTTCCCAAGTTGAAGTATACAAAGAATCGAAACAATGATGTCCCTGTTTTTCATCTATGAACTGAAAGTGGCTGTACTGACAACCATGTTTTATTTCTTCTGGCGACTGCTGGTTGCCAATGAGACTTGGCATAGGCTCAACCGCATCGTACTTATGTTAACGGCAATTGCCTCGTTTGTATTACCTCTTTGTGTTATCACCATTCATCAAACAATAGAGGTTATTCCTATACCAATGGAGCAGATGCAAGCAATGATTCTGGAAGAAAAAACAATGTCACCAGAAGCTACATCTATGAACCTAGAAAAAGTACAACCATTCAGTTGGCAGTTGCTTCTGACCCTTATTTATATAATAGGAGTCTTGGTGTTTTTGTTAAAGATACTATTGTCGTTGTGGCAATTACACAAGATGATTGCA
Source organism: Prevotella sp. (assembly GCA_017474925.1). Lineage (GTDB taxonomy): Bacteria > Bacteroidota > Bacteroidia > Bacteroidales > Bacteroidaceae > Prevotella. Next base: position 59,267 of record JAFVGN010000015.1, on the reverse strand, counting down.
GAAAGTGAGATTCATCCTTTGGCAGATGGGCGACGGATAGCCGTCTGCGACAAAATAAAGTCACCTTTCAGTTGGTGGAGAACGGTTTTCCTGAATCATCAGGATTTTGAGGAAGGGCCAACAGCCCTCATGACACATGAACTGGGACACATCTGTCTGCATCACTCAGTCGATGTCCTCCTGGTGGAACTACTTACTGCTCTGCAATGGTTCAACCCCGTAATGTGGATGTTACGTGCCGATCTGCGTACCATCCATGAATACGAGGCTGACCAGCATGTGCTCTCTCATGGATTCAATGACATTCAGTATCTACAACTTTTAATCCGTAAGGCCGTTAGTCAGAGCGGGTACTCTCTGGCCAATGGAATTTCAAATAGTACCCTTAAAAAAAGAGTAACAATGATTATGAAACCCAAATCAAATCGCTGGCAGTTGCTTCGTCTAGCTTATCTGGTACCTATTATAGCCATATCATTGGCAATGTCTGCAAGAATCCAAAGGGAAGAATTACCCAATCAAGGTACATCTATAGTAAAGGACAATGTGAAAGAGTCTCTTACTGACGAGAATAGTCTCATTCTTTTGATTAACGATTTGGACGACTTGAAAAAGCTGAAAACCGAAAAAAAAATCACAAGGAAAATGTGTAGCAATCTTGATTTCAACGGACATTTCACCCAAAAAGCGATGGATGGTAAGACGATTATTGTCCATCTGTCAGAAGGAACATTGTACGAGAATGATGGTGGCTCGAAGAAGGTGGAGACAGAACTTAACTATGCCTTTCCAAAGGGTGGTTTTGAATGGCAACTAAATGGAGAACCTTTCGATGAGAATCATATCCCAGCTTTTCACTTCAAAATGCTCAAGAAGATTGAGAATCATTGGAATGGTAAGAAGAACGTGGTGAATCTCGTAATTTCGGACAAAAAGAAATAAAGTATCTCGGCCTCAACCGCGAGATGATCAAGGCCAGGCTTAGCGATTAGCGAGAGCAGGAGCCAAGCTTGCTTGGGCTATGCCGAGCGTAGCTAAGCTCGCCTAAGGCAAAGTTGGCTGACTAAAATGGATGAATTTTAGTCAAGGCTTCAAGGCCGACTAAGGATACACCTTATCTATAATAAGAGCGCCGCAGTTTCCTCTGCGGTGCTCTTATTTATTCCTGTCCCTAAATTAAGAACAATTAACGCCTGTTTTTGCAATATTCCCGATGGCCAGCGGTTTATATAACCAGATGGATTTATCAAAAATAGATATGAAAACAATGATATTCTGGAGAAACATCCTCGTGATGACTGCTGCCATACTCTCCCTCGCCTCTTGTAGCAGCGACCCGCAATGGGCTGACGAGGAGGCATACGAGAAGACGGAGCAGTTGCAGAAGCAGTACGGGCCGATGATGATTGGCACATGGCACTTCGAGAGCATCAGTGAGACAGAATGCTTTTTTGAGCGGCTAACGTTTAACGCTGACGGAACACTGTCAGGAATGCGCAAATGGCAGAGCCGCAAAGTCGTCACCATTGACGGTGAACAACGCTATTCCGATTGGGAGAACGTGGAGCCATTGGAAGGGACTTTCTCAGGTACGTGGAAACTAAGGTACTACAGCCCGGAAGGTACGACTGGTAAGAAACGGAATTGTCTGTTGCTGAATGCCAAATATGAAGGTATAAATAGCGAACACATGGCTTATTCAAACATTGCCACCTTCGATTATGCCGACGAAACAACGCTTCGTTTCGAAGGTTTCTATTTCAAGGACGAGGAAGGTCGGATTGTTTTCCATCGGGGCAATCAGAAACCAAGTTTCTAGAATGGGGCACGGCTGTTTCTAGAATCAAGGGAAAGTGGCAATTTATAATCTAACTCGCGGATTAGATTATAACATAGCTACGCGCAACAATCTAACACACGGGTTAGATTATAACATAGCCACACTCAATATTCTAACACACGGGAAAGATTATAAATGAGCGGGTTTTTTGAGAAAAATAATTGGCGGAATGGATTTTTCTTCGTATATTTGCAGCAAAATAGCAATAAGGAATAGCAATAAGAAGGATAAAAATCTCGAAGACGATGGGAAGAGACGGACAAGGAGACGCCTGGAAGCACAGGCAGCGGAGGCCACACGGACTGAGTGGCATTCCAAGGAACTACACGGAGCGAAAGCTCAAGGTCGAGCCGCAATTCAAGTTCGAAGACGTGTTCATCACGCCGCTGAGGCTGAAACGTCACTATTCGGAAGACGGCGTAGTGAGCTACAAGGAGCTTGAGCGGAAGACGGAACCTACGGGCATCAAGATATTCGACGCCTTTCTGCAGTTCCTGACTGCCGGCGAGTCGGACCTTCAGGGCTTTGCTGACCGCTATGGACTGAAGCTCAACGACATCGACTCGATGGTGTTCGTGCTGACGGGCATGCGCGGCGTCGACTTCCGCCAGAAGTATCAGGTCTGGATAGCCGACCAGCTGCTGCGCTGGACTGACATGACCATCGCCGAGGTGGCCAAGCGCTCGGGCCTCGGCTCGTCCAACAATCTCTACCTGACGTTCAAGCGGGAGTACAATCTCGCCCCAGGCTATCGCCGGCAGCGCATCCGTAAGGAAGGTGACGTGGGGAAGTATAAGTTGTGAGCCTTTTTCAGTAAATATGTTGCAATAAACTTTGTACCCAATATTAACAGATAACAATATGGCTAGTAGTTCTGACTATGTGCAATACATTGCAGACCAGTGCAGCGGGGCCGGGGAGATAACGGCGAAGAAGATGTTTGGCGATTATGGCATCTACTGCGACGGGAAAATCTTCGGACTCATCTGCGACGACTGCTTTTACCTGAAGCCCACGGAGCTTGTTCGCGGGCTGTTGCGAGTCGTTGACATGCGGCCTCCCTATGAAGGGGCTAAGGATTATTTCTATATTGCCGATGTCGACGATCGCGACTACCTCTCCCTGATTGTCCGCGAGACCTGCAAAGCCCTGCCTGAACCTAAGCCCAAGAAAAGGCGATAGTTAGTCCACCATAAATGATGCGAAAGATGACATGTATTAGTAAACAGATTGTGATAATAGTTGCCTGTCTGCTGAGCACTATTGCTTGGGGTCAGAGCAAAGGTTTACAGGACACTCTGAGATATGAGATCAACCCACACATGGTGCGCCAGCATTTTAAGGGCTGGGGTGTGTCGCTATGCTGGTGGGCTGGTCAGTGCGGCAAGTGGGACGACGAGAAGATTGACGAGATCATTACGTGGCTCGTCAGTCCTGAGGGCCTCAACTACAACATCTTCCGCTATAACATTGGTGGTGGCGACGACCCCCGAAACCGTCATTGCGAACTGCATCATATGGCTAAAGGCAAGGGGTTGCGAGCCGAGATGGAGGGATTCAAGGATTCCATTGGCGATGTCTATCATTGGGAGCGTGATGCCCCCCAGCGAAAGATTATGTTGAAGATCAGGGAGAAACGCCCAGATGCCATATTCGAGGCTTTTAGCAATTCCTGTCCTTACTATATGACTTATAGCGGCTGTGTGGCCGGCCATCAGGATGGTGGCAAGGACAACCTGCGGCCAGAGTATTACGAGGCGTTTGCGCGCTATCTCGTGGATGTCTGTAAGCACTACAAGGATAAGTACGGCATTGAATTCAAGACCCTTGCGCCTTTCAACGAATCAGCTACCAATTACTGGCGCGCCAATGGCTCTCAGGAAGGATGTCATTTCGACTATGATTCTCAGATTAAATTCATTCAAGTACTTGCCCCAATCTTGCGCCAGTCAGGACTCAAAACGGAGATTTCTACAGCCGATGAGACCAGTGTGGGACAGGCTATAGCTGGCCTGGAGCGCTATGTCGCTGCAGGAGCCGACAAATTCGTTGGGCAATGGAACACACATACCTATGGGGGCAGCATCGAGGAGAAGATACGCTATGGAGAGTTGGCACGCATGACGGGCAAACGCCTATGGATGAGTGAGACGGGCGCTGGTGGAAAAGGCATTGCAGGCAATCTCAATATGGCGCAACGACTCATTGACGATATGCGCTATATTCAGCCTGAGGCTTGGATTGACTGGCAGTATATGGAAGAGGCCAACGATCAATGGTGTACCATCCGAGGCAGTTTTGATGGTCATACCTTTGCAAAGGTAAAGAACTACTACGTGCGGCAGCAGTGTTCACGTTTTATTCGTCAAGGCTATGACGTCATTGCGACGGAATGCCGTCAGTCGCTCGCTGCCGTCAGTGCCAATCGTGACACGCTTGTAATCGTCGCCCTTAATCAAGACACTATCGCTAAGACACATATCATCGACCTGTCTCAATTCTCTCAATTGTCTGATGGTAGCAATATCCATACTTATCGTACTTCGGCAAGCGAAAATCTCTCAGATGCTTCACGCAGCGTCAGTCTCGACGGCAACAATCTCTTTTTGGAACTACCCGCACAAAGTATTACAACCTTGGTCATAAAACTGACGAAGTGAAATGAACGAGACAAAGAAGGGATTCATACAGTTGCACCTGAGTGTATTGCTGGCAGGCTTTACGGGTTTGTTCGGACGTCTGATTACGCTCAACGAGGTGGACATCGTGTGGTATCGCATGCTGTTTACGAGTGCTATACTGTTGGTGTTCACAGGTTTGCCGAGGGTTGGATGGAGAAAGTTCCTGCAGTTGTGCGGCTGTGGAGCATTGCTGGGTTTCCATTGGATATTGTTCTATGGCAGCATCAAGGCCTCGAACGTTTCCATTGGCGTCATCTGTTTCTCGCTGATAGGTTTCTTTACGGCGCTCTTCGAACCAATCATCTTCAGGCGTCGCTTTTCTTGGCTCGAACTGTTGTTCTCGCTGATTACCGTTGCCGGCGTGCTCTGCATCTTCTCGCTCGATGCCCGCTATCGCTACGGCATCGCTATTGGAGTGGTCTCGTCGGCCGTCTGTGCCCTCTATGCTATTTGTAATAAGAAGGCGAGCGTGGGCGTGCGCAGCCGAACGGTGCTGATGTATCAGATGTCAGGAGGCCTCGTAGCCGTATCAGCCATCATCCCAGTCTACCTCTTCTTTTTTCCCAGCAGTCAGCCAGTCGTCATCATTCCTAACGACACCAATCTATGGTTTATGCTCTGTCACGCCCTGTTCTGCACCGTTGGTATGTATCTCCTGCAAATTCAGGCCCTGAAGCGCCTCTCAGCCTTTACCGTTAATCTGACGTACAACCTCGAACCCTGCTACACCATCATCCTTGCTTTCCTCATCTTTGGTGAGGGTCGCGAAATCAATTTCTCCTTCTACTTGGGTATCGGCCTTATCCTGCTAAGCGTCCTCCTCCAAACCAGACAAGCTTTATCGGCAAAAATGATGCAATAATTAAAAAGAGTGTATCTTTGTATCCTATATTTTTAAGGTAGAGATATGGCCTAAGAAAAGACGATAGCCGATGGAGTGCCTCTTTTTCCATACTTTCATTAGAAATATTCCATAGGGCGGCGCGTGCGGTTTTTCATAATCCACTGATTTGTAGCAGTTTCCGATTTGGGCTCTTTTACGTTTTTTCCATAGGCAACTGATACAACTTTCGAAATAATGTCGTAACTTTGCAACCGAGGCTTATTAAAGAATCGACAGCAATGTTTGCAAGGTCATTGTACATATTCATGATTGGCATACTGATGGTTGCATGCAGTCAGCAACAGCAGGGGTCGGATTCACAGACGGCAGCGCGTTGTCTGGAGGAGGCCGAGGCTGCTCTAGCTAACGATAGCATCCACCAGGGTGAGACCTTGCTGCGAAAGACCATACAATTGGCCGAGGCGTCTGAGGATTGGCACACCAATTATATCGCGTACCAACGATTGGCAGAAGCATTGTCGCAGAGCAACCCTGAGGAAGCATTGCAACTGATGAAGAAAGCCCTGACCGTCTATGAGCAGCATCCTGACGACGAGCGCAACTACGTCATATTACTCGACTATGCAGGCACATACGCCGCGCAAATGGCTTTCACCACAGAGGGCTCCTTCGACGAAGCACTCGATTTCATCCACCACGCATACCGTATCGCTGAGAAACGACAGATGACCGACCTGATGTGTCAGACACTCACCAGTCTTGCAAACATCGCCTGGGCTGGGGAAGACTATCGTCAGGCACTCGACTTCGCCCATCGCGCAGCATCGACAGCGACAACCGACCTGAGACCTGGCACGTTACAAGTGCTGGCTCGCAGCTTCCTTAGTCTTAATATGCTCGATTCTGCAGAAACTGTTTATCGGCAGATTGATCCAGGCGATGATGTCCAACTGGCATATATCGTGCAGAGCAACCTCGCCAAGATAGCACTCCGACGGCTGGGTGCCACACAGGTGGAGGACAGCGTGGACGAAGCCTTCGAGCAAATAGAGGGCTTCTATTACAAGGCGCTCGAACAGAAAGACCAGTACTATCAGGAGACGTTGCGCCAGGAAATGGAGAATCAGCAACTGGAATACCGCTCACAGATGTATGGTCGCACACTCCTTGTGGTCATCATTGCTGCGGTGGTTATCCTTCTTGCAATAGTGCTGGCACTTCGCTACCGCATCCATATGCTTCGTCAGCAACGAGCGTATGAGCAATCGAAACTGGAAAACGAGCTACTCAGTAAGGAACAGGAGAAACGTCGGCTCCAAGAGGAGGCAGAGCATCAGAAGACGTTGTTGCACCAAGCGAATGAAGTGGTGGCATTCCTGCAAAACTTCATCCTCGAACGTACGGAAGTGCTGAAGAAACTCAACCAAAGCGGCAATTCGCTCATCTACCTAAGTCCGCACGAATGGAGCGAGATAGAACGTACGCTCGACGCCATCGACAATAACCGCTTTGCCAAATTACGCGAACAATACCCCACTATGCAGGATGATGACATCCGCCTGTGCATCCTCACGCGACTCGGCCTCAGCAACCGCACCATCGGCAACATCTACTGCATTACCATCTCAGCCGTCCAGCATCGCAAACTCAAGCTGAAGAAGGATGTGTTCGGAGAGAGCAATCCAGACATCACGCTGGAACAGATACTCAACAGCAGATAACCATCACGAATGAAAATAAGAACAAATACAATAACAGCTATGAAGAAACTATTATTCTTTATCACCATGATGCTCTCGCCAATGATGGCAAGCGCCCAGACAGTATCGGACGTGCAGAACAGCGGTTGCCTTAATCGGACACGAAGTGCAGCGAGTCAGATGGGGCCGACAATCGTCTTGACAAAAGAGGGTAGCGTCTTGTCTGTACAACTGGAAAACTTTGAAAGCAATTGTTGCGTAGATGACTTTCATGTGAGCTCCAATATCAGTGGCGGCAGCGATGGTAGCCCCTATTCCCTTTCTCTCAGTGTGTTTCCTGATGGTGAGTGGGATTGTGAATGTTTATGCCCATTCAACGTGTCGTTTACAGTTCGCGACTTGGAACCAAACAGTTTTTATTTGGACTGCTGTTGGTATAAAGGACAGGTGGAACTGAAGGAAGGGGAGCCGTTGGTGTTGGAATACAACAATCTCGACACCCCAAAATATTTCCCTGAAGGAACTAAATGGACGGAGATAAGATTGGATACCCTGAAGTATGACAGCTGGTATTCGAAGGTAGGCGACGAATGGGTGGCGAACTTTGAGAAGATAGAATATTATGTGAAGGGGGAATATACAGCAAAGAATGGGGACAAATTTAAATGTGTCTATACCAGCGGCCCAGAATGGACTGACTCCCTCACGCTTTTGATAGAGGAAGTGGGTGATTGGGTTACGGCAGGAGTTTTAGTTAATGTATACGGTGAAGAACCATTTATTTGGACTGGTGAGGCATATCAGTTTGACTGGAGCGTAGGGAAAGGTCTTTATTTTAGGGATATCTCTTCCGCAAATCTGACAAGTATTGTGCAATTTTATCAATACTATGGCATTATAAACGAAATAAAGGAAGGATACTTCGGAGGCGTAAGACCACTAAAGTACGTAGATTTGGATGGTAAAGCTCCTGATGACCAAGGGGTGAGAAAGAATTTTGATACGAATGGTGGACGTATTATTCACGGAATAGGCATAACAGAATGGAATGACGATAAATGTCTATTCGGGCCAACGATTCCATATTCTGAAGTTCAATATAATTATGATTATGATAGTCACTACCGTTCTACGCTCGTTCATTTCGAGCGCAACGGAGAGGTGCTTTATGACGTCTGGCCGAAGATAGAAGAAACCTACCGCCCATTCGTCGAAGACGATAAAGTGTGGAAGGTTGGAAGCACTACTGGTATTTCGGATGGTATTGTGAAAATGGTTGAGTACTACTACTTCGACGGTGACACCATCATCGACGGAAAGACCTGTAAGCAGATGATGTGCCAGCGATTTGTTAGTCCAGAACATCCGGATTATGCTGCAATGTCACAAATTCCTGACTTAAGATATGTTGGAGCATGGTACGAAGAGGACAAGAAAGTGTACGTTTATAACACGATAAACCAGCTTAGGATGAAGTATGATTTCTCCCTCGAAGCCAATGACACCCTGCTGATTGATAATCACTATCGCTATCTGATAGGGCCAAAGCAGGCAGGAGGATTAGAAGGCTTTAAGGGCATTTATAGAGATATTATGTGGTATTGGGATGAAGACCAAAACATCTACTGTACCACCTGGCTGGAAGGTGTCGGAGGTATTGATGGACCAACTATCAATGTCTATTATGGGGAAGAAGGCCATGGGCTGTTCCTGATGTCGTGTGCCGTTGGCGATGAAGTCATCTACCTCAACGACGAATATGAGGATGGGGCTACTCCTGAGATTATGGGAGCACCTAGAAACCGCTTCGACTTCACCCATACCACCAAGATACGGCCCAAAGCACCGATTAAGCAAGTAAATAGCGATGCCAGCATCAGCTCTTCCGAGCGTGAGGTAGTCCAACCGAAGGTCAAAACACCAAGGAGGAGTGAGGAAGAACTGTCGCTATATGGTGAATACAACGACCTGCAGTTAGGCATTAATCTTGACCCGCTGGACGATGCCTATCTAGTATGCATCACCAACGAATCAGGCCAAGTGGTTTACGAGAAAACCGTCAACGCTGCCAGCATCGTAGCCCTCAGCATCGACATCTCTGACTACGCAAAAGGCTGTTATACCGTATCCGTGGAGAATAGCCTTGAGTCCTTTGTTGGCCAATTTGAAACGCAGACGACAGGAATTGAAACGATAACAAATAGTAAAGAAGAAATAAGAACAGAAATCTACAACCTTCAAGGTCAGCGTCTCAGTTCCTTGCAGAAGGGATTGAATATCGTTAATGGACGAAAGGTTTACGTAAAGTGAAATAGCATTTCACTGTTACTGATAGCAGTATCGGTTGTAGCAACTGCCCAAATCTGGTATCAAAGTAATAACTCTTTCTGAAGAGCATACTCTTTATGCAACAACGACATTTGAACCGTCGCCAGTATTTTATAGAACTGGCGAATACTTCCCGTGTCTTTTATCTGGAGTTCCTGCGGCCTTTCGCGCCAATTGGAAAAGGCACTCAGGTATTGGAAATAGGCTGTGGCGAGGGTGGTAATCTGCTACCCTTTGCCGAGTTGGGATGTAAGGTGACGGGTATCGACATCAGCGAATGGCGAATCCAACAGGCACGTGCATTCTTTGAGTCGTTTGGAAGAGCGGGACTATTCGTCTGTAAAGACTTTCTGAAAGCTATTGCTCCTTCAGACGAGTCAGATAGGTATGATGTAATACTGATACACGATGTCATCGAACATGTCGCGCCAGAGCAGAAAGAGCAGTTTCTTTCCCATACCCGAGAGTTCCTTAAGCATAGTGGGGTTGTATTCGTCGGTTTTCCTGCCTGGCAGATGCCTTTTGGAGGCCATCAGCAGATAGTTAAGGGATTGGTATCGAAGCTGCCATACGTTCACCTGCTGCCTAATATGGCCTATCGTGGATTAATCAGGCTGAGCGGCAACAACCAGGGCAGTACCAGCGAACTTCTGGACATCAAGCGGTGCCGGATAACCATCGAACATTTTGAGAAACTGGCAGCTGCTGCAGGATTCCACATTGCCAGGAGAACTCTCTGGTTAGTAAATCCACACTACAAGCAGAAATTCGGCCTACGTCCAAGGGTCTTATGGCAATGGGCTGGGAGTCTGCTATATGTCAGGAACTTCTATACTACCTCAGCCTTTTATTTGTTAAAACACTGATGAGTCCGGATAATAATGGACAAAAGGTTTACGTAAAGTGAAATAGCATATTCCCTTTCCTGCGGGATTTCCTTGATTACATAATTTGCCTTACTATTCGTAGATTTTTTCGTTTCAAACCTTGCAACATGTATTTCAGGCTTTGCAACATAAGTTTCAGAGCCTGAAACATGTGTTTCAGGGCTTGCAACATATATCCGTTGTCGTATACGTGAACTGGCATCATTGAGGAATATCTGGAACAAGTAATCCTTCTCCTGCAAACTCACCATATTTCTCGATTTTCTCTCTTTATGAAAGAGTTTTTGAAAAATATCAGTCGTTGAAGTGGAAAAACTGCCGTTTGTGTAGGTGGAGCCAAAGATTTGTTGTAACTTTGCAGCATTATCTAACAGTTCATCACTATGAACATTGGAGACAAGGCGCCTGAGATTCTGGGCAAGATGCTGGTGCCCGAGTTTACACAAGTGGTACGTTGACAATAGATGGATTTAAACGAACTGATAACGGTTGTAAACGATGCGGTGTGGGGCTATGTGCTCATCTTCGCACTGGTGGGATGTGGTCTATGGTTCACATGGCGCACCCACTTCATGCAATTCCGCATGATTGGCGAGATGTTTCGAGTGCTGACAGATTCGGCAGTCGACTCCTTGGAATCGCATGTTGGAGAAATGAATATCCAACACCGTCGCATATCTTCGTTTCAAGCCTTTGCAGTCAGTGTCGCAACACGTGTTGGAACGGGCAACCTGGCTGGTGTTGCCTCCGCCATAGCCATAGGCGGTCCTGGAGCCGTGTTCTGGATGTGGATGATAGCGCTGTTGGGCTCTGCGACGGCTTTCGTTGAATCAACACTGGCACAGCTGTTTAAACAAAAACACAAGGACTCATATATCGGCGGTCCTGCCTATTACATCCAACGTGGTCTGCACAAGCGTTGGCTCGCCATCACGTTTGCTGTGCTTATCACTTGTCAGTTCGGACTATCCAATAACTCCATCCAGGCCAATACTATCTGTGGTGCCATGCAGGAAGCCTTCGGCTGGTCGCCTGTATGGGTCGGTGCTGTCTTGGCAGCTTTAGGACTCATCATCGTCTTTGGTGGCATCCAGCGCATTGCAATGGTCTGTGGTGTATTGGTTCCCATCATGGCCATTGGCTATTTGGTGTTAGCCATCATCGTTATCGTGATGAATATCGAACTGATACCCCATGTTTTTAAAGTCATCGTGCTCAACGCTTTTGGTATTGAACAGATAGCCGGAGGCGGAATAGGAACAACGGTTATGTATGGGGTGAAGCGAGGCTTGTTCTCGAATGAGGCAGGCGAGGGTAGTGCCCCCAATGTGGCTGCTACGGCTACGGTAACCCATCCTGTGAAACAAGGGCTCATCCAAGCGTTGGGTGTCTTTACCGATACATTGCTGGTTTGTTCATGCACAGCCTTTATCATCCTCATCAGCGGCCTCTATAATGTGCCTGAACTCAATGGTATTGCCTTGACACAGTCGGCTTTGCAGTCTGAGATAGGTTCTGCAGGTCCTGTGTTTATAGCCATCGCCATCCTGCTCTTTGCCTTCTCCAGCATTATCGGCAATTATTATTATGGTGAAGCCAACATTCGTTTTATCACCCCCAATACGAAGGTGATGACCGTTTACCGCATCTTCTCGGCAGGTGTGATGGTGATGTTTGGTGCGCTTGCTAGCTTTGAGCTTGTCTGGAACATCGTCGACATCTTCATGGCTTTCCTTACCGCCTGCAACCTGATTGCCATTGTGCTCTTAGGCCGTTATGCCTTCCGTTTGCTCGACGACTATCGCAGCCAGAAGCGACGTGGCATCAAGGAGCCCACGTTCCATCGCAGTCAACTACCTGAATTGGAAAACGAATTAGAATGCTGGGAATAGATGGCGTGCCTGACGCTAAAGCCAATCAATAGACATAGTGACTCATGCAAGAAAGAAACAAGGAGATATATAAGGTGACGCTGGTGGGCAGTGTGGTGAATGCCCTGTTGCTGCTCTTCAAGTTCGTAGCGGGTATTGTGGGAAACAGTGCCGCCATGATAGCCGATGCCGTGCATTCGTTGTCCGACTTTGCCACAGACATCATCGTGCTTCTACTGGTTCGCATCAGCAGTAAGCCTCAGGACAAGTCGCACGACTACGGACACGGCAAGTACGAGACTCTGGCTATGACGCTCATTGGTGTGGCTCTGATGATAGTGGCCATAGGCATCCTGTACAGTGGTAGCGCGAAGATCCTGATCTGGCTGAAGGGCGGACTGTTGGAGGCTCCCGGGACGATAGCCCTCTGGGCAGCACTTTTGTCTATCGTGCTGAAGGAGGCAGTCTATCGCTATTCGATCGTCAAGGCTCGACAGCTGGAATCGCCTGCAGTCGAGGCCAATGCGTGGCACCATCGCAGTGACGCGCTGTCGTCTATTGGTACGGCAGTGGGCATTGGCGGAGCCATCTTCCTCGGACAGCGATGGACGGTGTTAGACCCTATCGCCTCATGCATTGTAGGACTGTTCATCCTGAAAGTCGTTGTCGTTTTGCTGCGCAAGGGCATTGGCGACTTGCTGGAGCAGTCGTTGCCCGACGCTGTGGAGGAGGAGATACTGAGTCTGGTGGCCTCGCTGCCTGACTTGTATCAGCCGCACGACTTGAGGACGCGGCGCATTGGTAGCCATTATGCCATAGAGCTGCATATCCTGGTGGACGGAGACATCACCCTTCGCGAGGCTCATGAGAGGGCGTCAGAGGTAGAGGAACTGCTGAAGCGTCACTATGGCGACGAGACCCATGTTGTCGTACACGTGGAGCCGAAATGACTCTTTTTCATCAAGGCAAAGCATGCGTTTCACAAATTATCATAAATAGGAGGGAAGAAAATGCCGACTTTGCGATTTTTTTAGTAATTTTGTTGGCAGATTTAACTAATAAAACACAATGAAGAAACTCACCTATATCCCTGTCGTGATGGCGTGCCTGACGCTGATGTCCTGTGGTGGAGAGAAGCGCAAGGAGCAGTCGCAGGCTCAGTATAAGACGATGGTTGTGGGAAGGAAAGACATGACGCTTATACGACAGTATAGTGCACGGCTCACAGGTCGTCAGATTGTAGAGGTGCGCCCTCAGGTGTCTGGTTGCATCACACGCATCCTGACTGGCGAGGGCGAGGATGTACGCAAGGGACAGACGCTGTTCGTCATCGACCAGATACCCTATCGTGCTGCCTTGGAGTCTGCCATTGCAGCCAGGAAGAGTGCTGAGGCGCGTCTGGCCACAGCCCGCATCAACTACGAGAACGAACAGCTGTTGAAGGAAGGTAAAGTGGTAGCTGATGTCAGCGTCGTGACTGTGCGCAATGCCCTGCACGAAGCAGAGGCTGCCTTGGAGCAGGCCAGGGCACAGGAGACCAATGCCCGTAACAACCTGAGCTATACGGAGGTGAAGAGTCCTGTCAATGGAGTAGCATCCATGATTCCCTGGCACATAGGAGCCCTTGTCAGCAGCAACATCAGCGAACCTCTGGTGACAGTGGCTGACGACAGCGAGGTATATGTCTACTTCAGCATCAGCGAGAACCAGGCCCTCGACCTCATGGCGCAATATGGTTCCATCGATGCCTTTATCAGTAAGGCTCCGGCTGTGAGCCTGCGCATGAGCAACGGGCAGGACTATCAGGAGCAGGGGCGCATCAGTGCTGTCAGTGGTACGGTGGACGACCAAACTGGGGCTGTCACCCTGCGTGCCACCTTCCCCAACAAGGGCCATCTGCTACACAACGGAGGCAGCGCCACCATTCTCGTACCCACTCATCGTACCTCCTGTATCGTCATTCCGCAGGAGGCGACCTATGAGCTACAGAATCGCATGTTCGTCTATCGTGTGGTCGATGGAAAGACCAAGGCTACCCCTGTGGAGCTGTTTTCACAGAACAATGGGCGCGAGTATATCGTAGAGCAGGGACTTCAGGCAGGAGACACCATCATTGCCGAAGGTGCAGGATTGTTGAAGGAAGGTATTGAAATCGTGAATAAACCATCGACAAACCGTTAGCAAGATGAACGTCAGGACATTTATTGACAGGCCCATTCTCTCAGGAGTCATCTCAGTGCTGATAGTGCTTGTGGGCATCATCGGACTCAGCAGGCTGGCCTTGGAGCAATTTCCTGAGATAGCACCCCCTACTGTGCGCATCAATGCCAGCTATACAGGAGCCAACGCTGAGACGGTGCAGAAAAGCGTCATCGTTCCCTTGGAGGAGGCCATCAATGGTGTGGAAGGCATGATGTACATGTCCTCGACAGCCTCCAATACAGGCAATGCCAGCATCAGCGTGTTCTTCCGTCAGGGTACTGACCCCAACATGGCGATGGTGAACGTACAGAACCGTGCTGCCACCGTTCAGGGGCGTCTGCCCAGCGATGTCGTGAAGAGCGGACTGACAGTGAGGAAGCGTCAGACGTCAAACATCAAGCAGATGGCTGTCTACAGTCCTGACAGCACCTTCGACCGCGCCTTCCTAGCCAACTATACCAAGATCAATATCGAGCCTCGACTGAGCCGTATCCCTGGTGTGGGCGAGGTGAATGTGATGGGTGCCGACTACTCTATGCGCATCTGGCTTGACCCCCTGAAGATGGCTCGCTACGGACTGACTCCTTCCGATATCACCAAGGTGCTCGACGAACAGAACGTGGAGGTGTCTACAGGTACCTTGGGCGCTGAGAGCCAGAACACGTTCCAGTATGTGCTGAAATATCGTGGCCGCTACGAGGAGGAGCAAGGCTACGAGCAAATGGTGGTGCGCTCGCTGCCCAACGGCGATGTGTTGCGCATTGGCGACATAGCCCGTGTGGAGCTGGGTTCCCAAAACTATAACATCATTGGCGAGACAAACGGTCGTCCTGGCGTTAACATCAGTATCAACCAGGTCAGCGGCTCGAATGCCAATGAGATTATCAAGCAGATTGACCGCGAGGTAGAGGAAATCCGCCAGTCGCTGCCTCCAGGCATTGTCATCGAGGACTTGGAATCGAAGAAAGACTTCCTTGACGCCTCCATCGCCAGTGTGGTGGAGACGCTGCTCGAGGCACTACTGTTGGTGGTGCTCGTAGTATGGGTATTCCTGGGCAGCTGGCGTGCTACCGTCATACCTGCCATCGCCATCGTGGTGTCGCTGGTAGCTACCTTAGCCGTTATCTATGCCATTGGCTTCTCGTTGAACATGCTGACACTCTTCGCCTTAGTACTGGTCATCGGCACCGTAGTCGACGATGCCATCGTAGTCGTAGAGGCTGTGCAGGCAAGGCTTGAGCTTCAAGATGTTTCGATGAATGAGGACGCCCCCCTTCCTCGTGAAACAACTGAGCAGGCCATGCATAGCATCACGTCTGCCCTTATCACCACTACCTTGGTATTCATGGCTGTCTTCGTGCCTGTCTGTTTCATCGGAGGCGTCACAGGAACCTTCTATACACAGTTCGGACTGACGATGGCCATCGCTGTCGCCATCTCGCTGTTCAACGCCCTGACGCTGTCGCCAGCCCTCAGTGCCATCATGATGAAACGCACCTCACCTACTCGTTTCCATTCAGCCTTTAACAGCGTTTTCTCCACAGTAGCAGGAAAGTACAAGAATGGTATTACGCATTTCATCCGTCACCGTTGGCTGGCCCTGGCCTTGGTCGTGATAGCTGTTGGGGCCTTGGGCTGGATGATGCGTATCATGAAAACCGGTCTTGTGCCTAACGAGGACATGGGCACCGTATTCATCAACGTCCAGGCCTCGCCAGGTAGCAGTCTGCAACAGACCTACCACATATTAAAAGAGGTAGAAGAGCGTATCAAGGATCTGCCCCAGCTGCGCATCTATTCGCTTATCGCTGGCAATAGCAACAACTTTGAACAGTCGCCGTCTAACGGTAACTTCACCCTGAAGCTGAAGAAGTGGGGCGAACGTAAGGGCAAGGGTGATGACGTGCAGAGTGTGGTAGAGGAGATTTATCGCCGCACAGCCGACATTGCCAATGCCAAGATACAGGTGAACACGCAGAACATGCTGCCAGGCTTCGGACGCATCAATGGCTTCGAACTGTACATTCAGGACAAGCATGGAGGTACTATTGGCGACTTGCTGATGCAGACCAACCAATTGATAGCCGCCTTGAATGAGCGGCCTGAGATTAGTCGTGCCTACACCAACTTTTCGTTGAAATATCCTCAATATCGCATAGATGTCGATGCTGCCCTTTGTAAGCGCAGGGGGGTGTCGCCAGCCGATGTGCTTGCTGCCATCAGCGGATATGTCGGTGGCACCTATGCTTCC
This sequence comes from Prevotella sp., assembly GCA_017474925.1. Lineage (GTDB taxonomy): Bacteria > Bacteroidota > Bacteroidia > Bacteroidales > Bacteroidaceae > Prevotella. The sequence continues at coordinate 42,663 of JAFVGN010000015.1, read as the reverse complement.
AACTTCGTCCGCTTCACCAAGCTCTACCGTGTCATGGTGCAGGCCTCGCCTGAATATCGCCTCAACACGGAGTCGCTCAACAACATCTTTGTGCGCAATGCCAGCGGTGAGATGTCACCCGTCAGCCAGTACCTGACGCTGACGCGCGTCTATGGTTCCGAGACCCTCTCGCGTTTCAACCTCTTCCCCTCCATCCAGGTGGGCGGTACGGCTGCCGAGGGCTACAGCAGCGGACAGGCCATCGCTGCCATTCGCCAGACTGCTGCCCAAGTGCTGCCCGAAGGCTATGGCTACGAGTTTGGCGGCATGACGCGTGAGGAGGCCTCGTCGCAAAACACCTCTACCCTGGTGTTCATCGTCTGCATCGTCTTCATCTACCTCATCCTTTGTGCGCTCTACGAGAGTCTGTTCATTCCTATGGCTGTCATCCTCAGCGTACCTTTCGGACTGGCTGGCTCGTTCCTTTTCGCTCACCTGTGGGGACTGGAGAACAACATATACATGCAGACAGGACTCATCATGCTTATAGGACTACTGTCGAAGACTGCTATCCTGCTCACAGAATATGCCTCTACCCGTCGTCGTCAGGGCATGGGCATCGTTGCTGCTGCTCTCGATGCTGCTGCTGTGCGTCTGCGCCCCATCCTCATGACCTCGCTGACAATGGTCTTTGGCCTCCTGCCGCTGGCGCTGGCCACGGGAGTAGGAGCCAACGGCAATCGTTCGCTGGGTGTGGGTACCATTGGTGGCATGCTGATAGGAACTGTTGCCCTGCTTTTCATCGTACCTGCGCTTTTTGTCGTCTTCCAAACCATCGAGGAGCACTTCCGCCCCAAACATCATTCTTGATAAGGTTATAACTGATGAACTATTTAGGTGAATTAATCTCCATTGGCGTAGCGTTCTCATGGACTGCCACAGCCCTCTTGAGCGAGTTTGGCTCGAAGCGTCTGGGCAACCTGACGCTCAATGTGCTGCGCATGCTGTTCGCCTTGTTCTTCTCGCTTGTGCTTTTCATGCTGGTCATGGGGAATCCATTACCCCCTGGGGCAACCCCTGAAGCCTGTGGGTGGATGCTGTTGTCAGGACTCGTGGGCTACGTCATTGGTGACTTCTGCCTCTTTCAGTGCTATATCATCATTGGTTCACGCTATGGTCAGCTTTTCATGACGCTGGCACCTCTGGCTGCTGCCCTCATGGCCTGGATTACCATGGGTCAGCAGATGACACTTATGAGCGTGGTAGCTATGTTTGTGACGCTTCTGGGTATCAGCATCTCCGTGATGGGACGAGGTGAACACCATCGCCTGTCACTCAAGCTGCCCATCAATGGGGTCATCTTCGCCGTTGGTGCTGCCTTGTGTCAAGGCGTAGGACTCGTACTGAGCAAGATCGGAATGGACCATTATGCGCCTGTGGCTGGCATGCCTGAGTGGCTGATACCTTTCAGTGCCAACTTCTATCGTTGCGTGGCAGGCATCGTCGGATTCTTTCTGTTGCTTTATCTCCACGAAGGCACGGCTCCTTTACGCGAGGCTGTTCACGACAGGAAAGGATTGCTGGTAGCCACTGCCACCACTATTTTCGGACCTTTCGTGGGGGTTGGCTTCTCTCTGATGGCTGTACAGTATACAGCGGCAGGCATCGCCTCAACGCTTATGGCTATGACACCTATCATCATCCTATTGCCCTCCTATTGGCTCTTCCATCAGCGCATCACCTGGAAAGCTGTACTTGGTGCTGTCATCTCCGTCGTAGGCGTCAGCCTCTTCTTCCTCGGATAGTCGCCCACATCTTTCTCACCTCTCACCACTTACCTCGAAACAATATGAAACGACCAGAAATACATCTTTACGATTTAGGTAACAAAGTGACGGCTTTCAGCACCACACGCAAAGGCGGTTATAGCGAGGGTCCTTATGGACAGTTCAACATCAATTGCTATTGTGGCGATGAGCCGACAGCCATTCAGAAAAACCGTGCAGCACTGTGTGAGTTGTTGGGCATAGATGACTCACGCCTGTTGATGCCTCATCAGGTACATCAGACAAAAGTGGCAGTTATTGATGAGGCGTATCTAAAACGCCCCCATACAGATTGTCTCCAGCTACTCGAGGGTGTCGATGCCTTGATGACTGATGTACGAGGGGTTTGCATTGGTGTGTCGACAGCTGACTGTATCCCTGTGTTACTCTATGACGAGGAGCATCATGCCGTCTGTGCCGTCCATGCCGGTTGGCGTGGAACGGTGAAGCGGATTGTCCAACAGGCTGTCCTTCGAATGGCAGATACCTATGGCACACGCCCAGCAAGCCTGGTGGCACAGATTGGTCCAGGCATCAGTCTCGACAGTTTCGAGGTGGGCGACGAAGTCTATGAGACCTTCCAACATGAAGGTTTCCAAATGTCAACCATCAGCCGTAAGGACGAGAAGTGGCACATCGACCTGCCAGCGTGCAATAGGCTACAGCTGCTCGATGTGGGTGTAGAGTCTGCCAGCATTCATCATGCTGACATTTGCACTTACAAACACTGTGAGGACTATTTCTCAGCCCGTCGCTTAGGCATACAGTCTGGTCGTATATTTACTGGAATCCTTTGCTCCAAATAGCCAATAAACAATCAGTATGTTTAAGCTATCTGACCACTTCCGTGAACTCAGGCTTGGCATTAGGGCTTTTTCCAACAGTTACGAAAATGGTGGAAACAGCCTCCTCGCCATTCATCCCACGACTTTTGACGGTGAATTGATAGTCTGTGCCGTCAGGTGTCTGGCGCTTGCCAACAGTCTGAGGTGTACCCAAAGGGAACTGATAGCTGCTACAAGCAGCATCAAAGATGGCACGCTCTTCTGCCGTCACAGGCTTTTGGTCAGAATAGTCTGGGAGTTTTTGGACAGAGCCTTTCTTATAGCCGTTTTCCTTTAGGAAACGGTCGAGTTCCTTAGCTGCAGCTGCCACACGGGCATTGCGGACTCCATAGCCTTTCTGGACTTTGGCTTTTGGCAGGGCTTTCTCTAAGTCTGCGCTCGAAGTGTTCAGACCACCGCTTCCGAATGTGCAGAAGGGTACGATAGTTTTTCCTGCAAAGTCGTATTCCTTGACCAATGTGGCAATGGGCAAAGCATAGGTGCCAAACCAAATAGGATATCCAAGGAAGATGACATCGTAGTCGGAAATCTTCTTCGTCAGCGGTTTCAAGGCAGGAGTCTGTCCGCTCTCCCGCTCGCGTCTTGAGCGTTCGATGGTTTCCTGGAAGTTTCCCGTATAAGGCTCCACAGCCTCTACAGCCTCCACATCTGCTTCTAACTGTTTCTGTAACTCTTGGGCAACTGTCTTTGTCGCCCCTGTCTCTGAATAATAGAGCACCAGCTGACGATGATGAGCATCACTCGTCTGCTGTGCCGACCCTGTTGTAACTGCAGCTATCGCTACCAACGATAATAATAGTTTTTTTGTCATAATCATATTCTCAATTTTAAAGATGGTATCCTCATATGGTTTGGCCACAAAGGTACAAAAAAAAGTGATATCTTCTAATAAGAAAGTTTGGATTATCAAAAAATAATGCTTACTTTTGCATTGTATTAACATCTCAAGAATGACAGACTAACTGAATTGTCTTAAAAACCTAATTATGATGATGAAAAAGCTCTTTCTGATGATTATTATCATGACGGCTGGTATGGCGATGCATGCCCAGACCTACCCGCCCAAAGAAACACCCAAGCTGGAATTTGCCTTACAATTAAGGGTAACGCTGGGTGAGACCTATGCCGTAGGGGAATCGCAGCATGGGAAACGTATAGTCATCCCCATTACAGGCGGTGTCTTCGAGGGACCATTGCTGAAAGGAACAATCCTTAACGGAGGTGCAGATTACCAGCTTGCCAATGCTGACGGAAGTCGCACAGAACTGGAAGCCATTTACAGCATCCGCACGGACGATGGAGTCAACATCCATGTACGCAATTACGGAATTGTCTATAATGGCAAGGATGCCCAAGGTAACCCTTCGTTTTACTTCAAGGCTGCTCCCAAGTTCGAGGCTCCAACGAATAGCCGATATGCTTGGCTGAACAATGCCATCTTCGTCTGCCAGCCGGAATGGACACAGGAGTTTAAGGGTATTGTGCTGAATGTGTGGATGGTGAAGTGACCACCCGTGCTTAGATGTCTGGTGCTATTGTTTGGACTTGGACTTTCGCTTACGCTTGGATTTCGGCTTTGATGTGAGCGTACTTTTGTCTATGGCGCTTAACATGGACAGTTGCTTCTGCTTCAGATAGTTGCTGACTGTATAGCCTTGTTCGGCTATCTTCGCCAGAAGATAACAATGTGAGAACCATTGCTGATGTTCTTCAGGCAGGGCATTGGTCAATCGCCGCATGGCCTGTTTGTTGCTGGTCTCAACTTGTTCCGTGAGTTGCAGGGGCTTTTCCAGAATAGTCTTCAACTTTGCACAAAAATACTCGGCACTGCGCTTCACACGATCCAGGAAATCCTCGTTGTTCAGTGACTCATAGGGCATGGACACGATCTGTTGCTGCCACTTCTCTGCCACAATAATGACCTGTTGGCGAAGCTCTGTCAGCGCTTGGTCGTGTAGGTGTTTCAGCGAAGCGTAACTATGATAGAAGAATTCGCTGAAAATGCGAACCATAGTCTCTTGTTGATAAAGCAGCGAACGGAAATCAAATAGCTGCAAGAGCAAATAGCGTTGATACTCCTGCTTCAGGACTGGCAAATGCTCAATACTACGACGGGCTTCCGTTTCCTGCTGGGAGATATAGGTTTCAACACGCTCGTCGTTGATGACGGCCCGTGCCTCCAATGGTGACGAAAGTACCAACCCTTCAATGGTTCGACAACGGCTCAAGGCCACATACACCTGACCGGGAGCAAACGATTGGTTGGCGTCAATAATGGCACGGTCGAACGTCAAGCCCTGACTCTTATGAATGGTGATGGCCCATGCCAAACGTAATGGATACTGTTTGAAGGTACCCTGAACTTCCGCCTCAATCTCGTGTGTCACTTCATTTAGTGCATAGCGCGTATTCTCCCATTCCAAGGTCTCAACCTCGATGGCTTCGCCGTCACCTTCGCAATGCACCAGGATTTTGTGTTGGTCGACATAGATAACGCGCCCGATACGTCCGTTATAATAGCGGTGCGCATTCGTAGGGTCATTCTTCACAAACATGACTTGTGCTCCCTGCTTAAGTACCAACGTCTCTGCAGTAGGATAGGAATAGTCTGGAAATGTTCCACTTATTTCAGCATGGAACTGGAATGCCTTGCCGCTTAATTTCTGCAGCTCTGTTTTATTATAGTAATTGGCCAGATGGTTGTGGGTGGTCAGACGGATATATGGCTCTTCTGGACGTGGTATGAACAAAGGTTTATAGCGGCTGTTCAATTGTGACAGTGCGGCACTGGAAGGCTGTCCACAACGAATCTGGTTCAAAATCTCAATGAACGACATGTCTTGCTGACGGTAGACACGTTCCAACTGGATAGTTACATACGCCGTCTGCTGCAATGCCTTGGAACCGAAGAAATAAGGCGTGTCGTAATAAGGCTTCAGAATCTGTTCGTCCTCTGGTGTCACCACAGGAGTCAATTGTGCCAGGTCTCCTATCATCAGCAACTGTACTCCGCCAAAAGGCTGGTATCTGTCGCGGAAACGCCTGAGCACGGCATCAATGGCGTCCAGAAGGTCAGCCCTGACCATTGATATCTCGTCAATAATCAGCAAATCGATGGAAGCTATGATTTTACGTTTTTCTCGGCCAAAGTCGTACTTGCTCTCCACTTTGACACCTGGCACATAGGGACTGAACGGCAACTGGAAGAAGGAGTGGATGGTGACACCTCCGGCATTGATGGCTGCTACACCGGTAGGGGCAACAACAATAGGACGCTTGCGTGATTTTGCCATGATTGTCTTCAAGAAAGTGGTCTTGCCAGTTCCTGCCTTACCAGTAAGGAAAATACTGCGTCCCGTGTTTTCCACAAAGTCCCATGCAATTCGCAATTCTTCGTTTCGTTCCATCTCTCTATAACGCCTTAAATTCAACTTTCAGATTCAAAACCGCTGTCATTGAACTAATACAATGGTACATCCTCGATATGGGTTATTTCAGGATTTGCGTCATTAGGAGTCCCCACAACAGTCACAACATCAAAGCGTATCTCTTGGGTAATCTGCTTGTATTTCACATAGTGATTGATGGCAGCACGTAGGTTGTATAGTTTGGCATAGCCCACAGCTTCCTCTGGCTCACCGAATATGCGGTTACGGCGAGTCTTCACTTCCACAAAGACAACAATATCGTCTTTGACGGCAATAATGTCGATATCGCGATGCCCAGACTTCCAGTCACGCTCCACTATGGCATAGCCGTTGCGTTGCAGATAGCTTGCTGCCTGCTGCTCTCCCCATGCTCCCAGTTCGTTATGTATAGCCATATTTTACACTGAATTTTTGCACAAAGATACGAATTTAAAATGAAAAGGAGGAGAAATCAAAGAAATATATCCCATTTATTTGGGTTTTTCGCTGCTTTACATTACCTTTGCAACATCCAATAATAAAAACAAGGAAGCATGAAACAAAAAATGATCATGATGCTTTTAGGGCTGGTGGCTATGGCCATGCAAGCCCAAACGGCACAATTCAAACAATGGGCGCTGACGCCACCTATGGGATGGAACTCATGGGACTGTTATGGTCCGACAGTAACCGAACAAGAAGTAAAGGCTAATGCCGACTATATGGCACGTAACCTGAAGTCGTATGGATGGGAATACATTGTAGTGGACATCCGCTGGTACATTGAAAACGACAAGGCAGGAGGTTATAATGAGACGGATGCTGTCTTCGTGATGGACGAATACGGACGCTACCAGCCGGCAGAAAACCGATTCCCGTCTGCTGCTGGAGGCAAGGGGTTCCGCCCGCTGGCAGACTATGTTCATGGATTGGGGCTGAAGTTTGGCATCCATCTGATGCGCGGCATACCCAAATTGGCCGTCAACAAACATACACCCGTCAAAGGTACCAACGGTATCACGGCCGACCAGATATATAATGAGTCGCGGCTGTGTACGTGGCTGCACGACAACTACACCGTAGATGCCACAAAGCAGGGCGCACAGGCATATTACAACTCGCTATTCAATCAATATGCTGAGTGGGGAGTGGACTTCATCAAGATTGATGACCTGTCGACACCCTATCATCGGGAGGAGATAGAGCTTATTCGCAAAGCCATCGACCAATGCGGACGCCCCATCGTGCTAAGTACATCGCCTGGCGACACGCCTGTCTCGGCAGCAGAACACCTGAAGGACCACGCCAACATGTGGCGCATGGTGAACGATGTGTGGGATGTGTGGCGCGACATGCCCCACCTGATGGAGGTTGCACAGAGCTGGTATCCCTATATTGCCCCTGGTACATGGCCCGACTGCGACATGCTGCCCCTGGGACACATCGCTATTCGCGGCGAACGTGGGGAGGAACGCTATACACGACTTACGCGCGATGAACAGCTGACGCTGATGACGTTCTTCTGCATCTTCCGTTCACCTCTGATGTATGGCGGCGACCTACCTACGATGGACGATTGGACGCTTTCGCTGCTGACTAACCGTGAAGTGCTACGCATGCACAGGGAGGGTACGGATGTACGACAGCTCTTCCTGCGCGACGGACAATTGGCAGTCACTTCGCGCAACAGCATTAGCGGTGACGTCTATTTGGCAGTCTTCAATATTGCCGATGACAAGGAACAGCTTATTGCAGTAACGCTTGAAGAACTGGGATTGGCTGGAGAATACCAACTTACTGACCTTTGGACGGGACAGGGACTATCAAAAACGAATAGCAAGGTTAGTACCAAGCTGTATCCGCACTGCTGCATGCTCTATAAACTGAGCAAGTAAAGTCAGTGGCGACATTTCGCCACGGTGTTCGTCTCATATATAAATAATGTATAGCTATATATGAGACGATTTTTTCTTTTAGCTTTGCTGGGACTGATGACCACGGCTATCGAGGCTCAGCCGTCGGTAGAGACATCAAGGATGTATCTGAGCGGTCACGGGTGTGACGACATGGTACAATGGGATTTCCTATGTACCGATGGGCGCAACAGTGGCAAGTGGACCAAGATAGGCGTACCCTCGTGCTGGGAGCTGCAGGGCTTTGGCACCTATCAGTATGGCATGCGTTTCTATGGTAAGGCTACACCTGAGGGCATTGCTGATGAGAAAGGATTGTACAAGCATGAGTTTACCCTACCCCAGGAATGGCAGGGACGACAGATTCTGCTAGTATTCGAGGCAGTATTTACTGAAGCGCGAATACAGATTAATGGCCGCAAAGCAGGCAACGGTACCTATCAAGGAGGCTTTACACGTCATACCATCGATGTGTCAGACCGCGTTTTCTTTGGGAAGAAGAGTAACCGTCTGGAGGTCGAAGTGCTGAAAGAGAGTACCAATCCGCAAGTGAATCTGGCTGAACGTCGGGCTGACTATTGGAACTTCGGAGGCATCTGGCGGCCAGTCTTCATCATTTCCAAACCAGCCCTAAACATCAGCCGCGTGGCTATCAACGCCAAAGCCGACGGGCAGTTTATGGCTGATGTGTTCCTGAACCGTGCCCAGCCTAACAGTTCTGTAAGTGTCAGCATTATGGATGCCAACAACAAACAGGTGGCTCAAAGCCAGGCTTTTGTTGTCAATAGCGACGGAGCCAAAGTGGACTTCAATGTCAAGAATCCCAAGACTTGGAATGCAGAACAGCCCAACCTATATACTGCCGTTTTTACTCTCAAGGACGAACAAGGTAAAACACTCCATGTGGAACGACAGAAGTTTGGCTTCCGCACCATTGAGTATCGTCATCAGTACAATGGTGATAAAGAAGACGGCCTTTTCATCAACGGGCAGAAAGTTATTGTGAAGGGTGCCAACCGTCACTCATTCCGCCCTGAGACGGGTCGGACACTGTCGAAGCAGAAGAACATAGAGGATGTCTTGTTGATCAAGTCTTTGAACATGAACGCTGTCCGACTGAGCCATTATCCTGCCGACCCCGAATTCCTAGATGCGTGCGACTCACTGGGATTGTACGTAGAGTGTGAACAACCGGGTTGGCACTGGCCGCACGAAACCATCATCGGCTCGCAAATTGTCGAGGAAATGGTAACACGTGATGTCAACCATCCTAGTATTATTTTCTGGAGCAATGGCAACGAAGGTGGCTTCAACTACGAGCTGGAGCCCGTTTTTTCCAGGTTTGATCCTCAGCAGCGTGTGGTACTCTATCCATGGGCAAACCGCAACGGCTTTGAAACCAAGCACTATCGCTCATGGGGCGAGACGGCAGAGTATATGCGTCAGAAGGAAATTTTCATGCCTACCGAGTTCCTGCATGGTCTCTATGACGGCGGACATGGTGCAGGGCTGAAGGACTACTGGAAACTGATGATGTCGAATCCCCGTTGTGCGGGAGGTTTTCTTTGGGACTTGATGGACCAGGGAGTCGTCCGCACGGATATGAACAATATCGTAGACTGCATGGGTAACTTCGGCTCTGACGGTATTGTAGGTCCCCACATGGAGAAGGAAGGCTCGTTCTATACCATCCGTGAAGTATGGAGTCCGATACAGATAGAAATACTACCATCCACCAAATTAGCAATAACAAATCACTATAACTTCACCCGACTTAGCGAGTGCCGTTTCACCTACAAATATTTGCTGATGCCAACCTATGGTAACAGCCAGACAAAAGTTGCTTCACAGGGGACTTTAGAAGTGCCAGATGCAGAACCAGGAAAAACTGTTCAGGTGAATAAGCCCAAACCCATTGGTCAAACGATAGATGATATTGGAGAAGTATTGCAAATTACTGCTACCGATCCATACGGCAAAGAAATCTTTACGTGGAATTTCTTCCAACTGGGTTCTCCTATGAAAGGCGAGCCACAAGACAGACAAAATGCTAGAATGGAGGAGACTGCCGATGAGATGACTATCAGCATTGCGAACAAGCAATATGTCTTCTCGAAAAAAAACGGATACCTACAGCATGTTGTGACGGATGGGCGTACCCTTTCCTTTGGAAACGGACCTCGTTTCATTGCCGCCAAACGCAGTGACCGGTCGGAGGATGGTTTCTATAACCACGACGACAAGGAGGCTTTCCAGAAGAAAACCGACTATACGGAATATGCCGATCAAGGCACCTTCGTCGATTTTACTTTTGCCAATAACGTACTACATGCCCACTACAACCACGGATCACTGGAACAAGTGAACTGGATATTCCACCATGATGGCAGTGTTGGCATGTCGGTAGACTACTACTTCAACGGTGTCGTCGATTTATTAGGAATCTGCTTCGACTACCCTGAGGCGAAGGTTAAGAGTAAGCAATGGGTGGGCAGAGGACCGTATCGTGTATGGCAGAACCGCTTACAAGGACCGCAATACGGTTTCTGGCAGACGAAATACAACGACCCTATACCAGGTGAGTCATTCGAGTATCCTGAGTTCAAAGGCTACTTTGCAGATATCGATTGGATGCAAATAGAGACCACCGAAGGTAAATTTGGTTTCATCGACCCAAGCGGCTGCTACATAGGAGTCTACACACCCCGAGACGGTCGTGACCATCTGCTATACACCCTCCCCGAGACAGGTATTGCCTTGCTCAAGGTCATCCCTGCCGTCCGTAACAAAGTGAACACGACAGACCTCAACGGTCCCTCGGCACAACCCTACTGGAGCAAGGGCAAAGGAGCCATCAGTGCCATCCTGAAATTTGAATGATATGAAACGACTTTTGCTTTTCTCATTTCTCATTTCTCATTTCTCATTTAGTTTTGCTACAGGCAAAACGCACCAACCTTGGACGTTCTGGTATTGGATGTACGGAGCGGTATCAGAAGAAGGCATAAAGGCTGATTTAAAGGCCATGAAGGATGTGGGTCTGGGAGGCTGTTACCTGATGCCTATCCGTGGAGCCTTAGAGCGACCGGAATACCAAGGAACAGCGGACGCCTTAAGCGAAAACTTCTGGCGCATGGTTGACTTGTCTTTCGCTCAAGCCGATTCCCTCGGCCTAGACATGGGTATTCATGTATGCGACGGTTTTGCCTTGGCTGGTGGTCCTTGGATTTCGCCTGAGGAGTCCATGCAGAAGATAGTCTTTTGCGAAGACCTCTTTGTGGGCAGTGTACAGGACATGGTTCATCGCAAGGGTGGGCTTGTCTTACCCCGTCCCGAGGGCTTCGATGGCTACTACGAGGACATCGCCACCTTTGCCATACCATTAACCCGGCTGTCGTTCCATCCCTTCCCTTATAACTTCGACTTGCAGCGTGACTTAGAGAACCAACCAGTCATCATGTCGCCAACAATGACGCGTAATGCCAAGGGAATCTTTACAGCCTCCGAACCTGCTTGGATACAATTTGATCTTGGAGCGCAACACCTGTTTACAAATATCGAGATAGCCGCCAACGGCACCAATATGCAGGCACAGCGCATGACTATTGAGGTGTCTGACGACGGAGTGGACTTCCGAACCATCAAACAGCTTGTTCCACCACGTCAGGGATGGCAGAATTACGACTATAACACCACTTTTGCTTTCCCACCTACAGAGGCTCGTTATTGGCGTTTGTCGTGGACACCAGAAGGAACGGAGCCTGGAAGCGAGGACTTGGATGCAGCTAAATGGCGCCCTCGCTTAGGACTGAAGAACGCCACCTTCTATAGTCAGCCGCGTATCGACAACTGGGAAGGCAAGGCCGGCTATGTGTGGCGCATTGCTCCTGATACCAATCCGAAAGAACTGCCCGACAGCATTTGCTGGCAACAGCGTAAGATAGCACAGTTGACGTTAGAGGGAGACCGCGTGACAGGTTATAGCCTCCAGTCGATGGACAACTCGACGTACATCTATCGCATTGTACGCATCGGTCACACCTCAACGGGCTATACCAATGCGACAGCTGGTGGCGCAAAGGGACTGGAGTGTGACAAGTTCTCAAGTGAGGCCGTCAGTAAGCAAGTAGACTCGTGGTTTGGGTTGTTCAAACAGCGTCCCCATGCTGACGTGGTGAAATACCTGCACGTAGATTCGTGGGAATGTGGATCGCAGAACTGGAGTCGTAACTTTGCTCAGGAGTTTAAGGCTCGTCGCGGCTACGACCTCATTCCTTGGTTGCCAGTCATGATAGGCATCCCTATAGAGTCAGCTGTCAAGAGCGATCAGGTACTACGCGATATCCGACTGACCATTAACGACCTTATCAACGAGAAGTTCTTTGGCACTGTCGCACAGAAAGCTAAGGAATATGGTGTACAGTTATCGTCAGAAAGTGTTGCTCCCACGATGGTCAGCGATGGCATAGAACATTATAAGTATGTTGACGTGCCTATGGGTGAATACTGGCTTAACTCCCCTACCCACGACAAACCCAATGACATGCTCGACGCTATCAATGGCGCACATGTCTATGGCAAGAATATCGTGCAGGCTGAAGGGTTCACAGAAGTCAGAGGGGTATGGGACGAGACGCCAGCTAGCATCAAGGCACTACTCGACAGAAACTTTGCTTTAGGCATGAACCGCCTCTTCTTCCACGTGAATACCCACAACCCTTGGCTCGACCGCAAACCAGGTATGACGCTTGACGGCATTGGCCTTTTCTTCCAGCGCGACCAGACGTGGTTCCATGAGGCTAAGCCTTTCGTTGACTACATCACTCGCTGTCAAACGTTGTTACAAAAAGGGCGTCCCGTTGTCGACATTGCCGTCTATACAGGTGACGAAATGCCCAGTCGTGCATTCACCCCAGACCGCCTTGTGCCTATGTTGCCAGGTTTGTTTGGTGCTGAACGCGTAGCCTCAGAGTGCAAACGTCTGGCCAATGTCGGCCAACCTATGGTGGAATCGCCTGTTGGTGTATGGCATTCTGCAGGAATCCTTGAGGTCAAGGATTGGATAAACCCCCTCCATGGTTATCAATACGACTCGATGAACAAAGACGCCTTGCTCAATCAGCCCTTTAATTATCAGGTATTGGTCGTTCCACAGTGGCTTCTGGTATCTCCAGAAGTAAAGAAACGCATTGAAGAACTGCGCCAACAAGGAGTGCTGATTATCGACAGGCCCTACGAGGAAAATATACTACCCAATTTGCCTCCAGATGTCATCTTACCTGAGGGTATTGCCTATACCCATCGGCAGTTCGACAGTTTTAATATATATTTCATTTCTAATCAAAATAACAAGAACCTATCTTTTGCAGCAAAGTTCCGTAATACGGATAAAGTGGTTACTATTTATCGACCAGAAAGCAACAGATACACTTGGACTGATGGTTACAAAGATTCTCTTACACTGGAATTAGCTCCACATGAATCAGTGTTTGTCGTTTTTGGATATAGGTTGAATTGTATTGCAACGTCATTAGTTAAGGAATCCTTTGGAAGACTTCTGCGTTCAGAGTATTTCCACTCTAAAGACGATAATTCAGATGTGACAGAAGGGAGAGATGGCTCGCTGTTTGTGGGCTACCGGCAGAGCGATTATTCCCACGCTGGGAACAAAACATTCCCACGCTGGGAACAAAACATTCCCACGCTGGGAATAAATAGTGAGCCTTGGACTATTTTCTTCCGAGAGTCAGGTCTGACCATCAAGAGCCAGTCACTCTTCAACTGGAGTCAGCACGAAGACGAAAGAATACGCTATTTCAGTGGACATGCGCGCTATACGACGACGTGGAAACTAAAGAAGAAAGAGGTGCCAACAGGTCGCACCTGGCTGTCGTTTCCTAATGTGAAGGACATTGCCCACGTCTGGATTAATGGCAAGGATTATGGCATTGCCTGGACAGCACCCTATGAGGTAGATATTACTGGTGCCTTGCAAAAGGGCAACAACACTATAGAAATCGAGGTTGTGAACACTTGGCATAATGCCCTGCGAGGTGCAGACCTTGGCAAGGCGCCTTACGAGGGCATATGGACGAATGCCAAATATCGTACCAAGGGCGATGGATTATTGCCCGCAGGTCTCCTCGAACCACCGATAATTATAACAATCACAAATAAAAATAAAACGGATTAAAGGGAGAAGATATGAGAAAATGGATTTGCGCCATCGTTGCGTTGATAACCATCACAGCGAATGCTGAGGTCAAGTTACCACAGTTCTTCAGTGACAATATGGTGTTGCAACAACAGTCAGAATGTAACATCTGGGGAAAGGCGGATGCCAATAAAATGGTAATGATCATGACCACTTGGGACAACAAAACCTACAAGGTGAAGGCTGATGGCAAAGGCGACTTCGAGGTGAAAGTGAAAACACCAAAGGCTGGTGGCCCTTACGAAATTTGTGTTACAGAATCATCTGCCGTCATCCTTCATAACGTGATGATTGGCGAGGTGTGGATATGCTCAGGCCAGTCGAACATGGAGATGCTGATGAAGGGCTACAAGGCTCAGCCTGTGGAGGGTGCTGCTGAGGAACTGCTAGCTTGTCATGACGACGGTTTGCGACTGTTCTATGGCAAGCGTCGCGCTTCATTAGAGCCTCAGCAAGACCTTGCAGGAACGTGGCAGCCTGCTAATGCTGCCAGTGTTCGGGAGTTCTCGGCTACGGCCTATTTCTTTGGCAAGGCGCTGAGACGGGTGTTAGGTGTGCCAGTGGGACTGATCTGTACTGCCTTTGGAGGTTCGGCCTGCGAGGCCTGGATGAAGGCTGACTGGTTGAAGGCTTTCCCCAAGGTGAAGCAAACCATCACAGAGGAGGATGTCAAGAAGTTGCAGCAGCGTTGTCCGACAGCTCTCTATAATGGACAGCTAAAACCCCTCATAGGTTATGGCATCCGGGGGGCCATCTGGTATCAGGGCGAGGACAATGTGCCCCGCTACGACTACTATGCCCCCCTGATGGCGCGCATGATTCAGGGATGGCGCGAGGACTGGAAGCTGGGCAACTTCCCCTTCTACTACTGTCAGATAGCCCCTTGGGGATATGACGAAACAGACTGGGCTCTCTACAATAGTGCCTTCCTGCGTGAACAACAGGAGAAGGTGGAGTCGATGGTTCCCAACTGTCGCATGGCAGTGCTGATGGATACGGGTATCAAGGATGTCATCCATCCTCGCAAGAAACGTCAGGCTGGTGAGCGCCTCGCCATCCTGGCCCTCAGCAACACCTACGACATCAAGGGGCTGCCCGACTTTGCCAAATACAAGGAAGTGACATTCCAGAACGATACTGCCGTTGTGTCCTTCGACCGCTCCAAGGAGTGGGTATACTTTGAACATGTCAACAGCCTTACGACAACTGACGCTGAGGGAAAAACCGTCAGCCGCAACTTCGAGCTGGCAGGCTCAGACCGCGTGTTCCATCCTGCCACCAAGGTGTGGGCTTCGCGCAATCATGTCTATGTGATATGCGATAAAGTCAAACAGCCTGTTGCCGTTCGCTATGCCTTTAAGGACTTTGTAGTTGGCGACCTCATGCACGACGGCCTGCCCGTCAGTTCCTTTCGTACTGACGACTGGCCACCTACGATGAATGCTGTGAACAAAGCAACGGGAGATTATAATAACCCCAAATGAAAAGGTAAAAAAATGAAAAAAGTAGAGAAGAAAAATGAAGAGAACAATATTGACGAGTAATAAGTGGGTATTTAGGCAAATAATGGTTCTTTTACCTTTTTACCTTTTTACCTTTTTACCTTTAAAGGCGCAGACCTCTATAGCTGGTCTCTTCCCCTTGCAGAACAGCGGTCGGCTGGTATGGAACTTCAATGCTGGCTGGCGCTTCCACCTTGGCGATGCCCAAGGGGCTCAAACGAAGGACTACGATGACAAGTCATGGGAAGTGGTCAGTACCCCACATACCGTTCAGTTGATGCCTGCCGAGGCCAGTGGTTGCCGTAACTATCAGGGCATTGCGTGGTATCGCAAGCACTTTTCTTTGCCAAAAGAATGCGCAGGTCGTGACGTTACGCTCCACTTCGAGGCTATTATGGGCAAGCAAACTATCTATGTGAATGGTCAGGAAGTCATGGTACACGAAGGCGGCTATTTACCCATCACCATCAATCTCTCAGCACTCAGTTGCACAATAGGTGACGAGTGTGTCATCGCCATTAAAGCTGACAACAGCGATGACAAGACATATCCCCCAGGAAAAAAGCAGATGACACTCGACTTTGCTTATCATGGTGGCATTTACCGTGACGTTTGGCTCATTGCTAAATCAAAGGTTGCCATTACCGATGCCGTAGAGGAAAACAAGGTGGGTGGAGGTGGTATTTTTGTGCATTATGCCAATATCAGCGACAAGCATGCTGAGATTTTCGTCAATACGGAAGTACGCAACAATGATACCCAGTCCCATACTGTCACAATTGAAAACAATCTCACTCAGCATGATGCTAATCTATTACAACAGACAAAGCTCAAGCTTCAGCCAGGCGAGGTTCGCACGGTTATTCAACGCTTCTCACTCAAGAATCCCAGACTGTGGTCGCCAGAAACACCCTATTTATATGATGTAGCCACACGTATCAAAGAGGGGAGGAAGAGTCTTGACGGTGGTATTACCAAGATTGGTATCCGCTCTTTTGAATTTGTTCGTACTGACGATGCCAAAGGCCGACAGCCTGGCTTCTACCTAAACGGCAATCGCTATCACCAACTGGTAGGTGCCAATCGACATCAGGATTTTGCCTATGTGGGCAATGCCCTGCCCAATAGTCAGCAGTGGCGCGATGCCAAGCGACTGCGTGATGCCGGATTCACCATCATCCGTACAGCACACTATCCTCAGGACCCGTCTTTCATGGATGCCTGCGATGAACTGGGACTCTTTATCATCGTAGCAACTCCTGGCTGGCAGTATTGGAACAAAGATAAAGGATGGGACGAGAAAGTACATCAGAACACACGTTCCATCATACGACGCGACCGCAACCATCCTTGTGTCTTGATGTGGGAACCTATCTTGAACGAGACCCGATACCCCGAGGAGTTTGCCTTAAAGGCCCTTCAGATTACCAAGGAGGAATACCCTTATCCCTATCGACCTGTGGCTGCCGCTGACGTGCATTCTGCTGGTGTTGCCGATAATTATGACGTGGTTTATGGGTGGCCTGGTGATGACTTTGCGTCCGATGGTTTACCCATCGGTGATACCAAGAAGATCAAACAGTGCATCTTTACTCGTGAATTTGGCGAATTGGTAGATGACTGGTATGCCCACAACAACCTAAACCGTGCTTCCCGCTCCTGGGGTGAACGTCCAATGCTTACACAGGCACTTTCATTGTTTAAGAGCACCGATGAGTTATACAAGACCACAGGACAGTTTATTGGTGGTTGCCAATGGCATCCCTTCGACCATCAACGCGGCTATCATCCTGACCCTTACTGGGGAGGTATCTACGATGCTTTCCGTCAACCTAAGATAGCTCAGTCAATGTTTGCGGCTGTGCTACTGCAGCCCACTCAACAGCCAATGGTCCATATCGCCCACGAGATGACGCAGTTTTCAGAAAAAGATGTCACCGTATTCTCTAATTGCGACAGTGTACGTCTGACGATGTTCGATGGCGAGCACTGTTGGGTGCAGCCGGTTACACATGAGGCAGGACATGCACCCTCGCAGCCTGTTGTCTTCAAGGATGCATGGGACTTCTTCGAGGCACGCAACTGGAGCTATACCAAGCGCAACTGGCAGAACGTGAAGATGGTGGCAGAGGGAATCATCAATGGCCAGGTTGTATGCCGTGAAGAGAGAATGCCTTCGCGACGCTCTACCAAGTTAAGTCTTCGCGCTGACGAGATGGGCAGAAAACTTATTGCTGACGGTTCCGACTTCATCGTGGTCATTTGTGAGGTTACTGACGATTTGGGACATGTTCGTCGATTAGCCAAAGAAAACATTCGTTTCAGTGTGGAAGGAGAGGGTGAGATTATAGGCGATGCCAACATCAATGCCAATCCGCGTGCTATTGAATGGGGCTCGGCTCCAGTTCTTATCCGTTCAACGAAACAGGCTGGTAAAATAAGAATCAAAGCTGAGGTGCAGTTCCCTGGCACCCACGCTCCAACACCTGCAGAATTGGAGATCGAGAGTGTACCTTACGATATGCCCATGTGCTATCATGTCAGAGAAACAGCTACCTCCCAGCAGCATAGATCCAATTCTCAACAACAAGCTCCCGTTCTCTCAGAGGCTGAAAAAGCTAAGATGCTACAAGAGGTGGAAGCACAACAAGCAGACTTTGGATTGCAAAAATAAATAAAACTTCTTGCTATTCTCAGAAAATCTTCGTACTTTTGCCTCCATGACAAAAGTACGAAGATTTATTTTCATATCATTTTTCTTCATGGTATCTCTCGCCACAGCTTGTGCGCAAGTGATGCCCGCTGTCATTTCACAACATTATACAACTGCCGAGGGATTACCTTCTAATGATGTTATGTGTGTGTTAAAAGACCGTGATGGCTTCATGTGGTTTGGCACCTGGTATGGACTCTGCCGTTTCGACGGTGGAAAGTTTGTTACCTTCAACAAACCCCTGAAAGGCGGTTCTGACATTCCTCCACGCAAAATTGAAAGTATAGAAGAAGATGCTCAAGGCAGATTATGGTTAAAAACCGTAGACTGGAAACTTTATGTATTTAACCGCCAGACAGAGACTTTTCATGCTGTCAACGACGAATTGAAGAAACACACCAGCAATCTCCAAGTCATCAAAATACAGCGTACGGAAGAGGGACATATTCTGCTGCTGACCAAAAACAAGACGCTGCTACTGGCAAAGAGTGATTCCAAAGGCATACATATTATTAAACTGTTTGAGCCACATGAACAAATAGACCCGCAGACACTTCAACTCAAGGAGGATATCATTGCACGGAGTAATCACTACGACATCTATATCGGACGTGACTATAGAATCTTCATCAAAGCCAGGGGCAAAGGGCAATCACTGGCAGCAGCAATGGAACAAGAAGAGACTGACAAGAAACTGTCAATAGAGTGCTGGTCCAAGTTGGCCCACGCGGCAGGCATCGACAAGTATTCACAACTCTATCAGGATAAAGATAGTCTGCTATGGGTTACTTCTACGTCACAAGGCGTCTATTGTCTGAATATGCCACGTAGACAATTCAACTTTATCACCCTCCCTGATAACGACCAGACTGGTGTGCGCTGCCTTTACCAGACCCGTCTGGGCAATATCATTGTTGGAACACGTAGTCGCAACGTCTATATTTATGGTATGGATGGACAGCTGCAACGGACGCTACCTTACAGCCAATTTGGCATTGGAGCTATCTATCATGCTACAGAAGACCAACAGGGTAGGCTGTGGCTCTCAACCAAAGGCGACGGACTTGTCATAGCAACTCCTGATGAAACACAACCCACAGGCTACCGCCTGAAACATTATCGTCACCAGCCTGATGACCCTACAAGCTTAAGCGGCGACAATGTGTATTTCACGTTCATCGATTCACACCAGCATATTTGGGTGGGTACACTGGATGGCGGATTGAACCTTGTTCATGAGCACGAGGGGCAAGTGACATTCTACAATAAACAAAATGGCCTGAAGCATTATCCGGCCTATGGACTTTATACCGAAGTGCGCAACATAGTAGAAGACACTGATGGACACTTATGGATAGGAACCATTGACGGGCTGATGAGTATCGACATTCAATTCGAACGCCCTGAGCAAATTCAGTTCAATACCTATCGTGACCAGCCGGAAGCCTCTTTTGCCAATAACGATATCTACACGCTCTATCGTGACAAGACAGGACAGATTTGGATTGGTGCCTTTGGTGGAGGCTTGCAAAAGTTAGGAGCCAATCCGCTGGGGCCAAGGGAAGGATTGCGTAACGACGTCATCTTCTCCATCGTGGAAGACCTGCTAGGACACTTATGGTTTGCCACAGAGGCGGGCCTTTCTTGCTATAACCAACAGACAGAACGTATCAGAAACTTCGACCAGTATGACGGTATTCCTAATGTCCAAATAGAAGAAGCCTCCGCATTATGCTGTTCAGACGGACATCTATGGATAGGGTGCAAACAGGGCATTCTGACTTTCAATCCCCTGCAGTTGCATACTAGCGATAGCGATTATCGCACCTTTATCATGGAATTGGTCATACAAGGACGACCATATATCAGCGAAAAAGCGCTTCCCTACACGCAGGAACTCGAACTCAATCACGACCAGAATGCCTTCACCATTGAGTTTGCAGCGCTGAACTTCCAAAACCACACCCAAGTTAACTACCGTTACCGCCTAAAAGGTTTCGACCGCGACTGGCGCTATAGTGGACCGCATCCTGTGGGCTCATATAACGAGGTTCCCCCTGGGACTTATACCTTTATCGTAGAAACCATAGACGATGGTAATCCTTCATTACGCTCTACAGCCCAGGTCGTCTTACGCATCTTACCTCCTTGGTGGGCTACTTGGTGGGCTTATCTCATCTATTGTGTTATTGCCGCATTCATTGCCTGGATTGTCATCCGTACTATCCTTCAGATAAACCACATGCGTAATGAGATATATATCAGCCAGCGATTGGCTAAACTGACCTCAAAACCTGACGATGGTGACGAATTCATTGATAAGCTACACCGCATCATCCGAAAGAATATCCCTAATACTGAGTTCAATGTCGATGCCATAGCCTCGGAAATGGGTCTGTCGCGTTCGGCCTTCTATAAAAAAGTAAAAGGTCTGACAGGTTTTGCCCCTATCGACCTTATCAAGGAATTTCGTCTCAGCCATGCTACCGAACTTATGCAGAATACTAACCTCAGTATTGCCGAAGTGGCATTTCGTTCCGGTTTTGCTGACTCCAGCTATTTTGGCAAATGTTTCCGCAAGCGCTATGGCATGTCACCTCGCGAGTATCTGCAACAAAAAAATTAGAAGTAGTAGGCCACAGCTATTTGCCAGGCGTTAAATTTACCCGTTTCGACTTGACTATACTGCTCGGACGAACTCTTCGTCTTTAATTCACCTGTTTTCCCTAGATTGATGTTATAGTTCACACTAAGTTGAAGATGGCTGAGCAGCAAGGCACCCAGACCGAAGTTAAGACTGAATTCGCTGTCGTTCATCGTCCACTCGTATACACCAAAGAGGTCTTTCGATTTACTACCTACATTAAACCCAAACTGGGGACCAGCAAAAAAAAAGATATTGGCCGTACTGCCCAACCCTACAGCAAAACGGGCATTAACAGGTATCTGTAAAGTCTTTTGTTTGATCTTTTCAGTATGGTTATTATTACTCATATCGTAAGCGCTTATATCTGCTTCCCGCTGGTCATAAAGGGCTGAAATATCAACGCCTAAAAAAGGTAGGGTAAACCTGATGGTAGGGCCAACAAAGAAACCAGTCTTATTCGAAAACAAATTATCAATATAATCATTCTTGAGCGATAAACTCGTCACATTAAGACCAGCTTTCAGACCCAAGTGGATCTGAGCCTTAATTGGTACCATACATACTGTTGCCAACAAGGCTATAATACAAATCTTTTTCATCTTTCTTTTTTTTGATGATTAGTATTAGTGACGCTGGCGACGAACGGTAACACGTGCCCCACTACTCGATGAAGAACTGCTGCTCTTGGGCTTGTTGCTCTTGGCAGTTTTCTTATTACCGCTCTTCGACTTGGTTGCCTTCATTTGTTTGGGATCCAGTCTGGCGATAGAGTCCAGTGAGTCTTTCTTGTGCTTGTCGCCAAAGATGTTTTCTTCGAATGCTTTCAGCTCAGCCTCAATCTTTTTCTGTTCCTTGGCCAAAGCCGAGTCATTGGGACAGTACTGAGCCAGGGTCTTACCCAACATGTTGTTGGTCTTATAGATTTTCCCCTCGTAATGGTTCATGGTGAAAAAGTCTTCCATGGACATCGTTGCTGCATTGTTCAGGTTGGATGTCATGACCGTTTGGCGGCTAAGGAAAGGTTCCAGGTCTGAGTATTTCACCCAGAACAGGGGATATTTAGAGGTCTCTCCCCCAAAGTCGTCCTCCCGCATCATCACAGGACAGATACTCTGAACTTTACGATGGAACGTCGAGTTGGCATCATCGAAATAGGCACTTTCCTTCAGATAGTACATCTTCACCTCTGCTGATGGAATGTCGCTGTTGTCAACGCGCAGTTTGCCTTCTTTCTCTTCGTAGAAAATATGGTAGTTGTCAAGCACCGTCTTCATCTGCACCTTGGCAGAGTCGGTGAACACTTCATTACCATCCAAGCGGTACTCATAGACTGGGATATAGCCATTCAATGCCAGCTTAAAAACATAGGTAAACAGGTTCAGCTGCTTATCAATAGGCTCCACGGGATAGTAAAGTCCGGCATTGGCATCTTTGTTCAGGTCTATCTCCCTATAGATATCACGCCGCCATACCACATTTTCTGGCATATCCACTGCTGTTGGAAACATGAGCCGGGCACGAATGGTCATACCTTGGTTCTGGGGCTGCGACTGTTGTTGCTGCTTCTGCTGCTGTTGTGCCTGCTGACGGCGAGCCTTTGGCTGGGCCATAGAAGTGAAGACTGAAGTGTGGAGAGTGAAGAATGCGGTCAGCATCCATACCTTCCACCAAACACCGTTACTTCTATTGCTTATTCTTTTTGTATTCATAATTACTATTTTATTTACCTTTCACTCTTTACTTCACAATGACTTCCATCGAGGCGTTGAGCTTGCGCTGGATACCATCAGGCCCAATGGCATTCACCCGGGAGATGTAGAAACGGCGGTTGCGCTGCAACTTTCGGAACGTATCCTTCTGACGGGCAGAGAAATTAGAACCGTCGCTGACCATTGGTACAGCATTACCCATATTGTCGAAGAACACCGTTTCAAAGCTCTGTACTTTGAAAGCAATGTCCAGGATACCATCATCAATGGCAGCACCGATACCATCGACAGACATCAGTTGGGCTTTCGACAATCCGCCTCCCTTGTATCGTACAGGGGTGCCGCTTGCATCCTTCATGTCAATATAAGGTGTAGGATCGGGCAGACGACGTACACGGAACGTGAATTGTCCCATCTGCTGGGCACGTCCTGTATTCGTAGAAGTGACGGTAATGGTCACGTTCTGGCCTACGGCTGTTGGACGGGCAATATAACGGCCAGGACCTACGGGCTGTAGTGTTCCGCCTGTCATCGTTGCCTGTACTTTGTTGACGGGGACACCAGGTACTGATACACTCAGTGGATTGCTATAGCCGGCATAGAGCACATTCATCAGGTCGGCACTGACTGTTGCCGATGGGTCCACCACCGTATATTTCTGTTCAAAGTTGCGCTTCAACATTTCGCCATTGCCATTTTCCACTTGAATAAAGCCACTCAGCGTAAAATCGCCTGTTCGTCCGGTTACTGTTTCATATAGTCCGTCAGCCAGTTTTACTTCTTTACCGCCAATGAATATCTGAGGTTGCTGCGTTGTATCAACAGCAGCCATTACAATACGGGCAGAGAACTTGTCTCCTCGTACAATAGTCTGAGAGTTGGGTATCACAAAAGCATTGAGTGCATTGACACGGATATCCTTCACGTCAATGTTAGAAACCAAAGTGTGCAGCACCTCGCCTTCAGCATAGCGCACATCGTTCTGCAGCTTTGAAAGCAGGGTAACGGCTGCTGCTGCAGGCATGGATTCAAACATGTACTCCTGCCAATTCTTGCCCATTGCCTGAGCATCCTGTGGGATATCGGTGGTAAGGTTCTCGGCTATCATTTTCTTCTGGTGATAGTCGCTCACCATTTTCAGCATACTGACGCGATAGGCATTGATGGCGTCATACAGTTCCTTTCCGCGTCCTCGCCCAGGAGCCAGCATGACTTGATTGGCAGCTTCCAGATCTTCCTTGTTGCGAATGTTCTGCACATTGCCATTCTTGCCGTCTGCTTCTTTCACGATGGCCTTTTTCAGCTCGTCGGCCAAGTCGTAGAGCGCATTACTCATCTGTTTGACTTCTTGCGACTTGTCATACCACTGCTTCACCTTCTGCGGATTCTTCTTCATCTGCACGGCAAAGTCGTCATAGATGGCCAGATTCTCCCTCGTGGCACTGGCAGTCGTACGCTTCAGACTCTCCTCGACGATAGAGAAGCCGTTGAGCACTTCTGTCGACACATTCAATGCCAGCATAGCCATCAGTACGACGTACATCAGGTTGATCATCTTCTGACGAGGAGAAACGGGTCTTTTCTTGATTGCCATCTTTCTTATTTCTTATTTCTCACCTCTTACTCTCACTTCTCGCCTCTTACTTGTACCTGCATGGCCTCTATCATGCGAGCGTAAATCTTGTTCAGCTCTATTATCTGCTCAGCCATGTGGCGGGTCTGTGCATTAATCTCGTCAATGGTACTGATTTGTGCACTGGCACCTTTCAACTGCATCTCATAGACTCGGCTGATACCTGTCAGTGTACGGTTCAGGTTCTCCATCTCCTCTGAGTCGCGGGTCAGTCGTTGACTCTGCTCAGATACCTGAGAGAGCATTTCCGTCAGACGGTTCAGCTCCTCAATATAATTTGACGTAGCGTCTTTCAGTTCATCAGCCATGTCGAGAGGTACCTGTGCAGAAGGTGCTCCACCAGCTATCACGGCTCCACCGCTTGCTATGTTGATGGGCTTACCCTCCCAGCGTGCAGCTTCTTCTCCTGTGCCTACGACACCTCCTACTATGCCAGCACCACCTATTGCTGTGCCGCCACCGCCATTGATGATAACGGTGCCGCCAGCGTTATTGTCGTTGGCATTGGCCTGTGCCAACGCAGACTCACCGTCTTCACCTACATGGATGTCGAGATCCATACCGTCAGTGGTCTTGTCAAACGGACGGTCAAAGGCGGCAATGAAGAACACAAACACCTCGGTACCCATACCCAGGAACAGGAAGAAGTTGGCTCCAGGCAAGTGAGTCAGCTTGAAGAGCGTACCCAAGATAACAATGGATGCACCCCAGCTGTAGGCGTAGTTCAGGAATGTCTGTCCTGGCACGCTGTCCATCCACTTTTGCAAGTGGTAGACAAAATTGAGTTTGCTGTATTTTGTCATTATTTCTTCCCTTTCTTTACTTTAATCTTGTCACTGGTGGTATTGGCTAACGAGCGTACACAACGGAATCCGATATAGGAACGTGGCTGGTTCTGGTATTCATAGGAACGCCAGGCCGAGCGGATATAGCTCTCGGGGTCTTTCCATGAGCCGCCACGTACGCTCTTCTTCTTCATGCGATAGGGGTCTTCCTTGGCTGCATTATAGCTCAGCTGAGGGTTGATGTCGTTCATCGACTCCACACCGGCCTCTGTATAAATCGTGCTACACCACTCTGCAACATTTCCGGCCATGTCATAGAGTCCATTCGAATTGGATGAATAAATACCCACCCTGCTGGTTATCAGGTTACCGTCTTTGGTGTAATTTCCATTGTCTGGTTTGAAATTGGCGTAGAAGCAGCCATTACCGCTCATGACGTCCGCATTGTCCCAAGGAAACTCGTTCTGCTCCTTACCACGGGCTGCAAACTCCCACTCGGCCTCTGTCGGCAGACGATAGCGCTGAACAAAGCGGGCTGCAGGTCCCAGTCCACGCAGCAGATATTCCGTACGCCAGGCGCAGAAGGCATTGGCCTGCTCCCATGTCACACCCACTACGGGATAGTCGTTATAAGCGGCATTGTTGAAATAGTAGCGCATATAAGTCTCGTTCTCTGCATTGGGGAAGTCGTTCACCCAGCAGGTGGTGTCTGGATAGATGTTGACAATATACGTGTTCAGGAAATCCCACTCGCCTGTATACTGGCGGTTGATGGTTTCACGTACTATCTGTCCTTCATCGTTGATATAGGCCGTATCCTTCGAGATCCATATCTGCTCGTTAGGATTAGGACGGATATCCGTATTGAGGACACGTTCTTCGTGATTGGGACGATACTTGCGCTTGGCAGCTTCCGTATAGTCATAAATCTCATAGCGATAGTTCATCTGACGCCAGTCAAGCATCTTCTCTCCTGTTACGGCATTGGTGACATAGAGACTCTCGATGGCTCGCTGCTCATCCTCGTTGGGCTTTCTGGGCAGCGACTTTTTCCAGTTCAGGTGAGGTTTTACGGGATCGCCATTCTTGTCTTCCTCAATCTTGTAGCTCTCATCGCCACCGTAGGCAGGGTCTGCCAGACGTTCTCGTAAGATGGAGTCACGAACGTAATTGACGAACTGACGATACATGGAGTTGGTAACCTCATGCTCGTCCATCCAGAAACCTTCTACGGAAATATCTCTCACAGGAGTCTGCTTTCCCCAAAGCGAATCCTGCTTCTCGATACCCATCTTCAGATGTCCGCGCTTGATGAGTGTCATACCGTGAGGGGTGGGCTCTGTAAACGCACGACCACTAACACCTGTCACTTCACCACCCGATGACGATGCCATCTTGCTGCCAAAGCATCCTGTCAGGGACAAAAGCAAAAAGGTAAAAAGATAAAAAGGCAAAAGTCTCTTTACCATCACACCTTTTTGCTTTTTCTTATTTACACATTGTTCCATATTATCGTTGTTTTCTTATATTTCTTATAATGTCTGTCAAAGTATTCTGACGCTCTGATGCCTGTTGCGTCCCTTCTTGCCGAAGTTCAGTTCCGTCTGATAGCCCACAAACAGCTCATGGCTTCCTTTGCCTATTCCTATAGCAGAACTAGTATAAGCCTCATAGCTGTATCCCACAGTGATTCCCTGGAAGTTGCCTCCAATAAGGGCCGTCACTGAAATGGTGGGACTATAAGCCACGCCTGCATAGAAAATCTTTTTCTCATGCGCATATTTCACACGCGCTGTCACATCTACCCGATAAGCTGTGCCGTCCGTACGGGCTAACACTGAGGGGTGTATTGTAAACAACGGATTTTTAAGTTGAATATTGTATCCGCCTGTCAAATAATACGTTCTGCTGATGTCAATAATCGAACGGTCACCCAGGTCGACGGAGGGGGCTGTCGCATGTGTCACGGACAATCCTGCGTACCAAAGACGGTGATTGTAGTACAGACCTGCCGCTATGTCGAGCGCAGTTCCTGTCACGTCAGTCGTCGAGAAAGCGTTGTCGCCACTTTGTTCCAAATCCAACTCCGACCCCTTGAACTTCTCACTCAGCATACCTACCTGAAGTCCTATACTGAAAGTACCGCCTAACAACTTTCGCTTATAAGCATACTGTGCGGCTAACCGCTGATGGTTGAACAGACCAATGTCATCGTTCATCAGCTGGATGCCAACCCCGTGATAACTGTTAAGCAGATAGATAGGCATATCACCGCTCAGATACATCGTTTTGGGGTTATGCTCAAAACCTGTCATGCTCATGGCGTAGGCTCCAGTCACATTGATGACAGATTGCTTGCCGGCAGCAGCAGGATTAAACGATGGCTCCATCGCCCAGTAATGGGAGAAGGAGGGTTCTTGCTGCGCTGAAACCTTTAAAAAGGCCAAGAGCATCGTACCTATAATGAATAATTTGCGTTCGAACACGTATAAAATAACGCAAACCATAACGGATTATTGCATTTTTTTAGTAACTTCGCACCCAAATCAATACTAAATACCTATTTTGACATGATGACTATCAAGGAACGAATATCAGTTTTGCGTGAAGAACTTCAACGCGAACATCTGGCGGCTTTTATCTTCCCCACCACTGACCCGCATAACTCGGAATATACTGCTGAACACTGGAAAGGACGCGAGTGGATTAGTGGTTTTAACGGCTCTGCAGGCACAGCAGTGGTCACCTTGCATTCTGCGGCTCTTTGGACTGACTCGCGCTACTTCATTGCTGCCGCATCTCAACTGGAAGGAACGGAATACCAACTCATGAAGCTCAAGATAGACGGCACACCTACCATTGCCGAATGGCTGGGCAAGGAACTCGCTGACTCAGATGACAAGGAGGTGGGCATTGACGGAATGACCTCGTCAACAACGATTGTCGAAGAACTCATCAGCGACCTTCGTCATCAAGGCGGCATCACCTTACGCACCAATTTCGACCCTCTCAGTCGCATCTGGCACAACCGCCCGTCAATCCCTATGAGTCCCATCGTCACTCAGCCGTTGGAGTATACCGGAGAGGAAACCCTTTCCAAGCTCACCCGCATCCGGAAGGCCCTGCGCGAACAACATGCTGACGGAATGCTGATGGCTTCACTCGACGACATTGCCTGGACACTGAACCTGCGCGGAACTGATGTCCAATACAGCCCCGTCTTTGTCAGCTACCTGCTCATCACCACCCAGAGCGTGACCCTCTTTGTACACGAAGAGAAGATGACTCCAGATGCCAAACGGCATTTGGCATACTGTGGAATTGCCATTGCTCCCTACAACGCCATTCAAGAGACCCTTGCCCGCTATCCGGAATATAACATCTTAGCCGACCCTGACGAAGTGAATTATACCCTTATGAAGGCTATTCGCGCTCAGGAAATCGTCAGAAAACCCTCACCTGTTCCTGCGCTTAAAGCTGTCAAGACCAATGCGGAACAACAGGGTTTCCGCAATGCCATGCTTCGCGATGGAATAGCTTTGGTCAAGTTTCTCCATTGGCTAAAGCCTGCCGTTGCCGCTGGTGGACAGACGGAGGTGACCATCGACCAAAAGTTGACTGCCCTTCGTGCGCAACAGCCTCTCTATCAGGGACTTTCTTTCGGCACCATCGCTGCCTATCAAGCGCACGGTGCTATCGTCCACTACGAGGCGACCCCAGAGAGCGACATCCCATTGGAACCCAACGGCCTGCTGTTGCTGGACTCAGGTGCACAGTATCAGGATGGTACGACGGACATCACACGCACCATTGCTCTGGGACCTGTCACAGAAGAGCAACGTCTTGTCTATACTTTAGTCCTCAAAGGTCACATCCAGCTTCAGCTCCTCAAATTCCCCGAGGGAGTTAGTGGTACCCAGCTCGATGCGGTTGCCCGCAAAGACCTTTGGCACGAAGGACTTAACTTCCTGCACGGAACGGGACATGGTGTCGGCTCCTATCTCAATGTACACGAGGGGCCTCATCAGATTCGCATGGAGTACCGTCCTGCCCGTCTGCATGCCGGTATGACAGTCACCGACGAGCCTGGCATCTATATGGAGGGTAAGTTTGGTGTCCGCATTGAAAACCTCTTGCTCATCCAGCCTTACAAGGAAACGGATTTCGGATGTTTTCTGCAGTTCGAGACGCTGACGCTCTGTCCTGTCGATAAAGCCCCCATCATCATCTCCTTACTGACTCCTGAGGAGATCAGTTGGCTGAACGACTACCATGAAACTGTCTGGCAAAAAATCTCTCCCTACCTCGACGAGGCAGAGAGAGACTGGTTGCGTTTGGCTACGACTCCACTAACATAAATGGGGTAAAAAGCATCACTTTATCGTCTTATGAGCGGTGAATTTCCTAAAAAACAATAATAAATGGGGTGTTTCTTCGTTTCATTATTGATTAATATGTACCTTTGTACCGTTTTTTGCGCTTGCGCAACAATTTTTTATTTTTTAGATGTTTTAAAACAAGATGAACGTAATTACGAAAAGTATTCAGTTGCCTGATGGAAGAACCATCACAATTGAGACCGGGAAAGTGGCAAAGCAGGCCGACGGCAGTGTGATGCTCCGCATGAACAACACCGTACTGCTGGCTACTGTTTGTGCCGCAAAAGATGCAGTTCCCGGAACAGATTTCATGCCTCTGCAGGTTGACTACAGAGAGCAGTATGCCGCTGCAGGGCGCTTCCCTGGCGGTTTCACCAAGCGCGAGGGTAAGGCCTCGGACAATGAGATTCTGACCAGTCGTCTGGTCGACCGTGTGCTCCGTCCCCTGTTCCCCTCCAACTATCACGCAGAAGTTTTTGTCAACGTCATGCTGTTCAGCGCTGATGGTGTTGACCAGCCCGATGCCCTGGCAGGTTTTGCCGCTTCGGCTGCGCTGGCATGTTCAGATATACCCTTCGAGTGTCCCATCTCTGAGGTTCGCGTGGCCCGTATCAATGGTGAATACGTCATTGACCCCACCTTCGAGCAGATGAAGGATGCCGATATGGACATCATGGTAGGTGCCTCAGCTGAGAACATTATGATGGTGGAAGGTGAGATGAAGGAAGTGTCTGAGCAGGATCTTTTGGGTGCCTTGAAGGCCGCTATGGATGCCATCAAGCCCATGTGCGAGCTTCAGGCTGAACTCAGCAAGGAGCTGGGCAAGGATGTCAAGCGCGAGTACGACCACGAGGTTAACGACGAGGCATTACGTGAGCGTATGAACAAGGAGCTCTATCAGCCCGCCTATGACGTCACCAAGCAGGCTCTTGAGAAGCAGCAGCGTGCTGAAGCCTTCGAGAAGATTCTCGCTGACTTCAAGGAGAAGTTCTTTGCCGAGCGCAAAGCCGCCGCTGAGGCCGCTACTGCACTCGACGGTTCTTCCGTCGAATCTGAAATCAGCGACGACGAATACGAGGCCATGATGGAACGCTACTACCACGACGTAGAGCGCGACGCCATGCGCCGTTGCATCCTTGACGAGGGTATCCGTCTCGATGGCCGAAAGACCACGGACATCCGTCCCATCTGGTGCGAGGTTTCTCCGCTGCCCATGCCTCACGGAAGTTCTATCTTCACGCGTGGTGAGACGCAGTCGCTGACAACTGTTACACTGGGTACCAAGCTTGACGAAAAGCTGGTTGACGATGTGCTCGATAAGAGCTACATGCGCTTCCTGCTTCACTATAACTTCCCACCATTCTGCACGGGTGAGGCTAAGGCCCAGCGCGGTGTAGGCCGTCGTGAGATTGGTCACGGCCACCTGGCTTGGCGCGGTCTGAAGGGGCAGATTCCTGAAGATTTCCCCTATACCGTACGTGTCGTTTCGCAGATTATGGAGTCAAACGGTTCTTCCTCGATGGCTACTGTCTGTGCCGGTACGCTGGCCCTGATGGACGCTGGTGTTCCCATGAAGAAGCCCGTTTCAGGTATTGCCATGGGTCTCATCAAGAACCCCGGTGAGGACAAGTACGCCGTGCTTTCCGATATTCTTGGCGACGAGGACCACTTGGGCGATATGGACTTCAAGACCACGGGTACCAAGGACGGTCTGACCGCTACCCAGATGGACATCAAGTGCGACGGTCTGTCGTTCGATATCCTCGAGAAAGCTCTCATGCAGGCCAAGGCTGGCCGTGAGCACATCCTGAAGTGCATCACCGACACCATTGCAGAGCCGCGTGCCGAGCTGAAGCCTCAGGTTCCCCGCATCGAGGCCTTCGACATTCCCAAGGAGTTCATTGGTGCTGTCATCGGCCCTGGTGGCAAGATTATCCAGCAGATGCAGGAAGATACCGGTGCTACTATTACCATTGACGAGATCGACGGTGTGGGCAAGGTTCAGGTCAGTGCTCCCGACAAGGCCAGCATCGATGCCGCCATTGCCAAAATCCGTTCCATCGTTGCCATCCCCGAGGTGGGCGAGGTTTACGAAGGAACAGTCCGTTCCATCATGCCTTATGGCTGCTTCGTAGAGTTTATGCCTGGTAAGGATGGTCTGCTGCACATCTCTGAGATTGACTGGAAGCGTCTGGAGACTGTCGAGGAAGCTGGCATCAAGGAGGGTGACAAGATTACCGTCAAACTGCTGGAGATTGACCCGAAGACAGGTAAGTTCAAACTTTCGCACCGTGTACTCATCGAAAAGCCCGAAGGCTATCAGGAGCGTCCTGCCCGTCGTGAGCGTGGTGAGCGCCCCGAGCGTGGCGAGCGTCGTCCCCGTCCTGAGCGCGGCGAGCGCCCTGAGCGCGGTGAGCGTCGCCCTCGTCCTGAGCGTGGCGAGCGTCGCGAGCGCAACGAGGACTTCCACCAGCCTGAGAATAACGAGCCGAAGGACTTCACGGACGAACTCGACAAGATGGATTTCTAATAGTAGAAACGCGAAATAAGCATCATAAAAAATCCCGATGGGCAGTCAGTCCATCGGGATTTTTTTTTACTGCGAAACCCTCCGTGCTTATCTGGTGATGATACCTTGCAGAATCCAGGGAGCTTTCACCTTCATACCGTTGTTACGGTCGAAGATGCCGAAATGCTCTGCACCGCTGCCATAGCTGTTGTTGTCCCAGACAAAGGTGGAGAATCCACGCTTGCCTGCTTCATTGACCAGGAAGCGACAGTAGTAGGTCATGTCCTCGTGTATCAAGTCGGTCAGTCCGTCCACCTGACGATCCGTGACGCCCCACTCACCTATCACGATGCCCAGTCCCTTGTTGCTCCAGGTATCAACAACCTTGTCAAAGAACGCCCTCATGGTATTCTCGTCGCTGGGTGAGGCCTCGCCTTTGTCCTTGTACGGCTCACCCCAGAAGTTGTATTTGCATTCGCCGGCATAGTCCCACGGGGTGTAGTAGTGAATCTCGACACTCATATAGTCATTCCCGTTACCTTCGGCATCGCGCGGTATGATGAAGTCGCCATTGTTGATGCCAAAGTCGGGATTGCACACATAGGTCTGCAAGATGAGGTGGCGCTTGGCATTGTTACCGCCCGTAGCACGCACCACGTCAACGAAAGTCTGGTTGTAGCTGTTCTGTACGGCCAGGTTCTCTGCCTCAGGCTTGCCCCAGTTGTCCTTGATATGAACCTCGTTGGTACCCGCAAAGGCCACACGGTAGTCATACTGGGCAAAGGCATTGGCTATGTTGTGCCACAGCTGTGAGAGCCTGCGGTTGTTCTCGTCCTTATACTGATAGGTGGGACGTCCTTCCAACCATTTGTCGTGGTGGGTGTTGATAATCACCTTCATGTCGTTGGCAAGACACCACCCCACCACTTCCTTGATACGGGCAATCCAGGCCTCGTCAATGCTCATGGTGGCGGCATTGGTGATGTGGCACTGCCAGCGGATAGGGATTCGGATGGCATTGAAACCGGCATCCTTCACGCCCTTTATCGTCTCGCGCGTCACTATGGGATTGTCCCATGCCGTCTCGGCCATCATACTGTTTTCTGCCAGCCCGATGGCCATCGACTCACCGTCCTGTCCAGGGGCATTACACTCAAACTGGTTGCCCAGATTCCAGCCTACCACACCCCTGTTCCACTCCTTTGCCGTAGGCTGGGCCATCGTCATCAGCAGCGTCACATGCAGAAGGATGAAGGAGGAAGCAGCGCGCATGACTTTGCATGAGGCATGTCTTCCGGACAAAAATCTACTAATTACTAACTCTATCTTCATAAGCTTTTTAATTATTGGTTGTCTGTTGTTAGTCACGATGCAAAGGTACAACCTTGGTCACCGACAGCATATTATGTTTATTTTAGCACTTCTCCGATGTTGCCCAGCAGACGGAGGACGAATTTCCACGTGCGCTCTACGCTGGCTATCTCAACACGCTCGTTGACGGTGTGAGCATCGAACACATTGGAGCCGATGCTGACAATCTGCATCTCAGGATAGCTGAGGGCAAACTGCGAGGCCTCGATGCCGCCGCCCATACGGACATAGCGGAGCGGAGTGCCAAAGAGACCCTGATATGACTTCTGCGTATAGGCAATCAACGCACAGTTAACATCGGCATTCCAAGGCAGATAAGGATTGGCAAACTCCACGGTGGCGCCGCTGAAAGCCTGCGAGATGGTGGTGGACACGGCATCTATCTTGGCGGCATCGAAGCCACGGGGATAGTTGACCACCTCCCAACGGCCGTCCGTGGTGGTGATGATACCGATATTGTTGGCGGTCTCAAACATATTCTCCACCACGGTGCTCCTTTCAATCACACCCTGCGGCGTGGCGTCAAGTCCGTTGACAAGCAGCTCGGCAGCCTCGGCAGGCATATAGGACTGCACGTCGGAAGCTGCACCGATGGACCAGGTCATAGCAGGGTCGGTGGCGGCATAGCGCGTCTTGGCCTCAGCCATATAGCTTTCGAAGAGGCTGACAAGAGTCCCCGCATTGTCTTCGGGCACAATGACCACGGCGGTAGCCGATGTGGCAATGCTGTTGCTGGCCTGGCCGCCATTGATGCTCACGAGGCGCAGGCGCGTCGTCTTTTCGCTATAGAGGAAATCGGCCAGCAGCTTGGTGGCAGAGGCTCCGCCCTTGTAGATATCAATTCCGCTGTGGCCGCCCGTCAGGCCGTTAACACTCAGCACACAGGCGGTATAGCCCGCAGGAACGGCTTGGGGTGTGTAGTCCATACTGGCCAGAATCCAAACTCCTCCCGACGTACCGATGCAGGTCTCACCCTCCGTCTCGGAGTCGATGTTGATCATATACTTGCTCTTCAGAATACCGCTGTCGAAAGCCGCAGCACCCTCCAGACCCTGCTCCTCGTCCCACGTGAAGAGGCACTCCAGCGGACCGTGCTTCACCATCTTGCTGTCGAGAACAGCCAGCACAAGACTTATGCCGATGCCGTCGTCAGCTCCTAAAGAGGTCTTGTGACCACGACTGTGGATGAAGCCGTCGGTCACCTCCTGCTCAATGCCCTGAGTGAGGAAATTCACCGCATATCCGTCGGCTGCCACACACACCATATCCATGTGGGTCTGGAGCACAACGGACGGCACCTGCTCCATGCCGGCTGTGGCATCCTTGTAGATGATGATGTTACCGTTGTTCTCGGCATGTCGGAGGCCACGAGCATCGGCAAAGCGAATGAGATACTGACGCATCTGCTCCTCGTGGCCGCTGGGGCGCGGTACGGCGTTTATCTCCTTGAAGAAGTCAAACACACGCTGGCTGCTCACCTCCTGCGGCATGGGGATATCGTCGTCGTCCGACTGGCAAGCCGTCATCATACTCAAACTGCGCACGCTAGCGTCGGTCTTCATTTTTTTCGCACTTTTCTTCATTTATATTCCTTTTTTGTTTGTTGGGTACAAAGTTACAAAATAATCAGAAAAAATGAGTACCTTTGCCGTTGTTTTTTAATTATTGCTAGCAAGGGAGATGCATCGAATCTTGTGCAGTAGATGTGCATTAGTTGTACAGTACATGTCCAGTAGTTCACTGGACAAATACTGGACATATACTGAACAAGTACTGGACAAGTACTGGACAACAATAGAGGCAAATCCCTACCTACAACGAGGCAAAGACAAGAGAAGTAACTTCGTCTCAATGATTCTATCGCAAAATATAGCATATATGCCTATGCGATGAGCGATTCTCTACATGCTAGGCGCACGACTAAAGAAGTTGAGCGAATACAAGCTATGTATAATTATACCCACCATCAGGAGGCAGCAAGGAAAGAAAAGGAAATCGCTTCCCTAGACAAGCAGCTGCAAGATACTGACATCTACAAGAAACTGGAGGCAAGCCGGCAGAACGGAACGAAACTCACCATAGAAGAGCTGCGCGAAAGCCGCAAGCTCGTCCTTGAGAACCTGCCAGACTTCAGCAGTCTGCTGATGTCGAAGGAATACAAGATGAGCCAGAAGGATTTCGACTTGTGTGTCCTGTTCCGCCTTGGCTTCAAGTCCAAAGAGGTAAGCAACATGCTTTATTCTAAATTCGTCGAACTCACGTTATTTAAGGGTTAACAACCTCTGACCCATCGTTGAGGAAAATGAACAGCACGCCTGGGACCTTGCCTGTAAAGGACTGCGGACGAACTCCGAAGATGCCGTTAGTAGCATTATTTGGTGTGAAGTACTCGATAGCCTTAACGTTGGCAGGTACGAGATTCAATACATAGTCGTGATCGTCATTCATATTCATGTTGTCGACATAAATATCCAATCCCGCATTCTCGGGTGTGTTGATATTTGGCTCGCCATCGTAATAATTTACCCTTATTCCTAACGAAGTAAGCAGTTGCTTCATATCGTTAGCTTGCCCTATCTTTGGGTCGCCAGGTTTGAAGCCGCGTGGAGGGTCCATCTTGTAGGGGTTTAGGACTGGCGTTTTCTTTTTCTTCTTACTGCCCGTCACAGACACCTCCTGTAGCTCGATGCTTGCATTCTCCATACGGATAGTGTTTTTTGTCTCAGCAATAAGCATACCCGTCTGTTGGTTCTTGATACTGATAGTCACTTCCCCTGCTTTAAGCATCTCGCTGTCAATACGCAGAACCTTTTCTTGATTATAGTCGGAAACAATATCATTACCATTCCCTGTGACAGTACAAATAAGCGAGTCTGTACCCTCATAACCATGTAATTGTATCAACAGTTTTCCCTTCCGCTGCCCCACTTCAATGTAAGGTGTTTGTTTTTGAATATGCCGTTGGCGGCGTGTCTCATCCAACTTTCGCTGCAAGTCATCGGAGAGAGCAGGAACTTGTATTTCCTGTATGTAATGGTCAATGTCGTCAATAGTCATGGAAAGAGGCTGTATGTCCTCCGCTTTATACTCTTGTCTTGTGAGATATTCAGCCTCTATGGGATAATACTCGTCGAAGAGCCAGAGATTCATAGTATAACTCTCATGGCGGCGCTGTGTCATGCGTCCTTTCAACTGACTGATCTCGCAATAAGCAAGCAAGTCGCCTTGGGACACACGAGGATATGGGGTAACACGATAAACACCCTGCCGCAGGTCTTTTACCTGTAAGGCTGGTGCAACCGTTTTGTACTTTCCATCCTCGTCAGCAATACGCAAGCTGACACGACGACTGCGGTCAGGATAAAGTCCGTCGAAAGTGGCACGGATAATCTGTGAGTCACGCTGAATGGTAGTACTGCTCGGGAAGTCCTCTTTCAATTCGGGGATTGATTGTGGTGACATCGTAGGCACGACTTCATCAACAGCCGAGGACTGCAACTGATCACCAGTAATAACTTCGCGACGAGCCAAGGTTACTCGACGCGATTCATGCCAGCCATTGACAAAAATATACAGGTTGCAAAGTCCGTCGACAAAACTCACTACTGGCGGCAGTTTGTCGAGAGTACCTTTGCCGTTCACCATGTACTGGCGGTGATAGCACCTCAGCCTCAGACAATAGAGAGACTTCTTCTCCTTGACGACCTCTTTCAGGGAGTATGCCAAAGGGCGCATACGAATCACATCTTTGATCGCACCAACCTCTATCTGCAGAGGATAATAGGCAATATGGGTAATACGGATACTGTCTACGTCAGCCAAGTCAGGCAGTCGCCCATCTGCATCTGTCACACCGATAATCTTCCCCTGCTCGTCATAGACGGAAGCCTGAATAACAGGTTGTCCATCCTGCACATCACAGACAATGGCCTGTGCCTTGCAATGCAATAGCGAAACTATACATAATAGTAGCAACAGAAGTCGTTTCATGTTGCAAAGATATTAAAAATTATTCAATTATCGCTTCTTTGTGTATTACTATTCCGTCATCGCTGACTCCTTCGAGGGTAACGAGGTATCGCTTTGATATGTCTGAGGCATAGAAGCGGATGGTTGCATGTCCCTCTGTATCGGTCTTTACCTTCGGGTTCCAGTAGAGCGTGGTGCGGTGGTCAGGGCGAGTCTTGGCTGACGGGTCTGTGTATTGTGGGGAATAGAAGTCCTGGTTGGGCTTCCAGCCTTGCTGTTGGACGGTGGCCATGGAGAGCGGACGGAAGATTCTGCCTTTCAGGCCGGGCTTCTGCCGGACAAGCAATAGTCCCGAGGTTGACACGTTCCAGCCATAGATGGTCATGTTGGCGGCACCGACATGGTCGAACCATTCGATGGACTCAATGGTCTCGGGCTGAAGCATCATTAATTCCTCCATGTTGCTGCGGAACTCGTCGATGAAAATGCCTGGACCCTGCTTTGCTGGCGTAACTGTGCCTGAGCGGTATCTGATTTGCATCTCGCCATTAGCATCGCGATAGACAGGAATGCCTAAGGTGCTGAGCAGAATCTCCATCGAGTAGAAATTGTTGAGCAAGGGGTCGTCATCATAAAAAGCACGGAAGGGCATGACACCCAACAGATTGGTGGGCTTATGCTGACGCTTCTTCTCCTTGACTACATCGGGCAGTTCTATCTCGCGATCTATGCTACCATACATCACCTGCTCTTGAGCTTGCTTTGCGAAGTTGTCTGGGACGGAAAGAGTTGATGTGGCAGAGGAGAAAGGCGAATGTAAGGTAGGGAATGTCTGTGGGTCGATATTCAGTTGTACGAGACTGGTACTGCCTGTACGTCGCATACCTTCCAGTACGTAGGTCGTACCGTCGGCGAAGTCGAGGCCGTTGATGGTAAAGCGGCAACTGTCGCCAAGTTCGAAGGTCTGACGGAATCCTGTATCTGGCCGTACCAACATCAGCTTGGGATTCTTGATTTTTTTGAAGATAGTACCACGAATCTGCCCAGTAATAGTCTGTGTGGTCTGGAAACTATAATTGATGTGGGGGGATGTTCTGCTGAGTATATCAGCCAGTGGGTAGGCATCCGACTGTTGGTTCAGATACTTGTCAATTGTTGGTTGCAGGGTGTCGGGCTTCACCACGTCGTAGTCAGTGACGGATAGTGAGAAGCTGCCATTGAGCGGTGTACCGTCAGCTTCTGTAAGGTCTATTGACAACTCCATCGGTTCGTTCTGGGTACGAGCTTTGCCACTGATGGCTATTTGGGGCTGACTTCCCTCGATGATGGTCTGCTTTTCAGTAATGACGTCTCCCGTCTCGCGGTTGACGATAGCTATGCAGAGGTTTCCTGGACGTAGTGTATGGCTGTCAATACGTAATACCTTCCCTGATGTATAGTCAGTGACTATGAGGTTTCCACTACCATAAAGCACACATGAGAGGGGTTCGCTCGTGGGCTTGTTCATTTGGATAAGCAGCTGTCCTTTTCTCTGTCCTAACTCCAACTCTGAGTCCGACGGCTTCGGACTGGGAGTCCGATGGCTTCGGACTGGGAGTCCGATGGCTTCGGACTGAAAGCTCGACAGAGGAGTGTTGCCAACCACCCACAATTGCTTATAGTAGAATTGCTCAGCAGGGAAATTACGCATCCATTGAGTATAGGCTGCTAAAGTGTAACTGCCACTACGTAATTGGCGGGGCAGTGTGATAGCATTGGCAAATACTCCGTTAGATTGCAACGCCACACTCTGACCATCGGTCAGAGAATCGCACTTCACCATGATACGCTGTACCAAGGTATCTGTGGCATTATCCAATAGCTCAACATAGATATAGCGCGAACGACTTATGGGTGTGTGGGTGACAGCATCCACCAAATGAGCTCGGAACCAGACGGTATCACCAGGTACATAATAGGGCTTATCCGTATGAATATAGATTTGTTCCTTTGGAACTCGGCTGTAATAGTCTAAAATGCGTTGCTGTATGTCGAGTGTGTCAGTCTTCTCTTGCAATATTTTGATGGATTCATCCAATATTGTTTGCCAAGTATGCTTGCTGATTTGCTTGCGCATTCCCTCTATGGTCTTTCTCAATTCCTCAAATTGAGGATTCGAAAGACGACCTTGATAATTGTGGGCCAATTCGCGTACTATGACGGCAATTGCCTGGTCATTCATCGTGTTTTGCCCAGTAAACTTCTGATCCACATGGAGCACTTTGGCGCGTAGGTCTCCATAATTATTGCTGACGGTTTGGGCACTTGCGCTGAGTGTCGCAAACGCGACACAAACTGTTAATATGATACGTCTCATGGCTGTTCCTCCATCGTTTTGTTCGTATTCAATGCCTCTGCAGGTACATTGTCTTTTGTCAGTTCACCTATCATGATGCGCTGGACAAGTTTTTGCAGACGGGCATCAGCGCGAAGCACCTCTTCAGCTTTTGTGTGATAAGTGCTTTCGTTGACGTTCTCCAATTCTTTCTCCAGTCGTGCAATATAATAATTCAAACTGTCTGTTGCGGATATTTGACGGCGCTTAACGGCCTTCCCTTTGGCCTTTTGGGGAACAGGCTGTTGGATATCTGTTGGGGGCAACAAAGGCTGTTGCTTGGTATCGTTGGGCTGATTGTTAAGGATGACGTTCGATGTTGTTGCCACCTGGGGGTCAGAAGCCTGTTGTGGCCAAAGAAGTGTAGCGCCACTTATCAGAAGGGCTACTATTACAGCGGCTATCGCCCAGCGCAGAAAGCGTCGCCTGGCTTGTCGCTTGGCTACAATATGATCGTACACTGCTGTCTCGTCCTCTATGAGCCACGACTCCATATCCTCCTCTTGCTGAAGCATTTTGGCAATCAGATGTTCTTCTTCTGGAGTGGTCTGCTCGTTTAGCAGTTTTTCTATCAGGTTTTTTTTCATTGTATGCCTCCTTTTTGGGTAAGTATTTCTATTAGTTTACGTTTCGCAGTACTAAGCATTGCGCTGACGGAGCGTGGACTTATGCCGGTAACGGAACTTATTTCAGCAATGTCCATCTCCAGTTCGTGTCGCATGCGAAACAGGCGTTGCTCGGCAGGTGTCAGTTGTAGAAGAGCTAATCGTAATTGCGCTATGACTTCGTTTGCTTCCATCTTTCGACTGATGGTCTCATCCGCCATCTGTTCCTGTAGTCCGCTATCTGCCATCCTGACCTGTTGCTTACGCCATTCGCTGATGCAGAGATTCTTAGCCATGCGTATGGCTAATGGCACAATCCCAATCTGTTGTTCAAT
Organism: Prevotella sp.; assembly: GCA_017474925.1. GTDB lineage: Bacteria > Bacteroidota > Bacteroidia > Bacteroidales > Bacteroidaceae > Prevotella. Next base: position 1,948 of record JAFVGN010000015.1, on the reverse strand, counting down.
GCGTTCGCGTAATAGCCAAAGTCTCATCAGCGTCTCTTGGGCTATGTCCTCCGCATAATCACCGTCATTGAAGAACTGCCGTCCTATATTGAGTAGCTTTGGACGTAGCTGTTGGGCAATATGTTCAAACTCTTGTTGGGTCATTCTATTTTATATACGCATGAAACAGTAAGATGTTAAGTAGAAAAAATCCCCTCTCGAATTTGGGAGGGGATGTCAGTTACTTATACAGCGATTTCAGCGTTTCTTCGGGCTCTATCTCTATCTTGCTCTCGTCGAGCATCGAGCGGTCCAATCCAAAGACGTCGATGAAGAAGTCATAGACGGCCTTGCGCTTGTTCTCGCGGAAGTCGTGGCGCTCGTTGGGCAGGTGGACATTACGCACCTTGTCCTGGGCTCCATAGAAACTGTAGATGCGTTGCAAGTAGGGGAATTCCAGCGTGGGCACGCTAGATGTCCAGTCGCCTCCGTCGCTCACGACGAGCATGGGCTTGGGAGCAATCACGGCAGCCAGTTCGGGTTCGCAGGTGCCTCTCGCTGACAGTTGGACGGGCATGCCGCTCTCGCAAGGACAGCCACCATCGAAGTGTGAGGCCAGATGGACCACAGGGGCTGAAGCTGTGACGCGCTCGTCCAATAGCGAGAGCAGCACAGTATGTGTACCACCACCAGAGCCGCCCATCACGCCCACACGTTCTGTGTCGATATCCTTACGGTTCTTCAGCATCCAGTCCAGGAGGATGTAGCCACAGGCAGCCTGATAGACATGAGCCCGACTGCTGTGATGGTCGCCTACCTCCTGCTGGCTCTCGCCCCATCCGTAGAGGTCGAAGTCTACACAGACGGCACCCATGCGGGCGAGTGTACCTAAGCGTTGCTGCTCGTCCTTACGATAGCGGTAGGGCCAGTGTCCGTCGGGACAGACAATCAGGGCGTGCTTTGCTTTGAACTTTGAACCTTGAACCTTAAACTTTGAACTCTTCCGTGGCGCATAGATGGTGCCGAAGAGGTGCTGTCCGGGGGTCAGCTCGATGCAGATGTTCTGCGTGGTATAGCCGTCGTGCTTGCGAATCTTCGAGAGGATGACGGGACGCACCAGGTTGCCCTTCTTGTCCTTTTTCACCACGCACGAGGAGATCATGGGGTCGGTTCTTCTGATCATTTTGCCAACTTTTGAATTACTCCAAACGAAACACCAGTTAGTCTTGACAGTTGTCGGATTCCTGCCCCCAAAGAGAGCATAGTCCTAAGCACTTCATTGCGTCTTGATTTCTCAAGACTTTGAACCATAAGAGAATTAACAATTCCTTGACTATCAACAAGAAATGATTTTATTTCACTGTCACTGACTGGCTTGCTACAGTCTGTGTCAATATCAAGTATCTTTTCGCTTCCCTCTACGGGAGTGTAAACCAGCTCTCTCAAATCTTCCTTTGAGATGCGTGAGAAAACAGCTCGGGTAGAACAGAATGTATTCGAATTGCTGTCAAATGCATATTCCTTCCAACTGCTCCAAGGGTAGTCCAATATATTATTCACAATTCCTGCTTTCAGTGGATTCTGGTGAATGTACCTCAGCAGGGTCACGAAATACTCAAGGCTGTCAACAGGCTCACTTCGAAACCTGTCTTGAAACAGATGACCACTACGCTCGTATTTCTTGTTGAAATAGTGGGCGTATGTCACGCCGATTCTCTTCACAACATCACTGACCTCCTCTTCTTGTTCCCGTAGTAGCAGATGAAGATGGTTGCTCATCAGACAATACGCGTAAAATATTGAGAGCGGCGGAAGCCTCAGACCTTGCTCGTCATGCCTATCGGACAGAGCCCTGAGGATGGAAACCATCTGTAAATAGTCTTCCTAGTCCTCAAAGATGTCCTGACGGTTGATGCCTCTGACCATCACATGGTAAATTCCCGTTCCGCTTTTCTTCCTTAACTGTCGT